>NZ_BAAGZO010000002.1:0-625057 GCF_054778395.1 Nocardioides korecus | reverse complement strand
GGCTACGCAACCGCGGGATCGACACTCTGCCCAGCATCAGAACCCAAGACACGGCAGACTAGAAGACACGAACCGGTGGCCTCGTTTTCGAGCGTCGGATCGGCCTCATTTTCGAGCGTTGCCGACAACTGGCTCGGCTGCGCCCACCAAGGCTCAACTCTGCGACGACATCTGATCCCGCGTCGCCTGACGGCCGCGTACAGGTGCCCGAACGGCCCCTGACCTGGGAAACGTCTTCCGAAGTCTTCCAGCGTCAGGGGCCGCTTTTCGTTCGACTGCGGCCCCAGTGCGGCCCAAGGGTGGTTTGGGCGGGAAGACAGCCCCCAGCATCGGCAATCCCGAAGGACGACCAAGGGTGGGCGCTCAGGGAGGGCCGAGAGCGGCCTGAGCCGAAACTGGGCGACCACGCCCACGCACCGACGCTGCAGTTGTCGCGGGCTCCGCGTCGCGAGCCGCGCGCCTGTGCGCAGATTGTCACGATCGGGCGGAGGCCGATATAGGCGACCCCGGAGTGGCGGCTCCAACTGCTCCCGGCAAGACCCGCTGGGCCAACGACTCAGAAACTTGTCGTGCACATGCCCAGCCTTCGGAAGACTGCGCACATGCTGATCAGTCCCCTGCCTGGTGCCGACCGTGTAAACCTGCTTCGCGACCTCGGGTCGATACGTGACCAGGCCAAGAACCTTCAGAATTCTACGGCTGACCAGTGGCAGACATACATGAACTGGGCAAGCGAGGCCGAGCGGCTCCTGCGGACGCAGGTACATGACGCCGACATCGCGCGGCTGGTACGAACGCCGCGACACATGCTCATCTGCACAAACCCGCCGACCGGACGGGTGCTCATCGACTCGGAGCTCGACGCGCGCATCGCGGCCCTCGATAAAGCGGTCACAGCATTCGCTGACGCCATCAACCGATGGGATCAGGGTGGCAAGCTGGTCGTCCCGGACACGAGCTTCTTCATCAACCACGCCACCAAGATCGAGGACACCGACTTCTCCCGGCTCTTGGAGTGTCGCGAGATTCCGGTGCGACTGATAGTCCCAATGGTTGTGGTCGACGAGCTCGACTCGTTGAAGAAGGCAGGCCAGCAGCAGCGCCGGTGGAGGGCTGCGTATGCGCTCGCTGTGCTCGACCGCGTCGCAGGCCGCGGACAACGCGGTCGGCTGACCGAGGCGGACTTCACGCCATTGAACCGGGGCGAGATTCCACGTGGGGAGGTCACCTTGGAGATTCTCCTGGACCCTTCTCGTCACACGCGGCTCCCGATCAACGACGATGAGATCGTCGATCGTGCGGTTGCGGTGAAGATCACTTCGGGGCGCGATGTCACGCTCCTGACCTACGACACCGGCCACGCAACCAGGGGCCGTGTGGCTGACCTCGACGTCCTCAAGCTCGTCGAACCCAGGGAACAGGTCCAGACGGACGGTTTCGACTGATGGCAGGTAAGAAGAAGCGCAAAGAGCAGACGGCACAGGCGCTTCGCGGCCAACTCATGTTGCAGACGGCCGCCGGTCGCTACTTCCGGCCCGACGTGCCGATCGGAGAGCACACCCATCGTCGCACCCTCTACAGCAACGCCTCGTTTGCCGACGCCGAGCAAGTTGCTGCGCACTCCCGACCGCTTCCGTCACGTCGACCCCTCGGTCTTCCTTGCTCAGAGCATCACCGGCTGGGACTACGTCGACCGCTACTCCCCGACCGGCACGGGTGAACTGCCCTGGGTGTCAGCGTGTGGCGCGACAGCGACGACCGGATCGCTGCGGCTGCATACGTCTACGAGACCGGCTTCGAGAGGTGCCACCGGCCGACACTGGACCTGGATTCTCCGCCGCGCGATCGCACAGAGCTAGCGTCGCTGACTGGCCGCGACTACTTCAGCCTCTTCGACGACGAGAACACGACGATCGTCGGTCCGCTTGAGTACGCGCGGGCGTTTCTCCGCGCGGTGGTCGCAACAGGCCTCTGCGAACCCAATTGCGTAACAAGCTACTCCTGGCCCGACCAGGTCAGCCAGGTGGTCACCACCTGGCCCCCACTCGACATGCAGTATCGATCGACGCTGTAACCCGATCTCGAGTAACACCGGCACCCGAACCAGTCGACCAGGCGACACAGGCGACACAGGCGACACAGGCGCATTTTGGACTCAACAGAAGGTGCGATGAGCACGGCGGCGAAGGCCGTCACCTCTAGGCTCGGGCCGCAGGCAAACCGAGCCGGGTATGCCAGTCGAAGTTCAGAAGGGACATGCATGGTCTCCGCAAACCAGACCAGAGTTGCTGCGGTCCTCGCCGGCAAGTACCAACTACGAGTGCCGCTGTATCAACGTCGTTACGCCTGGAAGCGGGACGCGTGGACGGCTCTGTGGGATGACGTTCTCCACCTTGCGCTCGACCGAAAGGGAGATTCGGGCGAGCGGCACTTTCTCGGTTCCTAGCGCCCACCCCGCACGGAGCCCCCGACGCCAGACTGGTGATCGACGGGCAGCAGCGGCTCCTGACGACTAGCTTGCTCCTCTGCGCGTTACGCGATGGCGAGTCGCGGCTACCAGCGGCTCTGCGTGCCCGCATCGACCGATGCCTTCTTGTGGCATCTGGGACCGGCGGACCATTGAAACGCCTCAAGTTGCTGCCGACACAGTTCGACCAAAACGCGTTCTCCCGGGTCGTGCACCGCCAGGAACTCGAACCAGGACATGAGGCGTCGAAGGCCTACGACTACTTTCTCAAGCGGTTGGCGTCGATGCAGCAGGGAGATGACGAGAACGTCGAAGGAGTGACGGCGGCAGAAGTGGTGTGAGCGGTGCTGGACGGCCTCGAGTGCGTTTCGGTAGTGGCTGACGACAGCGATAACGTCCACAGAATCTTCGCGTCCCTCAACAACCGCGGTCAGCCACTCACCCAAGCTGATCTCATTCGGAACTACGTCTTTATGCGGTTGAGTTCAAGTGCAGAGGACTTTCACGAGTACACGTGGCGGCCACTGGAGGAGAAGTTCTCAGCGGACGAGTTGACCCAGCTCTTCTGGTTGGATCTGGTTCGAGATCGCCCGGCGATCACGCAGCGACAGACATACGTCGAGCAGCAGAAGAAGTTGCACAAAGTTACGAACGCCGGCCTCAAACGGGCGGTCGACGACATCGTGCAGGCGGGTGCGTTGTGGGATCGGATACTCCGGCCCGAGAGGGAACAGAGCAAGCTCGTGCGCAACCGGCTGGAGCGTTTGAAGGAGTGGAAGACGACCACGGTCTGGCCAGTCCTGATGTTCTTTCTTGAGGAGCGCGAGCACGGCCATGCCAAGAGCGCCGAGGTTGCGCGGGCGATGCAGTATCTAGAGAGCTACTTCGTGCGACGGGTCGTGATCGGCCGGGCAACGGACAACATGAACCGGGTGCTTCTCAATGCTCCGCAGCAGATGAGGGAGAGCGAGGAACCCGTTGACGTTGCCCTCAGGCGCTATCTCTCCGGCGAAGGCAAGCACTGGGCCACGGATGACGAACTTCGCCGCGAAGTGGGGACGAAGGCGTTTTACAACCACGGCAAGGCGTTCCAGAAGACACTCATCCTTACCTGGTTGGAGCTTGAACTCGCCGGTGGCGAGTACGTGTTGGCCGACGACTTCACAGTGGAGCATGTGATGCCGCAGACGCCAACCGCCGCCTGGCGCGCCGAGGTGAAGAGCGGAGCAGGCCCCGGCGAAAACGCTGACCTCCTCTACTCCGGCTTGGTCAACACACTCGGAAACCTGACGCTGGCACGCTCCGGGAGGAACTCGCAGATGGGTAATAAGAGCTTCGTGGACAAGAAGGCAATTCTCGCCAAGCACGGATCCGGCCTCCAGATGACCAAGGAGATCACGCGGAAGCACCACTGGCGACCAGATGACATCCGGAAACGCAGCGCTGTGATGGTTGAACGGATCATCAAGACTTGGCCCGGACCAATAGAGGAGTAGGAACCCAGTCACCGCCAAACGAGTTGGCACGCTGGGAGGCGGTCAGTCGTCGCCTCCCATCATGTTAAAGATGCGGACCTTGCCGAGCGCCTGTTGCAGTGCACCGATCAACTCGTCGTCGTTCATCGCCAGAACGTCTTGCGCTTCGATCCGAGAGGCGTCGTTCCGCGTGTAGGGGCCGAGATCCTTCACTATGGGGGCGCAAATGCCAACAAGTTCCAGGACTCATCGGGAAGTGGTGGACCGATCCGATGTCCCCTTCGTTGCCCCGAACAAAAACGTGGAGTGCGGTTGGGAGGCCCTCGTCGTCCCACGCGACGTTCACATCGATTGGGCGATCGAACACGAACATCAATAGGGCTCTTCCCAGATGGGATGTAGGTCGGCCGGGCGCGTCGGTCCGCAGATAGACGTCGAGGTCTCCCGACGATGGAGGTTCCTACGCCATCCATCCGAAAGACCTCGACGTGACCGACGCTACCCCGCCGGCCGGCTTCGGCCGCCCTGACCTGACCGCCTTCGCGTCTCATCCCAATCGACCCTGATCGAGTCTGCTGACCCCCTCGACGAGAACGCAGCGACATCACAGCCACCCAACCCCGACCGTCCGGGAAGCCGGGACACGTCACCTGGCCTGTGCTGCGGGCGTGTCGAGTGGGTCGTCCAGGGGCAACGCAGGAGCGTCGACGCGACGTGCTGAGAGGTGGTTCCAGTCGAGCACTAGGACACCGGCTACAGGCATGGCGATAGGTCAGGAACGGCGTCGCTCCCTACGCAGGAGGGAGCGCAGAGTCTCGGCGTTCGCGTAGCCGACCCGTAGCGCGATCTCGGCGGAGGTAAGGTCCGTGGTTGCTGAGAGGTGCCGAGCTCGTTCGATGCGAAGCCGTTGGACGAAGCCGAGCGGAGTGAGGTTGAGCGCCGCACGGACTCGTCGTTCGAGGGTGCGCCGGCTGGTGCCGAGCGACTGCGCGACGAAGGCGACGTTGAACGGTTCGTCCAGGCGGGCGCGCACGAAGCGTTCGAACTCGACGACGATCGGGTCCTCGTGCCGGAGATGTTCGTAGGCGACGAAGGCCGCCTGCGACGGACGCTCGTCGATGATGAGGAGCTTGGCGACATGTTGGGCCAGGTCGGGGCTGATCGATCGCACGAGTGAGAGCGCGAGGTCGATGTGGGCGAACGCGGCGCCGGCGGTGACGAGGTTCCCGTCGACCACGACCATGGTGTCGAGATCGAGGGCGACGGTCGGATAGCGCTTCAGGAACTCCGGCCCCAGGAACCAGCTGGTCGTCGCCCGCCGATGATGCATCCGTCCGGTCTCGGCGACAGCGAACACGCCGGTGCACGCCGCGGCGATCCGGGTGGTCGCGTCGTCGAGGCGCCCGAGCGAGGCGATGACCGAACGAGCATCTCGGCTCTGGAGGGCGTCGTTGGTAGCGGCGGCCGTGAGGGTTCCAAGCGCAGGGACGACGACCACGTCGAACTCTGCGGACTCCGACAGCGGGTGGTCCACCGACAGGGTCATCGATGCCGTCGTGGTCACTCTCCGTTTCGGTCCGAGGATGGCGAGTTCGATCGGGTCGATCCGCGGGTCGACATCGCCGCGGGCTCCGTCGGCCACCCGCACGATGTCGATGACCGACGCGACAGCCGAACCGAAGCAGCCGTCGATCGCGATCAGTCCGATACGCATGGCGCGAACAATAGCAATACTGCCGTATACGCCACTTCTCACATGGCATTGCTCGTCATACGCTGAACTCGCTTCACCAAGAAACCTCGACATCTAGGAGAACCCCTCGTGTCCACACCCGCATCACTTCCGTATGCCTTCGTCGCCAAGATCGTCGCGGCCGATGGACAGCACGACGCGCTCGCCGATCTGCTCGTCGGCGCTGTCGCGCTCGCCAACGAAGAAGTAGGAACGATTGTCTGGTTCGCGGTCAGGACCCACGCCGACACCTTCTGGATCTTCGATGCATTCCTCGACGAGGCCGCTCGCGACGCCCACGCCAACGGCGCCATCGTCGCAGCCCTGATGGCCAACCAGCACCTCCTCGGCGCAGCACCCGAGATCCTGGCGGCCGACGTCCTCGCGTCCAAGCTCCCGTAGTCCGCCAACGCACGAGACGATCGCGCCCCGCCGAGCCGTCGCCAGGTCGCGACGCAACGCCACGCTGCGTTGCCGAGCGGTGCGAGGCCTATCGGCACACGGACAGGATGCCGGCCGCGAGCGCTCAGCCGGCGAAGGGTCCGTCGCAGAGGAGAGCGACGTCGGTGTCGGGCAGAGCCGTGAGGCCAGCGCATCGCGCGACCACCAGAACCGAACCGCCCCTGCCCTGCGTTTCCGCAGGTCAGGGGCTGTTCGCCGGAGCCGCCTGTCAGAATCGAACCGACGACCTAATCACGTCGGCTTTGCGTCTATCGCTTGATGCGCCCACTGGGCGAACGAGCCGCTGACCTGCGCAAACGCCGAGCGTGGGGGACGCCGCCATCCGGTGGTGACCGACGACGACCGACCAGTACCGACCGTTTCACCGGAGCTTGCGGCGGCGTCGAAGCCGAGCAAGCTCCATTCCTTTAGTTCACTGCGCCCTCCTCCTCGCCGGTCCCGTCGTCGTCGAAGACGTTTCAGGGGTCTTCTCAGATGACGGTGTAGGTCGGCCGGGCGCGCCGGTCCGCAGATAGACGTCGAGGTCTCCCGACGACGGAGGTTCCTACGCCATCCATCCGAAAGACCTCGACGTGTCCGACGCTACCCCGCCGGCCGGCTTCGGCCGCCCTGACATGACCGCCTTCGCTCGACTCGACGGCCTCTGTCTGAGCGTGACCGGACAACGACTTGAACCGGATCGTGCGGTCCTCGCGTGCCGCGTGGTGGAACCAGATCAGTGGTGCCGACGGTGCGGCAGCGAAGGCGCTGCTCGTGACACCGTGATCCGGTGGTTGGCCCACGAGCCGCTGGGCTGGCGACCGACCGTGCTGGAAGTTGTAGTGCGCCGCTACCGCTGTGCCGACTGCGGACACGTGTGGCGCCAAGACACCAGCGCCGCGGCGGAGCCACGCGCGAAGCTCTCGCGCACCGGGCTGCGGTGGGCGCTGGAAGGGATCGTGGTCGCACACCTCACCGTCGCCCGTGTCGCCGAGGGACTCGGGGTCGCGTGGGACACCGCCAACAACGCGGTCCTGGCTGAAGGCAAGCGGCTGCTGATCAACGACCCCACGCGGTTTGAGGGCGTGAAGGTCATTGGCGTCGATGAGCACGTCTGGCGCCACCCCAGGCGTGGCGACAAGTACGTCACCGTGATCATCGACCTCACCCCGGTCTGCGATGGCGCCGGCCCAGCAAGGCTGCTGGACATGGTCGAGGGCCGGTCGAAGGCGGCGTTCAAGACCTGGCTCGCCGACCGCGACGACGCCTTCCGTGACGCGGTCGAGGTGGTCGCGATGGACGGCTTCACCGGGTCACCACCGGGTCGGTGGAGTCTCGGTCCTGGCAAGACCGCCGCTGCAGAGGAGATCCCGGACGCGGTCACGGTGATGGATCCCTTCCACGTCGTGCGCCTGGCCGGTGACGCCCTCGACAGGTGCCGGCGCCGGGTCCAACTCGCGATCCACGGGCACCGTGGGTTCAGGGACGACCCGCTCTACAAGTCGCGGCGCACGCTGCACACCGGCGCGGACCTGCTCACCGACAAGCAGAGCGACAGGCTACGCACGCTGTTCCTTGATGACGCTCACGTCGAGGTCGAGGCGACCTGGGGTGTCTACCAGCGCATGATCGCCGCCTATCGCCACGAGGACCGGCAACGTGGCCGCGAGCTCATGGAGACGCTGATCACCGACCTCAGCGCCGGCGTCCCCAAGGTGCTCACCGAGCTCACCACCCTGGGCCGGACCCTGAAGAAGCGAGCCGCTGACGTGCTCGCCTACTTCGAACGACCCGGCACCAGCAACGGGCCGACCGAGGCGCTCAACGGACGGCTCGAACACCTGCGCGGCTCCGCGCTCGGGTTCCGCAACCTGACCAACTACATCGCCCGAAGCCTGCTCGAGACCGGCGGCTTCAGACCCCAACTCCTACACCCCCGATTGGGATGAGCCCGGTTGCGGCGGCGGTTGCGGACTGGTCGATGCTCACTGGTGGTTCCCTTCGGGTGGATGACGATCTCGGGGCACGGTGGTGCGGCCGATAGCGGCGGCTAGGCCAAGGAAGAAGGTGTCGCCCCGACCGAGACGGGCCTCATGGGATGCTCTCCTCCCCCGGAAGGCGGGGCACGCGCACTCGCGCTTGCGACGCAAGCACCATTGGTCCGCGCTCGGCTGCGATGGTGGTGTCGGGCCCATGACCGGTGTGCACGACCGTCTCGTCCGGGAGCTCGAAGAGCCGGCGACGGATCGAGCTCTTGATCAGGTCGGAGTCGCTGTAGGAACGTCCGGTCGCGCCCGGACCGCCCTTGAACAGGGTGTCGCCGGTGAAGACGCAGCCCAAGTCATGGACGTAGAGGCACACCGCACCCGGTGCGTGGCCGGGCGTGTGGATCACCGTCATCGCAGCTCCGCCGATCGTGAGCGTCTGCCCGTCGGACAGGTCGACGTCCCACAGTTCGGCCCCCTCCTCGTCGCCACCGTGGGTCAGCTCCCACAGCGGCCTGTCGTTGGGGTGCAGCAGGATCGGCGCACCGGTGGCCTCGCGCAGCGCCGGCGCGACGCGCACGTGGTCGTCGTGCGCGTGCGTGCACACGATCGCCTTCACCGCCCGGCCGGCGACGACCTTCATGATCGCGTCGACGTCGTGCGGTGCGTCGATGACGATGCACTGCTCGTCGTCACCGATGACCCAGACGTTGTTGTCGACGTCGTGGGTCTCGCCGTCGAGCCTGAAGGTGCCGGAGACGAGGGCGTGGTCCACTCGCGCGTTCATGCGGGGTCCCTGCGGCGTTGTGCGGAGGAGCACAGCGGAGGAGCAGAACGTCGTGGGGTGCTCACAGGACCACGACCGAGCGAAGCACGTCGCCGCCGTGCATCTTGTCGAAGGCAGCCTCGACGCTGTCGATGCCGATCTCCTCGGTCACGAACGCGTCGAGGTCGAGCCGGCCCTGCTGGTAGAGGTCGACCAGCATCGGGAAGTCACGCGAGGGCAGGCAGTCGCCGTACCACGACGACTTCAACGACCCGCCGCGACCGAACACGTCGATCAGCGGGATCTCGGGGATCGTCATGTCGGGCGTCGGCACTCCGACCAGGACCACTGTGCCGGCCAGGTCGCGGGCGTAGAACGCCTGCTTCCACGTCTCCGGACGGCCGACGGCGTCGATGACGACGTCGGCGCCACCCTCGTGTCCGGTGCTGTCCGGCGGCGGGGTCAGCGACCGGATCGCCTGCACCGCGTCGACCTGCGAGGAGTTCACCGTGTGGGTCGCGCCCATCTTCTTGGCGGTCTCGAGCTTCTTGTCGTCGATGTCGACGGCGATGATCTTGGCCGCACCGGCGAGCGCGGCGCCGGCGATCGCAGCCGCGCCCACGCCTCCGCAGCCGATGACGGCGACCGTGGAGCCGCGTCGGACGTTGCCGGTGTTGATGGCGGCACCGAGGCCGGCCATCACGCCGCAGCCGAGCAGGCCAACGGCGGCGGCACGGGCCGCCGGGTCGACCTTGGTGCACTGGCCGGCCGCGACCAAGGTCTTCTCCGCGAACGCACAGATCCCCAACGCCGGCGACAGCTCGGTGCCGGCCAGGTAGCCCTCGGCCAAAATCATCTTCTGCGTCGCATTGTGGGTCGCGAAGCAGTACCACGGCTCACCCCGGTCACACGCACGACAGCTCCCGCACACCGCGCGCCAGTTCAGGACCACGAAGTCCCCCGGCTCCAGACCGGTCACGCCCGCACCCACGGACTCCACGACTCCCGCGGCCTCGTGACCCAGCAGGAACGGGAACTCGTCGTTGATCCCGCCCTCGCGGTAATGCAGGTCGGTGTGGCAGACCCCGCAGGCCTGAACCTTGACCACCGCCTCCCCCGGACCGGGGTCCGGAATGTTGATGGTGGTGAGTTGCACCGGCTCGCCCTTGGCGAGCGCGACGACGGCCTTGACCTGCTGCGGCATGCGTTCTCATTCCTGGTTTTCGTGACATCGGACGTCCAGGTTGGCGCCGGCGTGTGTCACGTTGGGTTGTGATGCTCTCGGATCAGTCGTCCTCGACGAGGATGGTCACGCCCCCAGTGGCGAAGTTGGGAACGTCGGCCTGAGCGGCCTGCCCTTCAGGGGATGCCAGTGCGTCGTCCAGGCCTTGGCGTGTCGCAAACGTCGCGTGAAAGGACGCGGAAACAGGGTTGTCACCGACCAAGGTCTCCACGTTGAGTGAGTAGACCAGGTCAGTCGCGCCCGGGAGAGCACGTGCGAGCGGGACATGAACGTCCTCGTAGTGGCGACGGAACGCTTCCGGGTCGGTCGGGGGTCCATACAGGACAGTCAGGGTGGGCATGTCAGGCTTCCTCGTTAGTAGGTGGTGCTGGTGTGAGTGCGTCGGCAGGTGTGAACTTCTCCCGGTGAATGAGTCGCGGAGCCATGCGGCGCCTCTTGAACGCCTTCACGCCCGCTTCGACCATCGGCGGCGGACCGCACAGCCACCCCGACCATCCCTTCGCCGCAGATACGTCCTCGACAAACGCGTCGGTGGGAAAGCCACTGCGTCGCTCGGGATCGGGCTCGTCCGAGAGGACTGGCACGAAGGTGAACCCCGGGTGCTTTGCAGCGAGGGCGTCGAGTTGGTCGACGTCGTAGAGGTCCGCCTGGCCTCGGACACCGTGGTAGAGCAGGATCTGGCGGTCCGGATGCCGCGCGAGCGCGGTCCGCACGATGGCCACCAACGGCGCCAGTCCGGTCCCACCGCCGATGAGCGCCATCGGCTCGCCACCGTCGTCGGACTCGTCCACGACGTGGAAGTCGCCCAAGGGTCCAACCGCCTCCACGCGGTCGCCGACCGCGACGGACCCGAAGAGCCACTTGTCACTAGCGACGCCGTCGGGGACACGTCGTACGTGAAGTTCGAGAACCTTGTCCTCGCTCGCCGTGTTGGCCATCGAGTACTGCCGTCGCTCACCCGACCCCGGCACGACGAGCTCGACGTACTGGCCAGCGCTGAACGCGAGCGGCTCATCGAGGCCGAGCAGGATTCGGCGGGTGTCACGCGCAATGTCTTCGATCCCCACGACGGTTGCGCTCAGGTCCTTGAGCGGATGCGTCGCCCGGTTGGCCATGTCGCCACGCAGGGCCACTTCGGCGTCACCGCACGGTCGTGCCTGGCAGGCGAGAGCCAAGCCCGCCGCTCGCTCGTCCTCGCTGAGCGTCTCCAGTGGTGAGTCACGGTGGTCGACCTCACCCGACAGAACGGCGAGCTTGCAGGTGCCGCAGGTGCCTTGGTTGCACGAGTTGGGCATCCACACGCCAGCCCGCAGGAAGGCTTCTAGAATCGACTGATCCTCGTCGCACTCGACCCGCTTCCCCCCGACGCTGACACTTCCCGCAGTCGACGTCGACGGCACTCCTCACACCTCCCAGGTGCAGGTCAGGCTCGTCGGACCGCGGAACCCCCAGCCCCAGAACTCAACGTCCTCAGACTCGTCGCGCTCCAGGTTGGGGATGGCCTCCAAGAGTTCCTCCATCGCGATCCGCATGACCTGGTTGGCGTAGTAGATGCCGGCGCAGGCATGGTTGCCGGCGCCGAAGGCCAGGTGCGGCAGGGGTGGCCGGTGAAGGTCAAAGTCGGTGGGCGCGTCGTACTTGCCGGTGTCGTGGTTGGCGGCGCCGTACGAGAGGATCACCGGCGTCTGGGCCGGAAGATTCACACCGGCAACCTGTACAGGGTTCTTCGTGATCCGGGCTGTGGCGGACCAGATCGGCGAGGTCCAGCGCATACCCTCCGAGATGGCGCGAGGGATGAGGTTCGGCTCGTCCACGACCTCCTCCATCTGCTCGGGCCGGCTGAACAGGCCGACGAGGGTCGAGGCAAGCCCGTGACCTGGCTCCTGCATGGCGCCGAGCAGATAGACGTAGATCGTGGGGTAGATGTAGTCACGCTCGCGGGTCTCACCGGCCGGCATCCCGTCGTGCAGCCAGTGGGAGATCGCGGTGTCCGCGGGGTTCTCGATCCACTCGTCGATGAGCGGGTCGACGATGGCACGGATCTCTTCCTTGGCCTGGTCGCCCTTAGCGAACCGCTCGGGGTCCGTGAACTCACCGTTCTCGTCGACCCCGGCATTGGTGAAGGAGTTGCTGAGCTTGTGGAACCAGTCGCGGAGCTGATCGGACGAGACCGACTGCAGCCCGAGGAGGTCTCCGAGGGACCGCACACTGACTGGCTCGCAGTAGTCCGCCACGAGTTCGGCGCGGCCGTTGTCCTCAAAGGCCTCGAGGTAGCGGCGTGCGATCGGCCGAACCAAGTCGTCGACGAACTTGTCCACCTCGACGGGCTGGAGCTGGGGCTCGACCATGCCGCGAAGGTCGGCGTGGATGTCGCCGTTCACCCCAATGATGGCGGGGTGACCGAACGTGCGACCCCCAGCCGGAGTGATCACAGCCTCGAACTCCTCGCTCATGGCGATCTCGCGACAGATCTCGGCCGTGGAGGCGACGTACGTACCGAGAACGGGCACGAATGCCAGTGGCGCCTCCCGCCGCAACCGCTCGTAACTCGGGTAGGGGTTGCGCTCGAGCGCTGTCATCGTGATGTCATCGATCCAGGACAGGTCAGCACTGTCGGTCGATACGGGCTGCTGGGTGTTGGTCATCGGCTCCTCCTCGGTCTGGACGGCATGTCCACGGCGCGAAGTTACGTCCGTCACAGCCGCCGCGCGACGCCGATCACGCGATTCCGACACCGATTGCGCGCCTTCTTTGTGACGGGCGTCTCAGGTACCGTCCATCACATGCGTGAGTCGGCCCGGCGAGTGGCCCCCCGGGACTGGGCCCTTGCCTCTCGCGTCGTCGCCGAGGCATACTTCCCTCACGAGTTGCGGCAGCTCGGCGGCAGTCACGAACCTCGACTCACGCTGCGCACCCTCGATCTGGGCCCGGTCCTCATCGGGCACGTCGGGTGGGGTGCCGATGTCGCCATCGAGTGTGACTACCCAAGTTCCTACGAGGTGAACATGCCGATCACAGGCCACCTCGAAAGTTCCGGCCGGCACGGAGTCGTGACATCTGTGGCCGGCCAAGGCACCGTGTTTCGTCCCGACACGCCGTCGCTCATCACTCATTGGGACGCCACGTGCACCGTTCTCGGAGTCAAGTTCGACAGCTCGTGGCTAGAGGTCGAGGTCGAACGTCTGCTCGGGCCCGACCGAGCCACCGTGAAGAACCTCCTTCCCGATCAGATGCACCTCGAGCACGGCCACGGTCGCGCTTGGCGCAACCTCGTTGCCGGTCTCGCGACCCACCTTCGGGACCCCGACCTGTTCGCCGACAGCGACTTGGTGCGCCACCAGTTGGCCGGCACGATCGTCGCCGGGCTCGTTGAGGCGTGCGGTCACGACCGTTTGGGCGCACGCGCTCAGCCACGCGCCATCAAGTTGCTGATCCAGCAGGTGCACGACGATCCTGCCCGCCCTTGGACTGCTGCTGACATGGCCGAGGTCGCCGGCACCAGCGTGAGACGGCTCCAGGAAGGCTTCCAAGCCTCCGTGGGATGCACGCCCACGCAATACCTCCTCGACGTACGCCTCCAGCGCGCGCACGCCGATCTCATCAACCTTCCGAACCTGAGTGTCAGTGACGTCGCCGCGCGGTGGGGGTTCTCTTCTGCGAGCCGCTTCGCGGCTGCGTTCCGTCGTCGCTACGGCGTCGCACCTGCGACGGCTCGCCGCTAGTGAAGGCTCAGGTCGCGCGCCGGTACGGCACGTACTGGCCGGCGTGACTGCGCCCAAAGGCAAACCGCCCCCTTGGGCATGTAAGCCTTCGACAGCCCCGGGATAGGCCGTCCCACGCCGGCACTTGGCGGTCGCTACGAGCCGTGACCTGGTCCAGCCTGTTGTTCTAACTAATCGCTCACAGCGCTCAGTCAGACCTGAAGAAGTGTTTGTGTCTTCTCAATAATTCGGCTTAGGGTGAAGCACTTCGCTGTCTTGTGTCAAGGGCCAGTAGGAACTGCCCAGTGGCGGACATGAAACCTGCCCGCTGACGGTCACGAGATCTGCCCGGTGGAGGCCATGGGATCTGCCCAAGGGGCCTGCGGCCACCACCGGCTCAGCTCGGTCAGCTCAACGGGCTCACTCCTTGGCCGGCGAGTGCCTGGGTGAGGCGCACAGAGTCGCCGCTCGTCTGGCAGACGTGGGCGTGGTGGAGCAGCCTGTCGACGGTGGCGGTGGCCAGTGTCTTGGGCATCAGTTCGTCGAATCCGGATGGGTGCAGGTTCGAGCTGATCGCGACCGAGCGCTTATCGTAGGCGGCGTCGACGAGTCGGTAGAGCCCTTCGGCGGCGTCCGCGGCCACCGGTAGCAGGCCAATGTCGTCAACGACAACGACGTCTGCTCGCAGGATCCGGGCGATGGCCTTGGTGACGGTGTCGTCGGCGCGGTGCCGGCGCAGCATGACGCCGAGGTCTTCCAGGGTGAACCAGGCGACCTTCAGTCCTTGTTCGACGGCTTGTTGGCCGAGGGCTTCGAGTAGGAACGTCTTCCCGGTCCCGGATGGCCCGCGACCACGAGGTTCTCGGGTCGGTGGACCCATTCCAGGGTGCGTAGCGCCTGCTGGGTGGGTGCCGGGATCGAGGACGCCTCTGGTTGCCAAGCATCGAAGGTCTTCCCGGTCGGGAACCCCGCAGCCGCCCGGCGGGTCGCCAGTGCGGAGCGTTCCCGGCCGGCGACCTCTTCGGCGAACAGCGCCTTGAGCACCTCGGCGGGTTCCCAACGTTGGGCCTTCGCGGTCGCGACGACCTCGGGTGCGTGGCGACGGATGCGGCAGCCGCAGCCGGCGCAACAGCTCCTCCAAGTCGGCGGGAAGTGGCGGCGCTGTAGTTGTCCTGGTCGTCATCGAGCTGCCTCGCTGTCGTCCTCGACGGCCTGGCTGGCTCGTTGACCGAGTTGCGCCCAGGCGCTGGTGCCTTGGGTGAGCGAGCGGTCCTCGCTGGCCCGGTGTTCATCGACGCCGGGGTGTCGGGGCTCCTCGACCGTGGCGGTGATCCAGGATCGAGGACAGGTCGGCCTCGGCGAACCGGCCGTGGACGGCGGCGTGGCCGAGTGCCCAGTCGACCTCGACGGGGTCGAACAGCTTCGCCAGCGCGAGGGCTTCACTCATCTTGACTCGCATCTTGGTGGTGCCTGCTGCGGCGGCCTCGATCAGCCACAGTCGGGCGCCCTCGCCCAGGTCGAGGAACTCGGCTTCCGCTGGTTCTTCGCTCGTGGTCGACGATCCAGCGGCCCCTCGGGCTGAGGTCCGAAGTGGTAATCGTTGATGCGTGGCGTGCCAGGTGTCGCGCGGTGATGGCGGGCGACCTCGAGTGGCCCGTCCTCACCGACGTGGACGATGACAACCTGCTCGTCGACGCCGACGCCCTGGGTGCGCACCCACACCGTCGCACCGAGCAGCTGGTGTGGGACCGAGTACTGGCCCGACTCGAACGTCACCATCGGCGTGTTCGCCGGCACCACCCGTGTGGTGCCGAACGCGACCGTGTGCGGCACCATCGGGACCGGGTGCAACCGGGCACGTTCCTGCGCGAGCATCTCGACCGGTGGTCGTCTAGTTGTGATGCCCAGCCAGGTTGTCCAATCTGGTGATGGGTGCTGCTTTGCCGATGGCGGAGTGGGGCCGGTGGTGGTTGTAGTGGTGGATCCATGCTGGCAGAGCTGCGAGCCGGGCTGACTCGGAGCTGTAGAGCTTCTTGAAGGCCCACCCCTCGGCCAGGGTGCGGTGGAAGCGTTCGATCTTGCCGTTGGTCTGGGGTCGGTAGGGCCGGGTCTTCTTGGCGGTGATGCCCAGTCCGGTACAGGTTTCGCGCCACAGGTTCGACTTGTAGCAGCTGCCGTTGTCACTGAGGACCCGCTCGACGGTGACCCCGCGCTGCGCGAACCAGGCGACGGCGTTCTTGAGGACCTCGGTCGCGGTCTCCTTGGTTTCGTCCTCGTGAGCCTCGACGTAGGCCACCCGGGAGTGGTCATCGATCACGGTGTGCAGGTAGCAGGTTCCGATCACGGGGTTGCGCCACTTGTTTCGGGCCTGGCCTGTGCGCGCGACGGTTGCTGATCGGTTCTTCTCACCTTGCTGGCGGCCCACGAAACGCCACCCCCCGCCGTCGGGGACCTTGCCGAGCTTCTTGACGTCGACGTGGATCAACGACCCGGCGTGGGGGTGTTCGTAGCGTCGGATCGGCTCACCGGTGACCCGGTCGATGTGACTCAGACGGTTCAGCCCACACCGCACGAGCACCGCGTGCACGGTCGAGGACGCGATGCCGAGCTGGTCACCGATCTCAACCGGCCCCAAGCGCTGCTTCCACCGCAGATGCACAATCTGGCGGACCATCGGTGCCGGGGTCAGATTGGGTCGGTGGTGTGGCCGCGAAGAACGGTCCTCCATGCCGGCCAGGCCCTCGAGGTGATACCGCTCGGCCCATTTGTTCGCCGTCTTCCAGGACACATCGAACCGCTCAGCAGCCCGGGCGACCGGCCAACCCTGGTCGACGATCAGCCGGGCGATCTTGAGCCGTGCGACCGGGGTCAGGGCTGCGTTGGAATGGGTAGCGTGGGACATGAAGGCCTCCTGGTGGTGGAGCGGTTCCTAGGTAGCTCCACTCCACATCGGGAGGTCTTCACCCGTCTATGGACTCAGATCGTCTCGTCGCACGATCTCGACCAACGTGCCTGGACATCACATCTAGTGATCCGGTGGGCACGGGTGTTGACCTTCTCGCGGAACTCCATGCAGGCGGCCTCGAGCTCGCTGAAGCTCGCGTAGGCCTCGCGCAGGTTGGTGTCCTTGGGGACCAGGTCGGCCTTGCTGATCTTCACCGACGACTCGGTGCCGCCTTGGACGCCGGATCGGCAGGGACACACGTGTGCACCACGACCGAGTAGTGCTCGGCGACCACCAGTTGCGGGTTACGGACCGCGATACCGGCGATGTGCTCAACGGTGACGGTCTTCTCGTTGTCGGTCAGCACGTAGGTCGGCACTCCACCGAGTCGTCGGAACGTGACGTCCAGGGCGGCGAACACGCTCGGCATGGTCTTGTCGCGGATCGGCAACACGACCCGAAACCTCGACCACGCCAACCAGGCGACGAACAGCACCGTCTCGACGCCATCGATGACCGGACCGTCGCCGTAGTCGTACTGCAGCCACATCCCCGGCTCGGTGATCCAGGGCCGGTGCACCCGCACATGGCCGGCCCGGTAGGACTTCTTGACCCTCGCGACCGCGCGGCGGGTGGTGTGCTCCGAACCGGTGTAGCCCAGCGCGAGGAGCCTCTCGTGGGCCTTGTCGGCGCGGACCTTGCCCTGGGAGCGTTCGACCCACTCCTCGACCTTGGGCAGGTACTCATCAATCAGCTGCGGCCGAGCGGCCGACTTGTCCAGCTCGCCAGCAGCAGCGCGCCGCTCGACGTAGTGCTTGACGGTGTGGTGCGAGCAGCCGGCCAGCTCGCCGGCATCACGCAACGACCCGGTCAGGTCGTAGGCATCCAAGATTTTCATGATCTCCTCGGCAGACTTCACTGTGTCCCTTCCTCGGGGCGATAGGCGCTTCAGCACCGCTCATCGCACCCGAGGGAGGGGCCTCAACCGCGGACCGCGGCGAGGCAGACGACGTCGTGTCGGGCAGATCCCATGACCGTCAGCGGGCAGTTCTCATGTCCGCCAGCGGGCAGTTTCGTGGCCGTCTCCGGGCAGTTTCTCGTGGCCGTCGACAGTCTTGTGACGACGATCATGCCCACCGACCTGAGGAGCGACCGTGGAACTGCGCCACCTCCGCTACTTCGCCGCCGTGGCTGAGACCCGCCACTTCGGGCACGCGGCGGAGCGCCTGCACATCGCCGCGAATGTGGGCTCCGCTCCCACAGTCTTGTCGTCGCGCTCGCACCTAGCTCTTGACCGCAGCTCGCACGATGGGCTGCCCAACTCAGGAGCCAGAATGTCCATCCCCACCCAGATGAGCCTGGTGGGCTTCGTCGCATCCGCGCCGGAACTCCACTTCACCAAGCAGGGCGCCGAGTGCTGCCGGTTGCGCGTCGGCGTCGAGCGGTGGCGCAAGGAGGTCGACGGGAGCTTCACCAAGCTCGACCCGACGTTCCACGACATGGTCGCGTTCGAGAGCACGGCCCGCGAGACCTACGCGCAGTTCCGCAAGGGCGACTCGTTCGTCGCGAGCGGCTACGTCCACGAGTACGAGGTCGAGAGCCGCGACGGCGCCAGCCTCATCAAGGAAGAGTTCGTCGCCAGGAAGATCGGCCACAACGTCAACAAGACCGACTACCTCGTGCAGCGCGGCCGACACGCCGCACCGGAGCGCTCGCTGACACCGGTGCCCGAGCCTCCGCCCATCGCGATCTGAGCGGCCGTCGGTCATGGGCATGTACGACGAGGCCGACGCCGACTACCGCGGCGTCACCGACCTTCTCGAGCGTCCGCCGGAGTCGATCAACTGGAATCTCCTCGTCTCCGAGGACGCCGACCGCGCGTGGCGTGACCTAGACGCCTGGGTGACCTGGCTGAAGGTCACCTTCGGGCTGCCGCCGTCGATCGTTCCGCCGCACTGGCATCGCCACGACGAGCTCGTCTGGGAGCTCTCCGCCCTGCACACCCACTGGCTCAGTTGCTACCACGAGACAGCGAGTCCGTCGGCGCCGATCGCATGGATGCGTGACTTCGCGGACGCACGCAATCGGCTGCGGGACTGGGTCGCGATCTGCGGTACGCGCCTTGACCGCGATCGCCCCACCCGCCAGACCGTCTGGCCCGGCGAGAAAGGCGTGGAACTCGGCGGCGAGATCTCCATCGCCGACCGCCGGCGCGACTCCGAGGAGGTCGTCCGCGCCGATGTGCTGAGGCGGAAGGCCGCCGAGGCCGTGGCCAGGCGGTCCGTGCTCGCCTGAGCCGGATCCGCCTCATGGGCACTACCGCGCACCTTCATTCCACAGGCTTCGCGACCTCCAGGGACCCGACTTGACGAAATGGCGACGGTGGCATTCCACCCAGGAAAGGAGTTGATCGTGCTTCTCCCCCACGCACAGACATTGGCGCAAGCCCGTTCCTACCTCGCTGCGCTCTCCGATCGGGCCTCGACGATCGACGCCTCGTCGGCATATGAGCACGCTCTCGTCGAACTCGATCGCATCCACGGGGACGAATGCCCATCGGCCGACACCGAAGAGCTGACCGAGGACCGCGCCATTCTGCTCGCCGTCGCGACGTCAGCGCTCGAGGAACTGGAGCAGTGCGGCGTCGACCCGCTCACAGTCGAGCTCATCACCGCGATGCTCGATGACGCGTACGCCTTGGACGGCACCTGATGTACGGGGAGACCGGCGCGGCTATGCGCGCAGAGTTCGCGGCCCTTCTGCGGCAGCACCGCATCCAGCAACGGCTGGTAGGCACGACAGCCGAGGAGCGCGAGGAACTCGGTGGTCTGATCCGGACCTTCCGCCAAAGTGTCATCGTTTGGCTCGGCCAGGCCATCCGCGCCGCCAGCCCATTGGCCTTCTCCAACATGCCGCTGGCACAGCCGAATCCGTTCCGGGCAGCCGGCTCACGCGGCTCCCATCTGACCGCAGCCAGCCAATTGGCGCGGGCGATCGACATCGCAAGACAGCAGTCGAGCGCGCCCCCGGCGTCGACGGATGCTCTGGCTACGCCCAACGCCAACCCAATGGTGGACCGATGGCGCCTCGCCGCCCGCGCAGCGGCCCTCGCTGAACACGACACCAGCGAGCAGGTGTCCGCGCAGATGACCGCGCCTCAGGCTCAGGCTCTCATCGGCGACGTTGCCGCGCTGACCCAAGCACTGGTCGTCCTCGACCAGCGGTACAAGAACACACCCGGTTGGGAGCCGCTTGCCCAGAGCGCTCGTCTCGGCTGGGCATCGCTGGCTGCGGCCCTCGACGTGAACCTCGGCCAACCTGACTACACGGTCGATCACCTCGGCTGGCGACCGAAGACGAAGGTCATCACCGGCCCGGTGCGTCCAGGGATCCTCGGCGTACTGCAGGCGCAGCACAACCTCGTGATCCGGATAAAGTCCGTGCCCAACGCGCCCAACCTCCGCCTGATCGTGGACTCCCAACGCCTGGTTTCCGCGCACCTCGCGCCGTACGCCGCCCGGATCGACGACCGCCTCGCCGGGCGATGGGCAGAACGCGCCGAGACCTACGCCGTCATCCAGAAGGAGCTACGCGAGATCGGCGGGCTTCTCGGAAAGGGCGGCCTGGCCGTGAGCGAAGGCGCGAATGCCGTCGCGCGGCTGAAAGCGCTCCCCCACCACACGATCGTCGAGCCACGGGTTCTCTCCGGATTCCAGTTGCTATTCAACCGTCTCGACCACCGCATCGCCGACGTCATCGAAGACGGAGTCGAGCAGGGGGCCTTCGTCAAGCGCGTCACGCTTCCGCGCCTTGTTGGCGGGGGCGGGCAACTGGTACGCCCGGTCCGTGAACGCTTCGTTCCGGTCACCTCGGCGAAGGATCTCGAAGTCGTGAAGACCGTCCGAGAGCGGCTGCGCCCCAAGGACGAAGCGCTGATGTCCACCCCGGGACCGACGCGAGTCGACCTGCACTCCGCACTGATCCACCGACCGACCAGAGGAGGGGCTGTCGATGTCCCGAACATCTAATCCCCGCCCGACCGTCTCCCGGTCGCGCACCGTGCTGGAGCGCCTGCTCTCGGCTGACGAGGTGGCCGAGTTCCTCGGGATCCCCGTCTCGACGCTGTACCAGTGGCGGCACCGACGCTGCGGACCGGACGCCTACCGCGTCGGCCGTCACCTCCGCTACGACCCCGCGATCGTGCGGTCGTGGCTCCAGGAACACGGGGTCGATCACGATGGCGTGGGTTGAGCGTCGCGTCCGCAAGGACGCCAACGGCAAGCAGCAGACCACCTATCGCGTGCGGTGGCGCGAGCCCGGCGGGCGCGCGAGGGCGAAGTCCTTCCCACGGAAGGTCGACGCAGACAGATTCAAGGCGAACGTGTCGGCAGACCTGGTTCGCGGCCACTACTTCGATCCGGACGCCGGCAAGGTTCCGTTCGACGAGTACGCCGCGAAGTGGCTTGCGGCTCAGACCTTCGAGCAAAGCACCGTCGAGATGGTCGAGCTTCGTTTCCGACTGCACGTGATCCCGACTCTCGGCTCTCGGAATCTGGCGGACTTCCAACCGTCGACGATCCAGGGGTGGCTGCGAACACTCACTGGCCTCTCGGGCAACTACCAGAAGGTCATCTACGCCAACGTCTCCTCCGTCTTCACTGCGGCAGTCGACGACGGTCTGATCCCCCGCAACCCATGCAAGGCACCTTCGGTCAAGCGTCCGAGGTCGGACCCCAGAAAGCCGAAACCGTGGACCCGTGAACAGGCGATGGCTGTTCGGAAGCAACTGCCCGAGCGCTACCAGCTGGTCATCGACCTCGGCGTCGGCTTGGGCTTGCGCCAGGGCGAGATCTTCGGGCTCTCGCTGGGCGACATCGATCTCAACACGGGCGAGGTCGAGATCAATCGTCAGGTGAAGGTCCTTGGCGGAAACCGCCTGATCTTCGGGCTCCCGAAGGGACGGAAGGTCCGGACGGTTCCTCTTCCCGATGGTGTGTTGGAGCGGATCAACCAGCACGTGACGCGCTTTCCTCCCCGCTCGGTGACCTTGCCCTGGGATCGCACGGACGGAAAGCCACGCACCGTCGACCTGCTGCTCTTCACGCGCGAGACCGGTGCGCTCAACCGGAACTACTTCAACCCTTCGGTCTGGCGTCCCGCGCTCAAACGGGCGGGGTTGGAGGCCAAGCGGCAGAACGGCTGTCACGCATTGAGGCACTTCTACGCGAGCACTTCGCTCGACTCAGGCGAGTCGATCTTGGCTCTCAGCGAGTACCTAGGCCACGCCGATCCGGGATTCACACTCCGGACCTATACTCATCTGATGCCGTCGTCGGCCGAGCGAACGAAGACCGCGATCGACGGGATGCTGGCGGGCGACGCTGTCGAGCTCGACCCCGAGGACGGCGCCGACGGTAGTGAGCCGTGATGCCGCTCCGCTGTGCGTACCCACTGCACCCCTACCACTTCCACGACATGCACGTGCGATGACGTCGTCAGTTGACCCCCGGGCGGTCGATGGCGACCGTCTCTGGCGGGAGTCCCCACTCGTTGCGACCCAGCCGTGACAGTGGCTGCAACCGACCGAATGCGGGGTGGCTGTCCTCGAGCACCTCGGTGCGGACGGTGATCGTGACGACATTCCCGAAGACAACGGTCGAATCACCGAGTTCGATGGTCGAGTGGAGGGTGCACTCGAGTGACGCCGGTGAGTCGGCGACTCGGGCGGGCGACACTCGCTCACTCGGTTCCATCTTCACGCCCACCGCTGCCGCTTCGTGGACCTCGGGCTCGAACGGCGCGCTGGATCCGTTGATGAGTGCGAGCATCGGGAGGCTGGCCATGCTGACCACGAACTGGCCCGTGGCCTCGACGTTGCGCAGGGTGTCCTTGTTGCCGACGGAGGTGAATTGGATTATCGGCGGCCGGGCGCATGCCACCGTGAAGAACGAGTGGGGAGCGAGGTTGCCGACACCGTCGCGGGACACCGTCGAAACCCAGGCAATCGGCCGGGGCACCACGAGTGCCGTGAGTAGCCGATAGGCGTCGACATCTTCGTCGCCCGGGACGAAGACCCGTCTGGTCGACGTCACCGCGCCGCCGCCAAGATCCGGTGGTCGCGTCGACCGAGCAGCCGTTCGGCGCCGGCGACGTCGCCGTACTCGAGGCAGCGGCGTACCTCGGTCGACGAGCACGCCGTGTCGCCGTCGCGCACCAGGCCGACCGGATGGACGCCGAAGCCGTGGGCCTCGCCGGCCCGGCGAAGGAAGGCGACGTCGCCCTTGCCGCCTTGCCCACAACGGAAGTTGTCACCCACGACGAGGTCGCGCACACCCAGGCGCCCGACCAGGCCGTTGGCCACGAATTCCTCCGCCGACACGGCCGCCAGCTCGTTCGTGAAGGGCAGCACGACAACAGCGGCCACACCGAGCGACAGCGCGAGATCCACTCGGTCGTCGATGCTCAGCAACTGTCGCGGAACGCGGTCCGGAGCAACGACCGCGAGGGGGTGCGGGAAGAAGGTCACCAGGACCGGGGGGAGTGCCCACTTCCGACCGCTTACGCGAGCCGCGTCCACGAGCGCCACATGTCCGCGGTGGAACCCGTCGAAGACGCCCATGGTCACCACCGAACCGGCCAGGGGCTCCACGGGCCAGCCCTGGAACACCTGCCCCGTCATCATGCGCCCAGCTTCGACGGGTGGGTGGCGAGCGGGGTGACCTGGATGCTCATGAAGGGGAAGAGCGGCAGGCTGGCGAGAAGGTCGTGCAGGGCATCGTTCGACTCGACGTCGAAGATGCTGACATTGGCGTACTCCCCGACGATCCGCCAGAGCTCCGGCCAGACGCCGGACGCCTGCAGGTCGAGGGCGCGGGCCTTCTCCCGGGCGACCAGGTCGGCACGCACTTCGGGGTCGAGGTCGTGCGGGATGGCGACGTCCATCCTCACGTGGAACAACATGTTCATTCCCCTCTGATCAGGTGGGTACGACGCAACGCTGCCACGGCGTTGAAGTCAAGGTCCACGCCGAGCCCCGGACCTTCCGGCAAGTGCAACCGGCCACCGGCGTACCTCAACGGGGTCTGGAGGATCTCCTCGGCGAAGAGCAGCGGCCCGAACAGTTCGCTCCCCCAGGTAACTCCCGGGGCAGCACACGCCAGGTGCAGCGATGCGGCGGTGCCGATGCCTGTCTCGATCGAGGTGCCCCCGTGGCACGGGATGTCGGCAGCCGCGGCGACCGCGACGATGTCGCGGGACCGGCGAAGACCACCGACCTTGGTGGTCTTCATCGACCAGACGTCGGCGGCCCGGAGCCGCACGAGACGGAGGGCGTCGACCGGCGTACGGAGACTTTCATCAGCCATCACAGGGATTGGGAGCCGCGCGTTGATCTCGCCAAGCGCCTCAACCTGCTCACCTGGCACCGGCTGCTCGATCAGCTCGACGCCCGCGGCTGCCAGACGGGGCAGGTAGGTGAGTGAGGTGTTGAGGTCCCACCGCGCGTTCAGGTCGACGCGTACGCCGGCAGAACCGGCCAGCTTCTCGGCGATCGCACAGACCCGACGAGTGTCCTCCTCAGGCTCGAGTGCGCCCATCTTCAGCTTGAAGGAGCTGTGCTCACCGGCGTGCAGCTTGGCCAACGCCTCGTCGACGACGACCTCCTCCGGCTCGGCGCCGAGCGCCCAGGTGACGTCGATGCTGGTCCGGGCCATACCGCCGAGCAACGTGTGCACGGGTACGCCGAGGCTGCGCGCCCAGGCGTCGTGCAGGGCAACCTCGACCGCGGTCTTGGCATAGAGGTTGGCGTTCACACGGTCGGAGACGTCGCGCCAGATCGCCTCGATGTCGTCGACCCGACGACCTATGAGCAGCGGAGCGACGTACGTGTCGATGGTGACCTTCATGGACTCCACCGACTCACCGCCCCACCAGGGTCCACCGGGGACGACGCCCTCGCCGACCCCGACGACACCGGCCCGGGTGTGCACGAAGGCCAGCAGCACGGGCTGCGCATCCATGGTGACGCGGGCGAACTTGTGCGGCCGCTTGAGGGGCACGTCGATGATGACGGTCTCGACGCGCTCGATCCGCAGATCGTCGTGGGAGACGGACATGGGGCTGCCTTTCATGGAGCTGGAGACCGCCTGCGGGACCGAGGTGTCAGTCCCGCAGGCGGAGACGTGGGTCAGGCGGACTCGAGCACGAAGTCGTACGTCGACCGGCGGATGCCGGTGCCGTCGTCCTGCGGGTCGATGATCAGCTCGGGCTTGGTCGCCTCGGCGACATCGGAGTCCAGCCACTCGCCACCGGCGAAGTAGAGCTGGGTCGTGATCGGCCGGTGGCCCTCGGCGCGCACCTGGATGTGGAGGTGGGCCGGACGCCACGGGTGCCACCCCGCGGCGCCGATCAGCTGACCAGTCGGGCCGTCGGTCGGGATCTGATACGGCGCGGGCTGCACCGTCTCGATCGCGAACCGGCCCTCGTCATCGGTGACCACGACACCCCGCAGGTTGCCCTCGGGGACGTGCGGCGCGAAGCCCGAGTAGTAGCCGTCGGCGTCGGCGTGCCAGATGTCCACCTCGGCGCCACCGAGCGGCGTACCGTCCAGGTCGCGCACCTGTCCGCTCAGCACGAGCGGGGTGCCCTTCTCGTCATCGCGTCGGGGCAGCTTGCAGGTCGAGCCGAGCCTCACCTGGTCGGGCAGGAAGTAGGGGCCGAGGATCGAGCCCTTGGTGCCCTGCTGCGAAGCCGCGACCTGGGCCTCGACGGCGTGCTCGACGAACACGTCCATGAACAGCGGCCATTCGCCGCCTTCACCGACGGCCATCAGCCACGCCTTCGCGGCCTGGAACTCCGGGTACGAGACGTCGTGCTTGGCGATCGCGTCGTGCACGCCCTTGAGGACGTCGGTGACGATCGCGGCGACGCGCTCCGGAGGGGTGTCGGCGATCTCCTGGCTGGAGGCGGATGCCTTGAAGTTCTCGCTCGCGTTGGCGCCCGAGCCGGCCGCGGTGGGTGATTCCTGCGTGGTGGTCATGGTGCTCTCCTTGGATTCTTCAGTCACCGGTTGAGGATGCGGCTGACGTCGGTCGGGTTGATCAGGTCGGGCACGGTCCAGCCGTCGAGGTCGTACTCCGCCATCATTGACTCGGCGAAGCCCTTCATCGCGTCGGTCTCTCCCTGCGCCTCGGCGGCGAAGAGGATCTCGGCTTTCACGTTCTCGTGGTTGCCCGAGTAGTTGCGCTCGTAGAGCTCGTGACGGCCGCCGAACTCGGAGCCGACGGCGTCCCAGAGGGCCTTCATCACCTTGACGCGGTCGACCGCGTCGTACCCGTTGGAACCGCGGACGTACTTGTCCAGGTAGGGACGGATCTCGGGGGTCTTGAAGTCCACGGCGTTGGAGTTGAGGTAGATCAGGCCGGACGCGACGTCCTGCATGATGATCTCCTTCACCCGGGGATAGGCCTCGATCATGAGCTGGCGGTAGACCAGGCCGTAGTCGAGCTTCGGCAGCACGGTCCCGTTCGGGCCTTCGTCGGGGTTCAGGGCCATCGCGTCAGCCAGGGCCCGGAACGTGTTGCGGTAGCCGATGACCTCACCGACACGGGTCTGCACGCCGCGGAAGTCCTTGCTGCCCGTCGCCTCCAGCGCCTTGAGCAACAGGCCCGCGATGAAGTCCAGCTTCACCGAGAGCCGGATGCAGCCGTGGAAGGTGAACCGGGGGATGAAACCGGACTGCGGGAAGAAGCCGTTGATCTTCTCCGGGTCGCCGTACGCGAACACGTTCTCCCACGGCACCAGCACCTTGTCGAAGACGAAGATCGTGTCGTTCTCGTCCATCCGGCTCGACAGCGGGTAGTCGAACGGGCTGCCCATCACGTCGGCGGCCATCGTGTACGACGGTCGGCAGATGAGCTTGACGCCCGGGGCGTCCATCGGCACGGTGCAGACGATCGCGTACTCCTTCTTCTTGATCGGGAGTCCGTAGTGCGCGATGAAGTTGTAGTTGGTGATCGCCGAGCCCGTGGCCACCACCTTGGCGCCGGAGACGATGAGACCGGCGTCGGTCTCCTTCTCCACGCGCATGAACACCTCGCCCGCCTCGTCCGGGGGCAGGTTGCGGTCGACCGGCGGGTTGATGATCGCGTGGTTCCAGTACAGGAGGCGCTCCTGGCTCTCCTTGTACCAGCGCTTCGCGTTGTCCTCGAACGGCTGGTAGAACTCGCTGTTGCCGCCGAGCGTGCCCAGGAAGCTGGCCTTGTAGTCGGGGCTGCGGCCCATCCACCCCCACGATTGACGTGCCCAGGCCTCGATCGCGTTCTTGTCCTGCACCAGGTCCGCGGAGCTGTGCGGCGCCCGGAAGAACGGGTGGGTGAACCCCCCGTTGCCGGTGTCGGTCGGCACCGTCAGCACGCCCGTGCCCTTCACGGCGTCCTCGTGGAGAGCGTCGTAGAGCCGGGCCGTCATCCGCACCGGGTTGCGGAAGGCCGGGTGCTCGGTGACGTCCTTGACGCGCTCGCCGTAGATCCAGATCTCCCGGTCGTCGCGGATCGACTCGATGTACTCGTCACCGGTCATCGGCCGGACCTCGTTGAGTCCCTCCTCGACGGTGCTGAGCTTGCGTTCCTGGGTGGCGGTCATGATGTTCCCTTCGGTGCATGGGGATGCGGTGAGTTGCGGGGTCAGCTCAGACGCGGGTGGCGTTGCCGAGCGGGGTGAACTGCGCGGTGGCGTCGAACCAGCCGTGGTCGGGGTTGTCGATCGACCCGTTCCAGGCGACGCCGATCTCGAGCGGGCTGAGGTGGCGGAAGACTCCGCCGTGGAAGAGCAGCGGGTCCCGTCCGGGGATCCGCACCTCCTCGACCTCGCCGATGACGATGAGGTGGTCCCCACCGTCGTAGGTGCGCCAGGGCCGGCACGAGATCGTCGCGGCGGTTCCTTCGAGCACGGGGGCGGTGTGTCCCACCGCCCAGGCGGGGGTCTCGGCGGCCGGTCGGCCGGCGAAGTGCCACGCCACGTCGAGCTGGTCGGCGGCCAGCACGTTGATCGCGAACGGTCGCCCGTCCAGGAACTGGCAGGCCCTGGAGGTCCGGCCGAGAGTGACCTGGGCCAGCGGCGGGTCGAGCGAGACGGCGGTGAAGGCATTGACCGTGGCGCCGTGAGGTTCGCCCTCCTCGTTGGTGCAGGTCACCACGGTGACTCCCGTGGCGAACTGCCCGAACGCGTCCCTGAGCTCCCGTGGCCCCATGTCACCCACCTCCGTGATGTACGCTGTGCGTACTGTCTGCACGCTTTGCGTTCACAACAGACAGTGCTCCTCGTCACACCCCGAGTCAACGGGGGTTAAGGCCCCCACCGATACCCAGTTCCACCCCATTGGGAGGTCAGGGATATGAGTCAGCAACCGGTCGACGTCAACGAGCGCGACATCATCCAGAGCATCGAGCGCGGCTTCGCCGTCTTGCTGACCTTCGACGCCGAACTGCCGAACCCGACGCTGGCGGAGATCGCCGCGAGGACCCGCTACTCACGTCCCGCCGTACGCCGGATCCTGTTGACCCTGCAGCACCTGGGGTACGTCGTCGGCACCGGGACGCGCTGGTCCCTGACCCCGCGCGTGTTGACGATCGGGCAGCACTTCGCCGCGACCCACGGCATCGTCGAGATCGCCCAGCCGCACCTGCTGCGCCTGGCCGAGGCCACCCAGGAGTCGGCATCGCTGGCCCAGCTCGACGGGATCGATGTCGTCTACGTCGCGCGGGTTCAGGTCCGCCGCGTGCTGAGCATCGCCGTCGACGTCGGCAGCCGGGTCCCGGCGCACGCGACCTCGATGGGGCGCGTCCTCTCGGCCTGGGCTCCGGCCGACCAGGTCGCGGCCGTGATCGACGCAGGCCTGCCCAGGTTGGCGGAGAAGACCATCACCGACTCGGTGACCTTCCGCCAGTCCCTGCACGACGTACGCCGTCAGGGCTATGCGGTGGTCGAGTCCGAGCTCGAGGACGGACTGCTGTCGGCCTCCGTCCCGGTCTGGGACGCGCACGGTGACGTCGTCGCCGCGCTGGCCTACTCGAGCACGGTGGGCCGCATCACGGCCGAACGCATCGTCGCCGAGGTGGTGCCACTGATGCTCGAGACCTCCGACGCGATCCGTCGCGACCTCGCCGCGACGCCGACCACCCGCCAGACTCTGGCGCCCAATTCCCGCGACGGCTTCTACTGATGAGTGAGCGCGACCAGCAGCTCCAGCGCGCGCGCGAGCACAGGTGACTCGTCGCCCTCACGCGTGGCAGCCGACAGCTCGACCTTGACGCCTCCGGTGAGTGGCCGGTACGTCGCTCCGGCGACCCCGAGCGCGGAGACCGGCTCGGGCACGATCGCGACGCCCAGGCCGGCCGCGACGAAAGTGACCAAGGTGGACGTCTCCCCCACCTCCTGTCGGATGCGCGGCGCGAAACCCGCGTCACGACACAGGCCGAGCACCAGCCCGTTCATCACCGATCGCCCCTGACCGGCGTGCACGATGAAGTCCTCGTCCTTGAGGTCGATCGCGCGCACGCGCTTGCGTTCGGCGAGGCGATGTCCGTCCGGCAGCGCGACGATCAGGCCCTCCATACGTAGCGACGTCACCACAAGTCCAGACTCATCCACGGGCGGCCTGAGCAGGGCCAGATCGATCGCTCCGGCGAGCAACGCGGTCGCTTGGCCCGGCACCAGCATCTCGCCGCGGAAGCTGAAGTCGACGGCCGGCAACTCCTCGCGCAGGGCGCGGGCCAGGCTCGGCAGCAGGCTGTACGTCGCCGACCCGACACAGCCGACCACGAGCCGGCCTTCGAGCCCGGCGCCGATCCGTTGCGCCTCGGCGCTGGCGGCATCGACCGCAGCGAGGACCTCGCGCGCCCGCTGCAGGAACGCCACGCCTGCGTCGGTCAGGTCGACCCGGCGCGTGGTGCGGTGCAACAGCTCCACCCCAAGCTCCGCCTCGAGCTGACGCACCTGCTGGGACAACGGCGGCTGGGCCATGTGCAACCGCGCGGCGGCCCGGCCGAAGTGCTTCAGCTCGGCGACCGCGACGAAGTACCGCAGATGTCGGAGTTCCACCAGCCCATACTTGCAGAGTTTCAATCAAGCCGAAATGGATACTTCTCCATATCGTTCACTCCACCTAGCGTGACAGTCATGACCGATGTCGTGATCTGCTCCCCGCTCCGGACCCCCGTGGGCCGGCATGCCGGCGCACTCTCCACCCTGCCCGCCAGCGACCTGGCTGCTGCGATCCTCACCGAGCTGGTGCGCCGGACCGGGCTGACCGAGGGCGACGTTGATGACGTCATCCTCGGCCAGTGCTACCCGAGCGGCGAGGCACCGGCGATCGGGCGGACCGCGGCGCTCGACGCCGGCCTCGGCACCGGCGTACCTGGCATCCAGATCGACCGCCGGTGCGGTTCGGGCCTGCAGGCGGTCCTGTACGCCGCCGGCATGGTCGCGACCGGATCGGCCAAGGTCGTCGTCGCCGGAGGGGCCGAGTCGATGTCGCAGGTCGAGCACTACGCCACCGGGCTTCGCACCGGCGTCCGCAGTGGGGACATCAACCTGATGGATCGTCTGGTGCGAGCCCGCGAGACCGCCGGCGGGCGAAACCACCCGGTGCCCGGCGGCATGCTGGAGACGGCCGAGAACCTCCGCAGGCAGTACGACATCTCCCGCGAGGAGCAGGACGAGCTCTCGTTGCGCAGCCAGCACCGTGCTGCCGCCGCCCAGGACGCAGGCCGCTTCGCCGACGAACTGGTGCCGATCACGGTGCCCGGCGGGCGCGGCAAGCCCGACCTCGTGATCGACCGCGACGAGCACCCCCGGGCCGGGACGACCCTCGACCAGCTCGCCGCACTGACGCCGGTACGACTGGCCCTCGACCCGTCCTCGACGGTGACGGCCGGCAATGCGAGCGGCCAGAACGACGGTGCGGCGATGTGCGTGGTCACCACGATCGACGAGGCGGAGCGCCTCGGCCTCGACCCCCTGCTGGCACTGCGGTCCTGGGCGGTTGCCGGTGTCGGCCCGGAAGTGATGGGCATCGGCCCCGTCCCCGCAACAGACGCCGCGCTGGAACGTGCCGGACTGACGCTCGACGAGATCGACGTCATCGAGCTCAACGAGGCCTTCGCGGCCCAGGTGCTGGCCTGCCTGCGCGAGTGGAAGGTCGACCCACTCGACGATCGGCTGAACCCGAACGGCTCCGGGATCTCCCTGGGCCACCCCGTGGGCGCCACCGGTGCGCGAGTCCTGGCCACCCTCACCCACGAGATGCGCCGGCGCGAAGCCCGCTTCGGTCTCGAGACGATGTGCATCGGCGGCGGGCAGGGACTGGCCGCGGTCTTCGAGGCAGTCCGATGACCGCCGTCTCCGTGCACCGGGTCGTGACCGGCCGCGAGGACGGACCCGTCGTCGTGCTCTCCAACTCGCTGGGCTCGACGATGGCGATGTGGGACGCGAACCTCGAGGACCTCGAGGGCCACTTCCGGGTGGTGCGCTACGACACCCGCGGCCACGGCGGATCCCCTGTCCCCGAGGGCCCGTACGACATCGACGACGTGGTGGACGACGTGGTCGCCCTGCTCGACGACCTCGGGGTCGAGCGCGCTCACTTCGTCGGGCTCTCGCTCGGCGGGATGACCGGAATGCGCCTCGCGGCGCGCGAGCCCGACCGGGTGGACCGCCTGGTGCTGCTGTGCACCGGCGCCCATCTCGAACCGTCCTCGGCGTGGCACGACCGCGCCGGACTCGTTCGCTCGGACGGCACGAACGCCGTGGCGGAGGCCGTGGTCGCCCGGTGGTTCACGCCCGCCCTGCTGGCCTCCGACCCCGACCTCAAGAAGTCCAGCGAGGCGATGGTCGCCGCGACGCCGGCCGAGGGCTACGCCTCCTGCTGCGAGGTGATCGCGTCGATGGACCTTCGACACGACCTGCCCTCGATCAGCGCCGCGACGCTCGCCATCGCGGGGGCCGACGACCCTGCCACTCCTCCCCCGCACCTGGCCGAGATCGCTGAGCACGTGCTCGACGGACACCTGCTCGTCGTACCGGATGCGGCGCATCTCGCCAACGCCCAGCAGCCCGGGACCATCAACCCGGCGATCATCGAGCACCTGACCCGGGAGCGGCCATGAGCCTCAGCAAGGTGGTCGCCAGCGCGGCCGACGCGGTCGCCGACATCCCCAGCGGCGCCAGCCTCGCCGTCGGAGGCTTCGGACTCGTCGGCATCCCGTGGTTCCTGATCGAGGCGCTGCTGGAGCAGGGCGCCGATGACCTGACCATCGTGTCCAACAACTGTGGCGTCGACGGCGCAGGTCTCGGGCTGCTGCTCGAGCAGGGCCGGATCAGCCGGGTCATCGCGTCGTACGTCGGGGAGAACAAGGAGTTCGCCCGTCAGTACCTCTCCGGCGAGCTCACCGTCGAGCTGACTCCGCAGGGCACTCTGGCCGAACGGCTACGCGCCGGTGGTGCCGGCATCGGCGCGTTCTTCACCCCGACCGGCGTCGGCACGATGGTGGCCGAGGGCGGTCTGCCGTGGCGCCACCACCCCGACGGCACCGTCGCGTTGGCGTCGCCGCCCAAGGAGGTGCGGACCTTCCACAGCCGCGAGATGGTGCTCGAGGAGGCCATCGTCACCGACGTCGCATTGGTCCGCGCGGCCATCGCCGATCGAGCCGGTAACTGTGCCTTCAACGCCTCGGCCCGCAACTTCAACCCGCCGGCCGCGATGGCCGGGCGCCTCACCATCGTCGAGGCTGAGCGGGTCGTCGACGTCGGCGAGCTGCGTCCCGACGACGTCCACCTGCAGGGCGTCTTCGTCCAGCGCGTCGTCGAACTCACCGCCGAACAGGCCGCTCACAAGGACATCGAGAAGCGGACGACCCGCGAGAGGGTGAACTGACATGGCCCCGAACAAGACCGAGCCGCACGGCTGGTCTCGCGACCAGATGGTTGCCCGAGCGGCCCTCGAACTCGAGGAGGGCTCCTACGTGAACCTCGGCATCGGGCTGCCGACCCAGATCCCCGATCACCTTCCGCCCGGTTCGTCGGTGACCCTCCATGCGGAGAACGGGATCCTCGGCGTCGGCCCCTTCCCGTACGACGACGAGGTGAACCCCGACCTGATCAACGCCGGCAAGCAGACCGTGACCGTGCTGCCAGGAGCGTCGTTCTTCGACTCGGCCGCCAGTTTCGCAATGATCAGGGGCGGCCACATCGACGTAGCCGTCCTCGGCGGCATGCAGGTCTCGACCGCGGGCGACCTCGCCAACTGGATGGTTCCGGGCTCCATGGTGAAAGGAATGGGCGGTGCGATGGACCTGGTCACCGGAGCCGCGCGCGTCGTCGTACTCATGGAACACGTGACGAAGTCCGGCGCCCCCAAGTTGCTTCGCGAGTGCACGCTCCCCCTCAGCGGATGCCGCGTGGTCGACCGGATCATCACCGACCTGGCCGTGCTCGACGTCGCCCATGATGCGTTCGAGTTGGTGGAGCTGGCGCCGGGCGTGACGCTCGACGAACTCGTCGCGGTCACCGACGCGCCGATCATCTCGACGACACCGGTGGCGGTGTGAGCCCGATGGACCTCGAAGCGCGCGTACGCCGCCTGGAGGACCTGCACGAGATCGGGCAGCTTCGGGCGAAGTACTGCCAGTACCTCGATGACGGGCGCTGGGACGACCTCATCGAACTCTTCACCCACGACGGCGCCTTCATCGGACTCTCCACTGTCCGCGGGCACGCCGATCTACGCGCCTTCTTCGCAGGCCTGCGCGACGGGCCGCTGCGCGAGTGGTGGCACTTCAGCAGCAACGAGACGATCGAGCTCGACGCAGACGTCGCGACCGGCCAGACCTGGCTCGACCAGCCCTGTGTCGTCGAGGGTCAGCCCCACATCGCAGCTGGCCGGTACGCCGACGCGATGCGCCGCTGCGAGGACGGGCGATGGCGGTTCGAGGAGAGGCGTGTGTCGTTCTTCTTCTGGTCTCGCGTCGAGGCGGGGTGGTCGCCCGGCCGATTCGACTGGGAGCCCGCCCGGGTCGCGGCCGACCAGCGGACCATTGATCGCTTGCCACCGGTTCCCGAGGGGAGCTGAACATCGATCCACCGTCGGCGCTCAACACCGATCGTGCTCGTCAGCCGAGGATCGGACGGCGGTGCTCGGTCTGCTCGTTCATTCGGGCCTGCATGGCGGTTTCGACTCGTAGGCAATTCCGTGGCCGTGGCCCGCAACCCGCTCAGGAGGTAGGCGTGCTGCACCAGGTACTCACCGTGCTTGGCCCGCTGTGGGCAACTTCGGCAGATCGCCGCCGAAGCCGACCAGCTGACCAGCTGACCAGGGACAAGGTCGCAGCGCGTGGCGCAATCGGCGGTGCCTGAGTGTCGGCCGTCAGGGAGCCGGACGCCACCGGAAGCACCGGCAACACACAAGATGGCCCAACCTAGGATCTGCCGCCTCGCCGTCCTGAGCCACCTAGGGACATCTCAGTGAGGTTCCGATGATCTGCAGGCAGAGAACGGGAGCCCATCCGAGTGCGTACCCAATGCACCCCATGAGCTCTCGTAGACGGTGTTTCCGCAGGTCAGCGCCGTGATGTATTCACTACTACGACATCTGAGCCGACCGGCTCAGGAGCACCGAGGAGCCCCGGGGATCTGCCCCCCGGGGCTCCTCGTGCGTCCGGGGTCAGGTCAGCTCGTCGATGAGCAGGGCGCGGGCGACCGCGTCCTCGACCGAGGTGGGGTGCACCAGCTGGAGGCGCTCGAGGTACGGCGTCACGTGCTCCGGCACCTGCTCGCCCGCGGTGAGCAGGCGCAGGACCCGTTGCGAGGCCGGCGCCCCCTCGGCGCCCGACGCCAGGGCCTTGACCGCGTCCAGCGCCGAGTGCACCGACGGGGTCCGTCCCGCGCGGGACGCCGTGCTCCGGATCGCGGTGAGCACGAGCTCCACGCGGGAGAGGCGGGCGGAGCGGCTCTTGACCTCCTGGAGCGCGGTCGCGAGGGTCTGCTCCAGCGGGGTCATGTCGGTGCCGAAGGGGAACGGCGGCAGCAGGTCCCGGGCGGGTGAGAGCCGGCGGTCCAGCTCCTCGGGGGTGTTGTGCCGGTGCGCCTCGGGGATCTCGTAGCTGCGCTCGATCCGTCCGGAGTCCATGGCCTCGTCGAGCAGCTGCTGCTGGAAGCGGGAGTCCGCCACGGCGAGGGTGCGCTTGGCGACCTCGCTGTCGGTCTGGGCCCGCAGGTCCGCGATGCCGTACTCGGTGATCAAGATGTCCCGCAGGTGGCGCGGGATCGTCGTGTGCCCGTAGGCGGAGACGATGTTGCTGGTCGCCGAGCCGTCCGCCGCCTGACGGGCGGCCCGCACCATCAGGATCGACCGACCGGTGCTCAGCTGGTGGGCCATCGTGACGAAGTTGAACTGCCCGCCGACGCCGGAGACCACCCGCCCGTCCTCGAGCCCGTCGGAGGCCACGGCGCCGCCGAGCGTGGCCAGCATGCCGGTGTTGACGAAGCGCGCGTCGTGCCGCTGGGCGGTGTAGAGCGCCGGGTCGGCGTCGAGCTGGTTGACCTTGTCGACGCCGGTCATGCAGATGGTGTCGCGCTCCTCCGGGGTCATGTCGCGCAGGCCCTGGTAGAAGTCGCGCGGGCCGAGGAAGAACCCGCCGTGCAGCACGATCCCGCGGACCAGCCCCGACGTGCCGAGGCACTCCTGCGCCAGGACCTGTCGGGAGTGCGGGTCGGCGAGGTTGGCGACGACGCGCTCCCCGCCGGGGGTGACCACGTACCCGGCGTCGTAGGTGGTGGCGTCGGCGAAGAACCCGTGGCGCTTCAGGATGTCGAAGTCCCGGGTGCGCAGTATGCGCACGCCCCGGGCCTCGAGGGCCTCCAGCGTCTCCAGGGTCGGTGCCCGGGTGGGGTCGTACGTGCCGTCGGTGACGAGCTCCTGGAGGGCCCAGAAGTCGTAGACCGCGCGGGTGAGGACCCCGGCGCGCATCAGGTGCCAGAAGCCGTCGACGAACATCTCGCTGGCGCCGTACAGCCCCCGCTCGAAGGGCCCCGTGCCGCCGACCCGGCTCACCAGGTCGCCGTGGTGGGCCAGCACCCCGGTGCGCTCGAGCACCGACCGGTAGGCGGCGTTGTCGCGGTGGCGGAGGGCGAGCGACTGCACGATCGCGTCGCCCAGGGCGCCGATGCCGATCTGCAGCGTGCCGCCGTCGCGCACCAGGGCCGAGGCGTGCAGGCCGATCGCGTAGTCCGGTGTCGTCACCGGCTGCTTGGGCGTGGAGAACAGCGCCGTGGAGTAGCGCGGGTGGTCCACGACGAGGTCGAACGACTCCGGTCCGACCTCGGCGTCGTTGCCCATGTACGGCAGCTGCTGGTTGACGACCCCCACCACCGCGATCCGACGCTCCCCGGCCGCCTCGGCCGCGCGCATCAGGCCCAGCAGCTCGATGCTGGTGTCGGGGTTGCACGACAGGCTGTAGCGGACGCCGTCTGAGCCCCCGGGGCCCCCGGGGCCTTCACGCCCCTCGCGCTTGGCCACGGCCTGCATGGCCACGTTGCAGCCCTGCTCCATCAGGTCGCGGGCGGCGAAGGTGTAGTTGGTCGAGATGTAGTCGCGCTGCGCACCGGGGTCGTGCAGCCGGCTCCCGGGCCGGAAGTAGAACTCCAGCACCCGCACGTTGGGCGGCAGCTCCCCGGCCGTGACCGCCCGGGCGTAGTCGAGCTCGACGACGCCCGCGAAGACGCGGTCGAGCAGCGGCTGCAGGAAGGCCGTCTCCAGCCCGGGTGCGGGCACCGGGACCTCGAGCGACAGCGCCGTCAGCAGGGTCAGGCGGAGGGAGGGGTCGGCCTTCGCGCGCTGGAAGAGGGCGTTGACGAGCTCGGGAGGCTTGCCCAGCCCCAGCGGCAGACCGACCCGGAGGTCGGTGCCGACACGCTCGATGATCGCGTCGACGCAGGCGTCCACGTCGTCGAGCACCACGGGCCGGTGCACGGGTGCCGTCACGGCAGGTCTCCTTCGGGGCCGGTCGTCGACACCATGGCACCTCCTCGGTCACCACGTCAGCCGGATCGCTGACCCGGCGGGGCGGGTGTGCTGGAACGGCTTGACGAAGTTCGAACACATGTTCGATGCTAGGCCCATGTCGTCCTCCCGGTCCGCCCAGCTCGACCCGGGTCGGCCGGTGCTGGAGCAGCTCCGGGAGCGGGTGGCCGCGCTGGAGCGGCGACCCGCCAAGGACCCGGTGCCCGTGCTGCCCGGTCTCACGGACGTGCTGCCCCTGCACGCGGGGTCGACGTACGCCGTGGACAGCGTCTCCCTGGCCCTCGCCGCGGCGGCGGGTGCCTCGCAAGCGGGCTCCTGGGTCGGCTTCGCGGGCTACCCCGACTTCGGCGCCGAGGCGGCCGCCGCGCTCGGCATCGAGCTGTCGCGCACCGTGCTCGTCCCCGACCTGGGCGAGCACTGGCTCGAGGTCACCGCCGCCCTGGTCGACGTGCTGCGCGTGGTGGTGCTGCGTCCCCCGGCCTCGGTCAGCGAGAAGAACGCGGCCGTCCTGGACTCCCGCCTGCGTCACCGCTCGTCGGTGCTCGTCGTGCACGGTCGCTGGCCCCGGGTCGAGGCCCGGTTGAGCACGGTGGAGACCGCCTGGGCGGGCCCGGGCACCGGCGACGGCCAGCTGGAACAGCGCCGCACCGGGGTGCTCGTGCACCGCGGTGCGCGGCCACCGCGCCGGGTGGACCTGGGGTGGCCGGGGATCGAGGTCCTGGACCGCCCTGGGGTCGAGGCCCCGGAGGTCCGACCGGCGATCGGCTGGGCCTAGTGCGCGTCATGGTCGTGTGGTGCCCCGACTGGTCGGTGGTCGCCGCGCTGGAGGAGGCCGGGGCACCCCTGCGCTCCCCCGCCGCCGTGCTCCACGCCAACCTGGTCGAGGTCTGCAACACCCCCGCCCGCCGGGAGGGCGTCCGTCGGGGGCAACGCCGTCGCGACGCCCAGGCAGCCTGCCCCGAGCTGCTGGTGCTGCCCGCCAACCCCGACCGCGACGCGCGCGCGTTCGAGCCCGTCCTGGCCACGGTGGAGGAGCTGCGCCCCGGCGTGGCGGCCCTGCGGCCCGGACTGCTCGCCGTGCGCGCGCCGGACCGGTGGTACGGCAACGAGACCTACGCGGCGGCGACCGTGACCGAGGCGCTGGTCGGGTGCGGGGTGCGCGACGTGCGCCTCGGCGTCGCCGACGACCTCTTCACCGCCGAGCAGGCCGCCCGCACCGCCGACGCGCAGTCGTGGACGGTCGTGCCGCCCGGCCGGTCCCCCGACTTCCTGCGCGGGCTGCCCGTCGCCGTCCTGGCCGACGACGGCGCCCAGGGACGCGAGCTGGTCAGCCTGCTGCGGCGCCTGGGCATCAGCTCGCTCGGGGGCCTGGCCGACCTGCCGGGCGAGGCCGTGGGTCACCGGCTGGGCGCGTACGGCGCCGCGGTGCGCCGCCGGGCTCGGGGCGAGGACCAGGCCCTCTTCGCCGCGCGCACCCCTCCGCCCGAGCTCGACGCGGAGGTCGCGTTCGAGCCGCCGCTCGACTCGGTCGAGGCGATCACCTTCAGCGTCCGCACCACCGCCGAGCGGTTCGTCCACCAGCTGACCACGCGCCAGCTGGTCGCCACCGGGGTGCGCGTGGAGGCCGAGTCCGACGGTGTGGTCTGCTCCTCGCGCGTGTGGATGCACCCCCGCCACTTCGGTGCCCGCGACCTGGTCGACCGGGTGCACTGGCAGCTCCAGTCGGCGGAGGTGGGCGGCTCGCTGCGCGCCCGGAAGGACTCCGGCGGGGTGCGCGCGCCCGTGGAGCGGATCCGGTTCGTGCCCGAGGTCGTCGAGCCCGCCGCCGCCCACGGCGAGACGCTCTGGGGCAGCGCGTCGGACGACCTGGTCGAGCGCGGGGTGGCCCGGGTCCAGGGGATGATCGGGTTCGACGCGGTCGTGCGCCCCGTGCTCCAGGGCGGACGCAGCCCCGGCGCCCGGCAGGCCCTGGTCCCGTGGGGCGAGCGCGCCGTCGACCTGCGACCGCTCGACCGGCCCTGGCCGGGCCGGGTGCCGGGCCCGGCGCCCGTGCGGGTCTTCGCCGACCCCCCGCAGGCCGAGGTCGTCGACCGGGCCGACCAGGACGTGCGCGTCACCGATCGTGGGGTCGTGACCGGCGAGCCCGCCCGCTTCCGGGTCGGGGGGAGCCGGCTGCCGTGGCAGCCCGTGCACGCGTGGGCCGGGCCGTGGCCCACCGACGAGGCGTGGTGGTCGGGCGGCGCCGGGCTGTCGGCCCGCTTCCAGGTCGTGGGCGCCGACGGCCGCGCCTGGCTGCTGCTGCGCAGCCCCGACGGCTGGTCCCTGGAGGCCGCGTATGACTGACCCCGCCCCCGTGGCGCGTCGCAGGAGGCACTGATGGGCTGGAACAACCCGGCCATGCACTGGGCGGAGCTCGAGCGGCGCCTGAGCGGGCTCCCGGGGGCCGACGACGCCCCGGTCTCGCGACGCAAGCGCGCCCCGACGGCCGACCCGTCGGTCGAGCGGCCGGCGGGCGTCACGCCGTACGCCGAGCTGCACTGCCACAGTCACTTCAGCTTCCTCGACGGCGCGAGCTCCCCGGCCGCGCTCGTCGAGGAGGCCGTGCGCCTGGGGCTGCACGCGCTCGCGATCACCGACCACGACGGCTTCTACGGTGCCCCCGCGCTGGCGGAGGCCGCGGCGGCGTACGACCTGCCGACGGTGTACGGCGCCGAGCTGTCCCTCGGCCTCACCGGACCGCAGAACGGCGTGCCCGACCCCGAGGGGAGCCACCTGCTGGTGCTGGCCCGCGGCGTCGAGGGCTACCACCGGCTCGCCGCGGCGATGACCGACGCCCACCTGCGGGGGGACGAGAAGGGGCGCCCGGACTACGACCTCGAGGAGCTGGCCGCGCGCGGACGCGGGCACTGGGTCGTGCTCACCGGCTGCCGCAAGGGCGCCGTGCGCCAAGCGCTCGAGACCGGCGGCGAGGAGGCGGCCGCCCTGGCCCTGGACCGGCTGACGGCGCTGTTCGGCCTGGAGAACGTGCTCGTCGAGCTCTCGCCCCGCCCCGGGGCCGGACCGACGAACGCCGTGCTCGCCCGGCTCGCCGAGGTCCACGGCCTCGACGTCGTCGCGGCCGGCAACGCCCACCACGCCACGCCCCAGCGCCACCGGGTGGCCTCGGCGGTCGCGGCCGTGCGGGCCCGTCGCAGCCTCGCCGAGCTCGACGGCTGGCTCGACCTGTCGGGGTCGGCCCACCTCCGCAGCGGCGCCGAGACGGCCGCCGCGCTGGCGGCCCACCCCGGCGCGGTCGCGCGGAGCGTGTCGCTGGCCGACGAGCTGGCCTTCGACCTGCGCAAGGCCTCCCCCGCCCTGCCCAAGCGGCAGATCCCCGCCGGCCACACCGCCGACTCGTGGCTGCGGGTGCTCGCCGAGCGCGGCTTCGCCGAGCGCTACGCGGGCGAGCCTCACGAGCAGGAGGCCCGCGAGCGAATCGAGCACGAGCTGCTGGTCGTCGCCGAGAAGGACTTCGCCGGCTACTTCGTGATCGTCCACGACATCGTCGCGTTCGCGCGGGGTCGCGGCATCCTGTGCCAGGGGCGGGGCTCGGCTGCCAGCTCCGCGGTCTGCTACGCCCTCGGCATCACCGCCGTCGACGCCGTCTTCTACCGCCTGCCCTTCGAGCGGTTCATCTCCGCCCACCGCGACGAGGAGCCCGACATCGACGTCGACTTCGACTCCGACCGGCGCGAGGAGGTGATCCAGTGGGTCTACGAGACCTACGGGCGGCACAACGCGGCGCAGGTGGCCAACGTGATCGCCTACCAGCCCCGGATGGCGGTGCGCGACGCCGCCAAGGCGCTGGGCTTCTCCCAGGGGCAGCAGGACGCCTGGTCCAAGCAGATCGACGGCTGGAAGGCCGTGGTCACCGGGGATGCGGGCGATCCCGAGGCCCACGACGTGCCGCCGCAGGTGGTGGCCCTGGCCGAGGAGCTGATGGGGGCACCGCGCCACCTGGGCATCCACTCCGGCGGGATGGTGCTCACCGAGCGACCCATCGGCGAGGTCTGCCCCATCGAGCGGGCCCGGATGGACAACCGGACGGTGCTGCAGTGGGACAAGGACGCGTGCGAGTCGATGGGCCTGGTCAAGTTCGACCTGCTCGGCCTGGGCATGCTCGGGGCCCTGGACCACACCATGCGGCTGACCGAGGAGCACCTGGGCGAGAGGTGGACCCTCGCGACGATGCCCAAGGAGGAGCCGGCGGTCTACGACATGCTCTGCCGGGCGGACTCGATCGGGGTCTTCCAGGTCGAGAGCCGCGCGCAGATCGGCACGTTGCCACGGTTGCGCCCCCGCGAGTTCTACGACCTCGCCATCGAGATCGCGCTGATCCGCCCCGGCCCGATCCAGGGCGGCGCGGTGCACCCCTACGTCCGGCGGGCGACCGGGCAGGAGCCGATCACCTACGACCACCCCGAGCTCGTCCCGGTCCTGGAGCGGACCAAGGGGGTGCCGCTGTTCCAGGAGCAGCTGATGGCGATGGCGGTGGCGCTGGGCGACTGCAGCCGCGACGACGCCGACCTGCTGCGGCGGGCGATGGGGTCCAAGCGCGGGGTCGAGCGCATCGAGTCGGTCAAGCACACGCTGTACGCCGGCATGGAGCGTCGCGGCATCACCGGGGACCTGGCCGACTCGATCTACGTCAAGATCCTGTCGTTCGCCAACTTCGGCTTCGCCGAGTCGCACGCACTGTCCTTCGCGCTGCTCGTCTACGCCTCCTCGTGGTTCAAGCTGCACTACCCGGCGGCCTTCCTGGCCGGTCTGCTGCGCAACCAGCCGATGGGGTTCTACTCCCCCCAGTCGCTGGTGGGCGACGCGCGGCGCCACGGGGTCGACGTACGCCGGCCCGACGTCACCCGCTCCCAGGCCCAGGCCGACCTCGAACCGACGCAGGAGGGACAGGACCCGGTCGCGACCGGGCTCGACGCGTGCCGCCAGCCACGCTTCGAGCGCGTCGAGTGGGTGCCAGGCACGCCCGACCCGGTGCCCGCCCACCGGCGCGACGGCGGGCTCGCCGTGCGGATGGGACTGGACTCGGTGCGCGGCATCGGCGCGGACGTGGCCCGACGCATCGTCGCCGCCCGCGAGGACGCCCCCTTCACCGGCGTCACCGACCTGTCCCGGCGCGCCGGGCTGACCTCGACCCAGCTCGAGGCGCTGGCCACGGCCGGGGCCTTCGACGCCTGGGGGCTCGACCGGCGCGAGGCCCTCTGGGCGGCCGGCTTCTCCGAGACCGCCGACCACCTGCCCGGCACCACGCCGGCCCCCGCCGCGCCCACGCTGCCCGGTCTCAGCGAGCCCGAGATCACCCTGGCCGACCTCTGGGCCACCGGGGTCTCCCCCGAGCGGCACCCGGTCGAGCACCTGCGCGAGGAGCTCCGTCGCGCCGGTGTCCGCTCGATCGCCGACCTCGCCACCACGGAGTCGGGCCGCCGGGTGCACGTGGCCGGGCTGGTCACCCACCGCCAGCGGCCCGGGACCGCCATGGGCGTCACCTTCCTCAACCTCGAGGACGAGACCGGGATGCTCAACGTGGTCTGCTCGATCGGGGTGATGAAGGTCCACCGGCAGGCCGCGCGCAACCGGGTCGCCGTGGTGGTCCGCGGCCGCCTGGAGCGCAACGAGGGGGTGGTCAACCTCCTGGCCGACCGGGTGGAGGGCCTCGACGTCGTCGTCCCGGGTGCCGGGGCGGCGCTCCAGGCCCGCGCGTCCTCGCGCGACTTCCGCTGACGTCGCGGGGCGTGCCGTCCCCGGGCCGGCTCAGAACGCGTGGGCCATCAGCTCGCCGAAGAGCTCGTGCTCGTCGACCGCGAGCCCGCGCGCCCGGAACCACCGGCACACGTTGGTGCAGTCGCGCAGCAGGAAGTCCGGACCCGCCGGGTTGCCCACCAGGTCCACCACCTGCGGCAGGTCGATGACGACCAGTCGCGGGCCGGCGGCCAGCACGTTGTACGCCGACAGGTCACCGTGCACGAGCCCGTGCCGGACCAGCTCGGCCAGCACGTGCACCAGCTGGTCGAAGTAGGACCGGAGCAGGGCGGGGTCGGGACGGGTCTGCGCCAGCCGCGGTGCGCTCGCGCCGTCCACCTGGATCCACTCCATCAGGATCTCGGTGCCGTCGATCTGCACCGGGTAGGGCACCGGCAGCCCGAGTCCGTGCAGCCGGACCAGGGCCTCCCACTCCGCCCAGGCCCACTGACCGGCCGCGACCGCGCGGCCGTGCTGGGACTTGCGGGCCAGCGCCCGGGCGTCGCGGGTGTTGCGGGTCCGGCGACCGGCGGTGTAGTCGCCGGAGGGGTGGAAGTCCCGGTGCTCCTCCCCGCGGTAGCGCTTCGCGGCCATCACCACCCCCTGCTCGGGCTCGTGCGGGTCGGCCCGCTCGAGCAGGAAGACGTCGCCCTCCTTGCCGGTCTTGAGGATGCCGAGGTCGGTGTCGACGGCGCCCTGGGAGGTCACGACCCAGTCGGGTCGCGGCTCGGGTCCGCGACTGAGCGCGTCGACCGAGGACCAGGTCGACCAGCGTCGACCGGTGCCCTCGATCTCGTCGTAGGCGGTGAAGTCGAAGACGAACCCCGGGTCGAGTTCGTCGAGGGGGGACGGGGTCGGTGGGTCAGCGGGTGGGAACGCGTCCTGGTGCGGCATGGCGGTGGGTGCTCCGGAGGCTCGAGAGGGTGGCGAGGGGCAGGCCGACGACGGTCATGGTCGGACCACCTCCTCTCGTCCGGGCACCGGCACCTCCGGTGGCTCGGTCCCAGGGTGGCGGTGCGGGGGCGCGGTCGGCAACGGGTTTTCGTCCGCCCCGGCGCGTGGGACGTAGGCTGGGCGCGATCTCGATGACCCCTCCCGACGACGCCCGGCCACGCCGACTCCTCCTGGTCGTCGACGCCCCCTCGTTGCTGCACCGCAACCACCACGCCCGGGCGCACACCCGGATCCTGGACCGCTCGGGACGCCCGGTCTGGGCGCTGCACGGCATGCTCCGCCAGATCCTGGAGTGCATCGACCGCTTCGCCCCCGACGCCGTGCTGTTCGGCCTCGACGACCGCACCGCCTCGCGCCGGCGCGAGCGCTACCCGCTCTACAAGGCCGGCCGGGCGCCCAAGCACCCCGAGCTCGTGGAGCAGCTGGAGCGGGCCGGCGCCCTCCTGGGGGCGCTCGGGCTGGCCACCCTGACGCCGGAGGGCCTGGAGGCCGACGACGTCAGCGCCTCCGGGGCCGCCTGGGCGGCTCGCCACGGCTGGGACTGCGTCATCGTGACCTCCGACCGCGACGCGTTCGCCCACATCGGCCCGCACACCCGCGTCCTGCGCCTGATCGACGGCGGGATCGCGGGCTCGCCGCTGCTGGACCCCACCCGGCTCCGCCTGATGTACGCCGTCGACGCCACGAACTACCTCGCGTTCGCGGCGCTGCGCGGGGACGCCAGCGACAACCTCCCCGGCGTCACGGGCATCGGCGAGAAGGCCGCGGTCGCGCTGCTGGACGTCGCCGGCGACATGAGGTGCGTCTGGGCCGACGTCGAGCACGACGAGGGCCGCTCGCTGGTGGCCGCGCTCGACGCCCAGGCCGCCGAGACCGGGGGTCGACGCCTCGGCGCCGGCGTCGTACGCCGACTCAGCGCGCCCGGCGCCCGCGAGCGCTACGACTTCAACGTCGAGCTGATGTCGGGCCACGCCGACCTCGACCTCGGCCTCACCCCGGACCGCCCGGGCACACCGGGGCTGCTGCCCCTCGACATCGACCGGGTCACCCGGGTCGCGGGCTTCTTCAACGTCGAGGCCACCACCGACCTGGCCGTCCGCGTCCTGACCGGCGACCCCGCCTCGACGGCGTGACCGGCCCGGGCGCGACGTAGCCTGCCGCCATGGACCGCCACGGCACCCGCGACGACATGACCGTGCACGAGCAGCAGCCGTTCAACGCCGAGAGCAGCCTGGCCGCGCTGGCCGACCCGGTGACCCCCAACGACGCGTTCTACGTCCGCTCGCACGGGGAGGTGCCCGACCTCGACCCGGCGGCGTGGCGGCTGCGGGTGCACGGCGCCGTGCGTCGAGAGCTGGAGCTGTCGCTGACCACCCTGCGCGAGGCGTTCGAGGAGCACACGGTCACCGCGACCCTGCAGTGCGCCGGCAACCGTCGGGCCGGCCTGGTGGCCGTGCGCGACATCCCGGGCGAGGCCCCCTGGGGTCCCGGCGCGACGGGGACCGCGACCTGGACCGGCGTACGGCTGGCGGACGTGCTGGCCCTGGCGGGTCCGGACGAGGAGGCCCGCCACGTCGGGCTCGTCGGGGCCGACACCTGCCCCGAGGCGGAGCCCGAGCAGCGCTTCGGCGGCTCGATCCCGCTGGACAAGGCGTGGCGCCACGAGGTCCTGCTCGCCTGGGGCATGAACGGCGAGCCGCTCCCGCCCGTGCACGGCGCGCCGCTGCGACTGGTGGTCCCGGGCTACATCGGCGCCCGGAGCGTGAAGTGGCTGGACGAGGTCGAGCTGCGCGCGACCGCGTGGCCGGGCTTCTTCCAGCACGTGGTCTACCGGCTGCTGCCCGAGGACGGCACGCCGGGCCCCGGCGCCGGCACGCCGCTGGGGCTGGTGGCGCTGAACTCCGACGTGACCTCGCACCGCGGCGGCGACCGGGTGGCCGCCGGAGTGGTCGAGCTGCGCGGCCACGCCTTCGCCGGCGGCGACCGCTCGGTGGCCCGGGTCGACGTCTCCTGCGACGGCGGCGCGTCGTGGGCCCAGGCCGAGCTGCTCGAGGACCTCGGTCCGTGGGCGTGGCGGCAGTGGCGCGCCGAGCTCGACCTGGCCCCGGGCGAGCACGAGGTCGTCGTGCGCGCCTGGGACTCCTCGGCGGCCACGCAGCCCGAGGACGAGGCCGGCCTGTGGAACCCCAAGGGCTACGTCAACAACGCCCGGCCCCACGTGCGGCTCCACGCGCAGGGGTGACCGGCACCCGCAGGCGGGTGCCGGTCACCGCACCGGCGCTCAGCCTGCCGTGGTCGCGCCGGCCCCCCGCGCCGCGCGGTGCCGGGGCAGGGTGACGCCGCAGGCGGCCGCCTCCCGACGCAGCTGCTGCCGCTCGGCCTTGCGCTGCGCCGCGGTGGCGGGCCCGATGGGTCGCTCGACGCTCGCCTTCTGCAGGCAGGCGCGCTGCTCGGCGCTGAGCGAGACCCAGAAGGCCAGGCGACGCTCCGCCCGCGCGGCCTGGGGGAACGCGACGTCGCAGGCCTTCGCTGCCGCGGACACCTGGCGGAGCAGGGCCAGCCGGTCGGCGGCGGTCGCCGGGCCGGGGTGGGTGGTGACGTCGTGGCGCGCGAGACAGGTCTTCTGCGTGGTGTCGAGGCCGGCGTACCAGTGACGGACGAGACGACCACCGGGCACGGCGTCCGCGTGCTTGCGCGCTGCGGCGCTGCCGGCGGTCGAGGAGCTGTGGTCGGCGGTCGGGGTGAGCTGGTTGACGCCGGTGACGGCGACCGCGCTGAGCGCGAGGGCGGCCACGGCGGGCACGAGCAGGGGCACGGGTTCCTCCAGGGGGACGGCAGCCGGACGGTCCTGGCTGCAGGACGAGCCTGCTCCGGTCCCCTGCAGACCGACCCAGGAGCACCCGCAGATCTGCTGGAGGAACGGCGCCGGTGTCCAGGAGATCTCCAGGAAGTCCTCAGGAGCGTCTGGGGACGCCGTGGCAGGGTCGACCCGTGGGTGGTGCGCACGTGCTGGTGGTCGACGACGAGGAGAACATCTCCTACCTCGTGGCCTCGGCGCTCCGGTTCGCCGGCTACGAGGTGAGCACCGCCTCGACCGGTCGGCAGGCCCTCGAGCTGGCCGCCCGCACGCCGCCCGACGTGCTGGTCCTCGACGTGATGCTCCCCGACCACGACGGGCTCGAGGTCATGCGCCGGCTGCGCGCCTCGGGCAGCACCGCGCCGGTGATCCTGCTCTCGGCACGCTCGGCCACGGTCGACCGCGTGGAGGGTCTGACGGCGGGGGGCGACGACTACCTGACCAAGCCGTTCGCGCTGGAGGAGCTGGTGGCCCGGGTCGCGGCCGTGCTGCGCCGGCACGGGCCGGGCGGAGGTCCACGGGGCCGGTTGAGCGTCGCCGACCTGGTCCTCGACGAGGACGCGCACCGCGTCTGGCGCGGTGGCCAGGAGCAGCACCTGACGCCCACGGAGTTCACGTTGCTGCAGTGCCTGATGCTCAACGTGGGGCGCGTCGTGACCCGGGCGCAGATCCTCGACCGGGTGTGGGAGTACGACTTCGCCGGGGAGTCGGCGATCATCGAGTCCTTCGTCAGCTCGCTGCGCCGCAAGGTCGACACCCAGGACCCCCGGCTGATCCACACCGTGCGCGGGGTCGGGTACGCCGTGCGGGAGCCGACGTGACGCTGCGGCGTCGGCTGGAGCTCGCGCTGGCCCTGCTCACCGCCACCCTGCTGGTCGGTGGGGTCGTGGTGCTCGCGGTGCAGCGCGCCGAGGTCGTCCGCCAGGTCGACGCCCAGCTGCGCGACCTCGCCGGCGCGCCCGGCCCCCTGCTGAACCTGGCCCGCCGGGCCGACCTCGGTCTCCCCCGGGTCCAGGCCCCCACCGACGTGTACGTCGGGCGGGTCGACCGCCGCGGCCGGCTGACCACGCTGCTGGCCCCGGTCGACGACCCCGACCTGGTGCCCGACCTCTCCGGCGGGGTGGGCCCGTCCGACGTCCCCCGGACCGTGGCCACCACGAGCGGGAGCGCGGCTCGCGCTCGGATGCTGTCGGTGGACCTGCCCAACGGCGGTCGGATGGTGCTGGCCGTGCCGACGACCAGGACCGACGCCCTGGTGGCCCGGCTGGGGCTGGCCCTCGCCCTGGCGGGGCTGCTGGTCGGCGCCGTGGCCGGGCTGCTGGTGTGGTGGGTGCAGCGCCTGGGCCTGCGGCCGATCGCGGAACTGACGACGGCCGCCGACGAGGTCTCCGCCGGTCGGCTGCGGCGCATCGACCACGTCGGTCCGCCCGGCACGGAGGTCGCCCGGCTGGGCCAGGCGCTGGACGTGATGGTGGCGACCACCCTCGCGGCCAACGAGCAGATGGCGCGCTTCGTGGCCGACGCCTCCCACGAGCTGCGCACCCCGCTCACGACCATCGTCGGCTACTCCGCGGCCGCGGGTGGCGCCGGCGACCGCGCGGGCGCACCGGGCGCGGTCGCCGTGGCGCCCGACGACGCGCTGCGCCGGATCCACGAGGAGGCCGGTCGGATGGGCCGGCTGGTGGAGCAGCTGCTGGTGCTCTCGACGCAGGCACGGGTCGCTCCCGGGGACCTGCGGCCGGTCGACCTCGAGCGGGTCCTGCACGACGTCGCCGCCGACCTGAGGGTGGTCCAGCCCGAGCGCGAGGTGGGCGTGCACGTCGAGCCCGGGACCCAGGTGCCGGCCGACCCGGACCTGCTGCGGCAGGCGATCGTCTCGCTGGTGGGCAACGCGGTGCAGCACACCCCGGGGTCCGCCTCGATCCACCTCGACGGCGTACGCCGGGGGGACCTGGTCGCGGTGACGGTGGCCGACACCGGTCCCGGGATCGCGCCCGAGCACGTGCCCCACCTGACCGAGCGCTTCTACCGGGTCGACCCCTCGCGCAGCCGGCGCCGGGGCGGGAGCGGGCTCGGGCTGGCCGTCGTGGAGGCCGTCGCGCACGCCCACCACGGCCGACTGGTGGTGCGGTCCGAGCCCGGGCACGGCAGCCGCTTCACCCTCGAGCTCCCGGCCGTCGTACCGGACTAGCCCAGCCGACCCATATCTCCCGGTTCGCGAACGTTCCCCAGCGGACGTGACCACCGGTGGGGTACGTTTCACTCGAACAGCCAGGCCGAGACCCGAGACTCTGCCTGGCTGTTCGTCTGCCCGGACGTCCCCTCGGCGCGGACCACCGTTGTCGCCCGCGACGGCCCGTGAGAAGGTTGAACCTTCATCGGCCTGGGGCCGGTGCGACGAGGGGGACGCACGATGACCGACCAGCCCACGCCCGACGACCTGGCCGCCCGGCGCGACCGGATCCGCGACGCGCACCTGCGGCCCGCCGACGAGCGGCCGGCCTCGACCGCCCGCGGTCTCCACCACACCGCCCTGATCAGCGGCGACGTCGAGCGCACGATCCGCTTCTACCAGGACGTCCTGGGCTTCCCGCTCACCGAGCTGATCGAGAACCGGGACTACCCCGGCTCCTCGCACTTCTTCTTCGACATCGGGCACGACAACCTGCTGGCGTTCTTCGACTTCCCCGGCCTCGACGTCGGCCCGTACGCCGAGGTGCTGGGGGGTCTGCACCACTGCGCCATCTCGGTCGACCCCGAGCGCTGGGAGGCGCTGGTCGGCCGGCTGCAGGAGGCCGGGGTCGAGCACGAGGTGCACAGCGGCGTCTCGGTCTACTTCCGCGACCCCGACGGCGCGCGCATCGAGCTGATCGCCGACCCGCTCGGCGAGATGTACGGCCAGCACGTCCTCTGAGGACGACCGGGTCCCTCAGCGGGCCAGCAGCGCCAGCGAGCCCAGCGCGACCAGCCAGCTGACGAAGCTGCCCACCAGGAAGTACTCCGTCAGCTGATGGATCAGCCCCTGCTCCCGCCGCGACTGCAGCTCGGGCCACCGGAGCAACCCCTTGGCGGCCACCACGATGCTGGCGGCCGTCCACTCCCCCGCCAGGGCCAGGCCGACGATGAACAGCCGCTCCATCGGACCCAGCAGCCGCCCGCCCTTGAGCTGCTCCTCGGGGTCGGCGGCCGTGCGGTGGACCGCCGGGCTGACCGTGCCCGTGGCAGCGAGCACCAGGTGGACCAGGACGTTGCCCGTGGCCAGGTTGGCCCCGAGCACCCCGGTCACCAGCAGCACCCGGTCGGCGGAGACCCCGCGCAACGAGGGCACCCGGGTGTGGTCGAGCCAGGCGCCCACCAGGCCGTCGGCGGTGCCGGCCCACCCCGAGACCAGGAGCGCCAGGACGAGCGCCACCGCCAGCGTCGTCAACGGCCACCAGGCCGGCCCCGAGTCCAGCGCGCGACGCACCGTCTGACCCCACGCGACGACCACGGCGGCGATGACGGCCAGGGCCACGAGGTCACGTGGCCCGGTGAGGCCGGCCAGCAGCCCCAGCCAGACCGCCACGCTGGCGCCCAGGCACTCCTCGAGGACCGGTGCCGGCCGGACGGCCCGGACCAGGTCGGTCACCGCGACCCCCAGCAGCAGCAGCGCCACCCACGTCATCGAGCACCCATCTCAGATCCCTCTCATCAGCTCCTCGGCGGCGAGCACCGCCCCGAGACCGTCGCGTCGGAAGCGCTGGGACACCGCCGAGGCGGAGATCCCCTCCTGCGCGGCCAGCTCGTGCTGGCCGAGGCCGTCCAACGAGCCACGCAGGAGCCGCAGCGTGCGAGCAGCGCTGCGTCCGTCCACAGACCCAAGCACCTGGTCCCGACACACCAGCGCCGCGTTGACCACGCGAGGGTCGGGGCCGCCCTCCTCGCCGCGGTGGTAGGCGGTGCGCAGGGTCCGGGTCGCCGGACGCTCCGCCGCCGCCTTGGCCTCCTCGATGGCGGACCTGGCCGCCCACCAGCCCGGACCGTCCTCGACCCGGGGCTCCTCGGCGAGCACCTCGACCGCACCCCACCCGACGCCGTGGCGCACGTCGGCGACCGCGAGCAGCCGCAGCCGCAGCCACAGGGCCGCGTGCAGCGCCGCCCCGACCGAGGTGAAGGTCCCCTGGTACTCGTCGCCGATCGTGACCCGGAGGGGGGACACCGGCGACAGCGCCTCGTTGCCCGCCGCCACGGTCTCGGCCAGCGCGGCGTGCAGCTGGCCACGATCGGCACTGCGTCGCGAGCCGACGACGTCCCCGATCAGGGTGGCGACCACCTGCTTCACCTCTGGCATCTGAAGATCATAGCTTCATATTCGTCATTTGAAGCAGGTGAGCGTCACTCCCAGAAGATCCGGTCCACGATCCCACGGGCCCGCCGGGCGGCGCGCAGGTAGTCGTTGACCATCGCGTCGGACTCCCCCGGGGGGTACTGGAGCACCGCGGCGACGGCGGCCCGCTCCCGGGCGTCCCGGGGGAGCTGGTCGGCCGCCTTGCCGCGCACCTGGATCGTGGCGTTGCGGGCCCGGCTGGCGAAGCGCCAGGCCTCCCCCAGCCCGTCGGCGTCCTCGCGGGCCAGGAGGTCGTGCTCGACGGCCGCCTCGAGCGCCTCGAGCGTCCGCGTGGTCTGGAGCGCCTCGACCGCGCCGGCGTGGCGCATCTGCAGCAGCTGCACGGTCCACTCGACGTCGGCCAGACCTCCGCGGCCGAGCTTGAAGTGCGTCGAGGGATCGGCCCCCCGGGGCAGCCGCTCGGTGTCCACGCGCGCCTTGATGCGGCGTACCTCCACGACGTCGTCCTGTGACAGCCCCTGCGCGGGGAAGCGCAGGGGGTCGATCAGGGCGGCGAAGGCCGCCCGCAGGTCCGGGTCGCCCACGACGGGGTCGGCCCGCAGCAGCGCCTGGGCCTCCCAGACCGCCGACCACTTGCCGTAGTAGGCGGCGTACGACTGCAGCGTGCGGACCGGCGGCCCCTGCTTGCCCTCGGGGCGCAGGTCGGTGTCGATCTCCAGGGCCGGGTCGCGGCCGTGGGCGCTGAGCAGCCGGCGCACCTCGTTGGCGACCGTCGAGGCCACCGACGCCGCCACCTGCGGGTCCGCGCCGGGCAGCGGGTCGTGCACGAACATCACGTCGGCGTCGCTGCCGTAGCCCAGCTCGTGACCCCCGTAGCGGCCCATGGCCACGACCGCCATCCGGGTGGGGACCTCGACCCCGCGCGCCGCCGACACCGACCGCAGGACCACCTGGAGGGTGGCCTCCAGGGTCGCGCTGGTGACGTCGGTCAGGGCGTAGCCGACCTCGGCGACGCCGAACGGCACGCACAGGTCGGCCACCGAGATCCGCAGCAGCTCACGCCGGCGTACGGCGCGCACGGCGGTCACCGCCTCCTCCACGCTCCCCCGCCGCTCGGCCGCGGACACCATCTCGGCCTGCACGACTTGGCGACCCAGCGGCTCCAGCCGCTCCTGCTCGCCCAGGATCGCCACGGCCTGGGGCTCCCGGCGCAGCAGGCCGGTGGCGTAGCGGCTGGTGGCCAGCACCTGCGCCATCCGCTGGGCGGCCTCGCCCTCGTCGCGCAGGAGGCGGAGGTACCACGGCGTCGTCCCGAGCGCCTCGGAGATCGTCCGGAAGCCGAACAGCCCGGCGTCGGGGTCCGGGGCGTCGGCGAACCACTGCAGCATCACCGGCAGCAGGGTGCGCTGGATCTGCGCCCGACGGGTCACCCCGGAGGTCAGCGCCTCCAGGTGCCGCAGCGCCGCCTTGGGGTCCAGGTAGCCCAGGGCCGCCAGGCGGGCGCGGGCGGCCTCGGGGCTGAGCCGCGCCTCCTCGCCGCTGATCTGGGCCACGGCCGAGAGCAGCGGGCGGTAGAAGAGCTTCTCGTGCAGCCGGCGCACCTCGCGCCGGTGGAAGGCCCACTGCTGGTCCAGCTCGCGCACCGGGTCGCGCTGGTAGCCCAGCGACCGGCCCAGGCGACGCAGCGACGCCTCGTCGGTGGGCATCTCGTGGGTGCGCCGCAGGCCGAAGAGCTGGATCCGGTGCTCGAGGGTGCGCAGGAACGCGTAGGCGTCGTGCAGCGACCGGCCGTCCTCGCGCCCGACGTAGCCGCGCTCGGTGAGGCGGGCCAGGGCGCTCAGCGTGGTCGGGGAGCGGATCTCCTCGTCGGTGCGGCCGTGCACCATCTGCAGCAGCTGCACCGCGAACTCGACGTCGCGCAGGCCACCGGACCCGAGCTTGAGCTGGCGCTCGGTCTGGGCCGCGGGGATGTGCGCGACCACCCGGCGACGCATCGCCTGGACCTCCTCGACGAACCCGTCCCGCTCGGCGGCGGACCAGACGAGCGGGCCGACCAGCTCGGCGTACGCCGCCCCGAGCTCGGCGTCACCGGCGACCGGGCGGGCCTTGAGCAGGGCCTGGAACTCCCAGGTCTTGGCCCAGCGGCCGTAGTAGCCCTCGTGGCTGGCGAGGGTGCGCACCAGCGGACCGGAGGAGCCCTCGGGGCGCAGGTTGGCGTCGACCGGCCAGATCGTCCCCTCGCGGGTGTGGTCGGAGCAGACCTGCATCATCGTCGAGGCCAGCTGGGTGGCCGCCCGCATCGCCGCCTGGTCGGACTCGCCCTCGACGGTCTCGGCCACGAACACGACGTCGACGTCGCTGACGTAGTTGAGCTCGTGGCCGCCGCACTTGCCCATCGCGATGACCGCGAGGCGGCAGGTGGCCGACGCCGGGCCGACCCTGGCGCGGGCTACGGCCAGCGCCGCCTCGAGCGTGCCGGCGGCGAGGTCCGCGAGCTCGGCGGCCGCGTCGTCGACCCCGAGGTGGTGGGCCAGGTCGCGGGCGGCCAGGCGCAGCAGCAGCCGCCGGTACTCCACCCGCAGGGCGTCCATCGAGGCGGCGTGCTCGAGCCCGGCCACGGGGAGCCGGGCGTCCGGGTCCGCCCCGACCACGCCCAGCAGGCCCGCCCGCATGGCGGCGGCCGACGGCCTCGTCGAGCCCAGGGTCGGGTCGCACAGCTCGCGCCAGTGCTCGGGGTGGCGGCGCAGGTGCTCCCCCAGCGCCTGGCTCGCGCCCAGCACGCTGAGCAGCCGCATCGAGGTGCCCTCGTCGTCGGCCACCTCGCGCAGCAGGCGGTCCCGGTCGTCGGCGGCGTGCACCAGGGAGGCCAGCGACGTCAGCGCGAGGTCGGGGTCGGCGCTGCGCGCCAGCAGCGGCACCAGGGGCGTGGCCACGTCGCCGAGGTCGGCGAGCAGCTGCTGGGCCCGCTCGGGCTCCTCGAAGCCCAGCCGCGCCAACCGACCCGTCGAGTTCTCCGCACGCGCGACCACGCCCGGAACCTACCGCGCCCTCCCGCCGAGGGGGCTCGTCTGGCGGCCGAGGGGGCCCATCTGGCGCGCGAGGGGGCGCATCTGGCAGCCGAGGGGGCCCATCTGGCGCGCGAGGGGGCTCATCTGGCGGCCGAGGGGGCGCATCTGGCAGCCGAGGGTGCTAGCGACCGGTGGACCACCGGGCGTCCGGCGACCAGCCGGCGCCCTCGAGGCAGCGTCCGCTCCCGTCCAGGGTCAGGGCGGTGCTGACCGTGAGGGCGAGGTCGGCCCGGAGCCGGCGGGTGTGCGGCCGGCCGCTGCCGCCGCCGGTGCGACTGCCCTCGACCCGCACGTGCGGCAGTCCCTGGAGCCCCCAGACCAGGTCCTCGGCGGCGGAGTAGGTCATCGCGTCGACCAGCAGGCGCACCCGCCCGGGCCAGGTGCGCTCCCCCGGCTCGGCGCGCACCTCGACGGGGTCGGCCAGGCCGCCGCGGCCGTCGGTGAACCGGATGGTCCCGACCACGACCGGCTCGTGCAGCAGCATCGCGCGGATCTCCGTGGCCGACAGCAGCCGGCCGCCCGCGTTCCCGCGCAGGTCGAGGGTCACCTCGCACCGTCCGGCCAGCCGGTCCAGGGCCCACGCCACCCGGTCCGGGGTGCCCGGCCCGAAGCCTGCCAGCCGGACCCGGGCCCGGTCCTCGTCGAGCTCGACGTCGGGGCGCTCCCGGACGTGCTCGGTCCAGCGCCGTCGCTGCCCGCCGGGCCCAGTGGCGACGAGGGGGCGGGTCGGGCCGGCCATCGCCAGGAACCGCCGGGCGGCCGCGCGGGCGTGCATGTGCGGGGTCGCCCCCGTCGTCGACAGCCACCGTGCCGGGTCGTCGACCTCGACGACCCACCCGGGCCCGACGCCCGCACGTGCGGCGTCGGAGTCCTCGGGCACGCCGGTGAGCTCCAGGCCGCGCGAGGTGAGTGCACCGGCGTACGCCGGGTGGTGGGTGGGGCGCGGCAGCCGGTGCACCGCCGTGTGGGCGTCGCCGAGCCCTGCGACCCAGCGCTGCAGCGCGAGCACGAACCCCTCGTCGCTCTGGTCGGGGTCGGGACGGGCCGCGGCCCAGCGCTCGCGATCGACGGCGCGCAGGTCGAAGGAGGGCCAGACGTGCAGCACCTCGGCCTCGACCCGGTCGAGCACCTCGGCCGGGGTCGTCGCGTCGTCGTCGCGGGCGGTGGTCCCGGGCGCGTGGGCCAGGGTGTGCAGCAGGTTCACCGCGACCCCGTGCCGCGCCGGATCGGGCAGGAGGGCAGTGAGTCGTTGCCTCGGGGTGTCCCAGCGCAGCTCGGTCACGTCCGCGGCGGGGTCCACCACGACCTCCCACCCCGACCGCCCGTCCGGGACCCGCTCGGCGAGCTCGACGCCGACCCCGAGGACGGCCTCCAGCTCGGCGGGCTCGGCCCTCAGGAGGGCCACCAGCGACGGATCGGCAGCCCCGCCCGTCGCGACCACGAACGGGCGCGACCGGTCGAGGCCGTCCAGCGTCACCGGGCCACCAGGTGCGCCGTCTCGGCGTGCAGATGAGCCCCCTCGGCCACCACACGAGCCTCTTCGGCCACCAGATGAGCCCCCTCGGCCACCAGATGAGCCCCCTCGACGGTCAGATGACCGGGAGCATCCGGTCGCGCTCGAAGGCGGAGACCTGGCCGCGGTACTCCTCCCACTCCGCACGCTTGTTGCGGAGGAAGAACTCGTAGACGTGCTCGCCCAGGGTCTCGGCGAGCAGCTCGGAGTCCTCGGCGACCCGGATGGCCTCGAAGAGGTTGCGCGGGAGCTGCTCGAGGCCCAGGGCGCGACGCTCGCGGTCGTTGAGCGACCAGACGTTGTCCTCGGCCTCGCGCGGGAGCTCGTACTCCTCCTCCAGCCCCTTCATGCCGGCGGCCAGGACGACCGCGTAGGCGAGGTAGGGGTTGCAGGCGGCGTCGATGCTGCGCAGCTCGATGCGGGTGGACTGGGCCTTGTTGGGCTTGTACATCGGCACCCGCACCATCGCGGAGCGGTTGTTGTGGCCCCAGCAGATGTACGACGGGGCCTCGGTGCCGCCGATCAGCCGCTTGTAGGAGTTCACCCACTGGTTGGTGACGGCCGTGATCTCCGCGGCGTGGCGCAGGATCCCGGCGATGAAGTGGCGGGCGGTCTTGGACAGCTGGTACTCCGCGCCCGCCTCGAAGAACGCGTTCTCGTCGCCCTCGAACAGCGAGACGTGGGTGTGCATGCCCGAGCCGGGGTGGGTGGTGAACGGCTTGGGCATGAAGCTGGCCCAGATGCCCTGGCTCAGCGCCACCTCGCGCACCACGGTGCGGAAGGTCATGATGTTGTCGGCGGTGGACAGCGCGTCGGCGTACCTCAGGTCGATCTCCTGCTGGCCCGGGCCGCCCTCGTGGTGGCTGAACTCCACCGAGATGCCCATCGACTCCAGCATGCTGATCGCCTCGCGGCGGAAGTCGGCGCCGCGGGACTGCGCGGTGTGGTCGAAGTAGCCGCTGCGGTCGACCGGGATCGGGTCCTCACCGGCGCCGGGCCGCCCCTGGAAGAGGTAGAACTCGATCTCGGGGTGGGTGTAGAAGGTGAAGCCCTTCTCGGCTGCCTTCTGGAGGGTGCGCTTGAGGACGTAGCGCGGGTCGGCGTACGACGGGGAGCCGTCCGGCATCATGATGTCGCAGAACATCCGGGCCACCGACGAGCCCTCGCCCCGCCACGGCAGCAGCTGGAACGTCGAGGGGTCCGGGTGGGCCAGCATGTCGGCCTCGGTGACCCGGGCGAAGCCCTCGATCGCGGAGCCGTCGAAGCCGATCCCCTCGGCGAACGCGCCCTCGAGCTCGGCCGGCGCGACCGAGACCGACTTCAGGTAGCCCAGCACGTCGGTGAACCACAGCCGCACGAACCGGACGTCCCGCTCCTCGAGCGCGCGAAGGACGAAGTCTTCCTGCTTTCCCATGACGCCGAGCCTAGGGCGTCGGGGACCCGACCGGTGACCCAGTGGGTGACGCAGTCCCCGGCGGCCCCTGGTGGGTCGTCGCGAGGAGGGCCGCCGCCAGCGGTCGCCAGGCCGAGGCCAGCTCGTCGCGGGCGGCGGCGACCTGCGTCACGACGGCGGCGAAGCGATCCGGGTGCTCCTCCTCGGCCGCCCAGGTCGCGACGATGCCCTCGTCGACCTCGGGGTGCAGCTGGAGGCCCCGGACGGTGGGGGCGAAGCGCGCGGCCTGGAGGCGTCCACCGGCGGACCGGGCCAGCACGACCGTGCCGGCGGGGGCCGGCTCCACGACGTCACCGTTCCAGTGCAGCCCCACCCGCGCGGTGCGCGTCAGCGGCCCGAGCAGGGCGTCGTCGGCCGCGGCCGCGGTCCACCCGACGTCGAGCAGGCCGAGCTGCTGGCCGGCCGGGTCCGGGTCCGAGCGACCCCCGAGCGCCGCCGCGGCGAGCTGGTGGCCCAGGCAGATCCCCAGGGCGCTCACCCCGGTCGCGGCGGCCTCCCGCAGCAGCTGCTTGGTGGGCGTGAGCCACGGGTGGTCGGCGTCGTCGTGGGCGCCCATCGAGCCGCCGAGGACGAGGAGCACGTCGTGGCCGGTGAGGTCGGCGGGCAGCGCGTCCCCGGCGTACGGACGGCGTACGTCGAGCAGGGCACCGGCCTCGACCAACCAGGTGCCCAGCAGCCCGGCGGGGGCTCCGGCCTCGTGCTCGACCACCAGGACCCGCGGCGGCCGGGGCACGGACGGGTCGCTCACTCCCGCGGCACCCGGTCGAGGTCGGCCAGCCAGGCGGCCGGGCCCGCGTCCGAGGGCATCCGCCAGTCCCCGCGCGGCGACATCGTGCCGCCGGGGCTGACCTTCGGGCCGTTGGGCAGCGCGGACCGCTTGAACTGGCTGGAGAAGAACCGGCGCACGAACACCTCGAGCCACCGGCGGACCTCGGCCCGCCCGAAGGCGACGCGACGGTCCTCGGGGTAGCCCGGGGGCCACTCGCCGGCGTCGACGTCGCGCCAGGCGTGCTCGGCCAGGAAGGCGATCCGGCTGGGGCGCGACCCGTGGCGCAGCACGTGCCACAGCGTGAAGTCCTGGAGCGCGTAGGGACCCACCGAGGTCTCGGTCGACTGCGGCTGCTCGCCCTCGCGGGTCGGGACCAGCTCGGGGGTGATCTCGAGGTCGAGGATCGCCCGGAGCAGCTCGTTGACCTCCTCGGTCGGGGCGCCGTCGGCGCCGAGCTGGTCGCTGTCGGCGACCCAGCGGATCAGGTGCTGGATGAGCGTCTTGGGCACGCCGGTGTTGACCGCGTAGTGCGACATCTGGTCGCCCACGCCGTAGGTGCACCAGCCCAGCGCGAGCTCGGAGAGGTCGCCGGTGCCCAGCACGATCCCGCCGCGCTGGTTGGCCAGCCGGAACAGGTAGTCGGTGCGCAGGCCGGCCTGGACGTTCTCGAAGGTGACGTCGTAGACCTCCTCGCCGGCGCCGAAGGGGTGTCCCATGTCGGCCAGGAGCTGGCGCGCGGCGGGCCGGATGTCGAGCTCCTCGAAGGTCACGCCGAGCGACTCCGAGAGCCGCGTGGCGTAGGAGCGGGTGGTCTCGCCGGTGGCGAACCCGGGCATCGTGAAGGCCAGGATGTCCCTGCGGGGCCGCCCCAGCCGGTCCATCGCCTTGGCCGCGACGATCAGCGCGTGGGTGGAGTCCAGACCGCCCGAGACGCCGATGACGACCTTCGGGCCGCCGATGGCGCGCAGCCGCTGCTCCAGGCCGGAGACCTGAATGTTGTAGGCCTCGTAGCAGTCCTGGGCCAGGCGAGCCGGGTCGTCGGGGACGAACGGGAACCGGTCGACCTTGCGCCGCAGCCCGATGTCGCCGGCGGGCGGGTCCAGCGTGAAGGGGACCCGGGTGGGCTCCCCCCGGGCCCCGGAGGTGGCCAGGTTGTCGTCGAAGGAGCCCTGCTGGAGCCGCTCGCGGCGGATCCGGTCGAGGTCGACGTCGACCACGGTGCGGCGCGGGCCCGCGGGGAACCGCTCGGTCTCCCCCAGCAGGTCGCCGAGCTCGTAGACCATCGTCTGGCCGTCCCAGGACAGGTCGGTCGAGGACTCCCCCTCCCCGGCCGCGGCATAGGCGTACGCCGCCAGGCAGCGCGCGCTCGCCGACCGGACCAGCAGCCGGCGGTCCTCGGCCCGCGCCACCGTGATCGGCGAGCCGGAGAGGTTGAGCAGGACGGTGGCCCCGGCGAGCGCGGCGTGGGCGCTCGGGGGCACCGGCACCCACATGTCCTCGCAGACCTCGGCGTGGACCGCGAGGCCCGGCACGTCGGTGGCCTCGAAGACCAGGTCGTGGCCGAAGGGGACGTCCTGCCCGAGCAGGCGCAGGGTTCGCCCGGAGTGGAACGGGGACCCGGAGGCGAAGTGCCGCTTCTCGTAGAACTCGCGGTAGTTCGGCAGGTGCACCTTGGGGGCCACCCCGAGGACGCGGCCGCGGTGGATCACGACGGCGCAGTTGTGGAGGCGGCTGCGCCCGCGCAGCGGGGCCCCCACGACCAGCACCGGGGTGAGGTCGCGGCTGGCCTCGACCAGGGTGGCGATCGCCGCGACCACGGCGTCGAGCAGGACGTCGGCGAGCAGCAGGTCCTCGATCGAGTAGCCGCTCAGGCACAGCTCGGGGAACAGCGCGACCGCGACACCCTCGTCGTGGCAGGCCCTCGCCTCGGCGAGCACGGTGGCGGCGTTGGCGGCCGGGTCGGCGATCGCGACCGGCACCGTGCAGGCGGCGATCCGGGCGAAGCCCTGGGCGTAGGCCGAGGAGAAGTCCACGCCCGCAGTCTCGCAGAGACGGTCCTGCCCGGGGCGCACCGGCGTGACCAGGCCCACAGACCCGCGGCCGGGCGCACCACCGGCGCGCGGGTCTAGCGTCTCCCCCATGACCGAAGAGACCGCCCCCTACGGCACCGGCGCCGGGTCGACCGCACCGAGCGCCACGCCCCGCAAGCGGGTCCGCACCCACCACCTGCGCGAGCTCAAGCAGCGCGGCGAGCGGTTCGCGATGCTGACGGCGTACGACATGTACACCGCGGAGGTCTTCGACGAGGCCGGCATCGAGGTGCTGCTCGTGGGCGACAGCGCCTCCAACAACGTCTACGGCAACGCCACCTCGCTGCCCGTCACGGTCGAGGAGCTGCTGCCGCTGACCCGCGCGGTGTCGCGGTCGGCGGCGCACGCCCTGGTGGTCGGCGACCTGCCGTTCGGCTCCTACCAGCGCTCGCCGGAGCAGGCCTACGACACCGCCGTCCGGTTCATGAAGGAGGGCGGCGCCCACGCGGTCAAGCTCGAGGGCGGACGAGAGGTGGCCCCGCAGATCGAGCTGCTGACCCGGGGCGGCGTGCCGGTGATGGCCCACATCGGGTTCACGCCCCAGAGCGAGCACACCCTGGGCGGGTACCGCGTGCAGGGCCGCGGCGAGGCCGCCGAGCGCGTGCTCGCCGACGCCCGCGCGGTCCAGGAGGCCGGCGCCTTCGCCGTGGTGATGGAGATGGTGCCCGGCGACGTGGCGGCCGAGGTCACGGCCGAGCTGGAGATCCCGACCATCGGGATCGGCGCGGGTGCCGGGTGCGACGGGCAGGTCCTCGTCTGGCAGGACGCCTTCGGGCTGCGGGGCGGCCGGATGGCCCGCTTCGTCAAGCAGTACGCCGACCTGCGCACCGTCCTGCTCGACGGCGCCCGGGCGTACGCCGACGACGTCCGCGGCCAGACCTTCCCGGGCCCGGAGCACACCTTCTGACCCGGACAGACCGTGTCTGATCTGTCCGTTTATGACGCATTTGCTCATTTCGTGACGTAAGTCCGCCCTGTCGGGTCAGAATCGTCTTCACCAGCCGGGGTCCGCCCGGCTCGACCCGGTGAGGTCCCCATGGCTGAGGTCGTCGCCCGCCGCAAGAAGCGCCGCAAGAAGCGCCGCGCCCCGGTCAAGGTCGTCCGGCCCACGCCGACCCCGACACCCAAGCCGACACCCAAGCCGACCCCGAAGCCCACCCCGGCTCCGACGGCGACGCCCAAGCCGACCCCCGCGCCGACCCCGACCAGCCAGCCGACCCCGACGAGCGCGCCGGCGCCCACGAGCACCACGGCGCCGGCACCGACCCAGGCACCCACCCAGACGCCGGTGCAGACCCCCGCCCCCGGCGAGCAGTACCCCGTCCCGGCGACCCCGGCGATGGCGGCGACGCTGACCCCCTCGGCCCGCGAGCGATTGTTCCTGAACCGGTTCGGCAACGGCTTCTCCCAGCACGCCCTGGCCGGCCTGCGCGCCGTGGGCACCCCCGAGCAGTGGCTGGCCGTGCAGCTCCAGCCCACCCGGCTGGCCGAGCACCCCAAGGTCGCCGCGATCGACGGCTGGTTCCAGCCGCTGTGGCGCTCGGCGGCCGACAAGTGGGCCACCCAGGTCAACCAGACCAAGGGCGGCTGGGAGTACGGCCTGGACCTCGGCAACTGGAGCATCCTGCGCCGGATCTACTCCGAGCGGTCCCTGCTCGAGACGATGACCGACTTCTGGGCCACCAACCTCAACATCCCCGTGGGCCACGACAAGGCCTGGATCCACCGCTTCGACTACGACGCCACGATCCGTGCCAACGCCCTGGGCACCTTCGAGGACCTCCTGCGCGAGTGCTCCCTGCACCCGGCGATGCGGCTCTACCTCGACAACTGGAAGTCGATCCGCGGCATCCCCAACGAGAACCAGGGCCGCGAGCTGCTCGAGATCCACACCGTCGGTCGCGACGCCGGCTACACCGAGGCGATGGTCAAGGACTCGGCCAAGCTGCTCTCGGGCTACACCGTCGACTGGGGCGAGAGCTACGAGGCCTACTACAAGACCGCGGCCCACACGACCGGGCCGGTGCAGGTGCTGGGCTTCACCCACGCCAACGCGAGCTCCGACGGCCAGGCCGCGACCGTGGCCTACCTGAAGTACCTCGCGAACCACCCGGCGACCGCCCGCAACCTGGCCCGCAAGCTGGCCCTCTACTTCGTGTCCGACTCCCCGTCGGCCGGTCTGCTCGACGCGATCGCCTCGGCGTACCTCGCGAACGGGACCAGCATCGCCGCCGCGCTCACCGCGCTGGCCACCCACCCGGAGTTCGCCGGGTCGGCGGGCGCCAAGGTGCGCACCCCGGTCGCGGACCTGGTCGCCACCGCCCGGGTCCTGGAGGTCGACGTCAACGACGACAACACCGGCGACCACTACACGCACGGCGCGCAGTGGTCCATGGGCGGCCCCCAGCTCTTCACCTGGCCCCGCCCCGACGGTCCCCCGGTGACCGGCGAGGCCTGGTCCTCGGCGTCCCGGGTGTTCGCCTCGTTCTCGATGCACTACAACCACGCGGGCGGCTGGTGGCCCAAGGGAGCGGCGTACAGCCCGCCGGTCGGCTGGCTGCCCACCCCCACGATCCGGCTCGACGCCCTGGTGGACCACCTGTCCCGACGCTGGCTGGGGCGGCCCGCGGACCAGCGGCTGGTCGACGCCGTCACCCAGGGCACCGGCCAGGCCGCGTCGGCCTCGGTCAGCGCCACGCACGCGATCGTGCGCTGGCTGTTCCCGCGACTGACCATCGCCCTGCTCGACACCCCCGACCACATGACCTCGTGAGGCAGACGATGACCGACCCCCGAGACACGACCGGCGCCGCCCCGGGCGGCCCGAGCCGACTCGCCTCCTGCTGCTCCGGCTACGCCACGTCGCGACGCTCGGTGCTCAAGGGCGCGGCCGCCCTGGGCGGCACCATGGCCCTGACCCAGATGTTCGGCGAGTCGATGATGCAGGCGACGTTCGCGGGCACTCCGGGCAGCGGCACCCTGGTCGTGCTCAGCCTGCGCGGCGGCATCGACGGCCTCGGCGTCGTGGTGCCCCACGGCGACCCCGGCTACTACGCCGCCCGCCCGACCACCGCGGTGGCGAAGTCCTCGGTCGTCTGCGCCGACTCGATGTTCGGCCTGCACCCGAAGATGGCGCCGCTGGCCCCGTTCTGGGCTTCCGGGGAGCTCGCGGCCGTCCAGGCGGTCGGGCTGCCGGTCGCCAACCGCTCGCACTTCGCCGCGATCGAGGAGGTCGAGGACGCCGACCCCGGCTCCAGCGCCCGCACCGGCTGGATCAACCGGATGGTGGGCCTCGGCGCGACGTCCTCGGTCACCGACGCCGTCCAGCTCGGCCAGTCCTTCCCCACCACCGCCCTCTCGGGGCCGCGCCCGCTGCTGGCCGCGGCCTCCCTCGACGGGCTCAAGGTCTCGGCCACCGAGACGACCTACGCCACCCAGCGGTACGCCTCGCTGGCCAGCGCCTGGAAGGGCGCGACCGGTCCGATGGCCTCGGGCACCACCGAGGCGGTCAACGTCTCCAAGGGGGCCGGCACCGCCATCGCCGCGGCGCCCGCCGGGACCACGGCGTACCCCACGGTCTGGAACGCCTCGCCCTTCTCAGACCCGCTCAAGAGCGCCGCGAAGCTGATCCGGGCCGACGTCGGCACCGATGTGATCGCCATCGACGCCGGCATGTGGGACTTCCACACCGGCTACGGCACGCTCGGCTGGGGCTCGATGCAGAGCAACGTCGACGGCCTGGCCCAGTCGCTGGCCGCGTTCCTGACCGACCTGGGCAGCCTGCGCTCGCGCGTCACCGTCGTGACGATCTCGGAGTTCGGGCGCCGCGTGCAGGAGAACAGCAGCCAGGGCTTCGACCACGGCTGGGGCAACATGATGCTGGTCGCCGGCGCCGGGGTGAAGGGCGGGAAGTACTACGGACGCTGGCCCGGGCTGGACTCCGCCTCGCTGTCCGACGGCGACCTCAAGGTCACCACCGACTACCGCAACGTGCTCGGCGAGATCGTCGCCAAGCGGTTCCCCGACCGCAGCATCCCCGGACTCTTCCCGGGCCTGTCCTACGCACCGCTCGGTTTCATGGCCTGAGCCTGGTCCCCTCCGGGGCCTGCGCGACTAGCCTGGAGCGGTGCTGCGACCTCGGACCGTGCTCACCGCCCTGCTCACCGCCACCCTCCTGGTGCCGGCCGGGGCGGCCAGCTCGCTGAGCAGGGCGCCGGCCGCGACGACCGCGCAGGCTCCCCGCCTCACCGTGACGACCCTGGCCTCGGGCCTGGACATCCCCTGGGACGTCCAGCCCCTGCCCGACGGGCGACTGCTGCTCGACGAGCGCACCACCAAGCGGCTGCTGCTGTGGGATGCGGGCACGCTGCGTCCGGTGCAGTTCCCGGCGAGCTCGGTGTGGGCCAGCGGCGAGACCGGGTTGATGGGCCTCGCGGTCGACCCCGCCTTCGGGACCAACCGACGCTTCTACTCCTGCCAGGGCGGTTACCGCACCGGCGGCCACCAGGTCACGGTCCGGGCCTGGACCCTGTCCGAGGACTCCTCGACCGCCGTCCCCGCCGGCACCCTGCTGGCGGGGCTGCCGGCCAGGAGCGGACGTCACGGCGGCTGCCGGCTGCTCGTCGCGCGCAACGGCGCCCTGCTCGTGGGAACCGGTGACGCCGCGGTCGGGACCAACCCGCGCAACAAGCGCTCCCTGGGTGGCAAGACCCTGCGCCTGGACCGGATGACCGGACGTCCGTGGCCCACCAACCCGTGGATCCACGCCCGCGACTCCCGCCAGCGCTACGTCCTGACCTACGGCCACCGCAACGTCCAGGGCCTGGCCCAGCGCGCGGACGGCAGCCTGTGGTCGGTCGAGCAGGGCACCACGCGCGACGACGAGGTCAACCTGCTCCGTCCGGGCAGCGACTACGGCTACAACCCCGTGCCGGGCTACAACGAGAAGCGACCGATGACCGACCACCGGCTCCCGGGCGCGCAGCGCAGTGCCCGCTGGCGCTCCGGCTACCCCACCCTGGCCACCTCGGGCGGCACCTGGGTGCCGACCCAGGCGCGCTGGGGCGCCTACGCCGGGACGCTGGCCGTGGCGGCGCTGAAGGCGCAGCGGGTGGTCTTCATGACCTTCGACGCCCAGGGCGTCCTGCGCGGCACGCGCACCCCCGCGGAGCTGCGCGCCTACGGCCGGCTGCGCTCGGTCACCGCCCTCCCCGACGGCGACCTGCTCGTCACCACCTCCAACGGCGGCGGCCGGGACCGGCTGCTGCGGGTCGCCCCGACGGGCTGACCGACGGGCTAGCTCCAGCCCCAGGCGCGGGAGCCCACCGAGACCACCGGCGCCCACACCAGGAAGCCCACGACGGCCAGCCAGACCACCCGACCCGGGTGCGGCAGGAACCAGCGGCCGGCCAGGACGAGCAGCACCAGCCAGGTGAGCAGGAACAGCACCGAGACCCACCACGGGACGACCACGATCGTGGCCACCATCAGGAACAGCACGCAGGCCAAGCCGGAGTAGCCGACGAAGCCCCAGGGGGAGACGGTCTGCTTGGGCACGCGCGAAAGGCTACGCGCTGGTGCCGGTGAGCGTTAGCGTGACTCGTGGTGCGGTCGCTCGGTGCGGCCGCCGTCCCTCGGAGGCCCCGATGCCGCTCGTCCCTCGCGCGTCCCGCACGTCCGGCACCCGTCCGTGGTGGCCGCTCCTCGTGCTGCTGCTGGCCGGGCAGCTCCTGGTCGCCGCCCCGCTCTCGAGCGCCGACGCGGCGTCCGCCGGTGCCACCGACGGGCCCCACCTCGTGCTCACCGCCCCGGCGTCGCCGAAGGCAGGGCTCGCGGCGACGTTCACCGCTGCCCTCACCGACACCGCCTCGGCGCCGGTGCCCGACACGGCGGTCACCCTGCAGCGGCTCGACGACACCGCCTGGACGACGGTGGCCACCGGGCGCACCGACAGCACGGGACATGCCCGGCTGAGCGCCGTGGTCCCGGCCGGCGCGCACTCCTGGCGCGCGGTGCAGAGCGACCCGGCCCACCCCACGCTGGTCTCCGACGTCGTCGCGGCCACCGGCCAGGTGCTGGCCTCGACCCTGTCGCTGAGCGCGCCGGCCACGGTCGTCGACGAGCGCAGCGTCACCCTGCGCTTGGCCTGGACGGCCTCGGACTCCACCCCCGTCGCGGGCCTGGTCACCGTCTCGCGCCGGCTCGGCTCGGGGGCGTGGACGACGTACGCCCGCGTGCGGACCAGCGCCGCCGGCGTCGCCTCGCTCGTGGTCACGCCGCGCTCGGACTCCCGCTGGCGCGCCACCGGAGCGGCCGGGTCCTGGTGGGAGGCCGCGACCTCGGGCACCGAGTCGATCGACAACCTGCCGCCCGCTCCCCCGGTGAGCTACCCCGCCGCCGCGCCCCGCCCGGCGTACACCCCTCCCCAGGGGCGCGCCTCGGGCGCCGGGGCCCACGTCGTGATCACCACCGTCCCGACCTCGGTGTGGCGCACGATGGTCGGGCGCACCTGGCACCGCGGCTGCCCCGTGGGTCGCTCCGGGCTGCGCCTGCTGCGCGTGAACTACTGGGGCTTCGACGGCTACCGCTACCGCGGCGAGATGGTGCTGGCCACCGCTGCCGCGGGCCGGGCCGGCGCCGCCCTGAAGGAGATGTACGCCGGTCGCTACCCGATCCGCCGAATGTACCGCGAGGACCGCTTCGGGTGGAGCGCCAAGCTCCACGGCGCCAACGACTACGCCTCGATGGGCGCCGACAACACCTCGGGGTTCAACTGCCGCAGCGTGGTCAACAAGCCGGGCGTCCTGAGCCCGCACGCGCGGGGCCGGGCCATCGACCTGAACACCTGGGAGAACCCCTACCGCTCGGCCACCGGGCTGGTCCCGAACTCGTGGTGGGCCACCCGCAGCGACCCGCGGATGGCCTGGCGGTCGAGCTCGCACCCGGTGGTCCGCATCTGGGCCCGGCACGGCTTCCGCTGGACCTACGGCACGGGCGACAGCCAGCACGTCGACGGTCGCGGCACCCCGGTCGTCACCTTCGGGGGCTTCTCCGGCTGAGCGGGGCGCCCCACCGGCAGGGGACGGTCAGTCCTCCTGCTGGTCGTCGTGCCACTTCGGGTCGTCGTCCCACTCCTGGTTGCGCTCGGCGACCTTGTCCAGCGCGCGGGAGGCCTCCGCCTCGCTGGCGTAGGGCCCGAGGCGGTCGGCGTTCTTGCAACCGTCGTGACCCTCGACCGACTTGTGCTTGAGGCAGTACCAGAACTCGCTCATGCGGCCTGAAACTACACTTCACGCCGTGACCGCCCTAGTCCCCGGAACGATCTCGCCCCGCCGACCGGTGCCCGCGTCGATCCCGCGCCCGGAGTACGTCGACCGTCCCGCGCCGGCCCCCTTCACCGGCTCCGAGGTCAAGGACGCCGAGACCATCGCGCGGATGCGGGCGGCCAGCACCCTGGCCGCGCAGGCGCGCGAGCTGGTGGGCTCCCACGTGGTCCCCGGCGTCACCACCGACGAGCTGGACCGGATCGGCCACGAGTTCCTCTGCGACCACGGCGCCTACCCCTCGACGCTGGGCTACAAGGGCTTCCCCAAGTCGCTGTGCGCCAGCGTCAACGAGGTGGTCTGCCACGGCATCCCCGACAGCACGGTGGTCCAGGACGGCGACATCGTGAACATCGACATCACCGCCTTCCTCGACGGCGTGCACGGCGACACCAACGCCACCTTCCTCACCCCCGGCACGCCCCCCGAGGTCGTCGACCTGGTCGACCGCACCCGCGAGGCGCTGCGACGCGCGATCAACGCCGTGCGCCCCGGCCGCCAGATCAGCGTGATCGGCCGGGTGATCGAGTCCTACGCGAAGCGCTACGGCTACGGCGTCGTGCGGGAGTTCACCGGCCACGGCATCGGCACCTCGTTCCACTCCGGGCTGGTGGTCCCCCACTACGACGAGCCGCACTACGACGACGTGATCCGGCCGGGCATGACCTTCACCATCGAGCCGATGCTCAACCTGGGCACCCACGAGTGGGAGATGTGGGACGACGGCTGGACCGTGGTCACCCGCGACCGCCGCGTCAGCGCGCAGTTCGAGCACACCCTGCTGGTCACCGAGACCGGCGCCGAGGTGCTGACGCTGGCCTGAGGGCCCGAGGGTGCGGTCATCTCGTCCGAACCTCGCACCTGTCACACATCGGACACGTGACCTCGCTAGGGTCGCGACCGTGACCAGCATGTTCGAGGACTACGAATCCGGCATGGGCGCGGCGTACGACGAGATGTACGCCCCGGGCACGGCCCTGCGCACGCCGTACAGCCAGCTCCAGCCCGGCCTGCAGGAGATGGGCCAGGCGGAGCTGCAGAGCCGGGTGGAGGCCCTGCAGTCCAGCTACCTGGACCAGGGCGTCACCTTCGACATCGGCGGCGAGGAGCGGGCCTTCCCGCTCGACGTCCTCCCCCGGGTGATCGAGATGGACCAGTGGGCCACCGTCGAGGCCGGCGTGCAGCAGCGGGTCGCGACGCTCGAGCGCTTCCTGGCCGACGTGTACGACGCCGGGCAGGTCCTCCAGGACGGCATCGTGCCCCGTCACGTCGTCACCACCTCGAGTCACTTCCACCGCGCCGCCGCCGGGATCGAGCCGCCCAACGGGGTGCGCATTCACGTCAGCGGGATCGACCTGATCCGCGACGACCAGGGCGAGTTCCGCGTGCTGGAGGACAACGTGCGGGTCCCCTCGGGGGTGTCGTACGTGATGACCAACCGCCGCGCCATCGCCGCCGCCCTGCCCGAGACCTTCGCCCAGCACCGGATCCGCCCCGTCGCCGGCTACCCCCAGAAGCTGCTCACGGCCCTGCGCGCGGCCGCCCCGGCCGGTGTCACCGACCCCAACGTCGTGGTGCTCACCCCGGGTGTCTTCAACGGCGCCTACTTCGAGCACGCGCTGCTCGCCCGCACGATGGGCGTCGAGCTGGTCGAGGGTCGCGACCTGGAGTGCCGTCGCGGCCGGGTGATGATGCGCACGACCCAGGGCCTGGAGCCGGTGCACGTGATCTACCGGCGCGTGGACGACGAGTTCCTCGACCCGGTGCACTTCCGCAGCACCTCGCTGCTCGGCTGCTCGGGCCTGCTCAACGCCGCCCGTGCCGGCAACGTCACCATCGCCAACGCCGTGGGCAACGGGGTCGCCGACGACAAGCTGATCTACACCTACCTGCCCGACCTGGTGCGCTACTACCTGGGCGAGGAGCCGGTGCTCAAGAACGTCGACACCTGGCGCCTGGGCGACGCCGACCACCGCGAGGAGGTCATGGACCGCCTCGACGAGCTGGTCCTCAAGCCGGTCGACGGCTCGGGCGGTAAGGGCATCGTGATCGGCCCCCAGGCCACCCGCGCCGAGCTCGACGAGCTGCGCACCAAGGTAGTGGAGGACCCCCGCAGCTGGATCGCCCAGCCGGTGATCCAGCTGAGCACCGTGCCGACGTACGTCGACGGCATGATGCGTCCGCGCCACGTCGACCTGCGGCCCTTCGCGGTCAACGACGGCAACCGCGTCTGGGTGCTCCCCGGTGGCCTCACCCGGGTCGCCCTGGGCGAGGGCGAGCTGATCGTGAACTCCTCGCGCGGCGGCGGGTCCAAGGACACCTGGGTCCTGGCCGGGCACCACCGCCAGGTGCAGCGCACCGAGCCGCAGCGGGTCGAGGTCCACTCCACGCCGCAGGACGTCGGCCCCGCGCTGGACTCGTTCTCCAGCCAGCACGACCAGCAGCAGCAACAGCAGCAGGACCAGGTCTCGAGCGGGAAGCAGGTGGCGTCGTGCTGAGCCGGATCGCGGAGTCGCTGTTCTGGATCGGGCGCTACGTCGAGCGGGCGGAGGACACCGCGCGCATCCTCGACGTGCAGACCCAGCTGATCCTCGAGGACCCAGGTGTCGACGAGGAGGCGACCTGCCGCACCCTGCTCTCGATCATGGGCGTCGACGTCGACGTCGCCGCCGACTCCCCGATGAACACCCAGCACGTGCTGCGGGTCCTGGCCTACGACACCGGGTCGAACGCGTCGATCGCGGCGACCCTGGCCGCCGCGCGCGAGAGCGCGAGACGGGCGCGCGAGACCCTCTCGACCTCGATGTGGGAGGCGCTCAACACGACCTATCGGGCGGTCCCCTCGGGGCACTTCCGCTCCATGCGTCCGCCGGTCGCCTTCCGTTGGGTGCGCGACCGTGCGGCCCAGGTCAACGGCATCGCCGAGGCCACGATGACCCGCGACGAGGGCTACCAGTTCCTGGTGCTGGGCCGCTCCATCGAGCGGGCCGACATGACCTCGCGGCTGGTGGCCACCGCCGCCCTGACCTCGGGGTCGGCCTGGGGCACCTCGCTGCGGGCCTGCGGCGCCTACGAGGCGTTCCTGCGCACCTACAAGGGCCTGGAGACCGAGCGGGGGGCCGCGGAGTTCCTGCTCCTGGACCGGCTGTTCCCGCGCTCGGTGGTCTTCGGCCTGAGCCGCGCCGAGCGCTGCCTGGAGAGCCTGGAGTCCGGTGGCACCCGCGCCGGCGTGCAGAACGAGGCCCAGCGCCTGCTGGGCCGCACCCGCGCGGAGCTGGAGTACCGCTCCCTGAGCGACTTCGTCTCCGAGCTCCCCGCGGAGATGGAGCGCCTGCAGCGCACCTGCGCGCTGGCGACCGACGCGATCACCCGGCGCTACTTCGCCGGGGCCGAGGCGACCGAGTGGCACGGAGTCCGTTCATGAGCATGCAGCTGCGCATCGCGCACACCACCGGTTTCGAGTACGCCGGCCGGGCCAACACCTCGTTCAACGAGGCGCGCCTGACGCCGCAGACCCAGCCGGGCCAGATCGTGGTGCACTCCCGCGTGGAGGTCTCCCCGACCCCGTGGACCTACACCTACCGCGACTACTGGGGCTCCCAGGTCACGGCGTTCGAGGTCCTCGACCCGCACACCTCGTTGACGGTCACCGCGACCGCCACGGTGCAGACCGACCGCAGCCCGGCGGGCCCGGCCGTGCTCACCTGGGAGCAGCTGCGCGACTTCCGCACCGCCGACACCCACACGGAGTACCTCTCGCTCTCCGACCGGGTGCGCCCGACCGACGACCTCGTCGCGGCGGCCCGCGACATCGCCGCCGCCAGCGAGGTGCCGGGCGAGGCGGCGCGCGAGATCTGCGCGCTGGTCCACCGCGAGGTCAAGTACGTCTCCGGCTCCACCAGCGTCGACGCGTTCGCGGCCCACTCCTGGACCTCGCGCAGCGGCGTGTGCCAGGACATGGCGCACATCGCGATCGGCGCCATGCGCTCGGTCGGCATCCCCACGCGCTACGTCTCGGGCTACCTGCACCCGCGCGTCGACCCCGCGATCGGGGAGTCGGCCAAGGGCGAGTCGCACGCGTGGATCGAGTGGTGGGACGAGGGGTGGCGCGGGTTCGACCCGACCAACGACACCGAGCCCGGCGACCGGCACGTGATCACCGCGACCGGGCGCGACTACAACGACGTCAAGCCGCTGGCCGGGATCTTCTCCGGCTCCGGCACCTCGCGGATGTTCGTCGACGTGCAGGTCACGCGCCTGCAGTAGGAACGCTGCTGCGCATGAGGGGCCCCGGGTGCGGACGGGCTGGCTCGTAGGCCGGGTTCTGTTCGCCGGGGCGCCTCACGACGCCCCGGTTGGCGACCATCCATCTCGGGTGGCCGTTGCCGACCACCTCCAGCGACCTACCCGCGAGCTCGGGCGGACCACCCTCGAGCACTCGCTGTTCGGTCTTGCTCCAGGTGGGGTTTGCCGAGCCGCGACGGTCACCCGCCGCGCTGGTGGTCTCTTGCACCACCGTTTCACCCTTGCCTCCCCGGCTGGGCCGGGAGGGCGGTCTGTTCTCTGTGGCACTGATCCCGCGGGTCGCCCCGGGTGGGTGTTGCCCACCACCTCGTCCTGTGGAGCCCGGACCTTCCTCGACGGGGATCGCTCCCCGACGCGGTCGCCCGGCCAGCCCGTCCGCTCGACCCAGGATAGGGCACGCAGCCCTGGCGAATCGCCGCCAGAACGGTCCGTTATGACCATTTTCATGGGGTTCCGCCACGCCTGTCGGTCCTCGCGCCTACCGTTGATCTCGGAGGGGACATCCATGAACGCACCGACAGGCGACGGCGTGCTGCCCGCACCTCGTCCCGACAGCGTGGTCGGCCTTCGCCTGCCCGACGCGCTGACCGAGAACCTGCAGCTGATCGCCGACGGCGTGGTCGCCGTGGCCGGCTTCGCGGCTGCCGCGATCCGCATCCGCCGAGGTGAGGACCTGGTCCTCGTCGTCGACACCGGACGGCCCGAGGAGATCGGCTCGCGGCTGCCCGTGCACCTGATGACGAGCGAGCTCGACCGCGCCGAGCACTGGGGCACCCTGCGCTTCGTCCCCCACGAGATCGCCACCGCCGCCGAGGAGGGCGACGGCTGGATCGTCCCCGAGGGCACCCCGAGCGACGCCCCTGACGCCTGGCACCCCGAGGACATGCTGGTCGCCCCGCTGCACGACGAGCAGGGGGTCCTGCGCGGCACCCTGGCCATCGACGAGCCGGTGGACGGACGGCGCCCCGGACCCGAGCGCCGCCAGGTGCTCCAGCGGTTCGCCGGGCTGGCCTCCCGGTCGGTCCTGTCCGCGGTCGAGCGCGAGGCGCTCGCCGCCCAGGTGGCGATGGCTGAGACCGTGAAGTCCATCGTCCGCACCACCAGCGCCCAGCTCAGCCTGGCCGGTCTGCTGGAGGCCAGCGAGCGCACCCTGCTCGAGGGCTTCGGGGCCGAGCGCGTGTGGATCAAGACGGTCCGCGACGCCGAGACCTCGCAGGCGGTGTTCCTGCCCGACGACCTCAGCGCCAGCCTGCCCCCGGAGATCGTCGCCTTCGCCGAGCGCGCGGCCGCCTTCTGCTGGCACGAGCAGGCGGTGATGACCGTCGGACGCGGCCTGCCGCTGCCGCGGCGCATGGCCCGCCGGCACTTCGACCACGTCGTGTCCCTCGTGGAGGGCATGGGGATGGCCTCGCTGGTCTTCGTGCCCCTGGGCGCGGGCCCGGAGGTGATGGGCAGCCTGGTCCTGATGCGCAGCGACGCCGGTCGCGCCTGGACCTCGGTGGAGTGCGACGCCCTGCTCGACATCGGGCACGACCTCGGCCGCGCCACCCTCAACGCCCGCACCTTCGAGCGTGAGCACGCGCTGGTCACCGAGCTCCAGGCGCTGGACAGCTACAAGAGCCAGCTGATCGCCACGGTCTCCCACGAGCTCAAGAGCCCCCTGACCACCGTCGCCGGGCACCTGGAGATGCTGCGCACCGGCGACGTCGACATCTCCGAGGAGGCGCTGGAGTCCCTGACCGCGATCGACCGGGCGTCGCGTCGGATGTCCCGGGTGATCGAGGACCTCCTGATGCTGCGTCGCGTCGGGGAGGCCCAGCAGCCGTTCCGCCCCGTCGTGGTGGACCTGCGCACCCTGGTCGACGACGCCCTCGCGCTGACGGCCGTCTCCTCGCAGGCCAAGTCCCTCGACGTCGGCGTCGTGCCCGCCGTCGGCCCCGCCCTGGTGCTGGGCGAGCCCGCCGACCTCGACACCGTCGTGGTGAACCTGGTCAGCAACGCCGTCAAGTACACCCCGCCGGGCCGTCGGGTCGAGCTCGCCGTCCGCACGGCCGGCGACCAGGTGGTCCTCGAGGTCCGCGACCAGGGCCTGGGGATCTCCGAGTCCGACCGGGCGCAGCTGTTCACCGAGTTCTTCCGCTCCACCAACCCCGCGGCCGTCGAGCAGCCCGGCACGGGCCTCGGCCTGGTCATCGTCAAGCGGATCGTGGAGCGGCACGGGGGCAGCATCGAGGTGGTCTCCGAGCTGGGGTCGGGCAGCACCTTCTCGGTGACGCTGCCGGCCGCCGAGGCGGCCCGTGGTGCGGCCGTGATCCCCCCGCCGCGATCGGTGCAGGACGAGCAGCGGGCCGCGCGACCCGCACGGGCGGTCTGACCCGGCCTCCTGCTCAGAGCTCGAAGCGGACCCGGCGGGTCGTCGGGTCGGCCTCGCGCAGCACGACCGTCGCGCTCTCCCCCACCGGGAGCTTCGACCGGGAGCGCACGGACGCCTCCACCGCGGGATCGCGCAGCATCACGGTCCCGCGCCGGCCGTCCTCCTGGGCCTCCAGGACCACCGCCTCGAAGCTCTCCCCGACCCGCCGCTGGAGCGTCATGGCCTCGACCAGGTCCAGGACGGCCCGCTCGTAGGCGCCCGCCCGCCGACCCGAGGCCTGCATCTCCGCCGGCAGCTGCGGCAGCGCCTCGCGCGCCCACGACGGCACCGGGGTGCCCGCGCAGATCGCGGCGCAGACCTCCAGGCCGAAGCGGTCCACCAGGCGTCGCAGCGGCGCCGTCACGTGGGCGTACGGCGAGGCGAGCGCCGCGTGCTCGAGCTGGTCGGGGAGCTCGCCGTCGAACGCGGCGTACGCCGCTCCGCGCAGCAGCGTGGTCGCCGCGACCACCATCGCCGCGTCGGCCGGCCTGGTCGGGTCGAGCGTGCGGATGAGGTCGGCGTGGCCCACCTCGGCCGGCCAGTCGATCCCCAGCGCCCGCGCCGTGCGCCGCAGCCGGTCCACCGCGCCGTCGGGGGCCGGCGGGAGCGTGCGCAGCACGCCGACCCGGTGCTCGATCATCATCGCGGCCGCGGCGAACCCGGTCAGCAGCGAGATCTGGGCGTTCCACGACTCGACGGGGAGCATCGCGCGGTACTCCAGCCGGGCGCGCCCGTCCTGGATCCCCACCTCCTGGGCCGGCATGGGCAGCGACACCCCGCCCCGGGCCGCCTCCTGGGCGATCCGGAGCTCGCCCACCTCGCGCAGCAGCGTGAGCGTGCCACCCCCGACGGCCGCCGGTGTGCCGGTCGAGGCCCCGGCCGCCAGGCCCGCGTCGACGGCCGCGTAGTCCAGGCGGGCGCGCGAGCGCACCCGGGCCCGCTCGACCGTGGCCGAGGTGGTCGCCCCGGCGGCGTCGAGCGTGATCGTCCAGAGGAACGCCGGGCGCAGCTGGTCGGGCAGCAGGGAGGCGGCGCCGGCGCTGAGCACCTTCGGGTGCAGCGGCACCAGGCTGTCGGCGCCGTACAGGGACTCCCCGCGCCGGTGGGCCTCGAGGTCGACCGGGTCCCCGGCCGTCACGAAGGCCGCGACGTCGGCGATCGCGTAGTGCACGACGTAGCCCGTGCCGTCGCGCTCGAGGTGCATCGCCTGGTCGAGATCCATCGACCCCACCGGGTCGATGGTCACCAGCTCCAGCGAGGTCCGGTCGAGGTCGGGCAGCCGGGGCGAGGCCGCAGCCTGCTCGGCGGCGGCCAGCACCTCGGGTGGGAAGTCCGGGCTCACCTCGAGCTCGGCCTGGATGGCGGTGATCCCGCGGGCGAGGTCGCTCGCGGCCACCCCGTCGTCGATCGCCCCGACCTTGAGCACCCGAGATCCCACGTCGTCCTCCTCCGCCCGGCGCGGGACGTCCCGCGCCTGGGCTCACCCTAGGGCCGGTGGCCGACGGGGCGCGGCGGCCGCGTCACTGCGGCCTCTAGGGTGACCCGGTGCTGATCCTGCTGCCGCCCTCGGAGGGCAAGTCGGTCCCCCGTCGGGGCAAGCCGTTGGACCTCGAGACACTCGCCTTCCCCGAGCTGACGGCACCGCGCCGCGACGTCGTCTCGACCCTGGAGGCGCTGGCGCGCGACAGGCCCGAGGAGGCCGCGCGGGTCCTGGGTCTCGGGCCCTCGCAGGCCGACGCCGTCGCACGCGACGCCCGGCTCACCGCGCTGCCCACGGCCCGGGCGGACGTCGTCTACACCGGCGTCCTCTACGACCACCTCGACGTGGCGGGCCTGGACGCGGCGGCCCGGCGCCGGGCCTCGCGGTGGCTCGCGGTGCAGTCGTCCCTGCTCGGGCTGGTGCGACCCGGGGACCGGATCCCCTCCTACCGGCTCTCCGGCGACACCGCCCTGCCGGGGCTGGGGACCGTGTCCGGCCACTGGCGGGCGGCCCTGGACCCCGTGGTCGTCGAGGCGGCCGGCTCCGGCCTGGTCGTGGACCTGCGCTCCTCGACGTACGCCGCGTTCTGGCGCCCGTCGGTCGACCTCGCGCCCCGGGTGGCCGCCGTCCGCGTCCTCCAGCAGGTCGGTGACCGGCGCACGGTGGTCAGCCACTTCAACAAGGCCACCAAGGGCCGCCTGACCCGGGCGCTGCTCGAGCACGGCGTCGCGCCGCGCACGCCGACCGCGCTGGCGGAGGCGTGGCGCGACCTCGGGTGGACCGTGGAGGAGGCCGGCGCCGGACGCCACGGCGTGGCCCTCGACGTCGTCGTCGAGGACCTGTGAGCCGCGCGGCCTAGTTGGGGATCTCGACGCCGGGGCGCAGGCCCGACTCGGGGGTGCGCACCAGGATCCGGTCGCACTCCTCGCACCGCACCACGTCGTCCTCGGGACGCTTGGTGATCGCGCCCAGGTCCGAGGCGTTCAGGGTGAGGCGGCAGCCGCCGCACTCGCGGCGCCGCAGGGCCGCGGCGCCGACGCCGCCCTTGTGGGCGCGCAGCCGCTCGTAGAGGGCGACCAGGTCCTCGGGCAGGCCCTGGGCCGCGGCGAACCGGTCGGCCTGCACGGTCTCCAGCTCGGTCTGGAGGTCGCCGGCCTTCTGCTCCAGCGCGGAGGCCAGCCCGGCGTCCTGCTCGTCGAGGGCGGCGAGCTCGTCGGAGCGCTCCCGCAGCGCCGCCTCGGTCGACTCCAGCTTCTCCATGACCTCGATCTCGACGTCCTCGAGGGAGGAGATCCGGCGGTTCAGCGACTCCAGCTCGCCCACCATCCGCTCGAGCGCCTTGGGGTCCTTGACCTCGCCGCGGTCGACCATCCCCTGGTCGCGGGTGCGCCGGGTCTTGACCTGCTCGACGTCGGCGTCGGCGCGCTTCTGCTCCCGCGTGAGGTCGTCGACCTCGATCCGCAGGTCGCGGACCTGGTTCTGCACCACCGTGCGTCGTGCCGCCAGCTCCCGGCGGGCCGCGGTCTCGGGGATCGAGCCGAGGCGGTGGTTCAGGGAGTCGATGCGCGAGTCGAGCTCCTGGACCTCCAGCAGCTGCATCTGGACGGACGGGTCGGCTTTCACCAGGGGACTCCTACGAGACGCGGGGCCGGGCGGTGGGCCCGGACGGACGGGGTGGCGCGGGGATGGTCCGGGACGGGGGTGGCTACACCCGGAAGGTCCACGGATCGGTGACGATCGTGCTCACGTGGACCTCCACCGTATCTCCCCACGCGTCCTCCAGACGACGCCGGAGCACCGGCAGCCAGGTGCTCTCGGCGGCCCAGTGCGCGACGTCGACCAGGGCGGGCGCTCCGGCCTCGCCGGGTCGGGCGACCGCGGCGTGCTCCCGCAGCTCCGAGGCGGGGTGGTGACGCAGGTCGGAGGTCAGGTAGACGTCGACCCCCTCCGCCCGGGCGCGGTCGAGCAGGAAGTCGCCGGCACCGCCGCACAGGCCGACGCGCTCGACGCGCTGGTCGGGGTCGCCCGCGACGCGCACGCCGTGGGCGCTGGCGGGCAGGACCCGTCCGACGTGCTCGGCGAACTCCCGCAGGGTGACGGATCGCTCGAGGCGCCCCACCCGTCCCGAGCCGCGGTCGGGCTCCCCCCGGGCGACGTCAGCGTCCGGCTCCAGGGGGCGCACGTCGACGAGCCCCAGCGCGAGCGCCAGCGACTCCGAGACGCCACCGACGGGTGAGTCGGCGTTGGTGTGCGCGGCGAGGAGCGCGCACCCGCCGCGAACGAGGTCGTGGACCAGCCGTCCCTTCGGGCCGGTCGTCGGCACCCCGTGGACGCCCTTGAGCAGGAGCGGGTGGTGGGTCACCAGGAGCTGCGCCCCGGCCTCCAGGGCCTCCGACACGGTGGCGCACGTCGGGTCGACCGCGAGGTGGACGCGACGCACCTCCTCGGCCGGGTCGCCGCAGACCAGACCGACGGCGTCCCAGTCGTCGGCGTGCTCCGGCGGGTACCACTCCTCGAGCAGCGCGGTCACGTCTCCCAGGGTCGGCATGCCCCGGAGGCTAGTCCACGCCGTCAGTTGACCTGGCGGTCGCGATCGGCCCAGTAGGGCTGGCGCAGCTTGAACTTCTGCAGCTTGCCGGTCGCCGTGCGCGCGAGCACCTCGCGGAACTCCACCGAGGAGGGCGCCTTGTAGCGCGCGACCTTGCCCTTGACGTAGTCGATGAGCTCGGCCTCGGTGAGCTCCGAGCCCTCGGTGCGCACCACGAGCGCCTTGATGGTCTCCCCCCACTTGTCGTCGGGTACGCCGATCACGGCGACCTCGGCGACGTCGGGGTGGGAGAAGATCGCGTCCTCGACCTCGATTGAGGAGACGTTCTCGCCCCCGGTGATGATCACGTCCTTCTTGCGGTCCGAGATGGTCAGGTAGCCGTCGTCGCCCACGACGCCGCCGTCCCCGGTGTGGAACCAGCCGTCGGCCAGCGCCGCCGCGGTCTCCTCCGGCTGCTCCCAGTAGCCGGCCAGGACGGTGTTGGAGCGGGCGAGCACCTCGCCGGACTCCGAGACCCGCAGGGTGGCACCCAGGGCCGGCTGGCCGGCGCGCACCAGGCGCGTCGCCCGCTCCTGGGGGTCCAGGTCGTCCCACTCGGAGCGGGTGCGGTTGACGGTGAGCAGCGGGGAGGTCTCGGTGAGGCCGTAGATCTGGATGAACTCCCAGCCCAGCTCCTCCTCCACGCGGGCCACGGTGCGGGTGGGCGGCGGTGCGCCCGCGACGATGATCCGCACCCGGTCGCGGCCGGGGATCTCGCCCTCCCAGCTCTCGGCGGCCTCCAGGACCGAGGCGACCACCGCCGGGGCCGCGCACATCACGGTCACGCCGTGGCGCTCCACCCGGCGCAGGATCTCGGCGCCGTCGATCTTGCGGATCACCACGTGGGCCGCCCCGACGCCGGTGGCCACGAACGGCCAGCCCCAGCCGTTGGCGTGGAACATCGGCAGCGTGTGCAGGTAGACGTCGCGGTCGGTGACCCCGGCGTGCAGCCCGAAGGTGACCGCGTTGGTCCAGATGTTGCGGTGGGTGATCTGCACGCCCTTGGGCCGCGCGGTGGTGCCGGAGGTGTAGTTGATCGTCGCGGTGGCGTTCTCGTCAGGCTCCCACGCCACGGGCTCGACGCCCTCGAGGTACATGTCCCGGTCGTCCCCGATCACGAAGACGTGCTCGCACTCGACCTGCTCGAGGACCTCGGTGAGCTCGGGGTCGACGTACAGCACCCGGGCTCCGGAGTGCTCCACGATGTAGGAGATCTCGGCCACCGAGAGCCGGAAGTTGATCGGGACCAGGACGCGTCCGCTGCCGATGACACCGAAGAACGAGGTGAGCAGCCGCGCGCTGTTGTGCGAGACGTAGGCGACCCGGTCCCCCACCCCGATGCCGAGCTCGTCGAGCTTGGCGGCCTGGGCCCGCGCCAGCTCCCCCATCCGGGCGTAGGTCACCTCCCCGAGCGAGGTCGCCGGCTGCTGCGGCTCGTCGACCACGCCGGTGCGGTCGCGGTAGACGGCGAGCGCCCGGTCCAGGAAGTCGTTGACGGAGAACGGCACGATCACGGGTGTGACCTCCTTCACTCGGGGTTGGGTGCACCCTAGCGAGCCCCGCCGCGCGACGACATCCTCGCTGCTCGCGCCAGGGCCGCGCCCCCGCCGGCCCGGGCACGGCCGGGGATGGGGCGCGAACGCGGACTCAGCCGTCGATCTCGGCGAGATGTGCGCACCCAGGCGCCCGCCGACCCGCAGCACCTGCGCGAAGGCCTCCACCATGTCCTCCCTCCGACCGCACCGGTCAGGGAGTGGGCGCAGAGGGGGTCGAAGCCCCGACCACCTCGTCGTAAATGATGCCGCGTTACGCATTGTGCATGGTCGCCTTGGGGCGCCTGTCTCAGACCGGGAACTGCCGCGCGATCGCGGACCGGTACGCGGCACGGGTGGCGCGAAGGCGCTGCATCTCGCGGACCTGATGGGCCCCCACGGGGCGAGGCGGATGATGGGCAGCCGATGGGGATCTCGTTCTCGTCTAGGCCGTGGGCGTGGGGCCAGTCGCGGACCGCGGTCGCGACGTCGGGAGGGAGTAACTGTAGGCCCTTGCGCACGACCAGAACCCGGCCATCGGGGCTGACGGTGACCGGTAGCGGTGGCCGAACTCGCGAGCGGACGACTTCCGGGGATTCGTGGTCACGGTCGAACAACCTCGCGGTCTCGGTGGTGTCGACTACGTTCAAGCCGCACTGTCGACCGCACGAAGGGATCACTCGGGTGACTCAAAACATTGCCGAGTTGTTGGCCAGCCTGTTGCGAACCCTGCGAGTGCCTCCAAACACTTATGCCCAGTCCGCTCATGGGTTTGGGGGCATGGATGACCTGAACGCATGGCGTGTGCACACGCACGCCCTCAACCTTGTCAGGCAGGTCGACGAGACGATCGATCAACTCGAAATGCGAGGCGTCTCTGTAGAAGTCTTTCGTGATTCCCTGCCATATTGGTACGCCGGCGTCGGTTTCGCGACTACGCCGTGGGACACCGTCGAGAACCGGGCCCGGCCTGCGATTGAGGACACCCACCTGAACATGCTGCGGGCATTCGCGTCGGTGGTCGCTGGCCGGGAAGCCTTGTCAATCGGTGAGGACGAGGTGCAGTCGCTTCGTGACACTCTGGAAGACGCGGCCAGGACGATCGCAGAGGACGACGCCCTCCCGCTCGAGGCCAAGGCGTACATGCTGGGCCTGGTCAAGCGTGCGATCTTCCTGCTCGATCACTTGGACAAGTACGGCCCCGAGGCTGTCCGCGACGTTGCGCTGCAACTCGGCGGGGCTCTGTTTACCCGAGCCGAGGCCGAGGCCGAAGGCTCTGACGCGCAGGAAAAATTCCGGGGTCTGGGTGGCAAGTTGGCCAACGCGGTGATGACGTCGAGCATCAGCGAGATCGTGAAGCAGATCGGCCCCCATGTGTCGAAGGCCATTGAGCAGGGGAACCTCTAACCGCACGGGGTTGGGTTCAGTACGGCTAAGCTGGTTAACCATCTGCCGCTCATGCCGACGCCTCGGCGAGCTGCGCGAGGACCCAGTCGACGACGTCTTGCGCGGGGCTCCACAACCCGAGCCCGGCGCCGCGAGCCCCCAGATCCGCCACATCGGCTTCCCGATCTTCTTCCGGGGCGCGGTCACCCGCCTGGGCGACTACACCGTCAACGCCGTGCACACCGTCACCCCGGCCAGGCCGTGGACGACGACTGGGTCACCTACCGCGAAGCCGCCCGCCAGCTGGGCCGCACCGACAAGGCCGTACTCGCGCGCATCCACCGCGACCTGCTCCCCGCCACCGGGGTCGGCCGCCGGTGGTGGATCCGCCAGGACCAGCTGACCCTCATCGAGGCCGGGCGCCTAGGCACCAAGACCAAGCGCATCTGACCTATCGACACCCGGTGACACGCTCGAGCACGTTGCCACCGCTCCGACGGTGGCCGCCCCGGCAGGGGGGCGCGGTGACTAGTCTGTGCCGGTGACCACGATGCATCCAGGCGATCGCCACTACAGGAACCAGACCCTGCGGATCCCTGACCTAGCCGTGGTCGACGACGTAATCCGAGACGTCATCTTCGAAAATTGCATCCTTGAGGGACCAGCTGTACTGGTGATGCTCGGCGACGGCGTCATGAAGGACTGCACATTCGACGGCATCCCGGACGCGGACACATTGATCTGGGAGATCCCTCCGGAGCGGCACATGGTGTCTGGCGCGATCGTGATGATCAACTGCCAGCTGCTGGGCTGCCGAATCCGGCGTATCGGCCTCGGTATCCGCAGCGCCGACATCGAGGCCACGCGCCGCGGCTTTGGCAGCTAGATCGAGGCCAATTCGTCGATTGCCAGAGCGGAGCTCGGGCGAAAGGTGACCCGCGAGTACGTCACGGTGGAGGCGGTGAGCTGGAACGCCTCAGCAGATGCACGGTCGCGAGCAGTTTCGAAGGCGGCTCGCACGTCGGCCGGGTTCTCGTCCTCTTCGAAGAACTCGAGTGCCTCTTCACGGTTCATCATGGTCTCCTGCCCCTTCATCGTTGATGCTACGCCTCGTAGCAACTGCCGAGCGCCCACTCGTCGCCGAGGGGACTTTCAACAGGGTACAGAACGATTAAGCACGTTTTGCCCGTTATTGCTTGTTCGGTCAGCGCCCGCCACCCACGCTCGGGATGCTCGTCCCACCAGCACGCAAGCCCAGGCTGGCACACCAGGACGTCCCGAACGTCGTCGTAGGCGATGTGGTGAGAGTTCAGGATCTTCTCCTTGGTGCGGTCGCTGGCGTACAGCTCGGCAACCCACAGCGACGGCACGCCGGGCACTCTACGCAAGTCGAAATGCATCACGACCGACAGCGCAGCCGAACTGTCGCCCCGGGTGGCAGCCTCGCGCTCACGGCCCACCCCTCCGTTATTGTCTACTCCCCCGCCAACCGCCCCGACTGCGCGGTCCAGCCCGACGGGGATGGGCGGCACCATCGGGGCCTACATCGCGCCCATGGGGTCGGTGTCGATCTCTGCTTCGGTGAGGCACCAGGTGAAGAACTGCTTGAGGCCGCCCCACCGGGTCTTCACGGTGGGGCGGCGGCCGGTGTGGGCGAGTTCGACGAGCCAGGTGCGGATGTGGGTGGCGGTGATCTGGTCGGGCATGAGGTCGGGGTGGTGCTGGTTGAGCCATCGGTCGAAGAGCCGCATGGACTCGAGGTAGCCCTCGATGGTGCGGGGGGACTTGTTCTCGGACTCCAGGGCGAGGGTCCAGGAGTCGATGAGGGGGTGCAGCTTCGTCACGGGCTGGCTCCGTTAGGTGGTCTGTGAGCGTTGTGCATCGAACCGATGTTCGACGGCAGCACCGACAAGACGACGAAACCGCAGGTCAGAGACCTACTGGTGGGCGCAGAGGGGATCGAACCCCCGACCACCTCGTTGTAAGCGAGGGGCTCTACCGCTGAGCTATACGCCCCGGACCCGGAGCGAGGCTCACGGGCGGGCACAGACTACGGGAGGTGGGTCGGGGCGACCAAGCACCGTCGGACCCCGGCACCGACCCCGGACGTGAAAGTCGCGCCGCTGGCGTCTCGGGTCACCAGCGGCGCGACATGAGAAGTATGGCTGGCGGAAACCCGCCAATCAAGCAGTTGAACACGAAATAGTCCCAAAGGACTACATCAGGCGTGCTCGGCGAGGGCCCGGGCGTGCTGGTCGAGGTCGCGCGCCTCCATCAGCTCGTTGTGCACCGACCACCGCACCACGCCCTCGCGGTCGAGGACGAACGACGAGCGGGTGGCGCTCCCGGTGCGGTCGTCGAACACGCCGTACGCCGAGGCGACCGCGCCGTGGGGCCAGAAGTCGCTCAGCAGCGGGAAGAACAGGGCGTCCCGGTCGGCCAGCGCCCGCTGGGCGTAGAGCGGGTCGCAGCTGATCGCCACCAGGGTCGAGGTGGCGGTCTCGAAGTCCCCGAGCCGGTCCCGGAAGCCGAGCAGCTCGCCGGTGCACACGCCGCTGAACGCGAACGGGTAGAAGACCACCAGGGCGGCCTTGCCCCGGGCCACCTCGGACAGCGTCACCTCGGCGCCGTGCTGGTCGCGCAGGGTGAAGTCGGGAGCGCGCTCGCCGATCGACGGTCCCGCCAGGCAGCGGGTGACCGCGTCCGCGCGGCCGGCGATGATCGAGCTCATGCCGCCATGGTGACAGCCCGCGCGAGGCCGTACGACATCAGTCCTCGCCGTCGCTCCCCGAGGCCTCGTCGTCGGACCCGGAGTCGTCGGAGCCGGCGCCCGGGTTGCCGTCCTCGTCGTAGTCCTTGAGGTCCTTCTTGAGCACCTTGCCGGTCGCGTTGCGCGGCAGCTCGTCGAGGAAGACGATCTCGCGCGGCACCTTGTAGCGCGCGAGGTTCTCCTTGACGTGGCCCTTGAGGGTGTCCTCGTCGACGTCGCCGTCCTTGACCACGAAGGCCCGCAGCCGCTTGCCGAAGTCCTCGTCGTCGACACCGATGGCCGCGACGTCGGAGACGTTCTCGTGGCGCGAGAGGCAGTCCTCGACCTCCTTGGGGAAGACGTTCTCGCCGCCGGAGACGATCATCTCGTCGTCGCGGCCCTCGACGAACAGGCGTCCCTCCTCGTCGAAGCGACCCACGTCGCCCGAGGACATCAGGCCGTCGATCATGTCCTTCTTCTCGTCGGTGTCACCGGTGTAGCCGCCGAAGAGCATGGTGTTGCCGACGAAGATCCGGCCCGACTCGCCCGCGGCGACCTCCTGGCCGTCCTCGTCGTAGATCTTCACCACGGTGTTGTACGGCGGCTTGCCGGCCGTCCCGGGCGCCTCACGCATGTCGCGCGGCTGGGCGATCGTGGCCCAGGCGACCTCGGTCGAGCCGTAGGTGTTGTAAAGGTTCTCCCCGAAGGCGTCCATCCAGTCGGTGGCGAGGTCGCCGGGAAGCGCCGAGCCGGACGCCGCGACCACGCGGAGGGTGGAGAAGTCGCCCTGGCGGTCCTCCTCCGGGAGCTTCATGATCCGCTGCATCATCACCGGGATCACGACCATCGCGTCGCAGTCGTGCTCCCGCACGGTCTTCAGCGCGCCGGCCGGGTCGAACTTGCGGGTGAGCACCAGGGTGGAGCCGAGCAGCATCGCCAGGTTGAGGTGCGCCCAGCCCCAGGTGTGGAACAGCGGCGCCGCGATGTACGTCGTCCCGCCGGTCTTGAGCGGCATCTTCGAGAGCAGCGCCACCGCGCCGTCCAGGCCCGACTCGCCCCGGGGAGCGCCCTTGGGCGTCCCGGTCGTGCCGGAGGTCAGGATCACCGGGCGGGTGGTGTGCTCGGGCACCGGGAGCGGCTTGGTGCTGCCCGACTTCACGAGGTCCTCGACCAGGGTGCTGTCCCCCGCGTCGCCGTCGTGCCAGCCCAGGACGCGGGTGACCTCGATGCCGGACTTGTCCACCAGCTCGGTGAACTCCTCGTCGAAGACGATCGCCGCGGGCTTCTCGCGCTCGCAGACCTCGCCGAGCTGCGGCGCCGAGAACGCGGTGTTGAGGTAGAGGATGTCCGCGCCGAGCTTCGACAGGGCCGTCGAGACGTCGACGAAGTAGCGGTGGTTGCGGCACAGGACCGCGACGCTGTCGCCCTCCCCCACGCCGAGCTCCTTGAGCCCGTGCGCCAGGCGGGTGGCCCGGTCGTCGATCTGGGACCAGGTGAGCTCGCCGAGCTCGTCGATCAGCCCGACCTCGTCGGGGGACCGGACGGCGAGCGCCTGGATGCCGCCCGCGAACCCGATGCCTCGGGTGTAGAGCGCCTTGCCGATGCCGGCCAGCGTGGTCGGGCCGTAGGGCCGGATCACCCCGGACTCCGCCATCACCTTGACGAGACGAGCTTGACGAAGGGCCTGCGTGGTGAGCTGGCGGAACATCGGTCGGGGGCCTCCTGCGGCAGTGGGTCAGCGACTCTTGGGTGCGACGAGCCTCGTGCCCGTCCAGTCTTCACCTACAGGAACGGTCGTCGTGGTGGAAAGTCCCGCGATCGGCGCAGATTCGGCCACGTCGGAGGGATCCACGGCGCCGGGACGACCCACCTTGGGGCTCACCAGCCAGATCGCACCGCCCCGGACCAGGTCGGTCAGGGCGTCCACGAGGGTGTCGACGAGGTCGCCGTCGCCGTCGCGCCACCACAGCCACACCGCGTCCACGACGTCGCCGTGCTCGCCGTCGACGAGGTCGGAGTCGATCGCGTCCTCGAGGGCGCGTCGTACGTCGTCGTCGACGTCGTCGTCCCAGCCGAGCTCCTGCACGACCATGCCGGCCTTCAATCCCAGCCGGTCTCCCAGCTGGACGTCCGCGCCGCCTGCGCTCGGGCTCACCTGTCCGCCTCCATCAAGTCGTCTCACGTGCGATGTGTCGTGCTCTCGGGGCCGTCGGCCCCCAGGTCCCCCGCTGCTGCGAGGGACCACCGTGCCCGTAGTCCACCGGGTTACGCCGTACGACGCAAGCCCGACCCGCGAGCGTCCAGCATCCGTCACCGCCCTGTGACCTCCGGCGGAGCCGGCGGGGCCGCCCGGCGGGGCAGGCGGGAACCCGCCTCCGCCGCCGCCACGGGACCGGGGACGGGCGGCACCGTCGACCGCTACGCTCCCGGTCCGGGTGGTCGGCACCCGGGGCCGGCACGGCCCGCCGGCACACGACGGGCCGGGACGCTGGGGGGCGCGCGATGACGGTGTTCCTCGTGCTCGGTGTCGCCGGGCTGCTCCTGCTGGCCGTCTCGCTGGTGGTCGGCGACCTCTTCGAGGGCGTCCTGGGCTCCCTGGACGCCCTGGTCGGCGACGCCTTCTCCAGCGCGGTCCTGGGCGGCTTCGTCTCGGCCCTCGGGTTCGGCGCCGCCCTGGCCCAGGCGCTCGGCGCGCCCCTGGGGGTCTCGCTCGGCGTCGGCGCGGTCGCCGGCGTCGCGCTGGGCTGGCTCGCCGCCTGGCTCACCCGCGTGGTCCGCGACTCCGGCAGCGACGGGACGCTCGTGGCCGACGACGTCCTGGGCCGCGAGGGTCGCGTCGTGAGCGCGGTGCCCGAGGAGGGCTACGGGACCGTGCAGGTGCTGGTGGGCGGGCACGTCGTACGCCTCAACGCCCGGGCCGACCTGCCGATGGCCGCCGGAACCCCGGTGCACGTCACCTCGGTGCTCTCCCCCACCGCCGTCACCGTCGCGCCGCTCTAGCCCGCTCCGACCACCTGCACCGATCCCCACCCACCGAAAGGCCACCCGTGCCCGGTTACCTGCCCCCGCTCCTCGGCTTCGTCGTGCTGCTGCTGCTCCTGGTGCTGCTGATCACCAGCCGCTACAAGGTCGCCGGGCCCAACCAGGCGTTCATCGTCACCGGGCGCAAGGGCAAGGCGGTGCTCAACCCCGAGACGGGCGCGCTCTCGACGGACCTGTCGGGGCAGAAGGTCATCCTGGGCGGCGGCACCTTCGTGGTGCCGTTCGTGCAGAAGCTCGCGACGATGGACCTCTCCAGCCGCCGGATCTCAGTGCAGATCCGCGGGGCGGTCTCCGGGCAGGGCATCAAGCTCAACGTCGAGGGCGTCGCGATCGTCAAGGTCGGCGGCAACGCCGACCAGATCCGGCTGGCCGCGCAGCGCTTCCTGTCCCAGCAGCAGGACGTCGAGCCCTTCACCCAGGAGGTGCTGGCCGGTGCGCTGCGCTCCATCGTCGGAGGCCTGACGGTCGAGCAGATCATCCGCGACCGCGCCGCCTTCGCCCAGCGCGTCGCCGACGAGTCGGAGAACTCCCTGACCGGCCAGGGACTGATCCTGGACACCTTCCAGATCCAGGACGTCACCGACGACGGCAGCTACCTCGCCGACCTCGGCCGGCCCGAGGCCGCCCGGATCGGCCAGGCGGCCTCCATCGCCGAGGCCAACGCCCGCCAGGCCGCCGAGCAGGCGCGGATCAAGGCCGAGGAGGAGATCGCGATCTCCCAGCGGACCCTGGCGCTGAAGCAGGCCGAGATCAAGGCCGAGACCGACGCCGCCTCCGCCCAGGCGGCCGCCGCCGGGCCCCTGCGCCAGGCCGACCGCGACCAGGCGATCCTGCTCGAGCAGGAGAAGGTCGCCGTGCGCCAGGCGGCGCTGACCGAGCGCCAGCTCGAGACCCAGGTGCGCAAGCCCGCCGACGCCGCCCGCTACAAGGTCGAGCAGGAGGCCGAGGCCAACCGGACCGCCGAGATCGCCGGCGCCGAGGCCCGCAAGGCCGCCTCGATCGCCGCGGCCCAGGCCCGCGCCGAGGAGGCCCGCCTGTCGGGTGAGGCCGAGAAGTCCCAGCGCACCGCCCTGGCCGAGGCCGAGGCCGTCGAGGGACAGCGGCGCGGCGAGGCCGAGCGGTCACGCCGCGTCGCCGAGGCCGAGGCGACCCGCGCGGAGGGCGAGGCCCAGGCCGCCGCCACCCTGGCCATCGGCCAGGCCGAGGCGGAGGCGATGGAGAAGCGCGCCGAGGCGTTCGCCAACTACAACGAGGCCGCGGTGCTGCAGATGCTGATCGAGGTGCTGCCCCGGATCGCCAAGGAGGTCGCCGCCCCGATGGCCGCGATCGACCAGCTCACGGTCCTGTCCACCGACGGCGCCGGCGCGCTGCCCAAGCAGGTCACCGACAACGTGGTGCAGACGCTGTCCATGCTCCGCACCACGACCGGTCTCGACCTCGAGGGGTTGATCAAGCGGACCGTGGACGGCGCGGTGGCCGGACCTACCCGTGAGTAAATTCTCACCTGCGCAGGACGGTGGCAGAGTTGAGCCCGTGAGCGACTCAGACAAGGCTTCCGCGAAGGCCGAGCAAGAGGCCGTGCCGGCCCAGGCCCCCACCCCGCAGGCGTCCCAGACAGGGCAGCCCCGCGCCGCCGTGATCCACGAGGGGCTCCCGACCCAGCTGCCGGACATCGATCCGGAGGAGACCCAGGACTGGATCGACTCCTTCGACGCGATGCTCGACGACCGCGGCCGCGACCGCGCCCGCTACGTGATGCTGCGGCTGCTGGAGCGGGCCCGCGAGGCCTCGGTCGGCGTACCCGGCCTGCGCAGCACCGACTACATCAACACCATCACCCCCGAGCGCGAGCCGTGGTTCCCCGGCGACGAGGAGACCGAGCGCCGCATCCGCGCGTTCATCCGCTGGAACGCCGCGGTCACCGTGTCCGACGCGAACCGCCCCGGCCTCGAGGTCGGCGGGCACATCGCGACGTACCAGTCGTCGGCCTCGCTCTACGAGGTCGGCTTCAACCACTTCTTCAAGGGCAAGGACGCCCCCGGCGGCGGCGACCAGGTCTACATCCAGGGTCACGCCGCCCCCGGCGTCTACGCCCGCGCCTACCTCGAGGGTCGCCTCACCGAGGAGCAGCTGCTCCGCTTCCGCCAGGAGGTCCAGCACGGTCCCGGCAAGGGGCTGTCGTCGTACCCCCACCCGCGCCTGATGCCGGAGTTCTGGGAGTTCCCCACGGTCTCCATGGGCCTGACCGCGATCAACTCGATCTACCAGGCCCGGTTCAACCGCTACCTGATGCACCGCGGCGTCAAGGACACCTCGCAGCAGAACGTCTGGGCCTTCCTGGGCGACGGCGAGATGGCCGAGCCCGAGTCGCTGGGCGCCCTGCGGGTCGCCGCGCGCGAGGAGCTGGACAACCTCACCTGGGTCATCAACTGCAACCTCCAGCAGCTCGACGGTCCCGTCACCGGCAACGGCAAGATCATCCAGGAGCTCGAGGCCAACTTCCGCGGCGCCGGCTGGAACGTCATCAAGGTGATCTGGGGCCGCGAGTGGGACGAGCTGCTCGCCCGCGACGTCGACGGCGTCCTGGTCAACGCGATGAACAGCACCCCGGACGGGCAGTTCCAGACCTTCTCGGTCGAGGACGGCGCCTACAACCGCGAGCACTTCTTCGGCCGCGACCCGCGCCTGAAGAAGATGGTCGAGCACATGAGCGACAAGCAGATCGCCAAGCTGCCCCGCGGCGGGCACGACTACCGCAAGGTGTACGCCGCCTTCGACGCCGCCTCCAAGCACGCCGGGCAGCCGACGGTGATCCTGGCCCACACCGTGAAGGGGTGGACCATCGAGGGTCTGGAGGGCAAGAACGCCAGCCACCAGATGAAGAAGCTCAAGCTCGACGACCTCAAGAAGTTCCGCGACCGGCTCTACCTGCCGATGAGCGACAAGGAGCTGACGTCGGCGTACGAGGCGACGGGGACCGCGCCGTTCTTCCACCCCGGCAAGGACTCCGACGAGATCCAGTACATGATGGACCGCCGCCAGCAGCTCGGCGGCTCCATCCCCCGCCGCGTCATCCGGGCCAAGGAGCTCAAGGTCCCCGGCGACGACAGCTACAAGGAGCTCAAGCAGGGCTCGGGCAAGGGCAAGATCGCCACCACCATGGCGGTCGTGCGGCTGCTGCGCGACTGGATGAAGGACAAGGAGATCGGGCACCGGATCGTGCCGATCGCCCCTGACGAGTACCGCACCTTCGGCATGGACTCGATGTTCCCCAGCGCCAAGGTCTACAACCCGTTCGGCCAGCGCTACGAGTCGGTCGACCGCAAGATGGTGCTGAAGTGGCGCGAGGACAAGGCCGGCCAGCTGCTCCACGAGGGCATCTCCGAGGCCGGCGCGATGGCGTCGGCGACGGCCGCCGGGTCGGCGTACAGCACCCACGGCGAGGTGATGATCCCGTTCTACATCTTCTACTCGATGTTCGGGTTCCAGCGCACCGGCGACTCGATCTGGGCGATGGCCGACCAGCTGGCCCGCGGGTTCCTGATCGGCGCGACCGCCGGTCGCACCACGCTGACCGGTGAGGGCCTCCAGCACGCCGACGGCCACTCCCCGCTGCTGGCCGCGACCAACCCGGCCGTCGTGCACTACGACCCGGCCACGGCGTACGAGGTCGCGCACATCATGCAGGACGGCCTGCGCCGGATGTACACCTCGAGCGAGGAGCACCCGCACGGCGAGGACGTCATCTTCTACATGACCGTCTACAACGAGCCCGTCGCCCAGCCCGCCGAGCCCGCGGACCTCGACCTCGAGGGCCTGCTCAAGGGGATCTACAAGTTCGCCGACGCCCCCGAGGTCTCGGGCGGCGAGTCCGGGAGCGAGGCGCCGCACGTGCAGCTGCTCGCCTCCGGCATCGGCTTCCCGTGGATCCAGAAGGCCCAGCAGCTGCTGGCCGAGGACTGGGGCGTGGCCGCCGACATCTGGTCGGTGACCTCGTGGAACGAGCTGGCCCGCGACGCCGTCGAGGCCGAGCGATGGTCGCTGAACCACCCGGAGGAGAAGGGCCGCGAGGCCTACGTCACCACCAAGCTCGAGGGTGCCCTGGGCCCGGTGGTCGCGGTCAGCGACTACATGCGCGCGGTGCCGCTGCAGATCGCCCACTGGGTGCCCGAGGACTTCCACGTGCTCGGCACCGACGGCTTCGGCTTCGCCGACACCCGCCCGGCCGCGCGCCGGTTCTTCCAGGTCGACGCCGAGAGCGTGGTCGTGGCGTCGCTGCGGGCCCTGGCCCAGCGCGGCGAGGTCAAGCCCGAGGTGGTCGCCGAGGCGTTCACCAAGTACCGCATCGACGACCCGACCGCCGTCGCCGACGTGGCCCAGGAGGGCGGCGACGCCTGATCGGCGTACGGAGGCGTGACGTTTCCCCGGTTCACCGGGGAAAAGTACGGCCTCCGAAGTCCCGCCTCAGCCGGCGACGGCGCGGCGGCCACGACGGCCGGGGAGCTGGGCCACGGGAGGCAGGGGGGCCTCGCCGGCCTCGGCGCGGTTGGCCGGCAGGGCCGGTCCGTTGCGGAGCAGCGAGCGCCAGCGACCACGGTGGTACGACGCGGGCTGGGTCGCCTTGATGAAGTCCCCGACCAGCTTCACGAAGCGGTCCGGGTGGTCCTTGTGGGGGAAGTGCCCGCTGTTGGGCAGGATCTCGACCACGGCGCCGGGGGCGATCCGGGCCGCGTTCTCGGCGTGGCTCGCGGGGATGACGTGGTCGTCGGTGCCCCACACCACCAGCATCGGCATCGCCTGGGTCAGGTAGGCCCGGTCGACCATGGTGACGATCTGGCCCTTGGTATCGACGCAGGAGCGCACCACGTGGGCGATGGCCGCGCGGGCGCGGGGGTCGCGGAAGGACTCGTAGATCTCCGCCACCTCGGCCAGGTCGCGCGTCGCGGACATCCCGGTGCGCGACAGCGCCCGCAGGCCCGCCTTGCCGAGGTGGCGCACGACGGGCAGCGTCGCCAGGCCCATCGCCTGGTGGAAGCCGGGCAGCGTGACGGCGCGGATCATCGGGGTGACCTCGGGGCCGAAGCCGCCCGAGGCGACCAGGATCATCCGCTCGGTGCGCTCGGGGAACTGGTAGGCGAACTGCATCGCCACCCCGCCGCCGAAGCTGTGGCCCACGACGGTGACCTTGTCGATGTTGAGCACGGTCAGCAGGTCGCGCATGCCGTTGGCGTAGCCGCCGACGCTGTAGTCCGCGCGGGGCTTGGCGCTGGCGCCGTGACCGAGCAGGTCGGGGGCGATCACCGTGTAGTGCTTGGCGAGGTCGGCGATCACGGGCCGCCAGGTCGTGTGGTCGCAGCCCAGGCCGTGGAGCAGCAGGAGGACGGGGCCCTGGCCGGCCTTGACGAAGACCCGCTCGTGGCCGTGGATGGTCAGGCGTTGGGGCTCGAGCGACAGCTCCGTGCCGGGTGTCGTGTCCATGAGGTGGGCGCTCCCAGCGGTCGGCAGTCAGGGGTCGCGCACCGGTGGTGCACGGGTCGAGCGGTCCGAGAGGGACGGCGGGGGCGGGTGAGCGGCCCAGCACGTCCGGACCCTGAGTGAAGCAGACGCGGGCCCGATCCGCGGCACTCCTCACCGACATGTGGTCATCTGGAGCCTCGAATTCGGAGATTCCCCTGCCCTGGTGGGGGATTCGGGCCTCGCGGGGCGGTCCGGCGACGGGCTAGGGTCGCCCCCGTGACCACGCCGACGCCCCCGCTCGCGGACGACCGCGAGACGGTCCTGCTCGGCCTGGGCGAGCTGCTCGGGCGGATCACCGGAGGCGCGCCGGCGCGGCCAGTGCCGCTGTCGCCGGAGCAGCGCTGGGTGGAGGACCTGCGGGTCGACTCCCTGTCCATGGTGGAGCTGCTGGAGGGCGCGAGCCGCCGCTTCGGCGTCCGCATCGTGGAGGAGGACACGGTGCGGTTCGTGCGGGTCGAGGACCTCGTCGACCACCTGGTCGGGGTCGACCGGGGGCCGGCTCCCCGCCCGCGCCGCTGGTGGCGCGGCTAGCGAGGCTCGGCTCAGACGACCTGGTGGAGCCAGCGGACGGGGACGCCCTCGCCGGCGTGGCGGAAGGTCTCCAGCTCGTCGTCCCACGGCTTGCCCAGCAGCTTGTCGACCTCGAGCTCGAGCGTGGTCTCGCCCAGGGCGGCCTTGACGACGGCGGCCTTGAGCCGGTCCTCGGGGATCATCAGGTCGCCGTGCAGGCCCGTGACGGCGTGGAAGACGCCGAGCGTGGGGGTGGAGGAGAAGCGCGCCCCCTCGGTCGAGGCGGTGGCGTCCTCGGTGACCTCGAAGCGCAGGTGGTTCCAGCCGCGCAGCGCCGAGGTGATCGCCGCGGCGGTGCCGGCCTCGCCCGCCCAGGAGTACTCCGTGCGGTAGGTGCCGGCCTGCGCCGGCTGCGGCGTCCACTCCACGTGCGGGGGCATGCCGAGGACACCCCCGGCGGCCCACTCGACGTGCGGGCACAGCGCGGAGGGCGCCGAGTGGACGTAGAGCACGCCACGGGTCGCGGGTCGGGTCATGACGGAACCTCCTCTAGCTCCGGCGCGAGCTGCGCCTTCCCCAGCGGGCTCGTCGTGAAGCGGTCGGTGGTCCGATGACCGTCGATGGTGCGCGTGTTGACTTGTGGGCCCATTGTGACCCACGAGCCGGGACTACGCCAGGGAAACGCCTGAATCGGACAGCCGGGGCGCGACGTGGTCGTGCTCGACCTCCGCGTCGGTGATCACCAGGTCGGGGTTCCGCACGGCGCCGACCAGGACACCCAGGCGCATCACGTCGGCGCCGGCCTCCCCCTCGTCACCGGCTCCCGCCTCGACGACCGTCGCGAGCAGGCAGGTGATGTTGTCGCGCCCGCCGGCCTGGAGAGCGGCGTCCACCAGCGACTCCACGGCCGCGTCGTCGTGCTGGGTGGACAGGACGTGCTCGATGCGGTCCTCGGCCACCAGGTCGCTCAGCCCGTCGCTGGCCAGCAGCACCCGGTCCCCCGGCGTCAGGCGGAGCTGGGTGATCGTGGCCCGCTCGGGCGGGACGATGGAGTCGGGGTCGAGGTCGCCGCCCAGGCTCCGCACGACGATGTTGCGCCACGGGTGCGAGGTCACCTCGTCGGGCCGGAGGGTGCCGTCGTCGACCATGCGCTGGACGAAGGTGTCGTCCCGGGTGACCCGGGTCAGCTCGCCGCCGCTGAAGACGTAGCCGCGCGAGTCCCCCACGTGGGCCAGGGCGCAGCGGGACCCGTCGGTGGCCACGGCGGTCAGGGTGGTGGCCATGCCGGCCCGGCGCCGGTCGCGGCGTACGCCGACGGTCAGCAGCCGTTGCGCCAGGTCCACCCCCCGCGCCAGCAGGCCGACCGGCTCGGCGGAGGCCTCGGGGTCGGCCAGCGCGGCCAGGGCGAGCGAGGAGATGGCGTGGGCCACGGTCGCCGAGGCCACCTCGCCGGCCGCCGCGCCGCCCACGCCGTCGGCCACCAGGAGCAGCGTCGGGCCGGCGTACCCGGAGTCCTCGTTGCCGCTGCGGACCAGGCCGTTGTGCGAGCGCGCGACACCGGAGAAGCGCAGCATCGTCGTCACCCCCTGCCGTGTCATCGCGACCGAAGCGGCGGTAGGAGCCTCTCACGGTTCCTCCGGTGGCGTCCCCTGTTCCACCGCCGCCCGGTCGGGCACGCAACAATGGCCCGCATGGAATGGCTGCTGCTCCTGATCTCGGTGGGTCTCGTGCTCGCCTGCGGGGTCTTCGGGGCGGCGGAGTACTCCTTCGTCGCGGTCGACCGGGCCGCCGTCGAGCGGGCCGCCGAGGCCGGTGACCGCCAGGCGCAGGGGGTCCGCACGGCGCTGCGGTCGCTCTCGACGCAGCTCTCCGGGGCGCAGGTGGGCGTCACGCTGACGAACCTGGTGATCGGCTTCCTGGCCGAGCCGGCCATCGCCACCCTCCTCGAGGGCCCGCTGGCCGCCGTGGGCCTGCCGGACTCGGCCGTGCCGGGCGTCTCGGTGACCCTCGGCCTGGTCCTGGCCACGATCGCGACGATGATCTTCGGCGAGCTGGTGCCCAAGAAGCTGGCGATCGCGCTCCCGCTGCCGATCGCGCGTCGCACCCAGCGCCTGATCCGGGCCTTCACCACCGCGATGACCTGGCCGATCAAGCTCCTCAACGGCTCGGCCAACGCCCTGGTCCGGGCCCTGGGCGTGGAGCCGCAGGAGGAGCTGCGCTCGGCGCGCAGCTCCGACGAGCTGGCCTCGCTGGCCGGTCGCAGCGCCCTGCAGGGCACCCTGGACAACGAGACCGCCCACCTGGTGCAGCGGTCCGTGGCGTTCGGACCCCGCACCGCGGCCGAGATCATGACGCCGCGCGTCCAGATGGCCTGCATCGACGCGACCGACCCGGTGAGCGCGGTGATCGAGCTGTCCGGGGCGACCGGGTTCTCCAAGTTCCCCGTGGTCAAGGGCTCCTCGGACAACGTGGTCGGGTCGGTGCACGTCAAGCAGGCGGTGGCCGTGCCGCGCTCCGAGCGGGCGCACACCCTGACCCGCGAGGTGATGGTGCCGGCCACCGTGGTGCCGGAGTCGCTGCGGCTGGACCCGCTGCTCTCGCTGCTGCGCGGCGAGGGCTTCCAGATGGCGATCGTCTCCGACGAGTACGGCGGCACCGCCGGCGTGGTCACCCTGGAGGACGTCGTGGAGGAGATCGTCGGTGACATCGCCGACGAGCACGACCGCTACGGCTCCCGGGCCCGCCGTCGACCCGACGGGTCGTGGATCCTCTCCGGCCTGCTGCGCCCCGACGAGGTGCTCGAGGCGACCGGGCTGGACCTGCCCGAGGACGACGCCTACGACACCGTCGCGGGGCTGCTCGTGCGCGAGCTCGGCCGGATCCCCGAGCGGGGCGACCGGGTGCTGGTGCCGCTCCCCGTGCACGTGCCCGAGGACGACGACGAGGAGCCCGTGCAGGAGCACGTCGTGCTCCGGGTGGAGCACATGGACGGCCTGCGCGTGGACCGGATCAGCATCAAGCGACTGCTGCCCGACACCGGCGGTGACGCGTGAGCACCTCCTCGGCCCTGTGGCTGGGCCTGGTCCTGCTGCTGGGCAACGCCTTCTTCGTCGGCGCGGAGTTCGCCCTGGTCTCGGCCCGGCGCACCAAGGTGGAGCCCCTGGCCGCCGAGGGCTCCCGGGTCGCGCGCACGACGCTGCGCGCCATGGAGGGTCTCTCGCAGATGATCGCGGCCTGCCAGTTCGGCGTCACGGTCTGCTCGCTCGGCCTGGGCGCGGTGGCCGAGCCGGCGCTGGCGCACCTGCTCGAGCCCGTCGCCCACGCGGTGGGGTTGCCCGAGTCGTGGCTGCACCCGGCGGCGTTCACGGTCGCGATGCTGTGCGTGGTCTACCTGCACGTGGTGCTGGGCGAGATGGTGCCCAAGAACATCGCCCTGGCCGGCCCGGAGCGGGCCGCGATGGTGCTCGGCCCCCCGATGGTGGCCTTCGTGACGGTCCTCAAGCCGGTGGTCTACGGGCTCGACGCCCTGGCCAACGCCGTGGTGCGGCTCTTCCGCGTGGAGCCGCTCAGCGAGCGCGCCTCGACCTTCACCCTCGAGGAGGTGGAGGCGATGGTGGACGAGTCCCACGACGAGGGGATGCTCGAGCAGGGCGAGTACGAGCGCCTCTCGGGAGCCCTGGGCTTCACCTCGCGCACGGTGGCCGACGTGATGCTGCCGCTGCCCCAGGTCGAGACCGTCGAGCGGGGCGCCCGCGCCACCGACGTGGAGGTCGTCTGCGCCCGCACCGGCTACTCCCGCTTCCCGGTGGTCGGCGCCGACCGCGAGCTGGTCGGCTACCTCCACATCAAGGACGTGCTCCAGAGCGATCCCCAGGGGCGGGCCCGGGTGGTCGAGGACAAGTGGATCCGCCCGTTCGCCGGCGTACGCGCCTCGGACACGCTGGTCCACGCCCTGCAGACGCTGCAGGTGCAGGGGGCGCACATGGCGCGGGTCGTCGACGAGGCCGGCGAGGTGATCGGCGTGGCGACCCTGGAGGACGTGATCGAGGAGCTGGTCGGCGAGATCCGCGACGCGGCCCACGCCGAGGGGCACTAGGACTCCGGCGACCCTCCGGTCCCGGGCGGGGCAGGCAGGGTCAGCACGAAGCGGGTCCCCGTGCTCTCGGGCGGGTCGGTGATCGCGATGGTGCCGCCGTGGCGCTCGACGATCCGGCGACACACCGCGAGCCCGATCCCGTGGCCGTCGTACGACGCCCGGGTGGGCGCGCGGTGGAAGGCCTCGAAGACCGCCTCGCGCTGGGACAGCGGGATGCCGATGCCGTGGTCGGTGACGCTCACCTCGACCCAGCGTCCGACGGCGCGCGCGGAGAGGACGACGTCGGGGACCTCGCCGGGGTTGACGTACTTGACGGCGTTGGAGACCAGGTTGTCCAGGAGCTGGCGCACCAGCCCCGGGTCGGCGTACGCCGGGGGCATCGGCTCGACGCGGATCCGCGGCACGACGCCGGTCGCCACGGTGCCGCGCTGGTCGGCCACGTCGCGGGCGACGGCCGTGAGGTCGACCAGCCGCTCGCGCAGCGCCCGGTCACGCGTGGTCGAGGAGTCGAGGAGGTCCTCGATCAGGTGCTGCATCGTCACGACGGCCTGCTGGATGCGCGCGACCTTGGGTCGGACGAGGTCGGTGGGGACCGTCTCCGGCCCGTCACCCGCCTCCCCGAGGTCGAGGGCCAGCAGCTCGCTCCACCCGTCCAGCACGCTCAGCGGCCCCCGGAGGTCGTGGGCGACCACCCCGGCGAAGGACTCCAGCGAGCTGCGTTGGCTCCGGTCGGCGGTGACGTCGTGGTAGACGAGCACCGCCCGCTCGAGGTCGGTCTCGTCCTCCGCGGGCAGCCGACGACCGCTGATCGAGAGCGTGCGGGTCGGTGAGCGGTCGACGTAGCGCAGCGCCACCTCCTGGGTGAACGAGCCGTCGGTCTCGAACACGCGCGCCTGCGGGAGCTCGTGGGCCTCCAGGGCGTGGCCGTCGGACCCGTGCATGGCGTAGGCGCTCACCGAGGTGTCCCCCACGCTGCTGGCCCCGGCCATCCGGGCGCCGGCCTCGTTGCGCATCAGCACCTGGCCCGCACGGTCGACCACCGTCAGCCCGTCGTGCATCGAGTCGATGACCGCGCTGAGCATCAGGGCCTGGGCCTCGGAGCGGACCTGGGCCCGGGCCAGGGTGAGGGTCAGGGCCGTGCGCTCGGCCCGCCCGAGCGCGAGCACCAGGCCCAGGCCGACCACGAGCACCAGGAAGCTCTGCGAGACCAGGGCCTCCTGGTGCCAGGACCGCCCCTCCGCGAAGGGCCCTCGGCCGGCGACGGTCAGGACGGTCACGAACACGCTGACCGCGGCGCCGTGCAGGGCCACCACCAGCGGGCTGAACCGCAGCCCCACCCACACCGTGGGCAGCAGCAGCGGGAAGGCCAGGGGCGCCGCGGGCAGGAGGACGAAGATCGCCAGGTAGAGCACGACGGTCAGAACCGCGAGCGCGAGCGGCTCGGCGAGGTGCGCCACCGGCCCGCGTCGGTCGGCCTCGGCCCGGGCCGGTCGCCCGGGGGCCGCCTCCTCGACGTGCCGGGGCTGGGAGGACAGGAGCAGCACCGTCAGCAGCACCACGACAGCGCCGGCGCTGTTGCGGCCCCACCACACGGCCGTGTCGGCCCAGGACCAGGACCCCTGGAGCGCGTGCAGGCCGAGCGCTCCGAGACCGGCGCCGGCCAGCGACCCCACCACCGAGCTCACCAGGACCCCGCCCACGTCGCGGACCCGCGCCTGGGCGACCCCGCCCGGGGCCGGACCTCCCAGCAGCCCCGACGCGGTGCGCTGCAGGAGCAGACCGCCGACCAGGGCCTGGGCGACGTTGGAGAGCACGAAGGCCAGGCTCGTGGTCGACCCGACGCCGGTGAGCACGTTGAGCACGTAGGCGGCCACCCCGACCAGCAGCAGGGCCAGCGGCCGGTCACGGCGCGCGCAGGCGCCGGTCATCAGCATGGCCACGCCGGTCGCGGGCCACACCAGGGTCAGGGTGCTGCCGTCGACCACGGTGGCCCGACCGAGCAGCCCGGCCAGCACGAAGGCGACGGTGCCGAGCACCAGCATTCCCAGCGCACGACGACGCACCGGTGAGGTGGACCCGACGGCCCCCACTGGCACGACCTGCACGCGTAGCTCCCGTCGGCGACGACCCGGCAGACCGGCACGCTAGCGGATGACACCCCCGGCGGGCAGGCGGTTGCCCACATCCACCAAGCCCCCGGACAGCGCCCGGGCTGCCCCCGGCGCCGGGGGCAGCCGGGGCAGCAGGACGGCGTGGAGGGAGTGGTAGGTGTCGGGACGGCCGGCCCAGACCGAGTCGGCCGGGGCGAGGTCGGGGGTGCGCTGGTGCTGCCACGAGCCGTCCTGCGGGTCGACCCACCAGGTGGCGGCGTGGTCCCACCAGGTGCGGTAGAGCTCGTCGTACGCCGCGTCGCCCGTGACGTCGTGCAGAGCCGCCGCCGCGCACAGGCCCTCGGCCAGCACCCAGTGCATCCGCTCCCGCACGACCGGCACGCCCTCCCAGTCGGTGGTGTAGACGAACCCCTCGCCCCCGTCGGTGCTCCAGCCGTCGCTCACCGCCCGGTCGAAGAGCGATCGGGCCGCGGGGAGCATCCACTCCGGGGCGTCCGGTCCGAGGGAGCCGCGCAGCTGCACCACCAGGCGCGCCCACTCCAGGCCGTGACCGACGGTGGCGCCGAAGGGCTGGAACGGGTGGTCGGCCTGGTCCCGGTGGTGCTCGGGCAGCGGGGTCCAGTCGGCGTCGAAGTGCTCGGGCACCCGCCACTGCTGGTCGCGGGCCCACTCGTGCACGACCCGGGTGGTGATCACCAGGGCGCGGTCCAGGAAGCCCCGGTCACCGGTCGCGTCGGCCGCGGCCAGGCAGGCCTCGACGGCGTGCATGTTGGCGTTGACCCCGCGGTAGGGGTCCAGGGTCGTCCAGGAGCGGTCCCAGAGGTCGGCGTACAGGCCCTGGGGGGTGAGGAAGCGGTCCTCGAGCACCGCGGTGGCCGCGTCGAGGAGCTCGCGGGCCCCGGGCCGACCCGCCACCAGCGCGGAGCTGGCCGCGAGCAGCACGAAGCCGTGGGTGTAGCCCTGCTTGCTCTCGTCGCGCTCCTCGCCGGGGCCGGCGGAGGCGAACCAGCCGCCGTGCTCGGCGTCGCGCAGGCGGCCGGACTCCCCCAGCGCCTCCAGGGCCTGGTCGGCCAGCGGTCCGCACCCGGGCACCCCGGCCAGCGAGCCCAGGCAGAACACGTGGGCCATCCGGGCGGTCACGTAGGTGTGCACCGGCCGCGACAGGTCGAGGTCGCCGTCGCCGTCGAGCCACCCGGCGCCGCCGTCGGGGTGCGGGAAGGCGCTGGCGAAGGCGAGCTGGCGACGCAGCTGCTGGGCGAGCCAGTCGCGGTGGTCCGGGCGGTGCCGCCAGGCGGGGGCGGTCTGGGGGGCGCTCACATCTCCCCCGCGTCCTGCGAGGCCAGCTCGACCAGGTCCGCGATCGAGTCCACGACGCGGGTCGGTCGGTAGGGGAAGGTGTCGATCATCTCCGGGCTGGTGGACCCCGTCGTGACCAGGACCGTGCGGATGCCGGCCTCGAGGCCGCTGATGATGTCGGTGTCCATCCGGTCCCCGATCATCACGGTGGTCTCCGAGTGCGCCTCCAGCCGGTTCAGCGCGCTGCGCATCATCAGGGGGTTGGGCTTGCCGATGTAGTACGGCTGCCGCCCGGTGGCGGCGGTGATCAGGGCGGCCACCGACCCGGTCGCCGGCAGGGTGCCCTGCGGGCTGGGGCCGCTCACGTCGGGGTTGGTGGCGATGAAGCGCGCCCCGGCCTCGGTCAGCCGGATCGCCCGGGTGATCGCCTCGAAGGAGTAGGTGCGGGTCTCCCCCAGCACGACGTAGTCGGGGTCGCGGTCGGTCATCACGTAGCCGATGTCGTGCAGGGCGTTGGTCATCCCCGACTCCCCCACGACGTACGCCGTGCCGTGCGGCCGCTGGTCGGAGAGGAAGTCCGCGGTGGCCAGGGCCGAGGTCCAGATCGCCTGCTCGGGCACGTCGATGCCGCTGCCCAGCAGCCGCGCGCGCAGGTCCCGCGGGGTGAAGATCGAGTTGTTGGTCAGCACCAGGAACCTCTTGCCCGAGGTCTTCAGGGCCTCCACGAACTCGGCGGCACCCGGGATCGGGTCCTCCTCGTGGACCAGCACGCCGTCCATGTCGGTGAGCCAGGTCTCGATCGGTCGCACGGTCTCCATGGGGCCCATCGTTCCACGCCGCCCGGACCCCGGTGTCTCACGATGCGGGAGATCACGCCGATGTAATTCAGGCGGGCGGTACGGCGTGTCGAGTTGACGAATCGGACTTTAGTGAACTCGCGCACACTCTCGTCACTACACTCCCACAGGTGTCCTCGAACTCAGGTCTCCGCCCCACGCGCTCCCGACGGTCGCTCCGCGCCGCGACCGGTCTGGTCGCCGCGGTGGCGACCGGTGTCACGGTCGGCGTGGTCGCCGCTCCACCGGCCACCGCCTCGGTCAGCACCCTGTGCACCGGCTACGTCGGCTGCTCGATGCTGGCCATGGGCAACGCGGGCTACTCCACGGCCAACCGGACGATGTACTGGAACATGTACTCCGGTCACAACTGCACCAACTACGTCGCCTACCGGATGATCAAGGCGGGCATGCCGAACGTCCGTCCCTGGTCGGGCAGCGGCAACGCCACCAACTGGGGCACGGCGATGAGCCGGATCACCGACGGCACGCCCGCGGTCGGCGCCGTCGCCTGGTGGCGGGCCGGGGTCAAGCCCGCCGGCTCGGCCGGCCACGTGGCGTACGTCGAGCAGGTCATCTCCCCCGACGAGATCGTGGTCTCCCAGGACAGCTGGAACGGCGACTTCTCCTGGACCCGGGTGACCCGGACCTCGAGCGGCTGGCCCAGCGGCTTCGTGCACTTCACCGACCGGAGCACGAGCACCCCGGCACCCGCGCCGACGCCCACCCCGACCCCGTCGCCGACCCCGGCGCCGGCCCCCACCTCGCGGACCAGCCTGACCGCGCCCGTGATCAGCGGCACCCCCGCGGTCGGCAGCACCCTGCGGGCCACGACCGGCACCTGGAGCCCGGCTCCCACCGGGGTCACCTACAGCTGGCTCGTCGACGGCACCCCGGTGCCCGGCTCCGACCGCAGCTACTTCATCCCGGCCGCGAAGCGGGTGGGGCACGTGGTCTCGGTGCGGGTCACCGCCACCGGGTCGGGCCTGGCCCCGGTGTCGCGCGTCTCGGCCGCGACCGTGCCGCTGAGCAGCGGCGTCCAGCGGGTCAGCGGGACCCCGCAGCTGAGCGGCACGACCGCCCCCGGGAGCAGGCTGCACCTCACCGTGCCGGCCGTGGACCCGGGCACCACCACCTCGGTGACCTGGAGTCGCGACGGCCAGGTGGTCCCCGGCGCGAGCGGCCGCGACCTGACCCTCGGGACGGCCGACCTGGGCCACCGCCTGTCCGCGACCGTGCGCCTGACCCGCTCGGGCTTCCAGCCCCTGACCCTGACCACGCCCGCCTCGGCACTGGTCCGCACCAGCTCGCGGATCGCGGTCACCGTCGTGGCCGGCGTCCGGTCGCTGCGGGTGCAGGCCAGCGTCAGCCGCGTGGACGGCGTCGTCGCCACGGGCACGTTCGTGGTGCGCAGCCGCAACCGCGTGCTCGCCAGGGTCCCGGTCGTCGCCGGCCGCGCCACCGCCGTGGTGCCCGACACCACCGGCACCCACCGCTACCGGTTCCGCTTCCTGACCTCGCCCAGCGTCTGGGGCTCGGAGCTGCTGCGCAACCTCAGCGTGCGCTGAGGCGGCGCAGGGGGCCGCACTAGGCTCGCCCGGTGACCGACCCCTCCTCGTCCTCCCGTCCCTCGCAGCCTCCGCTCGCCCCGTCCCGCCGCACGACCCGGGTCCTGCACGGCCGCGAGCGCCACGACGACTTCGAGTGGTTGCGCGCCAAGGACGACCCCGAGGTGCGCGGGCTGCTCGAGGCGGAGAACGCCTGGACCCAGGCCTCCACCGCCCACCTCGCGGACCTGCGCGAGACCCTGGTGGAGGAGATCCGCGGCCGCACCCAGGAGAACGACCTCTCGGTGCCGGCCCGGCGCGGCGGGCACTGGTACTACGGCCGCTCCTTCGAGGGTCGCGAGTACGGCGCCTCCTGCCGCGCCCCGGTGGGCGACCAGGCCGACTGGACCCCGCCGACCCCGGCGCAGACCTCCCCCGACGAGCCGGCCCTGGACGGCGAGGAGGTCCTGCTCGACCTCGACGCCCTGGCCGAGGGGCACGAGTTCTTCTCCCTGGGCGGGGTCTCGGTCAGCCGCGACGAGCACCTGCTGGCCTGGGCCACCGACGTCGTCGGCGACGAGCGCTACGACGTGCGCGTCAAGGACCTCCGCACGGGCGAGCTGCTGGACGACCACCTCACCGGCACCGGCGGCGGCGTGACCTGGGCCCCCGACGGGTCGGCCTTCTACTACGTCACCGTCGACGACGCGTGGCGCGCGGACAAGGTCTGGCGCCACGTCCTGGGCACCGACCAGGACGCGGACGAGGTGGTGCACCACGAGACCGACGAGCGGTTCCGCGTCGGCGTGGGCCACACCCGGTCCCACCGCTTCCTGGTGGTCGTCTCCCACTCCAAGACCACGGCCGAGTACCAGGTGCTCGACGGCGAGCGTCCCGAGCTCGGCCTGCGCGTCTTCGTGCCGCGCACCACCGACCTCGACTACGCCCTCGAGCACGCCGTGATCGGCGGCGAGGACCGGTTCGTGATCACCCACAACGCCGAGGGCCCCGACTTCGGCGTCTCGACCTCCCCGGTCGACCCCACGCCCGTCGCCGCGTGGGAGCCGCTGATCCCCCACGACCCCGCGACCCGCATCGAGGACGTCGACGCCTTCGCCACCCACCTCGTGGTCAGCCAGCGCAGCGAGGGCCTGTCCCGGCTGCGCGTGCTCACCCTGGACGGCACCGGGGTCGCCGAGGACTTCGTGATCCCCTTCGAGCAGGAGGTCTACACCGTCGGGCTGGGACGCAACTCCGAGTTCGAGACCCCCGTGGTCCGGCTCGGCTTCGGCTCCCTGGCCGTGCCCGCGTCGGTCTACGACTTCGACGTGGCCACGCGCTCGCTGACGCTGCTGCGGCGTACGCCGGTGCTGGGCGGGTTCTCCGTCGAGGACCACGAGGAGCACCGGCTCTGGGCGACCGCCCCCGACGGCGAGCAGGTCCCGATCTCGCTGGTGGTGCGCCGCGACGCCCGCGAGCGCGGCCCGGTCCCGACGCTGCTCTACGGCTACGGCTCCTACGAGGCCTCGATGGACCCCGGGTTCTCGATCTCCCGGCTCTCGCTGCTCGACCGGGGCGCGGCGTTCGCGATCGCGCACGTGCGGGGCGGCGGCGAGCTCGGCCGGCGGTGGTACGACGACGGCAAGATCCTGCGCAAGCAGAACACCTTCACCGACTTCGTCGCCTGCGCCCACCACCTGCGGGACGCGGGGTGGTCCTCCTCGCTCGTCGCCGAGGGCGCCAGCGCCGGCGGCCTGCTGATGGGGGCGGTGGCCAACCAGGCGCCCGAGCTGTTCGCCGGCGTCGTGGCCGGGGTGCCGTTCGTGGACAACCTGACCACCATGCTCGACGCGTCGCTGCCGCTGACGGTCACGGAGTACGACGAGTGGGGCAACCCCGAGGCCGACCCCGAGGTCTACGACTACATCGCCGCCTACGCGCCGTACGACAACGTGACGGAGCAGGCCTACCCCCCGATCCTGGCCGAGACCTCGCTCAACGACACCCGGGTGCTCTACGTCGAGCCGGCCAAGTGGGTCGCCAAGCTGCGCTCCACCGCCGAGGACCGCCGCCCCGACGTGCTGCTGCGCACCGAGATGGCCGCCGGGCACGGCGGGGTGTCGGGCCGCTACCAGGCCTGGAAGGACCGCGCCTTCACCCTGGCCTGGATCCTGGACCGCCTCGGCCTGGCCTGACCCCACCACCTCACCCCACCCCACCCCCAACCCACCCGCCGACCGGGGGATCCGCGCACGCCCGAGCCTGCCGACCGGGGGATCCGCGCACACCCGGTTCCTACACTCGGCGCATGGACCTCGGACTGGACGGCAAGCTCGTGCTCGTGACCGGTGGCAGCAAGGGGATCGGGCTGGCCTGCGCCGCCGGCTTCCTGGCCGAGGGAGCCCGCGTGGCGCTGGTCTCGCGCGGCCAGGACAACCTCGACCGGGCGGCCGCGACCCTGGACGCCGGCGACCGCGTGACGACGTACGCCGCCGACCTCACCGACCCCGACGCCGCCCTGGCGGTCGTCGCGGCGGTCGAGGACGCGGACGGACCGGTCGACGTCCTGGTCACCAGCGCCGGGGCGGCCAAGCGGGTGCCGTTCGCCGAGCTCGACGCCGGGGCGTGGCAACGGGCGATGCAGGCCAAGTTCTTCACCTACGTCCACGTCATCGACCCGGTCGTGAAGCGGATGGCCGAGCGCGGCTCCGGCTCCGTCGTCAACGTGATCGGCTTCGGCGGCAAGCTCGCCGCCCCCACCCACCTGGCCGGGGGCGCCGCCAACGCCGCGCTGATGCTGGCCACGGCCGGGCTGGCCAACGCCTACGGACCGAGCGGGCTGCGGGTCAACGCCGTCAACCCCGCCGGCACCCTGACCGAGCGGCTCACCGAGGGCGTCAAGGCCCAGGCCCGCCAGTCCGGCGTCAGCGAGGACGAGGCGATGGCCCAGCAGGTGGGGGCTGCTCCCCTGGGCCGGCTCGCCGAGCCCGAGGAGATCGCCGACGCCGTGGTCTGGCTGGCCTCGGCGCGGGCGTCGTACGTCAACGGCGCGATCCTGTCCATGGACGGCGCGACCACCCCGATCGTGGTCTGAGCCCGACCGCTACGCTCGCCCCTCCACGGGGCGGTAGCTCAGCCGGTCAGAGCAGAGGACTCATAATCCTTGGGTCGTGGGTTCGAGCCCCACCCGCCCTACCGAGGTCTCGACGACCGGCCCGGTGGCCCTGCTCGACCGGCGGAGCGGGGTCAGCCCTTGTGGCGGGGCTTCTTGCCGGCGTACGACGAGGGGCCGTCGTGGCGCGGGGGGCCCGAGCGGGGGGCGGGACCCTTGTCGAGCTGGAGGTCGATCAGCACCCCGGAGATCCGGGTCTCGGCCAGCTTGTCCAGGGTGTCGCGGCTCAGGTCGCGGGGCAGCTCGACCAGCGAGAAGCCGGGCTTGATGTCGATGCGACCGAAGTCCGAGCGCTTGAGCCCGCCCTCGTTGGCCAGCGCGCCGACGATCTGGCGGGGCTCGACGCGGTGGCGCTTGCCGACCGCGATCCGCCAGCGCACCAGGTTGCCGCTGGGCTCGCGGCGCTCCCGCTTCTCGTGGTGGTGGGCCGGGGGCTCGGGCATGTCCTCGAGCAGCAGCGGCTCGCCGTCCTGGGCCAGCACGGCGATGGCGGCGGCGATGTCCTCGACCGGCACGTCGTTGTTCTTCTCGTAGGCCTCGATCATCTCGCGGAAGGTGCCCAGCTGCGGGTCCTCCAGCGCGCCGGTGATCGCCTCGGTGAACTTCGCGACGCGGTTGGCGTTGACGTCCTCGACCGTCGGGAGCTTCATCTGCGTCAGCGTGGTGCGGTTGGCCTTCTCGATGGACTTGAGCAGGTAGGTCTCCCGCGGGGTCACGAACGAGATCGCGTCGCCGCTGCGCCCGGCGCGGCCGGTGCGGCCGATGCGGTGGACGTAGGACTCGGTGTCGGTGGGGATGTCGTGGTTGATCACGTGGCTGATCCGGTCGACGTCGAGGCCGCGGGCCGCGACGTCGGTGGCGACCAGGATGTCGAGCTTGCCCTTGCGCAGCTGCTCGATGGTGCGCTCGCGCTGCACCTGGGCGACGTCGCCGTTCAGGGCCGACGCCCCGAACCCACGGGCGCGCAGGCGCTCGGCGAGCTCCTCGGTCTGGTGCTTGGTGCGGACGAAGATGATCATGCCGTCGAAGTTCTCGACCTCGAGGATGCGCGTGAGGGCGTCGAGCTTCTGGGGGTGCGCAACCTTGAGGTAGCGCTGGGTGACGTTGGTGGCCGTGCCCGAGCTGGACTTGACCGTGACCTCGGTGGCGCCGGGGGCGTACTTCTTGATGATCCGACGGATCTGGTTGGGCATCGTCGCGCTGAACAGCGCCAGCTGCTTGCTCTCGGGCGTACGGGCCAGGATCGTCTCGACGTCCTCGGCGAAGCCCATGTTGAGCATCTCGTCGGCCTCGTCGAGGACCACGAAGCGCAGGTGGCTCAGGTCGAGCGTGCCCTTCTCCAGGTGGTCCATGACGCGACCGGGGGTGCCGACGACGACGTGCACGCCACGGCGCAGGGCGGAGAGCTGCACGCCGTACCCCTGGCCGCCGTAGACGGGCAGCACGTGGAGGCCCTTGATGTGGGCGGCGTAGCGACCGAAGGCCTCCGAGACCTGGAGCGCGAGCTCACGGGTCGGGGCCAGGACCAGCACCTGCGGGCTGTTCTGGGTCAGGTCGAGGCGGGACAGGATCGGCAGCGCGAACGCCGCGGTCTTGCCGGTGCCGGTCTGGGCCAGGCCCACGACGTGCTGACCGGCCAGCAGCGGCGGGATCGCCTCGGCCTGGATCGGGGAGGGCGTCTCGTAGCCGACGTCCTTGAGGACCTTCTCGATGCGGGGGTCCAGCCCCAGCTCGTCGAAGCGGGGGACGTCGTTCTCGATGCTCTCACTCACCGGCCAAGCGTAGTGGCGAGGGCGGAGTATGACCTATTCGTGGCGCTGTGCCGTTGCCCACCCCCTCACCCCCGCCGCCGTCGAGGTCCTCGGACCCGGGACGCGACGACGCCCTCGACCTATCCTGGGATGCTGCCGACCCTTGCCGCCGCCGAGGAGCGCTGGCGCCTCACGATCGACAACGCGCCCGTAGGGATCGCCCTGGTCACGCTGGAGGGCCGCTTCAGCCGCGTCAACGAGGCCCTCGCGACCATGCTCGGCTACTCGACCGACGAGCTGGTGGCCCTGACCTTCCAGGAGATCACGCACCCCGAGGACCTGGCCGGGGACCTGGAGCTGCTCCAGCAGCTCACCGAGGGGCTGATCCCCAGCTACCGGCTGCGCAAGCGCTACTTCCACCGCGACGGCCACGTGGTCTGGATCGACCTCTCGGTCGGCCTGGTCAGCGACGGCCCCGGCCGACCGCTGCACTACGTGGCCCACATCATCGACCGCAACGACGAGGTCGCCGCCGCCGCGCGGATCGCGGCGATAACGCCGACCTCCGCTCGCGCACCGAGGCGCTGGCCCGCTCCAACGAGGACCTCGAGGCATTCGCCGCGATGGCCAGCCACGACCTCCAGGCCCCGCTGGCCACCATCGCGGGCTACGGCGACCTCCTGTCCGCGGAGTACGCCGACGCGCTGGACGAGCGCGGCCGCGACTGGCTCGAGCGGGTGCACCTGGCCTCGGAGCGGATGTCGGAGCTGGTCTCCTCGCTGCTGGTGCTCGCCCGCTCCGGGCACCAGGCGACCCGCCGGCCGGTGTCCACCCGGGCCCTGGTCGAGGACGTCCGCGTCGACCTCGGCGGCCTGCTCGAGCAGGCCGGCGCGGTGGTCGAGCTCGAGGACGGAGCCGCGGACGTCGTGGGCGACGGCCCGGGGCTGCGCCAGGTCCTGCAGAACCTGGTGCAGAACGCCGTGAAGTACCGCCACCCCGACCGCACCCCGCACGTCCTGGTGCGGGTGGTCGCGCGCCCGGACGACTGGATGGTCACCGTCGAGGACAACGGCGCGGGGATCGCGGTGGGCCAGCGCGAGCAGGTCTTCGCGATGTTCCAGCGCGCCTCCGGCACCACGGGCGGGCACGGCATCGGGCTGGCCACCTGCCGGCGCACGGTGGAGCGCCACGGCGGTCGCATCTGGGTGGAGGACACCGCGTCGGGCGAGGGCAGCCGGTTCTGCTTCACGCTCGCCCGCGACGGCATGGCCCCCGGGGTCCACGCGGCGTAGGTTCGAGCGGTGACCGAGACCGCTCCCCCGCCCCTGGCACCGCTCGACGAGTCCTGGGCACGCGCCCTGTGCATCGTGGCCCACCCCGACGACCTCGAGTTCGGCGCCGCGGCCGCGGTGGCGCGGTGGACCGGGCAGGGCAAGTGGGTGGGCTACGTGATGGTCACCAGCGGCGAGGCCGGCATCGACGGCCTGCACCCCGAGGAGTGCCGCACCGTCCGCGAGGCCGAGCAGGTCGAGTCCGCCCGGGTCGTGGGCGTCGACACCGTGGACTTCCTCGGGCTCCCCGACGGTGTCCTGGAGTACGGCGTGGACCTGCGGCGCGCGATCGCGGCGACCGTGCGACGCCACCGGCCCGAGGTCGTCGTGACGGCGAACTTCCGCGACACCTTCGGGGGCCGGGCGCTCAACCAGGCCGACCACATCGCCGCGGGGCGAGCGGTGCTCGACGCCGTGCGCGACGCCGGCAACCGCTGGGTCTTCGGCGAGCAGCTCACCGGCCAGGGCGGCGACCTCGAGCCGTGGGGCGGGGTGCGCGAGGTGTGGGCGTTCGGCTCCCCCGAGGCGACCCACGCCGTCGACACGACCGCCACCTTCGACGCCGGGGTGGCCTCGCTCGAGGCCCACGCGGCGTACATCGACGGACTGGGGTGGGAGGGCTGGGACCCCCGCGAGTTCCTCGAGGGGATGGCCCGGCCCGCCGGCCAGCGGCTCGGGACGACGTTCGCCGCGCCGTTCGAGGTGTTCTCGATGGGCTGGGGCGACTGAGCGGTCCTCCGGGGCGTACGCCGAAGGCCCTGATCCGCACTGGATCAGGGCCTTCGACTGCTGTGCTCCCCCGGTTGGACTCGAACCAACAACCCTCCGATTAACAGTCGAATGCTCTGCCAATTGAGCTACAGGGGATCGCGCCCGCAAAGATTAGCAACGGACTCCCGGCAACGCTAAATCGGGTCGGCCGGAAGGCTCGTCTCGCCGGCCTCGGCCCGTGCCTGGGCCAGCGCGAGGTCCGCGACCACCACCACCTCGGGGTCGGCGGGGTCCAGGCCGGCGTCGTAGGAGTGCATCCAGGCCACCGGCCCACCGGCCGGGTTGCGCCGCCCGATCACGGTCAGGCCCCGTCCCTCGCGCACCGGGACCCGCCGCTGGAGCACGACGCTGGCGGTGACCCGCTCGCGGACCAGCTGGAGGAGGCGCTCGGGGTCCTCGAGGTCGAAGGACCACGTCGGGCGGGGGGCGGCGTACGCCCCGATCGCGGTGACGCGCAGGCGGGCCGCCTCGCGGTCCCACGCGGCGTCCTCGACCTCCTCCCAGGGCAGGGCGGTCACCGGGGCGCCGGCGTCCGCGCCCACCAGCAGCAGGCGCCGCCGGGTCCCCAGCAGCCAGGTGCCGTCGCCGGCCAGGCCGGAGGCGAGGACCTGCTCCCCGCGCGGCAGGTCGGCGACGGCCAGCACCGCTGCGGGCACGGGCGAGGGTCGGCGGGGCACGAGCCTCACTGGCTCTCCAGCGCCTTCTCGCGCAGGCTGCGACGGTGTTGCTCCAGGGCGATCAGCTCGCCGAACATCTTGTTGTAGTCCCCCGCCTCGGTGACCGGGTTGGTGCGCTGGAGCCGGGACTTCACGTCGGCGATGCGACGCAGCGTGGTCAGCTCGCGCAGGCGGTAGACGTGCTGCCCGACGTAGGCGTCGTCGGGCTCCTTCTCCGAGTGCAGCGGCTCGGTGGCCAGGGCGCTCACCAGCACCTTGAGCCGGTCGTCGCGCTGCTGCTCGCGCAGGCGGCTGGCCCACTGGGCGTCGGCCTCGGTCAGCGGCCCGACCTCGCCCATCGTGGCCCACAGCGCGCGGTAGGCGCCGTGGGTGAAGTCGGACGCGTCCAGCTCGGCGGCACGGTGACCGGCGACCTGCGGGTGCTGCACGAGCAGCTTCAGGGTCTCGCGCTCCAGCATCAACCGCGGGTCGCGCGGGTCGGGCAGCTGCGCGGCCGGCGGGCGGGGTGCGGTGGGCCGACCCTGCGCGCCACCGGCGGCAGCGTTCCCGCCCCGGTCCCCCGGGCCACCGTCGCGGGACGCCGGGGTGGCGGCGCGAGCCGGACGCGACGGCTGCTCGGGGCCGCGCGCGGCGGCCCGCTTGACCTCGCGCTGCACGTCGGTCGGCTCGATGCCGATCATGCCGGCGAGCTCGCGGGCGAACGCGTCGACCTTCGAGCGGTCGCGGATGCTGGTCACCAGCTTGGCCGCCTCGCGCATCGCGTCGATGCGGCCGTCGGCGCGGTCGAGGTCGTAGCGCTGCACCACGTTGGCCAGCACGAAGCGGTAGAGCGGGACCCGGCGCGCGACCAGCTCGCGGACCCCGGCGTCGCCCGCGGCCAGGCGCAGGTCGCAGGGGTCCATCCCGGTCGGCTCGACGGCCACGTAGGTCTGGCCGGCGAAGATCTGGTCGCCCTCGAAGGCTCGCAGCGCCGCCTTCTGGCCGGCGTCGTCGCCGTCGAAGGTGAAGATCACCTCGCCGCGGAACTCGTCGTGGTCCTGCAGGAGCCGACGGATCACCCGGGCGTGGTCGTCGCCGAAGGCGGTGCCGCAGGTCGCGACCGCGGTCCTCACCCCGGCGAGGTGGCAGGCCATGACGTCGGTGTAACCCTCGACGATCACGGCCTGGCTGCCCCGGGCGATCTCGCGCCGCGCCAGGTCGATCCCGTAGAGCACCTGGGACTTCTTGTAGATCGCGGTCTCGGGGGTGTTGAGGTACTTCGCCTCGATGCGGTCGTCGTCGAAGATCCGACGTGCCCCGAAGCCGATCGTGTCGCCGCTGGAGTCGCGGATCGGCCACATCAGCCGCCCCCGGAAGCGGTCGTAGAGGCCGCGGCCCGAGCCGATCAGGCCGCTGGCCACCACCTCCTCCTCGGTGAACCCCTTGCCGCGCAGCAGGCGGACCAGGTCCTCGCCCCCGCGCGGTGAGAAGCCGACGCCGAAGTGGGCGGCCGCGTCGGCGTCGAAGCCCCGCGAGTCCAGGAACTGGCGGGCGGTGAGGCCCTCGGGGGTGGCGAGCTGCTCGGCGTACCACTCCTGGGTGACCTTGTTCGCCTCCACGAGCCGGGGGCGCTGGGGCCCGCCCTTGGGGCGGGTGGGGCCGCCCTCCTCGTAGCGCAGCTGCACCCCGACCTTGTCGGCCAGGCGCTCCACGGTCTCGGAGAAGCCAAGGCCGTCCATCTCCATCACGAAGTTGATGACGTCACCGCCGACCCCGCAGCCGAAGCAGTGGTAGAACCCCCGCGACGGGGTCACGTGGAAGGACGGCGACTTCTCGTCGTGGAAGGGGCACAGGCCCTTCATCGACCCGCCGCCAGCGTTGCGCAGCGTCACGTAGTCGGAGACGACGTCGTCGATCCGGGCCCGCTCGCGGACCTCCGCGATGTCCTCGTCCTTGATCCGGCCTGCCACGCCGCGGAGTCTACGACCGGCGTACGACGCCCGGCAGCCGCCGTCGACCGCCCGGGGAGGGCTCACGGGGAGCGCCACCACCCCTCCGGGGGGGTTTGAAGGCCCCCGGATCGGCTACGGAACCCCCATGACCGAACCGACTGTGCGACCCACGCCCGGGTCCGACCCGACCCTGGGCGCCCTCGTCAACGACCTCACCACGCAGGTCCCCGAGCTGATCCGTTCCGAGCTGCGCCTGGCCCAGGCCGAGATGGCGGAGAAGGGCAAGCGGGCCGGTCTCGGCATCGGCATGTTCAGCGGGGCCGGCCTGATGGCGTTCTTCGGCTTCGGCACCCTGCTCGCCACCATCGTGATCGCCCTCGACCTGGTCCTGCCCCTGTGGCTGGCCGCCCTGATCGTGACCGTGGTGCTCTTCGCGATCGCCGGGATCCTCGCCATGATGGGCAAGAAGAAGGTCGCCCAGGCCACGCCCCTGGCCCCCGAGCGGGCCCAGGCCGGCCTCAAGGACGACATCGCCACCGTGAAGGGACAGCGCGCATGAGCACCCCCGAGGACATCCAGGCCGACATCGAGCGGCAGCGCGAGCAGCTGGCCAGCACGGTGGACCAGCTCGGCCACAAGCTCGACGTGAAGGCCCAGACCAAGCAGAAGGTCGCCGACGTGCGCGACCGGGCCACCACCGACGAGGGCAAGCCGCGCCCCGAGGTGGCGGGCGCGGCCGTCGGCGTCGTGGTCGTCGTGGCCCTCCTGGTCTGGTGGCGCAGGCGCCGATGAGCACCCGACACCCCTCCACGCAGGAGAGCAGCGCGCCGGGCGGGACCGACGACGGTGGGAAGGCGCACCCGGAGGACGGTCGCAAGCCCGACTCCCCCACCGACCTGCACAAGCGGTCGTGGTTCTACGTCGCGCGCAAGACCCTGCACGAGTTCACCGAGGACCAGTGCACCGACCTCGCTGCGGCCCTGACCTACTACTCCGTCCTGGCGATCTTCCCGGCAATCATCGCGCTGATCTCGACCGTCGGCGTCGTGGGGCAGGGCGCCAGCACGGTGAACACCGTCAAGGACGTGCTGAAGCCCCTGGTCTCCGACCAGGTGCGCCAACCGCTCTACACGTTCCTGGACTCGGTCGCGACGTCCGGCGGTGCCAGCATCGGCGTGGCCATCGGCATCCTGGCCGCGCTGTGGTCGGCCTCCGGCTACGTCGGGGCCTTCAGCCGGGCGATGAACCGGATCTACGAGATCGAGGAGGGTCGCCCCTTCTGGAAGCTGCGCCCGGTGATGCTGCTGCTGACCCTGGTGGCCGTGGTCCTGGTCGCCGTCGCCCTGCTGATGCTGGCCCTGTCGGGCCCGGTGCTGACCTCGGTCGGCAACGTGGTCGGCCTGGGCAGCACGGCCGTGCTGGTGTTCTCGATCGTCAAGTGGCCCCTCCTGCTGGCCATCGTGGTCGTCGTGGTGGGCCTGCTCTACTACGTCACCCCCAACATCCAGCAGCCCAAGTTCCGCTGGATCTCGGTGGGTGCGGCGACCGCCATCGGGATCTGGCTGGTCGCCTCGGCGCTGTTCGGGATCTACCTGGCCACCTTCGCCAGCTACAGCAAGACCTACGGGCCCATCGCGAGCGTCGTGGTCGGGCTGCTGTTCCTCTGGATCACCAACCTGGCGCTGCTGTTCGGCGCCGAGCTGGACTCCGAGCTCGAGCGGGGGCGTCAGCTCCAGGCGGGCCTCCCGGCCGAGGAGGACCTCCAGCTCCCGCCCCGCGACGAGCGCAACATCAAAAAGGCCCGCAAGACCCGCGAGAAGGACGCCGCCTTCGGGCGCAAGATCCGCCGCGACGCGGCTCGCACGCAGGCGCACGACGACGCGCGGTCCCAGTCCGGGGACCGCGCGCAGGACGAACGCTCCGTCACGGAGCAGGAGGAGACATCATGAAGAAGCTGCTGGTACTCATCGCCGGAGGCGTCGGCTACGTGCTGGGCGCCAAGGCGGGACGCGGTCGCTACGAGCAGCTGCGCGACCAGTTCAACCAGGTCAAGAACGACCCGCGGGTGCAGGAGAAGGCCCACCAGGCCACCGACCTGGCCCGCGAGAAGGCTCCGGTCGTCAAGGACAAGGTCGCCCAGGCGGCCGGCGCCGCCGCCGACAAGGCCAAGGAGGCGGCCCCCTCGGGCAGCTCGACCCCCGACCGCTCGATCGGCGACGACAAGCTCAACCCCGAGAGCCTGCACTTCCAGGACGAGACGGGCCCCCAGGGCGACCTGCCCTGACCTGAGGTCTCGACCGAGACCAAGAGCACCCACCGCTGCCGGGCGGCGCGACCTGAACAGGTCGCGTCGCCCGGTAGCGTTTTCCCCGTCCCTCCCCCGCGGGCCTCCCGCACGCACCGACAGGCCCCACATGTCGATCACCGACCGTCTCGACCGCTGGCAACGCCGCTACCCGCGCGTCGGCTTCCCGCTCGCGGTGTTCTACAAGTTCTTCGACGACATGGGCAACTACCTGGCCGCGCTGCTGACCTACTACGCGTTCGTCTCGCTGCTGCCGCTGCTGCTCCTGGCCACCGCCGCGCTCAGCGTGCTGCTCGTGGGTCACCCGGCCTGGCAGGACTACCTGCTCAACTCCGCGCTGGGCGAGTTCCCGGTCGTCGGCAAGCAGCTCAAGGCCCCGGCCTCTCTGGGCAGCGGCGCGACCGGCATCGTGATCGGGATCCTCGGTGCGCTGTACGGCGCCCTCGGGGTCGCCCAGGCCCTCCAGCACGCCGGCAACACGGTGTGGGCCGTGCCGCGCAACAGCCGCCCGAACCCGTTCCTGGCCCGGGCGCGGTCCCTGGTGCTGATCGCCTCGGTCGGCCTGGGGCTGGTGGCCATCGTCGTCGGCTCCGCGGCGATGACCGTGGTCCTCAGCGACAACCTGGTCGGTCGGATGGCGACCTTCCTGGGCAGCACGGCCCTGCTCACCGGGGTCTTCGTGACCGCGTTCTGGATCGCCCCGAACCACAAGGTGGCCACGCGCGACCTGCTGCCCGGGGCGGTGCTCGCGGCCGTGCTGTTCCAGGTGCTGCAGTCGTTCGGCTACAGCTACGTGGCCGGCGTCATCAAGAACGCCTCGGCGACCAACGCGGTCTTCGCCGTCGTCCTCGGCCTGCTGGCGTACCTCTACCTGGCCAGCATGATCGTGGTGTTCTGCATGGAGCTCAACGTGGTGCGACGGGACCACCTCTGGCCCCGGGCCCTCCTCACGCCGTTCACCGACAACGTCGACCTGACGCCGGCCGACGAGCACACCTACGCCCGCCAGGCCCAGGCCCAGCGGCTCAAGGGCTTCGAGACGATCAACGTGGAGTTCGGGGAGAGCCCGAAGAACCGTGCCGACGACGAGGCAGCGGACGGCACCGGCGCGACGGACGAGACGACCGTCGAGACCCCCCGCACGACTCAGTAGTCGCCGGTCACCACGTTGAGGACCGGCTCGCCGGCCGCGAAGCGCTGGAGCTGCTCGCGCACGAGCCGCAGGGCGCGCGGGCGCATCGCCGTGCTGGCGCCGCCCACGTGCGGCGTCAGCAGCAGGCCCGGGGCGGTCCAGAGCGGGTGGCCCTCGGGCAGGGGCTCGGGGTCGGTCACGTCCAGGGCGGCCCGCAGGCGGCCGGAGGTGAGCTCGGCCAGCAGCGCCTCGGTGTCGACCACCGGGCCGCGGGCGACGTTGACCAGCAGCGCGTCGTCGCGCATCCGGGCCAGCATCGCCGCGTCGAAGAGCGAGCGCGTCTCCGCGGTGCCCGGTACGACCACGACCACCACGTTGGCCCGCGGCAGCAGGTCGGGCAGGTCCTCGATCGCGCTGACCCCCTCGCGGGCGCTGCGGGCGACCCGGAGCACCTCGCTGACCTCGAAGGGTCGCAGCCGGGCCTCGATGGCCTCGCCGATCTGGCCGTAGCCCACGATCAGGACCGTCGTGTCCGCCAGCGAGCGACCCGTCCGGGGGGCCCACCGGCCCTCGGCCTGGGCCCGGGCGTGGTCGGGCAGGTCCCGCTGGCTGGCCAGGGCCAGCGTCAGCGCCAGCTCGGCCGTGGCGGTGTCGTGGATGCCGCGGCCGTTGCACAGCAGGACGCCGTCCGGGACGTAGCCGCGCACGTGCTCGACGCCCGCGGTCTGGGTCTGGACGACCTCCAGCCGGGGCATCCGCGCCAGGAGCTCGCCGTCGGGCCGGCTGAACCGGTAGTGCATGACCTGGAAGGCGACCTCCTCCAGGCTCGCGGGGAGCTCGGACCACCGGTCGGCGTCACCGGTGACCTCGGGGTCGACGTGCTCGTAGCGCAGCCCGGTCGGCAGCTCGCCGGTCCCAGGCAGCTCCGTCAGCTCGGCGGGGTCGAAGGGCAGCCAGACGAGGGGGTCGCTCATGGCACCAGTGTGGCGCGCCCGGGCCGTCCACTCACGACGAGGCCCCGTGTGGGCCGACCAGCTCCGCGTGGCGGGCCACGGCGGAGGCGTCGGTCAGGCTGGCCACCTGGTCCAGCACCACCCGCGTGCGGGCCGCGTCGTCGCCCGCCTCGTCGAAGTCCTCGCGCAGCGCCGGCTCCAGGCCGTCGCGGCCCCGGTCGAGCAGGGCCTCGACCAGCTCGGCCAGCAGCGTGCGCTGACGGTCCATCAGCGCCACCCGGTCGGGGGCACGCATCACGAAGTGCGCCGCGATCCCCTTCAGCACCGCGATCTCCACCGCGGTGCCCGGGGGCACGACCAGGTCGGCGTCGTGGCGCACCAGCGGCCGGTCGCCGTGGGCGTCGACCGTGGCCCGGTGCACCTGGCCGCAGAAGATCCCGATCAGGTCGCTGGTCAGGTTCTTCAGGGCGGCCTGCGCCGAGCGGGTGGCGTCGTACGCCGTCGGGGCCGGCCACGAGCCGACCGCCCGGAGCCGCGCCAGCGCCTCGTCGAGCTCGTCGTCGGCCACCTCGGGGAGGTACCACTCCCGCGTCGTCGACCAGGTCAGCGCACGCTGCTCGGGGTCGTCGAGGAGCCGCAGGTCGATGCGGCCGGCGACGATGCCGTCCTCGAGGTCGTGCACGGAGTAGGCGACGTCGTCGGCCACGTCCATGACCTGGGCCTCCACGCACTGCCGGCCGCCCTCCACCCCGGCGCGTAGCCAGTCGAAGACCGGCCGGTCGTCCTCGTAGACGCCGAACTTGGTGCCCGGGGCACCGCGCCGCCAGGGGTACTTGGTGCACGCGTCCAACGTCGCCCGCGTGAGGTTGAGGCCCACCGGACGCCCCGTGGCGTCGACCGACTTCGCCTCCAGCCGGGTCAGGATGCGCAACGTCTGGGCGTTGCCCTCGAAGCCCCCGCAGGAGCCGGCCATCTCGTCGAGCACGGCCTCGCCGTCGTGGCCGAAGGGCGGGTGGCCCAGGTCGTGGGCGAGCGCGGCAGTCTCGGCGAGGTCGGGGTGGCAGCCGAGCGGGTGGGCGAGGTCACGGGCGATCTGCGCGACCTCGAGGCTGTGGGTCAACCGGGTGCGGGCGACGTCGTCGGAGCCGGGCCCCAGCACCTGGGTCTTGGCGGCCAGCCGGCGCAGGGAGGCGCTGTGCACCACCCGGGCCCGGTCGCGCTCGAAGGCGGTGCGCAGCGGTGCGGTGACCCGCTTGACCGGCTCGTCGACCAGGCGCTCGCGGGCCTCGTCGCCGTACAGGTCCTCGGGGCGGGTCACGTCGGCGACGCTACCGGCCGCCGAGGTCGCGCGCGGTCCCCGGTCGCGGACTCTGCGACACCGAGGCCTCAGAGCCAGCCGTTGTCCTCCGCGATCCGCAGCGCCTCGGCCCGGTTGCCCGCCCCGGTCTTGCCGATGGCGGCCGAGAGGTGGTTGCGCACGGTCCCCTCCGAGAGGTACAGGCGACCGGCGAGGGTCGCGGCGGAGGCCCCGTCGCGCGCGGCGCGCAGGACCTCGGTCTCCCGGGTGCTCAGCGGTGACTGGCCCGCGACCAGGCTGTCGGTGGCCAGGGTCGGGTCGACCACCCGGAGCCCGGCGTGGACCCGGCGCACGGCGTCCGCGAGCTGGGCGGCCGGCGTGTCCTTGACCACGAACCCGCTCGCCCCCGAGCGCATGGCGCGGTGCAGGAAGCCCGGCCGGCCGAAGGTCGTCACGATCAGCACCCGGGTGGCGGGGTGCTCTGCGCGCACCAGCGCGGCCGCGGAGATGCCGTCGAGCCCGGGCATCTCCACGTCGAGCAGCGCGACGTCGGGACGGTGCCGGCGCACGGCGTCGAGGACCGCGTCGCCCGACCCCACCTCGGCGACGACCTCGAGGTCGGGCTCCAGGCCGAGCAGCGCCGACAGGGCCCCGCGCACCAGGGCCTGGTCGTCGGCCAGCAGCAGCCGGATCCGCTCGCTCACGAGGCCACCACCGCCATCGCGAAGCCGGGGTCCAACGTCCGGGTCACCACGGTGGCCCCCACGGCGCCGGCCCGCTCGCGCAGGCCCACGAGACCGTGCCCCGGCAGCGTCGCGTCGGGGGCCGTGCCGTCGAGCACCGGGGCGCCGCGGCCGTCGTCGAGGACCTCGACGCGGCCGGCCTCGAGCACGACCCGGCACCGGGTGGCCCCGCTGTGGCGGATCACGTTGGTGACGCCCTCGCGCACGGCCCAGGCGAACACCTCGCGCAGGTGGGTCGGCACCGCGTCGGTCGACTGCGGCAGGTCGGCCTCGATCTCGGCCGCGGCCAGCGCCGCTCGGGCCTGCGCCAGCGAGCCCGGGAGGCTCAGGTCGCGGTAGCCGGCCACGGCGCGACGCACGTCGGCGAGGGCGTCGCGGGACAGGCGCTCGAGGTCGGCCAGCTCGGTGCGGGCCCGCGCGACCTGGGCCGCCGAGGTGTCGGGCTCCTCCGTGGGGCCCGGCTCGATCGCCCGGTCCAGCAGCCGTCCCGCCAGCTCGGCCTTGACCGTGATCACGGTCAGGGAGTGCCCGAGGATGTCGTGCAGGTCGCGGGCGAAGCGGGTGCGCTCGTTCTCGACGGCGAGGGCGGCGTTCTCCCGCTGCGCCTGGAGCAGGGCCAGGTTGCGGCGCAGCATCTGGGTGATGCCGTACATCGCGATCGACGCGGCCCCCACCGAGAGCGCCAGCCCGACCCCGCTGGTCCACCCCGGCACCGTCGCACCGCTGACCACGAGGCCGAGCGCGATCAGCACCACCACGACCGCCGCGGGGGCGGTGCGCAGCACGACCACCGCCATCACCGCGACGTAGACCGTGGCCGCCGTCCCGTCCTGGCCCAGGGTCAGCGTCATCACCACGCCCAGGGTCACCAGCGCCGCGAGCTCGGTCGCGGACCGGGCGTCGAGGCGGGGGTGCTGGTGCTGGTGGCGCAGCCGTCGGATGCCCAGCCACAGGTGGAGGTAGACGACGGCGAAGACGACGGTGGCGACCAGCCCGACGACCCCGGCCACCGTGTCGCGTTGCCGCCAGCCGTCCATCAGGGGCTGGGCCAGGAAGAAGAGCCAGATCGAGGCGAACCACGGACCGCGCCGCCCCAGGGGCCCGGCCAGCTCGGCCGGCGGGGCACCGGCCGGTGACGTGGCCGTCGGCGCGGCGGGGCTCGCGGCGGTCGGCGTGCCGGGGCTCGTGCTCACGGAGGTCAACCTACGACCGGGTCAGACCCGTGCGGTGTCGCGGCTCAGGCGCCACGCGGCCCCGGCGACGAACAGGCTGAGCCAGGCCACGGCGTTGACGACCGCGTACCAGGGCAGCTCGTGGGTCAGGGGCGCGCGGGCGACCTCGGCGACGCCGTACATGGGGGTCCAGTAGGCGATGTCGCGCACGACGGGGCTGTAGTTCGAGAGCGGGATGAACAGCCCGCCCAGGAACGACAGCAGCGCCAGACCGGGCCCGAGCACCTGCATCGCGTTCTCCCCGGGCACCAGGTAGCCCACGAAGACCCCGAGCGCCGCGAACGTCCCCGTGCACACCAGCGTGAGCACCCCGCACGCCAGCCACGTCCCCAGCGGCATGCTCGGAGCGCCCTGGACCGCGCCGATCACGTTGACGACCGTGATCGCCAGCGCCCCGGTCACCAGGGCGACCAGCGCCTTGACCGCGACGTAGACAGCCGGGTGGAGCGGGGTCAGGCGCAGCTGCCGCGACCACCCCTGGGCACGCTCCAGCGCGACGCCGGAGCCGGTCGAGGCGGCGATCAGGGCGCCGCCGTACAGCGCCATCGAGACCATCACGTACGCCGACACGTTGCCGTCCCCGACGCGCTCGGCGCCACCACCGCCGGACCCGAAGACGAAGAACAGCGCGGCGGGCAGCACCAGCGCGAACACCAGGGTGCGGCGGTTGCGCAGGACCCGGCGCAGCTCGATGCCGAGCAGGACCCGGTTGAGCCCACCCCAGCGCGGCGCGCGCCGGCGGTCGAGGTCGATGGAGACGGGGTTCGAGGTGGGGGCGTGGCGGCTCATCGGTGCGCTCCGGTGCGGCTGGTCTCGGGTGGGGTGGCGGACGTGGGGTTCAGGACGGGCCCCGGTGCCGGCTCGGCGTTCCCGGTCAGGCTCAGGAACGCCTCCTCGAGCCCGCGGGCGGTGATCTCGAGGTCGCGGGCGTCGGTGCGGGTGAGCAGGAAGCGGGCGACGGCGTCACTGTCCGAGGCGTGCACGAGCAGCTGGTCGCCGCGCCGCTCGACGGAGGCGACCCCGCCGAGGTCGCGCAGCTCCTGCAGGCGTCGGCGCTCCTCCTCCGGCCCGGCCTCAGCGAGGGTGGTGCGGACCAGCCGGCCCGAGGCCAGCGCCTTGATCTGGCTGCCGGTGCCGTCGGCCACCACACGGCCCTGGGCGACCAGGACCACGCGGTTGGCGTACTGGTCGGCCTCCTCGAGGTAGTGGGTGGCGAACAGCACCGCCCGGCCGCGCTCGGCGTCGGTGCGGATCGCGCTCCAGAAGTCGCGACGGCCGGCGACGTCCATGCCGGTCGTGGGCTCGTCGAGGAGCAGCAGCGCGGGGTCGGAGAGGAGCGCCATCGCGAACCGCAGCCGCTGCTGCTCACCGCCCGAGCACGACCCGACCTTCCGCCGGGCGAGGTCGCTGATCCCGGCGCTGGCCAGCACCTCGGCCACCGGGCGGGTGTCGGCGAAGAGGCTCGCGGTGTAGCGCACGGTCTCGGCGACCGTGAGGTCCTTCAGGAGCCCGCCGGTCTGCATCACGGCCGCGACCAAGCCACGGGCGATCGCCTCGCGCGGGGGCATCCCGAAGACCTGGACCGAGCCGGTCGTGGGCTCGGACAGGCCCAGCACCAGGTCGATGGTCGAGGTCTTGCCGGCGCCGTTGGGGCCCAGGAAGGCCACCGTCTCGCCGGGGTGGATCTCCAGGTCGATGCCGCGCACGGCGTGCACGTCGCCGAAGTCCTTGGTCACCCCGGTCAGACGCACGGCGGGGAGGGGGGTCGTCGTCATGGCCCCAGCCTGGCCCGCGGGCGGGCCGGGCGACCACGGCGGGCGTCACGACTCCCCCGTGACAGATGTCAGGGGCGCCTGCGGACGAGGGTCAGAACCCCAGGCGACGCAGCTGCTTGGGGTCGCGCTGCCACTCCTTGGCGATCTTGACGTGCAGGTCGAGGTAGACCGGCATGCCGAGGAGAGCCTGGATCTGGGTGCGGGCGTCCTTCCCGACGTCGCGCAGCCGCGACCCCTTGTGCCCGATCACGATGCCCTTCTGGCTGTCGCGCTCGACGAAGAGGTTGGCGTGGACGACGAGCAGCGGCTTGTCGGCGGGCCGGTCCTCCTTCAGCGCCATCTCCTCCACGACCACGGCGATCGAGTGCGGCAGCTCGTCGCGCACGCCCTCCAGGGCGGCCTCGCGGATCAGCTCGGCGACGAGGATCTCCTCGGGGGTGTCGGTGAGCTCCCCGTCGGGGTAGAGCGCCGGCCCCTCGGGCAGGCGGGCCACCAGCAGGTCGGCCAGGAGCTGCACCTGGTCGCCGTTCTTGGCCGAGACCGGCACGATCTCGGCCCACTCGGTGCCGGTCTCGCGACCCAGGGCGTCGATGGCCATCAGGTGCTGGGCCAGCTGGTCGGGGGTGACCAGGTCGGACTTGGTGGCGATCGCGAACTTGATCGTCTTCTTGACCTTGGCCAGCTCGGTGACCAGGAAGCGGTCGCCCGGTCCGGGCTTCTGGTCGGCGGGGAAGCAGACCGCGACCACGTCGACCTCGGCCCACGTGGTGACCACGAGGTCGTTGAGCCGCTCGCCGAGCAGGGTGCGCGGCCGGTGCAGGCCGGGGGTGTCGACCAGGATCAGCTGGGCGTCGGGCCGGTGCACGATGCCGCGCACGACCGTGCGGGTGGTCTGCGGCTTGGAGGAGGTGATCGCCACCTTGGTGCCGACCACCGCGTTGGTCAGGGTCGACTTGCCGGCGTTGGGCCGCCCGACGAAGCAGGCGAAGCCGGACCGGTGGGCTGCTTCGGTGTCCATCAGGTCTCCTCGGAGGTGGTGCGGGCGTCGTCGTAGTCGGCCCAGATCTGCTCGTCGCTGCGGCCGGCGGCCTTGCCCCGGGCGTAGACCGGCCCCGGGTCGACGCGGCGGACCTGGCGCCCGCGGCTGGAGCTCCAGTAGCCCATCGCCTCGTGGTGGCGGGTGTCCCAGCCCAGCTCGCGGCGCACGTGACGGCGTACGTCGCGCATCTGCGCCGACTCCCCCGCCATCCAGAAGTAGCCCGGCCCGTCGGGCCAGGTGAGGCCGCGCACCACCGCGGCCAGGTCGCTGCCGCCCGGCTCGGCGGCGTGCCAGGTGACCTGGTCGGCCGGCACCGGGAGGTAGTCGGCCACCGGACCGTCGGGCACCTCGGCGTGCACGTGCACCGGCAGGTCGAGGGACGCCGCGATGCGGGCCATCGCGGGCAGCGCGGTGAGGTCGCCGGCCAGCACCACCCAGGTGGCGTCCTCGGGGACCACGAAGGATCCCTTGGGCGCGCCGAGACCGACCACGTCGCCGACGCAGTCGGTCTGGGCCCAGCCGGTGACCAGGCCCTCGGCGTGCACCACGACGTCGATCGTCAGGCGGGTGCCCTCGAGGTGGCGGACGGTGTAGTAGCGGGTCTGGAACTGGCCGGGCACGGTCAGCGCGACCCACTCGTCGGGGATCCCGGTGCTCGCGAAGGCGTCGTCCACGTCCAGGACCAGCCGCACCAGGTGGGGCGTGAGGATCGTGCGCTCGCGCACCACGGCGGTGGTGGAGGAGGTCCGGGTCGTCACCGCACGAGGGTAGTCGCCCCGCGACCCTGCGGCCCCACCCGGTGCGGGTGGGGCCGCAGGGACCGCACGCGGGCGGACCCGCGCGCTCTCAGAGCCAGTCGGGCCGCAGCGGGAAGTGGCTGGTGCCGTCGTCCTCGGTGTTGGTGGCCAGGATCTGGTGGAGCTGGATCTCGTTGCGCTCGAAGCCCATCCGGGAGCCGGCCATGTAGAGACCCCACACGCGGGCCGTGCCCTCGCCCACCTCGGCGATGGCCTCGTCCCAGTGCTCGCGCAGGTTGGCGCCCCAGCCGCCGAGGGTCCGGGCGTAGTGCACGCGCAGGTTCTCCTCGTGCTGGACCTCCAGGCCCGCGTCCTGCGCCTCGCTGATCATCCGGCCCGACCCGGTCAGCTCGCCGTCGGGGAAGACGTAGCGGTCGATGAAGGCACCGGTGCTGGTGGGCCGGTTGTCGTGGCGGGTGATCGAGTGGTTGAGCAGCCGCCCGCCGGGCTTGAGCTTGCCCTTGAGGAAGGTGAAGTACGACGCGTAGTTGTCCACGCCGATGTGCTCGGTGAGCCCGATCGAGCTGACCGCGTCGAAGCCGGTCTCCTCGACGGCGCGGTAGTCCAGGTGGCGCACCTCGGCGAGGTGGTCCAGCCCCTCCTCCTTGATGGCCTGCTGGGCCCACTCGGCCTGCTCGCGCGACAGCGTGACGCCGAGCGCCTTGACGCCGTACTCGCGGGCGGCGTGGCGGACCATGCCGCCCCAGCCGCAGCCGACGTCGAGCAGGCGCTGGCCCTCCTGCAGGTTGAGCTTGCGGGCGACCAGGTCGTACTTGGCGAACTGGGCCTGCTCGAGTGTCTCCTCCCCGGTCGGGTAGAGGGCGCACGTGTAGGTCATCGACGGGCCCAGGACCAGCTCGTAGAAGCGGTTGGAGACGTCGTAGTGGTGCTCGATCACCTTGCCGTCGCGCTCGGGGCTGTGGCGCAGGCCCTCCATCATCCGGCGCCAGCGCGGCAGGTGCTCCTGCGGCGGCGGGGGCGGCGGGAGGATCTGGGACAGGCCGACCGAGCGCAGCAGCTGCACGGCCTGGGCGGGGGTGGGTCGACGGAAGCGCATGGCGCGCAGCAGCACGACCATCGCCTCGTAGGGGTCGCCCGGGTGCACGCCGACGACGTCGAGGTCGCCGGAGACGTAGGCGCGGGCCATCCCGAGGTCGCCAGGGGCGGTGACCAGGTAGGCCAGGCCGCGCTCGTTCTTCAGGTGGAGCCCGTACGGCGCGTCGACCGGGCCGTAGGCGCTCCCGTCGTACGCCGTGAAGCGGACCGGCGCGGGTCCCTTCAGGAGGGTCTCGAACACCTCGGCCAGGCTGAGCCTGGTGCCGGTGAAGCTGTCGGTCAGGGTCATCGTGAACGCACCGCCTTGTCGTAGAGGGTGGAGAATCGGTCGTCGGGGTCGTAGCGGCCCTTGACCCGGGCCAGGTTGGGTCCGTCGTAGAGACGGTCGAAGGTCTCGCGGTCGTAGAACGACTCGCTGTAGAGCGACTTGTGGCCGTCGAGCTCGGCGACCCGCGCCTCCACGGCCCGGTTCAGCGGGCCCTGGGGCGCCTCGGGGCCGACCGGGACCGCGCCCCAGAAGCCGACGTTGACGTAGGTGCTGCCGGCCCGGAGGGGGTACGACGGCCAGGGCTGGTCGGGCGTCGAGGCGTCGTACGCCGGGACGACGGCGCCACCGCTGCCCGGGGGGCGCAGCCGCAGCGGGCACAGCCAGACCGGACGCATGCCGACCTCGGCGTCGAACCAGTCCAGGAACTCGCCGAGCCGCTCCACGGGCACCTCGACGTCCTGCACCACCCGCTCGCGCATCGGGCGTCCGGCGCGGCGGTCGAGCCGGTTGACCACGTCGAAGCGCTGGTCCAGCCCGACCAGGCGGTGGTAGGTGTCGGAGCGCCGCAGGCGGCGGGGCCAGATCCGGCGGACCCAGGGGTTCTGGGCGCCGAAGGCCTGGGAGCACCAGAACCAGTCGGTGTCCCAGCGCCACAGGTAGTCCAGCATCGTCAGGACGTCGGCGTCGCGCTGCTCGACCGAGCGCCAGTAGACCTGCTGGCCGGTGTAGTCCGAGGCGGGACCGTCGGGCTCGGAGGTCCAGCGCGCCAAGGTCAGGACGGCGCGGCCGGGCTCGAAGGCGGTGCCGTCGACGGCGTCGACCCGCTCCCCGGCCCACTCCCCCGTGCGGGCGATCTCGGCGATCGCGTCGCTGAGCGCGGCGTGGTCGGTGAAGCGCACGTGGCGCAGGGCGACGTGGCTCTGCACCGGCTCCAGCTCGATCCGCAGCCGGGTGGCGTAGCCCAGCGAGCCGTAGGAGTTGGGGAAGGTCGCGAACAGGTCGGCGTGCTCGTTGGTCGCCGTGGCGGTGACCACCTCGCCGGCGCCGGTGAACACGTCCATCTCCAGGACGGACTCGTGCGGCAGGCCGTTGCGGAACGACGTGGACTCGATGCCCAGGCCGGTCACGGCGCCGCCCAGGGTGATGGTGCGCAGCTGCGGCACGACCAGCGGGATCAGCCCGTGGGGCAGCGTGGCGGCCACGAGGTCCTCGTAGGTGCACATCCCCTGCACGTCGGCCGTGCTGCGGCCGGTGACCGGGTCGGTGTCGACGCTGATCACCCCGGTCAACCCGGAGACGTCGAGGCCGGCGGTCGCGGCCTCGCGCGGCCGGAACAGGTTGGAGGTCTTCTTCGCCAGGCGCACACGGCTGCCGGGCGGAAGGGCGTCGTAGGACGCCTTCAACCGGGCGACGGCGTCGGTGTGCCGGGTCCGGTCGAGCTGGTCTGGTTGGTCATGAGCGATGACGGTGATCCACCCCTTGCGATCGTGGTTGCCCGCAGCAACCACAATCCCACATCCTGCATTCCCGATGATGCCACCGACCAGGGACAGGGGTCCCTCAGGTCGAGGTGACGTCGCGCACAGCGCCGGCGGCGCTGCCCCGGTGCACGGGCACCCCGGGGCCGGCGAAGTCGCGCAGGACGGACAGGTCGGCCTCGATGTCCCCCGCGTCGCTGCCGTCCGGGTCGCCCAGCACGACCAGCGCCTCGGCGCCCTGGGAGCCGCTCGAGAGCGCCATCGCGACCACGACACCGACCGCGGAGACCTCGAGCGAGGGCAGGCGGACGGTCGCGCCGGCGTAGGTGCGGCCGTCGAGGTCGCGCAGGGCGGCCCCCTGGGCGGCGCCGGTGCGGGCGCGGGTGGCCCGGGCGAGCACGACGAGCTTCTGGTCCTCTGCTGAGAGCGCTGCATCCACGGCCGAGATCCTAGGCCCGGGCGGGGTCGACCGGCGTGATCAGGACCGTGCCGACCCGCTTGCGCCGACCCTTGGTCTCCTCGGCCGTCAGCAGCAGCCCGGCCACCTCGACCTGGGAGCCGGGGATCGGCACCTTGCCCAGGTGCTTGGCCATCAGGCCCGCCACCGACTCGACCTCGTCGTCCTCGACCACGACGCCGACCACCTCGTCGAGGTCGTCGACCGGGAAGCGGGCCGAGACCCGCGTCGACCCGTCGGGCAGCTGCTGGACCGGGACCTCCTGGTTGTCGAACTCGTCGGCGATCTCCCCGACGATCTCCTCCAGGATGTCCTCGATGGTCACGATGCCGGCGGTGCCGCCGTACTCGTCGACGACCACCGCGATGTGGCGGCGCTGGGCCTGCATCTCGCGCAGGAGGTCGTCGACCGGCTTGGAGTCGGGCGCGTGGATGACGGGGCGCATGATCGACTCGACCGTCTCGGTGGTCTCGGCGGCCTGGCGGTCGAAGACCCGGCGGCTGATGTCCTTGAGGTAGGCGAAGCCCAGGATGTCGTCGAGACCCTCGCCGGTGACCGGCAGCCGGGAGAAGCCGCTGCGCAGGAACAGCGACATCGCCTGGCGCAGGGTGCGGCCCTGCTCGATGTAGACCACGTCGGTGCGCGGCACCATCACCTCGCGCACCGAGGTGTCGCCCAGCTCGAAGACCGAGTGGATCATCTTGCTCTCGCCGGACTCGATCAGGCTCGAGGCCTCGGCCAGGTCGACCATCTCGCGCAGCTCGGCCTCGGAGGAGAACGGGCCCTCGGCGTACCCCCGCCCGGGAGTGAGCGCGTTGCCCAGGACGATCAGCAGGCGCGCCACCGGGCCCAGCACGCGGGCGGCGACCAGGACGGGGCCGGCGACCACCAGCGAGACGGCCTCGGCGTGCTGGCGCCCCAGGGTCCGCGGCGCCACCCCGATGACCACGAACAGCACCAGGAACATCACCAGGGTCGCCACCAGCACGCCGGACCAGCTCCCCGGGCCGAGGGCCGCCACGAGCATCGCCGTGGCCAGCACGACCGCGGCCACCTCGGCCAGCATCCGGGTGAACAGCACGGCGTTGAGCGAGCGCGGCGGGTCGTCCAGCAGCCGCAGCAGGCGTACGGCGCCCGGTCGCTCCTCGTGGGCCAGCTCCAGCGCGCGGGCGCGCGAGAAGCCCGACAGCGCCGCCTCGACCGAGGTCAGCACCCCGGCGACCACGACCAGCAGGACCGTGACCAGCACCAGGCCGGGAGAGTGGGGGTTCACCGCCGAGGGGCCGGCCGGCTCACGGGGCGGCGTCGGCCGCGCGGGCCGACTCGTGCTCGCGCCACGCGGCGAGCAGCTCGTCCTGGAGCCCGAACATCTCGCGGTGCTCCTCGGGCTCGGCGTGGTCGTAGCCCAGCAGGTGCAGGATCCCGTGGGTGGTGAGCAGGTCGAGCTCGGCGGTGGTGCCGTGCCCGGCCGCTGCGCCCTGCTCGGCGGCCACCTCGGGGCACAGCACGAGGTCGCCCAGGACGCCCTCCTCGGGCTCCTCGTTGACCAGCCCGGGGCGCAGCTCGTCCATGGGGAAGGCCAGCACGTCGGTGGGGCCCTCCTTGTCCATCCACTTCGCGTTGAGCTCCGCGATCGTGGCGGTGTCCACGATCGAGACGCTCAGCTCGGCCTGGGCGTGCACGCGCATGCGGTCCATCACGAACCGGGCCAGGCGCTGGGTGCGGCGCTCGTCGACCTCGACGCCGGACTCGTTCTGGATCTCGATGCTCACCGGTGCCGCTCCTGGGCCTCGACGCCACGGGCGTCGAACTCGTCGTAGGCGGCCACGATCTTGCCGACCAGGCGGTGGCGCACCACGTCGTGGGCGGTGAGCCGGTTGAAGGACACGTCGTCGATGCCCTCGAGGATGTGCTCGACCACGCGCAGGCCGCTCTTCACCCCGCCGGGCAGGTCGACCTGGGTGACGTCGCCGGTGACCACGATCTTGGAGCCGAAGCCGAGCCGGGTCAGGAACATCTTCATCTGCTCGGGCGAGGTGTTCTGCGCCTCGTCGAGGATGATGAACGCGTCGTTGAGCGTGCGGCCGCGCATGTAGGCCAGGGGCGCGACCTCGATGGTGTTCGAGGCCAGCAGCTTGGGGACGGTCTCGGGGTCGAGCATGTCGTGCAGGGCGTCGTACAGCGGACGCAGGTAGGGGTCGATCTTCTCGCTCAGCGTGCCGGGCAGGAAGCCCAGGCGCTCGCCGGCCTCGACCGCGGGACGGGTCAGGATGATCCGGTTGACCTTCTTGGCCTGGAGCGCCTGGACCGCCTTGGCCATCGCCAGGTAGGTCTTGCCGGTGCCGGCCGGGCCGATGCCGAAGACGATCGTGTGCTTGTCGATCGCGTCGACGTAGCGCTTCTGGTTCACGGTCTTGGGACGGATCGTGCGGCCGCGGTTGGACAAGATGTTGAGGCTCAGCACGTCGGCGGGGCGCTCGGAGGTCTCGGCGCGCAGCATGCCCACGACCCGCTCGACCGTCTCGCTGGTGATCCCCTGGCCGGTGCGGATGATCGTGACCAGCTCGTCCAGGACGCGCTCGGCCAAGGCGATCTCGCCCTGGTCACCGGACAGGGTGATCTCGTTGCCGCGCACGTGCAGGTCGCAGCCGAAGGCCTTCTCCATCATCGCCAGGTGCGCGTCGGCGGGGCCGAGCAGCGAGACCATGTTGATGCTGTTGGGGACCGTCACGACGTGGCGCGCCGGCGGCGGGGCCTGCTCGGTCGGCTGGGTCTGGTCGGAGGTGGCGCGGAGGTTCTTGCTGCGGGAGGTCTCAGTCATGGATGCCCGAGGCGGGCGGCCCTTCTGTCGGGAGTGTCCTGCTGGTCGATGCTACGGGAGTCAACCGACAGCGGGCATCCTCGATTCCCACCGCTCAGCCGGGCGGCCAGGTCATCGAGCGCCCGCCGAGCACGTGCAGGTGGGCGTGGAAGACGGTTTGGTGGGCCTGCGCGCCGGTGTTGAACACCAGCCGGTAGCCCCGGTCGGCCGACCCGTCGGCCCCCTCCGCCGGCGCGATCCCCTCGGCCGCCGCGATCTCCCGGGCGGCGTCGAACAGCTGCACCAGCGTCTCCGGCTCGGCCTGCGCCAGCTCGGCGGCGTTGGCCACGTGGCTGCGCGGGATCACCAGGACGTGGGTGGGGGCCTGGGGGTTCACGTCGCGGAAGGCCAGCGTGGTCGCGGTCTCGTGGACGACGTCGGCGGGGATCCCCCCGGCCACGATCGTGCAGAACAGGCAGTCGGCGCTCATGGGCCCAGCATGCCCGATCCCGGGCTCCCCCGACTGCCTAGGCTGGCCGCGTGGGGACACCCGAGACCGGCCGGGCCGACGCGCTCGAGCTGCTGTCGCGCTTCCCGGCGGGCTGGTCGCGGGCGACGTACGCCGGCCGGGCCTGGGGCGTGAGCCGCACCAGCAGCGTCGACGGCCGCGTCCACCGGGTGTACGCCGAGGCGCTGGGCGGACGGGCGGCGGACGGGCCGGGGGTGGTGAGCGCGAACCTCTACCGCGTGGGGACCCGCACCGAGCTGCGGCCCTGCGAGATGCCCGCCGAGGTCGTGCTCGACTTCCTGGGCGCCGCGGTGCCCGAGCAGCCGGGAGGGCCGGTCGCCTAGTCCCAGCGCGGGGTGCGCGAGAGCAGCGCGGCGACCGCGGCCACCCCGGCCGTGGACGTCCGCAGCACCGACGTCCCGGTCCGCACCAGGTGCACGTGCCCGCCGACCGCGGCGTACGCCGTCAGCTCCTCGGGGGTGATCCCGCCCTCGGGGCCGACCACCACCACGATCGAGGCCGCGGCCGCGACCGGGAGGTCCGCCACCGGTGTGGTGGCCTCCTCGTGGAGCACGACGCCGAGGTCGGCGGCGCCCAGCAGGTCGGCCACCTCGGCGGTGGAGGCCATCGCGGTCACCTCGGGCAGCCAGGACCGCCGCGACTGCTTCCCGGCCTCGCGGGCGGTGGCGCGCCACTTGGCCAGCGACTTGGCGGCCCGCTCGCCGCGCCAGACCCCGACGCAGCGCGCGGCCGACCACGGCACGACCCGGTCCACGCCGACCTCGGTGAGCACCTCCACGGCCAGCTCGGCCCGCTCGCCCTTGGGGATCGCCTGCACGACGGTCACCTGCGGGGCCGGGCGCGGGTCGTGGCGCACCTGGACCACCGTCGCGGTCAGGGTCGACTTCGTGGTCGCGGTGACCGTGCAGGTCGCGGCCGTCCCGGCCCCGTCGGCGAGCACGACCTGCTCGCCGACGGCCGTGCGGCGCACGACGACGGCGTGGCGGGCCTCGTCTCCCTCGACCACCACCGTGCCGCCGACGGCGACGTCGGTGACCGGCCCGAGGAAGACCGGCAGGCTCATCGGCGGGGGCTCACTTGAAGGCGTCGCGCAGCCGACCGAAGACGCCCTTGTGCGGCGTCTGGATGGTGCCGTCGGGCGACTCCTCGTGGCGCAGGGCGGCCAGCTCGCGCAGGAGCTCCTCCTGGCGGCCGTCCAGGCGCCCGGGGGTCTCCACGTCGATGGTCACGACCAGGTCGCCGCGCACCTGCGAGCGCAGGTGTGGCACGCCGCGGCCGCGCAGGACCTGCTCGGTGCCCGACTGGGTGCCGGGGCGGATGTCGACGTCGAGCCACAGCTCCATGTCGCTGTCGGCCTCGGCCACGTCGGCCTCGAGCGTCGGCAGCTGAATCCGGGTGCCCAGGGCCGCGGCGGTCATCGGGACGGTCACGTGGCAGCGCAGGTCGGTGCCGTCGCGGTGGAAGACCTCGTGGGGGGCGACGTGGATCTCGACGTACAGGTCGCCGGCCGGGCCGCCACCGGGACCGACCTCGCCCTCGCTCGCGAGCTGGACGCGGGTGCCGGTGTCGACGCCGGCGGGGATCTTGACGGTGATGTCGCGGCGCGCGCGCACGCGACCGTCGCCGGAGCACTCGCGGCACGGCTCGGGGATGATCTCGCCGTAGCCCCGGCAGGCGGCGCACGGACGCAGGGTGCGGACCTCGCCGAGGAACGAGCGCTGCACCTGCTGGACCTCGCCGCGACCGTGGCAGGTCTCGCAGGTCACCGGGCGCGACCCGGGCGCCGCTCCCCCGCCCTGGCAGGTCGTGCACAGCACGGCGGTGTCGACGCGCAGCTCCCGGGTGACGCCGAAGGCGGCCTCGGCCAGCTCGACCTCGAGGCGCACCAGCGCGTCCTGGCCGCGACGGGTGCGCGGACGCGGGCCGCGGCCCTGTCCTCCCCCGCCCTGGCCGCCGGCACCGCCGAAGAAGGCGTCCATGATGTCGGTGAAGGAGAAGCCCGCGCCCTGGCCGGCCCCGCCGCCACCGCCGCCGCGACCGAAGGGGTCGCCGCCGAGGTCGTACATCCGGCGCTTCTCGGCGTCGGAGAGCACCTCGTAGGCCATGGAGACCTCCTTGAAGCGCTCCTGGGTCTCGGGGTCGGGGTTGACGTCGGGGTGCAGCTGCCGGGCGAGACGGCGGTAGGCCTTCTTGATCTCGTCGGGCTCGGCCTCGCGGGAGACCCCGAGGATGGCGTACAGGTCCTGGCTCACGTGTCGTCCTTGATCGCTTGCGGGTTCGTCGAAGGGGGGTGCGGGGTCCGGCGGCCGCGAGGGTGCCGGGTCACGCCTGGTCGAGGATGGTGGAGACGTAGCGCGCGACCGCGCGCACCGCGGCCATCGAGCCGGGGTAGTCCATCCGGGTCGGGCCGACCACGCCGAGCGCGGCCACGGCCTCCTCGCCGGGGCCGTAGCCGGCGGCGACCACCGAGGTCGTGGCCAGCTCCTGGTAGGGGCCCTCGTGGCCGATCCGCACGGTGACGGAGTCGGGCGAGGTGGCCTCGCCCAGCAGCTTGAGCAGCACCACGTGCTCCTCGAGCGCCTCGAGCATCGGCTTGATCGAGCGGTCGAAGCCGTCGCCGAAGCGCGCGAGGTTGGCGGTGCCGCCGACCACGACCCGCTCGGTGCGGCTCTCGTTGGACATCGCCTCGACGAGGGCGGCCGCGAGGACCGCGACGTGCGTACGCCGGTCCGGGGGCACCTGCTCGGTCAGGTCGCCCAGCGCCGTGGCCGCCTCGGTGATGGTCTGGCCGACCGCGGCCAGCAGCATCCGCGACCGCAGGTCGGCGAGGTCGTCGGGCGCCACCTCGGTGGGCAGCTCGACCACGCGCTGCTCGACGCGACCGGTGGAGAGGATCAGCACGAGCAGGACGCGGCCGGCGGCGAGCTGGACCAGCTCGACGTGGCGGACCGTCGAGCGGGCCAGGCTGGGGTACTGCACGATCGCGACCTGCTGGGTGAGCTGGGCGAGCAGCCGCACCGAGCGCTGGATCACGTCGTCGAGGTCGTGGGCGCCCTCGAGGAAGGTGGAGATGGCGCGCCGCTCGGCGGAGCTCATCGGCTTGACCTGGGTCAGCCGGTCGACGAAGAGGCGGTAGCCCTTGTCGGTGGGGATGCGGCCCGCGCTGGTGTGCGGCTGGGCGATCAGCCCCTCCTCCTCCAGCGCGGCCATGTCGTTGCGCACCGTGGCCGGGGAGACGCCGAGCCCGTGGCGCTCGACCAGCGCCCTGCTCCCGACCGGCTCGCGCGTGGTGACGTAGTCCTCCACGATCGCCCGCAGCACCGCGAGCCTGCGCGCCTCCTGCATCCCGCCTCCAGCCTGTGGTCCTCGAGTCCCGGTCCGGGTCCGATCTGGGTCCGCTGGCACTCGGGACCCACGAGTGCCAAGGATACTAGGCCCTCGTGGCGGGGCCACTAGCCTGCGAGGGTGCCCTCCCCCACCTCGTCCTCCACCCCCGGCCACGGACCTGGGACCACGCCCCGCTTCGTCGAGGTCGCGGACCGCGTCCTGGTCGCCCGCGTCGACTGGTTCGACGTCAACGTGACCGTCGTCGCCGGCTCGGAGGGGCTGCTGGTCGTCGACACGCACGCCTCGCCCCGGGTCGCGCGCGAGGTCGCCCAGGAGGCCCGTCGGCTGCTCGGCGCGCCGCTGCTGGGGATCGTGCAGACCCACGTGCACTTCGACCACACCCTGGGCACCCGCGCCGTGCTCGACGTCCTGGGTCTCGCTCCGGTGGTCTCCCACGACGCCGCGGCCGCCGCCCTGCCCGCCCACGCCGCGCAGGTGCGCGCGTCGGCCGCGGCGGACCCCGACGAGCGGATGCACGAGCTGGCCGACGTCGCCGAGGTCGTGGCCGACCGCACCTTCTCCTCGGTCACCACCGTCGACCTCGGCGACCGCGTGGTCGAGCTGGTCCACCCCGGCCGCGGCCACACCGACGGCGACGTCGTGCTGCGGGTCGAGGACGCCGACGTGCTGCTGGCCGGCGACCTCGTCGAGGAGTCGGGCACGCCCGCCTGGGGCGAGGACTGCTGGCCGATGGAGTGGCCGCTCTCGCTCGACCTGGTCCTGGAGCTGGTCGGTCCGGCCACCGTGGTCGTCCCGGGCCACGGCGCCCCCGTCGGGAAGGACTACATGTACGAGCAGCGCGCGGCGATCGGCGTGGTGGCCGAAACGGTCCGCGACCTGGCCGGACGCGGGATCCCGGTCTCCCGGGCGCTCGAGGAGGGGCAGTGGCCCTACCCGCGCGAGGCGCTGGCGCACGCCGTACGCCGTGGGTACGAGCAGCTGCCCCGCTCCCAGAAGCGGCTGCCGCTGATCTGAGCCCGCGCCGCTGGGTACTGGCCGGGCCCCGACGTCACGAGGAGCGGCCATGGCCCCGCAGCAGGGTTGGAGCAAGAAGCGCGAGCGGCAGTACGAGCACATCAAGGAGGGGCTCACCGAGCGCGGCAAGGACGAGGACCTCGCCGAGGAGATCGCCGCCCGCACGGTCAACAAGGAGCGGGCCCGCGCCGGGGAGTCCGAGCAGGCCTCCAGGACCTCGACCGAGGACATCTCCTCGGGCCGCCGCGGCGGCCTGCGCTCGCACTCCGGCGAGGGCGGGCGCACCAAGGACCAGCTGTACGCCGAGGCGAAGCGCCGAGGCATCGAGGGCCGGTCCTCGATGAGCAAGGCCGAGCTAGAGAAGGCCCTGGAGGACTGAGGGTCAGCCGGCCTGGTTGGCCTCGGCGGCGTCGGAGCCCCGACGCCAGCGGATGCCGGCCTCCAGGAACCCGTCGATCTCGCCGTCGAAGACCGGGCCGGGGTTGCCGACCTCGAAGCCGGTGCGCAGGTCCTTGACCACCTGGTAGGGGTTCAGGACGTAGTTGCGCATCTGGTCGCCCCAGCTGGCCTGGACGTCGCCGCGCAGGCCGTCGAGGTGGGCCTTCTCCTCGGCCTTCTTGCGCGCGAGCAGCTTGGCCTTGAGCACGACCATCGCACTGGCCTTGTTCTGCAGCTGGCTCTTCTCGTTCTGGCAGGACACGACCGTGCCGGTGGGCAGGTGGGTCAGGCGCACGGCCGAGTCGGTGGTGTTGACCGACTGACCACCGGGGCCACCGGAGCGGTAGACGTCGACGCGGATCTCCTCGTCGGGGACCTCGATCTCGTCGGTCTGCTCCAGCACGGGCACGACCTCGACGGCGGCGAAGCTGGTCTGGCGCCGCCCCTGGTTGTCGAACGGGCTGATCCGCACCAGACGGTGGGTGCCGGACTCGACGCTGAGCGTGCCGTAGGCGTACGGCGCGTGGATGGCGAAGGTGGCCGACTTCAGGCCGGCCTCCTCGGCGTAGGAGGTGTCGAAGACCTCGACGTTGTAGCCCTGGCGCTCGGCCCAGCGGGTGTACATCCGCATCAGCATCTCGGCGAAGTCGGCCGCGTCGACGCCGCCGGCGCCCGAGCGGATGCTGACCAGCGCCTCGCGCTCGTCGTACTCCCCCGAGAGCAGGGTGCGGACCTCGAGCTGCTCGACCGACTTGTGCAGCCGGACCAGCTCGCACTCGGCCTCCTCCATCGACTCCGCGTCGCCCTCCTCCTGGCCCAGCTCGACCAGGACGCCGAGGTCCTCGATGCGGCCGGTCAGGCTGGTGAAGCGGTCGACGGTGCCCTGCAGGTGGCTGAGCCGCCCGGTGATCTTCTGGGCGTTGGCCTGGTCGTCCCACAGGTCGGGCGCGGCCACCATGTTGCCCAGGTCGGCGATCTCCCGGTGCATGCCGTCGATGTCCAGGACGGAGCCGATGGTCTTCATCGTCGCCTGGAGCTGCTTGATCTCGCTGTCGAAGTCGGTGGCTGCCACAAGGAGCAAGGCTACGGGACGGGCTCGATCCTCGACGCCGGCAGCCAGCGGGCCACCGTCGCCCACCCGTCGTCGTCGACCCAGGCCACCGAGACCACCCGCCCCTCCCACCCCCGCTCGGTGCGGCACCACTCGACCAGCAGGGCGGGCTCGCCGTCGACGCGGCAGTGCCGCGCCGGGCTCGGCGAGTCGACCACCGGCCCCGGTGCGGTCGGGGCGGACGGCACGTCGGCCCCCCGGCTCCGCGCCGCCCGCTCGGCCAGGGTGCCGTGGTCGCTGCTCCCGTAGCCTCCGCGCACGCGGCCCATCATGCCACCAGTTCGAACACGTGTTCGACTCTCGCGCGTGACGGTGGACACCTGCCCGTGACGCTCCGGAAGCCCCTACGTTGGGCCTTCCACACCCCGAACCCCTCGAGGAGAGCAGCCCAGATGAGTGCACGCACGGTCTTCATCACCGGAGGCGCGGCCGGCATCGGTCGCCACACCGCCCTGAGCTTCGCCAAGCTCGGCTGGACCGTCGGTGCCTACGACATCGACGAGGACGGCCTGGCCTCCCTGGAGCAGGAGGCGCGCCCCCTCGCCGGCGACGTCGTCACCGGTCGCCTCGACGTGACCGACGCGGAGGCCTTCGAGAAGGCCGTCACCTCCTTCACCGAGCACACCGGCGGGCGCCTGGACGTGCTGGTCAACAACGCGGGCATCCTGCTGGCCGGCTCCTTCGAGGACATCGACGTAGCCCGGCACCACCAGGAGATCGAGATCAACGTCAAGGGTGTCGTCAACGGCTGCCACGCGGCGTACCCCCACCTGAAGGCGACGCCGGGCGCGACGATCGTGAACCTGTCCTCGGCCTCGGCGATCTACGGGCAGGCCGACCTGGCCAACTACAGCGCCACCAAGTTCTTCGTGCGCGGCCTGACCGAGGCCCTCGACATCGAGTGGGCCTCCCACGACATCCGCGTCGTCGCGATCTGGCCGCTGTTCGTGGAGACCGCGATGACCGCGAACATCCGCACCGGCTCCACCGACAGCCTCGGCATCCGCCTGGGCCCCCAGGACGTCGCCGACAAGATCCTCGAGGCGGTCGAGCCGGCCAAGGCCCGCCGCCTGATCCACCAGGTGCACTTCCCGGTCGGGTTCCAGACCACCGCCCTCACCCTGGGCTCGCGCTTCTCCCCCGCGTGGCTGACCCGCGTGGTCAACAAGCGCATCGTGGGCCACTGAGGTTCCCCGAACGCGTGCGCCGACGGGCGGTCGACCGAGGTGGTCGGCCGCCCGTCGGCGTCCGTGCTGCTAGCGCTGGACGGAGAAGAACAGGAACAGGTTGGTCGGGATCGGGCCGACGACCGCCTTGTTCTTCTCGGCGATCAGGTGCCGGATGTAGGCGTAGGACTCGTGGCGGTGGATCCGGTTGTAGACGGTCCTGCTGGTGACGCCCACGACGTAGACGTCCCACCACTCGCGCTTGCCGCCGTTGCGGGTGGTGATGAAGTGGTCGTGCTCGGGCGTCGGGGTGTTGCCCAGGGCCTCGGTGAGCTGGGCGTCGGTGTACTGCGGGTAGAGCGGCTTGAGGGCCTTCTCCAGCCGGCTCAGGTCGATCGTCATCGGGTGGTCGACGCAGGTCAGGCCGGCGGGGCAGTCGACCATCTTGCTGGGCTTGAACCCGAGCGGCACGGTGATGAACAGCGGGTCGTGGTCGGCGCTGGGGGCCTTCTTCCACTTCTCGCCGGCCTCGCACCGGGACGTGGCCTTGGAGGCGACCGAGGTGTCGCAATAGAAGCCGTGGCTGTAGGTGAAGCCGACGCGGTGGCCGCGGAAGAACGCGCGGGTCATGCCGAAGTCGTCCTCGCCGCGGCCGGGGGCCATGGTCGCGGCGGCGGCCGCGCTGGCGCGACCGGCCGACGCGGGACCGGCAGCGGAGGCGCTGCCGATCGTGGACGTGGCGACGACGCCGCCGGTGAGGGCGACCAGGGCTGCGGCGGCGGCGCCGACACGGCGGCGGCTGGACGGGCGGGAGGAGGGGGCAGGCAGGGACATGGATCACTCCGGGGGCGAGGGGAACCACGGTGCGGGCGCACCGGGGCAGGAGGTGATCCCCGTCGTCGGCCGGCCGACCGGCGACGGGAGGAGGCGCCTGCTGCCGACACTCCTCCCCACCCCCAGGGGTGGCAAGACCGTGGCGTGGACACCTGCTGTCCGCGCCCGTGACCCGGTCAGGCCCCCGTCAGACGCCTCGGCGGATCCTGCGGACCGTCGACCCGGTGCCGCTGCAGCTCTCCCTCAGTCCGAGACCACGACGACGGACGCCGCGGTGCCGCTGACCACCACCCGGCTGCCCACCCCGGGCACGTGCAGCGGCAACCGGGTCGGTGCGACCAGGCGCACCACGACGGTGCGCCCCGTCGTCCGCACGCTGTAGTCCAGGCCGGGGAAGCGTCGGCGTACCCCGCTGCCGGCGACGTACGCCGCCACGAACGCCCGCGCCGTCGCCGGATCGATCTCGGCGCGCTCGCCCAGCCCGTGGGTGTAGACCTGCTCGCCCTGGAGCCCGTCGGTCGCGGCCAGGGCGGCCGCGTCGGCGGCGGAGTCCAGCCCCTGACGCGTGAGGTACGCCGACGAGGCGTCGACCACGACCCCGACCAGCAGCGCGACCACGACCGCGAAGCCGATGATCAGCGGCGTCACCGACCCGCGCTCGTCCCGCCTCACGGCCGGGCCTCGCGGAAGGTGCCGTACGGCGCCTGGTGCTCGGAGTCGACCTCGATGCGCGGGGTGTTGCTCCCCAGGGCGGCCGGCATCAGCGGGAGGTCGACCGAGGACTCGACCCGCGCGCGCACCACGGACCCCGGGGTCAGGCACGCTCGCGGCCGCGGCCGACAGGTGATCGTGACCGAGGGGGCGCGGTCGATCCGCTGGTCGGCGTACGCCAGCCGGACGGCGGCCTGCGCCCGGGCGTAGCCCGAGGCCTGGTCGGGCGCGGTCACGAAGGCGCGGCCGGCGGAGCGGGCCGCGGCCGAGGCGGCGTACGCCGACCGCTGGACGTCGAACGCAGCCAGGACGATGTAGAGCAGCGGGACCAGCAGCAGGATCGCGAGCCAGACGAACTCCACGATCGCGCTGCCGTCCTGGGGCCGCGGCCGCCGGGCAGGTCGCCTCACCGCGCCGCCTCCTGCACCCCGTGGCCGGCCACGTCGAGGCTGACCCCGGGACCCCACAGCCCGAGCGGCGGGACGACGGCGTGCACCCGGACCACCACGGTCGGGACGCCGCCCACGTCGGTCGTGCCGGCGGTGACGCCCCGGGCGAACCGGGACGCCAGCGCCCGGTCGACCTGCTCGCGGGTGCGCCGCGCCCCGTCGGCCGGGCTGCGGTCGACGGTCGCGCCGTAGCGGGCACCCTCCGTGGCGGCGGCCGTCAAGGTGTTGCGCACGTGCAGGACCAGCCCGACCTGCAGCAGGCCGAGCACGAGGGGCACCAGGACCAGCGAGACCAGCACGAAGTCGACGACGGCCGCACCGTGCTCGTCGCGCCCGGTCTCAGCCCGAGACCGAGGACAGCGCACTGCGCAGCATGGTGCCGAGCTGGGCGCCGGCGATGGCCCAGAGGCCGGCCACGAGGCCCGCGGTCATGACGGTGATCAGAACCCAGCCGGGCACGTCGCCACGCTCGTCGCGGGGCAGGGTCAGACGCACCCAGAGGCGGGTGGTGGAGGGCAGCTGTCGCATGGATGTCTCCTCGTGGTGTGGGTGGTGGAACGGGTGGGGGGCCGTCACGGGACGACCAGGTCCAGGCCGACCAGGCCGGGCCAGAACGCGAAGACCACGACCACCGGGAGCACGAGGAACACGACGGGGACCATCATCGCGACCTCCCTGCGGGCTCCGGACTCGATCAGCGCGCGCCGGCCGGCCTCGCGGACGTCGCCGGCCTGGGCGTGCAGCACGTCGGCCAGCGGGGTGCCGCGCTCCACCGCGATCGCGATGCCCTCGGCGAAGCGGGAGACCACGGTCAGGCCCGAGCGCGAGGCCAGCTCGTCGAACGCGCGGGTGATCGGGGTGCCGGTGCGGACCTGGGCGAGCACGCCGGCCAGCTCCGCGGACAGCTCGCCGTGGGTGCGGCGCACGACCCGGTCCAGCGCGGCGACCGGGCTCTCGCCCGCGGCCACGGAGAGCGCGAGCAGCTCCGCGACGGTCGGGAACTCCTGGAGGATGGCGCGCTCCCGGCGCACGACCTGGGCGGTGAGGCGGTTCTCGCGCACGAGGACCCCGAGGACGAAGGCGATCACGCTGAAGACGAGCAGCGGGACCGTCCGCTGCGGCGAGCTGAGGGCGATCAGCGCCGACGGGACGGCCACGACGGTGAAGGCCACCAGGCCCCAGACGACCTGCTCGACGCGGAACTGCGCGACGTCGGTCTCCAGGCCGGCGCGCTGGAGGCGACGGCGCACGGATGCGGCACCGCCGAGCACGCGCTCCACGGCCGCGGCGGCGGTGGCCAGCGGGGGCCCGAAGACGGCACTGAAGGCGTTGCCCGAGGTCACGGGGGCCGGCAGGGAGGCCGGCCGCGGCAGGTCGCGCAGGTAGGGCAGGACCCGCACCTCCAACGGCGTACGCCGAGCCGCGAGCAGCGCCGAGACCACCAGCCACAGGCCGGTCCCGAGCGCCGCCCCGAGCAGGCCACCCACCGCCGGGCTCACGACATGATCCGTCGTTCGGTGGGCAGCCGCCCGATCCGCACCATCAGCCGGTAGGCCACCGCGCACATCGTGGCTCCCCCGACGAGCACGACGACGCCGGCGCCCGAGGAGTAGCGGTGGATCACGTCCGGCTGGAAGCAGAGCAGGAGGAGGACCAGCCACGGAGCCGCGACGGCGAGACGGGCGCCGTTGACCGTCCAGGCCTGCCGGGCCTGCAGCTCGGACCGGGTCCGGGCGTCCTCGCGCAGGAACCCCGACAGGCTGCGCAGCAGGCGGCCGAGGTCGCCGCCCCCGACCTCGCGCGCCACGCGCAGGCTCTCCACGACCCGGTCGCCCACAGGGTCCGACAGCCGCTCCTTGAGCCGGTCCAGCGCGTCGGAGAACCGGCCGCCGACCTGGTAGTCCAGGGCGAACCCGGCGAACGACTCGCGCAGCGGCTCCGGGCCCCGGTCGGCGAGGCCCGACAACGCCTCGGGCAGCGAGAGACCGGCCCGGACCGCCGAGGCCAGGTTGTCGACGGCCTCGGGCCACACCTCGGCGAACTCCCGCTGCCGGCGCCGGGCCCGTCCCTGGACCACCGCGACCGGCATCCAGGCGCCCATCGCCCCGAAGACCAGCGCGACCGGCAGGGTGCGCGAGGCGACCAGCACGGCCGTGGTGGACACGAAGGCCGTGACCGCGCAGACGACCAGGAAGCCCGCGGGGCTGACCTCGCCGAGCCCGGCGTTGCGCAGCAGCGGCTGCAGGCGCGCCGACCCGGTCGGCCCCTCCGACCGCGGCGTGACCGGGGGCCAGGTCGAGGACCAGACCAGGAGCAGCCCGACGCCGAGGGCCAGGCCCAGCACGGCGCCCATCAGTCGGTCCCCTGGAGGATCCGGTGCACGTCGATCCCGACCCGCTCGAAGGTGTCCAACCGGGTCGGCAGCCCCCCGGTGGCGACCAGCTCCCCGCCGGTGCGCACGAAGACGGGCTCGGTCTCGACCACGTCGTGCTCGGAGCGGCCCGGGACGGCGACGATCTCGTTGACCCGCCGGGTGCCGTGCCGGTCGATGCCCAGGTGGACGACCAGGTCGACCGAGCTCGCCACCGTCGGCACCACGAAGCGGGCCGAGATGTTCTCCCCCGCGAGCAGCGGCAGGGTGCAGAGCTTCACCAGCGCCTCGCGGGCGCTGTTGGCGTGCAGGGTCGCGAGCCCGGGGAGTCCGGCGTTCAGCGCCAGCAACAGGTCGAGGCTCTCGGCCGAGCGCACCTCCCCCACGATGATCCGGGTCGGCCGCATCCGCAGCGTCTCGCGCACCAGGTCGCGCAGGGTCACCTCGCCGGTCCCCTCGAGCCCGACCTGCCGGGTCTGCAGGGCGACCCAGTCCGGGTGCCCGAAGCGCAGCTCGAAGACCTCCTCGGCCGACACCACCCGGTCCCCGCCCGGGATGGCGGCGGCCAGGCAGTTCAGCATCGTCGTCTTGCCCGCCTGCGTGCTGCCGGCGACCAGGATGTTCTGCCCGGCCAGGACCGCCGCCTCCAGGAACCGGGCCGCGGTGGTGGTCAGCGACCCCAGCCGCACCAGGTCGCCCAATCGCGCCGCCCGCAGCACGAACTTGCGGATGTTGACCGCTGCGAAGTCCCGGCTGATCCCCTCCAGCACGACGTGCAGGCGGTGACCCTGGGGCAGCATCGCGTCCACGAACGGCTGGGACAGGTCGATCCGGCGACCGCTGGACTTCAGCATCCGCTCCACCAGCTCCTGCACGTCCTGGCGGGTGAGGATCACGTTGGTGAGCTCGTGGCGGCCGTTCCGGGCCACGAACACCCGGCTCGGCTCGTTGATCCACACCTCCTCCACGGTCTCGTCGTCGAGCAGCGGCTGGAGCGGACCGAACCCCGACACCCGCGCGACCAGCTCGCCGACCACCGCGACCGGGTCGGGCACGGGCGCGACGGCGCCGGTCAGGCTGCGGTCGTCGTGGGCGCGGACGACCTGCTCGGCGATGCGTCGCACGCGCAGCACGTCGAGCTGGGGGTCGACCCCCTCACGGCGCACGACGGAGCGCACCTGCTGGTCGAGCTCGCCGACGAGGTCGACGGCACCGACCGGGACTCCCGAGAGTTCCACGGACATGGCAGCAGCGTTGCCCGACCCCCGAGTGAGGTAAACCACGACTTCCCGACCTGTGGACGACCGTCCCACGACCCGCGCCACACGCGTCACTGCAGGTCACGGGGCTGTGCACCGGTCACACCCGTGCGGCCAAACAGAACGCGCGCGTCTCGGAACGCACCAGGCACGTCCGCGCCTGGACCGCCCCACCGGCGAGGGGCGCGCGCCCCTCGGCGTGGAGCGGGACGGCGGCGCGCGAGTACTCTCCCCGGAACCGCACGCGGCCGCGAGCTTGGGGGAGGTCGGATGGAGCCGGAGCTGATCGGCGGGCGCTACCGCGTCCTCGCCTCCGCGGGCAAGGGCGGCATGGGCACGGTGTGGCTGTGCCTGGACGAACGCCTGCACCGCGAGGTCGCCGTCAAGCAGGTCGGGCTGCTCCCGGACCAGTCCGTCACCGACGCCGCCCGCGCCTTCCGCGAGGCCCGCTCCTCGGCGGGGCTCAACCACCGCAACGTGGTCACCGTCTTCGACGTGATCGAGCAGGACGACCACATCTGGCTGGTCATGGAGCACGTGCCCGGGCGGTCGCTGTCCCAGATCATCCGCGAGGACGGGGCGCTGGACCCGCGCGTCGTCGCCCGCATCGGGGCCCAGGTCGCCGACGGGCTCGCCGCCGCCCACGCCGCCGGCACCAGCCACCGCGACGTCAAGCCGGGCAACGTCCTGGTCCGCGACGACGGCGTGGCCAAGATCAGCGACTTCGGCATCGCTCGGACCCACGGGGACCCGGCCCTGACCCAGTCGGGATTCCTCACCGGCACCCCGACGTACTTCTCCCCCGAGCTGGCGCGCGGCGGCGAGCCCGGTCTGGCCGACGACGTGTGGGCCCTCGGCGCCACGCTGTACGCCGCCGTCGAGGGTCAGCCCCTCGTCGAGCAGCACCCGAACCCGATCACCGTCCTGCACGACATCGCCTCGGGGCGCCGGCGCCCACCCGAGCGGGCCGGCTTCCTGGCCCCGGTGCTGCAGACCATGCTCGACCCGGACCCCGAAGCCCGCGGGTCGATGGCCGATGCCAGCCGGCGGCTCGAGGAGCTGGCCAACCGGCCCGACGGGGACTCCGGGATCCTCCCGACCCGCGAGCTGCGGCTCGCCAGCGACCCCGACCCGGCCACCGACGTCCCGACCCAGGCCCACCGCGGGACCGACACCGCGGCCAGCGCCGGACCCGTCGCGCCGACCGACACGGTGGACGGCTCCGACGTGGCGACCCGGGCAGTGTCGCCCGGACGGATGCCTCCGCCCCCGCCCGCAGCCGACGCAGCCCCCCTGGTCGCGGTCTCGGCCGACCCCGCCTCACCCGGGCCGCCGCACCGGCATCCGGCCGGTGCGGGAGGCACCGCGGCGCCCCCGCCGGAGCGGACCGCGCCTCCCGGTGGAGGGGGACCTCTGCGTGCGGCCCGACGCCCGCCCGTCCTCCTCGTGGTGGCCGGTGTGCTCGCGGTGCTGCTGCTCGCGGCCCTGGCCTGGGTCCTCACCCGGCCCGACACCGGCTCGGGTGCCCAGGCGGGCCGGAGCGAGACCCCGTCGCCCAGCCCGAGCGTGTCGCGCTCCCCCGGCCGCTCGGCGAGCTCCTCCGCCACCCCCTCCACCAGGGCGTCGAGCAGCGTGTCGGCGTCCACGACCTCGTCGGCCGCGGCCGGCTCGGCGGCGGCCGAGGAGAAGTTCGTGCGGGCCTACTACGCCGCCGCCCCCGGCGGCACCGACCGAGGCTGGGCGATGCTCGGACCGGGCGAGAAGGCCCAGGGCCGCGGGGCGTACGACGGGTTCTGGCGCACCATCCGCTCGGTCGAGGTGCGCTCGGCGAACGTGCGGGCCAGCTCGAGCACGGTGGATGTCACGCTGGTCTACCGCACGACCAGCGGGGGCACCAGCACCGAGCGCAAGCGCGAGCGACTCGTCCCCGACGGACGCGGGGGCTACCTGCTCGACTCCGACGTGCCCGCGGGCTGAGCGCGACGTCCTCACGCCCACGTTCTGGAACGCGCGGGTCTCGCAACGAGGTTTGACCGGTGGCCGGGCCGGGCATGGTGAGGGTCGTGTCCGCCGTGTCCCGGGGGTGGCGGACCCTCTCGGACGCGTGGTCCTCGAGCAGGGGGCGGACCGGGCTAGGCCGTGAACAGGTCGCCCTGGTCCTGCACCCGCTCGAGGACCTCCTCGAACCTCAGGTGCTCCAAGGCCAGCGGATCCTCGGCGCCCTCCTCGACCTCGGCCCACGTCCGTGGCGCGGCGACGGTCGGACGGTCGCGCCCGCGCAGGGAGTACGGCGAGATGGTGGTCTTCGAGCCGGTGTTCTGCGACCAGTCGAGGAACACCTTGCCGCCCCGCCTGGCCTTCGTCATCTGCGACACGACCAGCTTCGGGTGCGCCGACTCCAGCTCCTCGGCGAGCTGCTTGGCCAGGTCGCGCACCGCATCGGTGGTGCGGCTGCCGTCGAGGGCGGCGTACACGTGCAGGCCCTTGGACCCGCTCGTCACCGGCACGCCCTCCAGCCCCAGGGCCGCCAGCTGCTCGCGCACCAGCAGCGCGACCTGCGCGCACTCCCCCAGCCCCGCCGGCTCGCCGGGGTCGAGGTCGACCACCAGCCGGTTCGGGTTGCGGGGGCGGCCGGTGCGCGTGACCGTCCACTGGTGCACGTGCAGCTCGAGCGCCGCCAGGTTGACCAGCCAGGTCAGCGTGGCCAGGTCCTGGACGACCGGGAAGTGCAGGGTGGTCTCGTCGCCGGTGCCCGCCCGCGAGCCCGTCGTGGACACCGCGACCGTGCGCACCCACGTTGGCGTGCCCGCGGGGGCGTTCTTCTCGAAGAAGGACGCGTCGCCGGTGCCGTGCGGCCAGCGGATCCGGGTGACGGCCCGGTCGGCGAGGTGCGGCAGCAGGACCGGCGCGACCTGGGCGTAGTAGTGCAGCACCTCGCCCTTGGTGGTGCCGGTGGCGGGGTACATCACCTTGTCCAGGTTGACCAGCGTCAGGCGGTGGCCGTCGACCTCGACCGGGGTCTCGGTGCGCTGCTGGGGGGGCACGGCGTCAGCGCCCGATCGCGATCACCGGGTGTCGGGCCGGGTCGAGCCGGCCGACCACGGTGCGCAGGAACCAGCGCGGCGCCGAGACGCAGCCGGCGGTCGCGCCACGTCCGTTGACGTGCAGGAAGATCCCCGCGCCGCGGTAGCGGACCTGGGCGGCGTTGAAGCCGGTGACCACGGCGTACTCGTACTGGACGGGGTAGTCGGCCAGGCGCTCGGAGGTGTTCGGGCCGCTGGTCAGCCACCACCGGAAGCCGCCCTGGGACTTCGTGCGCATCCGGTTGTAGGAGGCCGAGGCGTTGTCCTCCACCCACCAGTCGTCGCCGGTCGTGCGGTGGTGCGGCAGACGTCCGGTCGCGGCGTGGGTGCCGAAGGTGCTGGGCAGCGCGTAGGTGCCCAGCGGCGTGGTGCCGGTCCCCTGGCGGCGCTGCGAGCCCGCGACCAGGCCGCCGTAGCCGGTGCGGCCGTCGCCGGCCCGGGCCACCGACCGCCAACCGGACGCCCCCTTCTGCCACAGCACCACCGTCGCGTGCCAGGAGCGGGTGTGGTTCACGGTCACGACCTGGGTCGAGCCGGCGGGCAGCGAGACCGCGACGCCGCCGAGCACGACGCGGGTGGCGGCGGACGCGGGTGCGGTGAGCGCGGTCAGGAGCAGCCCCACGGCCGCGAGCAGGACAGCGAGGTGGCGGAGGGGTGGTCGGCTCATCCGGGGTCTCCCGAGGTGGTGGCGGACAGGTCGGAGGGGGTCAGGTCGCTGCGGACCCCGCGGTAGGCGGGCTGGCGCAGGCGACCCTCGCCGGTGAGGGTGAGGTACTGGACGTCGACGACGACCACGGGGTCGACCCAGGTCGTGCCCACGCGATCCAGGCGCGGCAGCTCCTCGGTGAACGGCGAGCTGTCGAGCACGTGCGGCGCGAGCAGGTCGCCGAGCAGACGCCCGGCCTTGCCGCCCACGCCGCTGCCGACCCGTCCGCGGAACACCAGCCCGTCGGCGGTCGGCTCGCCCACGAGCAGGGCCCCCAGCCGGTGGTCGCTCCCGGTCTCGTGGCGGAAGCCACCGACCACGTAGGACCCGGTCGGGCGGATCGGGAACTTCAGCCAGTCGCGGCTGCGCAGCCCGGGCCGGTAGCGCGAGGAGAGACGCTTGCTCACCACGCCCTCGAGGCCCTGCTGCGCCGCCGCGTCGAGCAGGACCTGCCCGTCGGCGTACGTCGGGGGGACCTGCCAGGCGACGTCGGCGAGCCCCAGCGCCTCGAGCCGTGCCCGCCGCTCCGACAACGGCTGGTCCCGCAGGTCCTCGCCGTCGAGGCGCAGCAGGTCGAAGACGATCAGGGTCACCGGGTTGCGCTCGGCCAACCGGCGGGCGCGGGCGGCGTCGCGCACGTGCATCCGGTCGGCCAGCGCGGCGAACGACGGCACGCCCGCGCCCAGCGCGACCACCTCGCCGTCGAGCAGGGCGTCGTCGAGCACGTCGGCCAGCCCGAGCAGCTCGGGGAAGGAGACCGTGACGTCGTTCTCGTTGCGCGAGTGCGCCCGCACGTGGCCGTCGTGGACGTCGACGAGCACGCGCATGCCGTCCCACTTGACCTCGTGCGCCCACCCCGTGCCGGTGGGCACGTGGTCCCCCTTGGTCGCGAGCATCGGCAGCACCGCCTCAGTGTGGCACCGAGCGCGCACAGGACCGGGCGACCCGCGCCCCGGCGTACGTCTTCGCGGAGGCTGTGGACGGTCCGGGGCCGGCGCAGGGCTTGTGGAGCGTCTCCAACCCCGATTTGCATGCGCGGTGGCGCACCCCCCTCCCCGACGGGCATCCTGGTCCCATGCGAGCCATCTGGAAGGGCGCCGTCTCCTTCGGCCTCGTCAGCGTCCCGGTCAAGCTGTACTCCGCGACGGAGAGCAAGGACGTCACGTTCCGCCAGGTGCACGCCAAGGACGGCGGCCGGATCAAGTACCAGCGGGTGTGCAGCATCGACGGCGAGGAGGTGGAGTACGCCGACATCGCCAAGGGCTACGAGACCGAGGACGGCGAGATGGTCATCCTCACCGACGACGACATGGCCTCGCTGCCGATGGAGTCCAGCCGGGAGATCAGCGTCGAGAAGTTCGTGCCCAGCGAGCAGATCGACCCGATGCTGTTCGAGAAGAGCTACTACCTCGAGCCCGAGAAGACCGGCGCCAAGCCGTACGCCCTGCTGCGCGAGGCGCTCGAGGCCGCCGACCGGATGGCCCTGGTGACGGTGTCCCTGCGCAACCGCACGTCGCTGGCCGTGCTGCGCGTGCGCGACGACGTGATCGTGATGCAGACGATGATGTGGCCCGACGAGATCCGCTCCCCCGACTTCGGCTCGGTCGACACCAGCGAGGCCAAGCCCGCCGAGGTGAAGATGGCCCAGATGCTGGTGGAGACCCTCGCCGGGGACTTCGACGCCGGCGACTACGAGGACGACTACCGCGAGGCCCTCGCGGCCCTGGTCAAGGCCAAGGTCGAGGGTGGCGAGGTGACCCGCACGCCCACGTCGACCAAGACCTCCGGCGAGGTCGTGGACCTGCTCGCAGCCCTCCAGCGCAGCGTCGACGCCGCCCGGACCGCTCGTGGGGAGAAGCCGACGGCGGAAGCCGACGAGGCCGATGAGTCGGAGGGGTCGGGCGAGAAGCCCGCGGCCGGGAAGACCGCCACGAAGAAGGCCGCGACCAAGAAGGCCACGGCGAAGAAGTCCGCAGCCAAGGCCACCCCGAAGAAGGCGGCGGCCAAGAAGGCCAGCTGACGCACGCCGCACGCCGTAACCCCCGGCCCGCCCGCCCGTTGAGCAGACGTGCGCCGGGCCCGGCGCACGTGGTCGGCGACCTCGCGGTCGCTCCCCGGGAGGAAACCCACGTGTCCCGCTCACGCCTGCGCCCCCACGTCCGCACCGCCGCCGCCCTCACCGGCGCCGCGGCCCTGACCGCCCTCAGCCTGGCCCCCGCGGTCGGCGCCACCGTCGTGTCGCGGGCGAACGCCAGCGCGGCCACCGTCACGGTGGCCGGCAGCGGCGGTGGCAGCGGGACGTACGCCGCCACCAACGACGGCTCGCGCGAGTCCACCTCCGGCACCTCGCGCCCGCCGATCGGCGTCCTCACCGGGCAGTCGGTCCTCAACGGCGGCGTCCTGGCCCAGGAGGCCACGGCCCGCACCGACCGCACCTCGGCCGCCTGCGCCGGCCTGGCCGGCAACGGCGGGTCGGTCGCCCAGATCGGCTCCTCGCGCTGCCTCTCCCCCGGTACGCCGCTCCAGGCCACCCTGGGCTCGCTGGACCTCAGCGGCATCAAGCTCGCCGCCTCGGACTCGGCGCTGGCACCGCTCAACACCGCGACCGACCCCGTGCTCAAGGCCCTGGTCCAGCCCGTGAACGCCGCGGTCCAGAAGGCCCTGGCCAGCGCTCAGGCCCAGCTCGGCAACGCCGGCCTCACCGCGACCCTCGGGGCCGTCGAGGGCCGCTGCACCGCGGGCCCCGGCACCGCCAGCGGGTCGGCCGACCTCGTCGACACCAAGGTGTCGCTGAGCCTGGCCGGCCAGTCGACCACCCTGGCGGACCTGCCGGCCCGCCCCGCTCCCAACACGCACCTGACCACCAGCCTCAGCTCGGTGGCGACCCTGGTGCTCGGGACGCTGCGCACCGACCTCACCACCTCGCTGAACGGGTCGGCCACCCCGTTGACCGGCCTGACCGACGCGATCCAGAAGCAGATCGTCGACAACGTCGTGAAGCAGGCCGACGGCCAGCTGGCTCCCCTGGAGAAGAACGTCCTCGACCTCACCTTGAACAAGCAGGTGCGCCCGACCGCCGACTCGATCCAGGTCACGGCCCTGGACGCCTCGGTCCTGCCGGCGACGGCCCCGGTCACCGGCTCGGACCTGGCCCACCTCGCCATCGGCCACGTCGAGTGCGGCCCCTCGGGCCGCGTGGCCCCGGCCGCCGCTCCCCCGGCGCCGGCGAAGAAGGCGGCCCCGCTGCCCACGGCCGTCTCCTCCGGCCTCGCCACGGCACCCGGCGCGCCGGCCTCGGCGACCCGGGAGCCGTTCGACCGCGTCGCCCTCGGCGCCGTGGGCCTGCTCTCGCTCCTCGCCGGTGGCGCCGTGCTCCGGCGCCGCCTGCTGGCCTCCTAGAGCGGGCGGGTCGAGCACCGTGTCGACGGAGTCGGACGAGAGCGGCAGCGGGACCTTCGGGCCGGTCGTGCTGGTGCTGGCCGCCCTGCTGGTGGTCGCGGGCGTCCTGCTGCCCGGGTCCTCGGCGCCCGCGAGGACGGCCGACTTCGAGCCGATGTCGGCCCCGGCCGCTCCCGTGCGGATCGTGGTCCCGGCCCTGAAGCTGAGGGCGACGGTCCTGCCGATCGAGGTCTCCCCCTCGGCCGTCCTGGATCCCCCGGCCGACCCGACCGAGGTGGGCTGGTGGCAGCGCAGCGCCCGCCCCGGCGCCCGGCGCGGCCAGACCGTGATGACCGGCCACACCGTGCACACCGGCGGTGGCGTGATGGACCGGCTCGGGACGCTGAAGCCCGGGCAGGTCGTCCGGGTGGTCACGCGGCGCGGCACGATGGTCTACCGCACCACCCGCGTGATGACGCTGACCAAGGCCCAGCTGGCCGCGCGCTCCACCCGGCTCTTCGCCCAGGGTCGCGCCGTCAACCGGCTCGTCCTGATCACGTGCACCGGCTGGACCGGGCACGACTACACCTCCAACACCGTCGTCTTCGCGCGACCGCTGGGGGTCCGGGTCTGACCCGAGCTCAGGTCGTGGCGCGGTCCCGGCTCCGCCGGCCCTCCGGCCCCGGACCGGGCTGGCAGCTCGGGCACCACCAGGTGCGTCGGTTGTCGGGGTCGTTGCCGATCTCCGGCACCATCTGCACCGTCGTGCCGCAGCGCAGGCAGGGCCGCCGGTTGCGCCCGGAGACCCAGTGGTCCTCCCGGCGCCGGCTCGTGCCCGTCGTGACCTGGTAGGCCCCCGGCACCAGCGCCGAGTGCCGCAGCGCCCGCGCGGCCAGCCGGACCAGCGCGTCCACGTCGACCTCCCCGACCGGGGTCCACGGGCTGCGGCCGACCAGGAAGGCCAGCTCGTTGGCCCACAGGTTGCCGAAGCCGGCCACCAGGGTCTGGTCGAGCAGCGCCGACACCAGGGGCCGCGTCGGGTCACCGGCCAGTCGGCGTACGGCCTCGGCGTGGTCCCAGTCCTCGCGCAGCGGGTCCGGACCCAGGTGGCCGACGAGGCGGTGCTCCTCGGCGGTGGCGACCAGGTCGAGCTGGTGCAGGTTCAGCCCGTACGCCGTGTGGCCGTCGTCGAGCTCCAGCACCACCCGCACCTCGGGCATCAACCGGCGCGGCAGCTGCTTGCCCGGCCCCGTCACGCTCCACGAGCCGTCCATCAGCAGGTGGCTGTGCAGGGTGACGCTCCCGCCGGCCCCGTCGCCCAGCCTGGTCATCAGGTGCTTGCCGTGCGTGACGTGCTCCTCGACGGTCCGCCCGGCCAGGTCGCGCGTCGCGAGGCGGGGCACCCGCAGGTCGGAGCGGACGACGGTGCGGCCCAGCAGCGACCGGTCGAGCCGGCGCGCGAGCTTGTGGACGGAGTCACCCTCGGGCACGCGGCCCAGTCAAGCCGAGCCGGTCAAGCCGGGACGGTCGAGCCGGGACAGCCGGGCCGCACCGGTCGTGCCCGGCGCCACCCTCAGCGGTCGCGGGCCGGTCGCCGGTCCTCGACGTGGGCGCGGGCCGCCCGCGAGTCCGGCACCCGCGCCGCGAGCCCGGCCATGACGGCGTCCATCGCACGCGGGGCCACCAGGTTGAGCACCTCGCCGACGCGGCCGGCGACGGTCGAGACCGTCAGCGGGCGGTCCTCCAGCGCGCGCACCACCAGCGCGGCCGCCTGCTCGGGGGTCTTGGCCGGAGCACGTCGGTAGGCGTCGGTGGCCACGATCATGTCGGTCCGCACCAGGTCCAGGCGCAGGTTGGTGAAGGTCACCCCGTCGGCCCAGGTCTCCCGTCCGGCGATCCGCGACCAGGTGTCCAGGGCCGTCTTGGAGGCGATGTACGCCGAGAACTTGGGCGCCTTGAGCTGGACCCCCCAGGTCACCACGTTGACCACGTGCCCGAACCCCTGCGCGCGCATCGCGGGCAGCAACGCGAGGGTCAGCCGCACGGGAGCGACGTAGTTGATCGCCATCGTGCGCTCGACGTCGTGCACCCGGTCGTAGGACAGCGCCAGCGACCGGCGGATCGACCGCCCGGCGTTGTTGACCAGGTAGTCCACCGGGCCGTGCTCGGCCTGCACCCGCTCCACCAGCGCGGCCGCCGCGCCGGCGTCGGTCAGGTCGCAGGCCAGGCCGACGGCCCGACCGCCCGCGAGGGTGATCGCGTCGACGACCCGGTCCAGCTCGCGCTGGCGGCGAGCCACGCAGACGACCCGGGCGCCCCGGGCGGCCACGGCCAGGGCGGTGGCCTCGCCGACCCCCGAGGAGGCGCCGGTGACCAGCACGACCCGTCCCGCCAACGGACTGGGCAGCGGACGTCCCGCGGCCCGGGCGACCGGCGCGACGACGTGGCGCCGCAGCAGCGCCGCCGGGGTGAGCAGCAGCGACGTCACGCCGGGGTGCCGTCGGCGCCGAGCGTCGGCATCGCCCAGGGCCGGGCCCGCTCGAGCTGGGCCGAGAGCGAGAGCAGGGTGACCTCGTCGAGGCGTCGACCGACCAGCTGGACCGCGAGCGGCAGGCCGTCGGTGCCGGTCCCGGCGGGCACGGACGCGGCCGGGTGACCGGTGACGTTCCACAGCGCGGTGTAGGCGATCATCGGCATCGACCGGGCCGCCAGCGCCACCGCGCCACCGCGGTCCAGGGCCCCGACCGTGCGGGGCCGCGGCGCGATGGTCGGGGTCAGCAGGACGTCGACGTCCTCGAAGACCCGGTCGGCCTTCGTCGCCAGCCGCTCGCCGGCCCGCAGCGCCCACCTCACCACGGCCGGACGCACCCAGGCACCGAGCCGGTAGACCTCGCGCGTGCGCGGCTCGAGCCGGTCGGGGTGCTCGACGGCGTCGGCCTCCTCGCGGATGCCGGCGAAGAACTGCGGCACGAACGCCGGCGTCGGGTCGGGGTAGTGCGGGTCGACCTCGCGCACCTCGTGGCCCAGCTCCTCCAGGAGCCGGGCGGTGGCGCGCACGGCCTCGACGTGCTCGGGGTGGGGTCGCACCCCCTTGCTCACGGGCTTGGTGGACCACCCGATCCGCAGCCGTCCGGGCGCGGCGCCCGCCGCGTCGGTGAACGAGGTCGCCGGGTCCGGGGCGGTGAACCGGTCACCGGGCACGTTGCCGCGGATCGCGTCGTAGACCAGCGCGGAGTCGAGCACCGTGCGGGCCAGCGGCCCGTTGGTCCCCAGCGCCACCCACAGGTGGCCCAACGGGGCCGAGGAGGTGCGCCCGCGCGACGGCTTGAGGCCGAACAGCCCGCAGCAGGCCGACGGGATCCGGATCGAGCCGCCCCCGTCGCCGCCCAGGCCGACCGGCACCATGCCCGCGGCCACGGCCACGGCCGTGCCGCCGCTGGAGCCGCCCGGCGTGCGGGAGGGGTCCCAGGGGTTGCGGGTGTAGCTGCCGGCCCGGGACTCGGTGAACGGCCACTGGCCGAACTCCGGCATCCGGGTCTTGCCGATGATCACGGCGCCGGCCTCGCGCAGCCGGCGCACGACCTCGGCGTCGGCCTCGGCCGGGGTCACGTTGGCACGGCCGCCGAAGGTGGTCACGCAGCCAGCCACGGCCAGCTCCTCCTTGACCGCCACCGGCACGCCGTGCAGCGGGCCGGGGGTCTCCCCGGCGGCCAGCGCGGCGTCGCGGCGTCCGGCCTCCGCGCGGGCCTCGTCGGCCAGCACCAGCGAGAAGGCGTTCAGCGCGGGATCCCGCTCCATGATCCGGTCCAGGCACGCCTCGACGACCTCGACCGAGGTCAGCTCGCCCGCGGTGGTGCGACGCACGATCTCGGCCACGTCGAGGTCGGCCAGGTGAGGGTGCGGGGCGGGCTCGGTCTCGGGCTGCTCGTCCGTCGGGGGTGCGGTCATGCGCGCAGGCTAGTGGAGCCCCCTAGAGCAGCGCCCGCACCACCCGCAGCGCCACGGAGAGCCGGGCCAGGTCACTGTCGCTCTCCGAGCAGATCTCGCGCAGCGTGTGCACGGCCGTGGCGGTGTCCTTCTCGGTGGCCGGGTGGCCGTCGAGCTCGCGCGCGGTGAGCTGGGCGTGCACGGCGTGCAGGTCGTCGCGCAGCGCGGCCCGGGCCATGGTCTGCCACCGGTCCTCCCGCGGCAGGCCTAGGATCCGCGACACCAGCAGGGGCAGGCCCAGCCGCTCGCCGACCTCGAAGTGCACGCGGGCGACCTCCTCGGGGTCGCGCTGGTCGCGGGCGGCGGTCTCGACCACCCCCAGCACGGCGTACGCCGGGGGGCACAGCGCCACGCGCACGGCCAGCTCCTCGGGCACGTCCTGCTCGACCAGGGCGTCGCGCCGCTTCTCGAAGGCGGCCAGCTCGCTGCCGACCAGCAGCTCGGGCAGCCGGGCCACGACCTTCTCCACCGTCACCTCGAAGGTGTCGACCATGGCCTCGGTGTCGGCGTTGATCCGGCGACTGTTGAGCAGCCAGCGCGAGGCCCGCTCGACCAGGGTGCGGCTCTCCAGGCGCATGTGGGTCTGCACCGACGCCTCCAGCCGGTTGTCGAAGGAGGCGATCTCGCGCGAGAGCCGGTCGGCGCCGTAGATCTCGCGGGCCACGAAGTTGGCCTTGGTCAGCTCGGCCGTGGTCGCCGAGGTCTCCCCGGCCAGCCGGTGGAAGTAGGTGATGCCGGCGTGGTTGACGAGCTGGTTGACGATCTGGGTGACCACGATCTCCCGGCGCAGCTGGTGCTCCTCCATCTGCCCGCGGTAGTCCTGGCGCATCGGCAGGGGGAAGTAGGAGAACAGGTCGCCGCGCAGGAACGGGTCGTCGGCCAGGTCGCTGGTCAGCAGGTCGTCGGCCAGCACGATCTTGGTGTAGGACATCAGCACCGCGAGCTCGGGCGTGCTCAGCCCCTGCTGGCGGTCGCGACGCCGGGCGACCTCGCGCCGCGACGGCAGGCCCTCGAGCTCGCGGTCGAGCAGTCCGCTGCGCTCCAGGCTCCGCATCCAGTCCTCGTGGACGTGCAGCAGCGCCGGGGCGAGCGCGCTGGCGTTGGCCAGGGCGAGGTTCTGCTCGTAGTTGTCGGCCAGCACCAGCGCCCCGACCTCGTCGGTCATCGAGGCCAGCAGCTCGTTGCGCTGCTTGCCGGTCATGTCGCCGTCGGCCACGACCCGGTCGAGCAGGATCTTGATGTTGACCTCGTGGTCGGAGGTGTCGACGCCGGCGGAGTTGTCGATGAAGTCGGTGTTGATCCGGCCCCCGTGGCCCTCGCAGCCGCGGCGGGCGTACTCGATGCGACCGAGCTGGGTCAGGCCCAGGTTGCCGCCCTCGCCCACGCAGCGGGCCCGCAGCTGGTGGCCGTCGACGCGGATGGCGTCGTTGGCCTTGTCGCCGGCGTCGGCGTGGGTCTCCCCCTCGGACTTCACGTAGGTGCCGATGCCGCCGTTCCACAGCAGGTCGACCGGCGCCAGCAAGATGGCGCGCATCAGCTCGGCGGGCGTCATCCGCACCACGTCGTCGGCCAGGCCCAGGGCCTCGCGGACGGCCGCGTGGACCGGGATCGACTTCGCGCTGCGCGGGAAGACACCGCCGCCCTCGCTGACCAGGCTGGTGTCGTAGTCGGCCCAGGAGGAGCGCGGCAGGTCGAAGAGCCGGCGTCGCTCGGCGTACGACGTCGCGGCGTCGGGCGTGGGGTCCAGGAAGATGTCGCGGTGGTCGAAGGCCGCGACCAGGCGGATGTGCTCCGAGCAGAGCATCCCGTTGCCGAACACGTCGCCGGACATGTCCCCGACGCCGACGCAGGTGAAGTCCTCGGCCTGGCAGTCGATGCCGCGCTCGCGGAAGTGGCGGCGCACCGAGACCCAGGCGCCGCGGGCGGTGATGCCCATCGCCTTGTGGTCGTAGCCCACCGAGCCGCCCGAGGCGAAGGCGTCGCCCAGCCAGAAGCCGTAGTCGCGCGAGACGCCGTTCGCGATGTCGCTGAAGGTCGCCGTGCCCTTGTCGGCGGCGACCACCAGGTAGGGGTCGTCGTCGTCGTGGCGCACCACCCGCGCCGGCGGGACCACCGTGCGGCCCTGACCTGCGTCCACCAGGTTGTCGGTCACGTCGAGGAGCCCGGAGATGAAGGTGGTGTAGCAGGCGATCCCCTCGGCCAGCCACGCCTCGCGGTCGCTGGGATCGGGCAGGTCCTTGGCGAAGAAGCCGCCCTTGGCGCCAACCGGGACGATCACGGTGTTCTTGACCATCTGGGCCTTGACCAGCCCGAGCACCTCGGTGCGGAAGTCGTCGCGACGGTCCGACCAGCGCAGCCCGCCGCGCGCGACCGCGCCGAAGCGCAGGTGCACCCCCTCCACGCGCGGGGAGTAGACGAAGATCTCGAACTTGGGCCGCGGGGCCGGCAGGTCCGGGATCGCCGAGGGGTCGAGCTTGAGCGAGAGCCGGTCCAGCGGGCCGCCGTCGGGACCGGTGACGAAGAAGCTGGTGCGCAGCGTGGCCAGCACGTGGGTCAGGTAGGAGCGCAGGATCCTGTCCTGGTCCAGGCTGGTCACGGCGTCCAGGCCGCGCAGGACCCGCTCCTCGAGCTCGGCGCACTTGGCCGTGCGGGACTCGCCGTCGGCCGGCAGGTCGCCCGAGCGGCCCGGGTCGAACCGCGCCTCGAACAGCTGCACCAGGTGGCGGGTGATCTCGACGTTGCCGATCAGCGCGTTCTCGATGTAGTCCTGGGCGAAGGGGGTGCCGCCCTGGCGCATGTACTTCGCGTAGGCGCGCAGGACGCCGACCTGGCGCCAGGTCAGGCCCGCGGCCAGGACCAGGGCGTTGAAGCCGTCGCTCTCGTTGCGCCCGTCCCAGGTGGCCGCGATGGTGTCCTGCACCAGGCCGCGCACGTCGTCGGGCAGGGCCCGGGGGTAGCGCAGGCCGAAGTCGTAGACGTAGGACTCCCGGGGCAGCCCCTCGAGGGAGTAGGGGCGCTCGTCGACGACCTCCATGCCGGTCGTGGACAGGATCGGCAGCACCCGCGACAGCGACAGCGGCGGGCCGACCCGGAACATCTTCAGGCGGGCCTCGCCGGGCGCGGCGGCCACGTCCTCGTAGAGCTGGAGCGCCAGCCCCTCGTCGCCCTCGATGCGGTCCAGCCGGCCGACGTCGACGGCCCCGGTGGCCGGCGGGTAGTCCTCCTTGTAGGCCTCCGGGAAGGACTGGGTGTAGGTGCGCACCAGGCGGCCGCCGGCCTCCTCGCCGTACGTCGACACGACGGCGGCGCCGAAGTCGTCGCGCCACGACCGCGCGGCCTCGGCGCACCGGCGCTCGAGGTCGTCGGTGTCGGGCACCCCGATCGTCTCCCCCGGCCCCGGGCGCACCACGAAGTGCAGCCGGGCGGCGAAGGAGTCGCCGACGTGGGCGGTGTACTCCACGCTCTGCCCGCCCAGGCGCTCGCGCAGGATCGCGGAGAGGCGCTCGCGCACCGTGGTGTTGTAGCGGTCGCGCGGGAGGTAGACCAGGCACGAGAGGTAGCGGCCGTAGTCGTCGCGCCGCACGAACAGCCGCAGCTGGCGGCGCTCGCGGGTGTGCATCACCTGCGCCGCGATCGGGACCAGCTCGGAGACCGGGGTCTGGAACAGCTCGTCGCGCGGGTAGGTCTCGAGCACGTCCATCAGCGCCTTGCCGGCGTGGCTGGTCTCGTCGAGGTCACTGGCCTCCAGCACGGCCGCGGCCTTCTCGCGCAGCACCGGGATCCGGCGCACCGACTCGGTGTAGGCCGCCGAGGAGAACAGGCCGAGGAAGCGGCGCTCGCCGGTCACGCGCCCCTCGGCGTCGAACTTCTTGACCCCGACGTAGTCGAGGTGGACCGGGCGGTGCACGGTGGCGCGCGAGTTGGCCTTGGCCAGCACCAGCAGCCGGGGCTCGCGGGCTCGCGCGGCGACCGCGTCGGGCAGCACGCGCGGCGACGTGGGGTCCGCGCGCAGGATGCCGAAGCCGGTGCCGGTGACCGCGTGCAGCTCCTCGGGGCTGCCGGGGCCGCCGGGCTCACCGAGGGCGTACTCCCGGTAGCCCAGGAAGGTGAAGTGGTCCTCCCCCAGCCAGCGCAGCAGCTCGCGCCCCTGGGCGACCTCCTCGGTGGGCACCCCGACGGGCGGGTCCTGCTCGAGCTCGGCGACCAGGGCGTCGACCTGGGCGTGCATCCGGGCCCAGTCCTCGACGGCGTCGCGCACGTCGAGCAGCACCTTCTCCAGCCGCTCGCGCACGACCGGCAGGTCCTCCTCGGCGACCCGGTCGATCTCCAGGTGCATCCAGGACTCGCGAGCGACGTCGTGCGCCTCGGTGCTGGTCCGGTCGTCGAGGACCTCCTGCAGCGTGCCGTCCATGGCGCGGCGCACCACGAGCTGGGGGTGCACGACCAGGTGGAGGTCGTGGTGCTCCTCGGCCAGGGCCATCGACACCGAGTCGACCAGGAAGGGCATGTCGTCGGTGACCACCTCGACCACCGTGTGGCCCCCCGCCGACCAGCCGTTGACCGACACGCTGGGGGTGAAGACCCGCACGACCGCCTTGCCCTGCGGCCGCTCGGCGGCCAGCCGCAGCTGGGCCATCACGGCGCCGAACAGGTCGCGGTCGTCGCGCTCGAGGAGGTCCTCGGCCGCGACGTGGCGGTAGAAGTCGCGCAGCACGGTCGGCACGTCGACCGCGACCGCGCCGTGCCGCTCCCCCCGCTCCCGGGCCAGGCCGGCCAGGCGCTCGAGCAGCTCGGACTTGTTCTCCTCCGACGTCGTCACCTGCCCGACGTTAGGCCCGCGCACCGGCGGCGACAACGTCCCACGGCGGAGCGAGGGTCTCGCACCCGAGAACTACAGCACCGAGCGCAGGTCCCACAGCAGCGGGTAGTAGCGCAGGGGCACCCGGGTGCGGAGGTACGTCGCCCCGGTGGAGCCGCCCGTGCCGGTCTTGGTGCCGATCATCCGCTCGACCATCACGACGTGCCGCGCCCGCCAGGCCGCGGCCAGCTCGTCGTGGAGGACCAGCGCCTCGGCCACGGCCCACAGGTCGCCGTGCCGGGCCCGGTCGTGGGCGACCTCGCACAGGGAGGCCGTGACCGCCGCGTCGTCCTCGACGGCCAGGCCCCGCGACGCCATCGCGGCCAGGAACCCGTCCCACAGCGTCGGCTCCTCCAGCCGCCGGCGCAGCCCGGTCTCCTCGGCCGGCGTCAGCCCGCGGAACCGGTCCAGGTAGCCGGCGTCCTTGGCGCCGGAGACGAACTCCAGCTCGCGGAACTGCACCGACTGGAAGCCGCTCGCCGGGGCCAGCCGCGCCCGGAACTCCGCGAAGTCCTGCGGCGTCATCGTCTCCAGCACGTCGACCTGCTGCACCAGCACCCGCTCGATCACGTGCACCCGGTTCATCAGGTGACGCGCCCACCACAGCCGCCCACCGGCGTCGCCCCCGTCACCCCGGTCGCCCCCGTCGCCCGCCAGCAGCGCGTCACGGACGGCGACCACCTCGTGCAGCAGCTGCTGGAACCACAGCTCGTAGACCTGGTGGATGGTGATGAACAGCAGCTCGTCGTGGGCCGGCGGGTCGGACTCCAGGTGCTGGGCCGACAGCAGGTCCGGCAGGCGCAGGTAGCTGCCGTAGGTCAGCTGGGGCCGCTCGCGCGCGCCCTCCTCGCCGAAGGCCACGAACGTCTCTTCACCCATGCGCCGACCCTAGTGCGGGACGACCGCGGGGTCTCGCCACGGCGAGGAGCCGGATGGGCCATGATGCGGCGCATGAAGAAGATCACCGAGGAGCTCCGCTACGACGGGGCCACGCTCCAGCAGGTCCACGACATGCTGGCCGACCCCGCCTTCCGCGAGGAGGTCTGCGACCGCCAGCACGTGCTGCGACGCACCGTGACCATCGACGCCGAGGGCGCCCCCGGCATGACCGTCGAGATCGACCAGGTCCAGGCCGCCCAGGGCATCCCGGGCTTCGCCAAGAAGTTCGTCGGCGACGAGATCCACATCGTGCAGCACGAGGACTGGACCCGCGCCGAGAAGGGCGACCTCCGCGTCGAGATCCCCGGCAAGCCGGGCGAGATGGTCGGCACCATCCACCTGACCGAGGACCCCGAGGGCACCACCGAGACCGTCAACCTCGACGTCAAGGTCAACATCCCCCTGGTCGGCGGCAAGATCGAGGGCCTGGTGGCCGACATGCTGGGCAAGGCCCTGCGCACCGAGCACAAGGTCGGCCAGGAGTGGCTCGCCCGCTAGGACCCGCTCGGGGCCCTGCCGTGGCTCAGCCCTGGTCCGCCCGGGGGCCGTCGCCGTCACGAGCGTGACGGCGACGGCTCACCAGGACCGTGATCGCGAGCAGCACCAGCGGCCCCAGCGCGAGCACGAGCGTGAGCACCTGCTCCACGGGGTGGAGCGCGCCGAGGTGGTGCGGGAGCACCGGCAGCGTGGGAACGGCCCCCGTCACCGGGGTCACCCCATGTGCGGGTAGCGGTGGTCCTTCGGCGGAGCGAAGGTCTCCTTGATCGAGCGCGGCGAGGTCCAGCGCAGCAGGTTCACGGCCGCGCCCGCCTTGTCGTTGGTGCCCGAGGCCCGCCCGCCGCCGAACGGCTGCTGGCCCACGACCGCCCCGGTGGGCTTGTCGTTGACGTAGAAGTTGCCGGCCGCGAAGCGCAGGCGCTCGCTGGCCCAGGCCACCGCCTGGCGGTCCTGGGAGATCACCGCACCGGTCAGGGCGTACGGCGCGAACGACTCCATCTGGTCCACCACGGTCTCGAACCGGTCGTCGTCGTAGACGTGCACGGCCAGGATCGGGCCGAAGTACTCGTCGGCGAACATCGCGTCGGTCGGGTCGTCGGCCTCGACGATCGTGGGCCGCACGAAGTAGCCGATCGAGTCGTCGGTGGTCCCGCCGGCCAGCACGTGCAGCTTGGAGGAGTGCCGGGCCCGCGAGATCGCCTTGTCGTGCTTGGCGAACGCGCGGTCGTCGATGACCGCACCCATGAAGTGCGACAGGTCGGTGACGTCCCCCATGGTCAGGTTCTCGGTCTCCGCGACGAGCTGGTCCTTGAGCCGACCCCACACCGAGCGCGGCACGTAGGCACGCGAGGCCGCCGAGCACTTCTGGCCCTGGAACTCGAAGGCGCCGCGGATCATCGCCACGCGCAGCACGTCGACGTCGGCCGAGGGGTGGGCCACGATGAAGTCCTTGCCACCGGTCTCCCCCACGATGCGCGGGTAGGTGCGGTAGCCGGTCAGGTTCTGACCGACGGTGCCCCACAGGTGCTGGAAGGTCGGGGTCGAGCCGGTGAAGTGGATGCCGGCCAGGTCGGGGTGGGCCAGGACGACGTCGGAGACCTCGAGCCCGTCGCCGGGGAGCATGTTGATGACGCCGGGCGGCATGCCGGCCTCCTCCAGCAGCTCCATGGTCAGGTGCGCGGCCAGCTGCTGGGTCGGCGAGGGCTTCCAGACCACGGTGTTGCCCATCAGGGCGGGCGCGGTGGGCAGGTTGCCGGCGATCGCGGTGAAGTTGAAGGGCGTGATCGCGTAGACGAAGCCCTCGAGCGGCCGGTGGTCGGTGCGGTTCCAGATGCCGGGGCTGTTGGCGATCGGCTGGTCGGTGAGGATCTGGCGGGCGTAGTGGACGTTGAAGCGCCAGAAGTCGATCAGCTCGCAGGCGGCGTCGATCTCGGCCTGGAAGACGGTCTTGGACTGGCCGAGCATGGTCGCGGCGTTGAGCCGGGCCCGCCAGGGGCCGGCCAGCAGGTCGGCGGCCTTGAGGATGATCGAGGCGCGGTCGTCGAAGGACATCGCGCGCCAGGCGGGCGCGGCGGCGGACGCGGCCGCGACGGCCGCCGTGGCGTCGGCGCGGGTGGAGTTCTTCAGCACGCCCAGGACCTTGGCGTGGGCGTGCGGCTGGACGACCTGGATCTCGGCGCCACCGCCCATCCGCTTCTCGCCACCGATGGTGGCGGTCAGGTCGAGGGGGCCGGCCGCGGCGAGGTGGGCCAGCGCGGCCTCGACCTCGGTGCGCTCGGTGCTGCCGGGGGCGTAGTGCCGGTTGGGCTCGTTCACGGGAGCCGGAGGCAGGGTGATGGCGTCCATGCCGCGATCGTCTCAGATCACGGGCGCGGGGTGAAAACGCAGGCGGGCCTCAGGCCAGCAGGTCGGGGATCTCCTGGGTGGCGAACCAGGCGAGGTCGTCACCGAGGCGGGCGCCCTCGACGTCGGCGTGCACGGCCAGCACCCGGCGGAGCGGCACGGGGTCGCCCTCCTGGTCCACCTCGGCGACCAGCACGACTCGGCGGGCACCGGACGGCTGGGCCTGCGCGGACGCGTCGGCGGCGGCCTCCAGGGCGGCGTACTGCGACTCCTCGTCCTCGCCCGGCGCCACGAAGGGCTCGTCGTACGCCGACAGCTCGCCCGTCCCGACCAGGGTGGCCAGGGCCTCGAGGGTCAGCGGCACGTAGATCCTCACGACCGGTCCTCCGGGGCGGGGAGCCCGCGGGGAGCGCGCGGCCGGGAGTCGCTGGCGCTGTCGACCAGCTCGTCGAGCGCCTCGCGCACGCACTGGCCCAGCACCTCGATGTCGGGCAGGGCGTCGCGGTCGGCGGTGATGCCGTAGTAGACGGCGCCGTCGTAGGAGGTCACGCCGACCGAGAGGGAGAAGCCGTGCAGCAGGGGCGGGACGGGGTAGGTCTCGGTCATCTGGGCGCCGGCCAGGAACATCGGGAACTGCGGGCCCGGCACGTTGGTCACCACCAGGTTGACGTTGCCGCGCGCCGAGCGCCCGGCGACCCGGGAGCCCAGGGCGTGGAACGTCGTGGGGGCGAAGCCGGCGACGCCGGCGATCCGGTCCGCGGCCACCGCCCGGCCGGTCTCGCTGTGGGCGCGCAGCGCGTAGGAGACCTGGTGCAGCCGCACGACCGGCGACCCCTCGCCGATGGGCAGGTCGACCAGGTGACCCACCACCTGGGAGCCCAGCGAGGTGGGCTCCATCTCCTCGTCGATGACGCTCATCGGCACCAGCGCCCGCAGCCGTCGACCGGCCCCGACGTGCTCCGCCCGGGTCATCAGCCAGGCCCGGATCGCGCCGGCCAGGGTGGCCAGGATGACGTCGTTGACCGTGCCGCCGTGGACCCGGCGCACCTTGCGGTAGTCCTTGAGCGAGGTGCGCACACACACCAGCCGGCGCTGGGCCGAGGGCTCGACGTTGAACGGCGAGTCGGGGACCGGCCGGCGGCGGGCCAGGTCGGCCGCGACCGAGCGCGCCCGGCCGACCACTCCGCCGAGGGACCGCCCCAGCGACTCGGCGTTGCCGCGCAGCGTGACCACGCCGACGCCGGGGTGGCGGACGGTCTCGGTGACGGCGCCCAGGGCCAGCGCGGCCGGGGTCGGCTCGTGCCCGGCGACCCAGCCCTCGTGGACGAGCCGACGCGGGCCCGGGTCGACGTCGAGCAGGACCTGCCCCAGGTCGACCGTCGAGATGCCGTCGACCAGGACCTGGTGGGACTTGCTCAGCAAGGCGACCCGGCCGTGCTCGAGACCCTCGACGAAGTAGATCTCCCACAGGGGACGGTCGGGGTCGAGCCGGCGCGACATGATCCGCTCGGTGAGCTCGCGCAGCTGCTCCATCGTGCCCGGACGGGGCAGGGCGGAGCGGCGCACGTGGTAGCTGAGGTCGAAGTTCTCGTCGTCGACCCAGACCGGGTTGGCCAGCCGGCCCGGCACCCGGCGCAGGCGCTGGCGGTAGCGCGGCACGAAGGCGATCCGGTCGTCGATGTGGGCCAGCAGCGCGTCGTGGTCGAAGCCCGAGTCGCCCGGGTCGAAGACCTCCAGGGTGATATTGTGCATCGGGGTCTGCGGCGACTCGTCGGCCAGCAGCGCGAGGTCGCTGGAGCGCAGACGCTCGGTCACCGACACCACCACCTCTCGTCGCTCCTGCTTGGGGCTCATGGGATTCTGGCAGAGGCTCGCAGGCCGCCGTACGTCCGTACCACCTCCTGGAGGAATCCGATGCGCCGCACGTCCGTCCTGATCACCGCGACCCTCCTGGCCGCGGGATCCCTCGCCGGCTGCGGCGGCTCGAGCGGCTCGAGCAGCACCGGCTCCTCGGGCACCGCGACCGCGACCCCCGGCGCGGACGGAACCCCGACCATCGACATCACCGTCAAGAACGGGAAGATCACGCCCCAGGGCGCCCAGGTGCGGGTCAAGGCCGGGGCCAAGCTGACCTTCCACGTGACGGCCGACGCCAAGGGCGAGATCCACGTGCACAGCTCGCCCGAGCACGAGTTCGAGTACACCGCCGGGACCACCGACGAGACCATCACCCTGGACAGCCGGGGGGTCGTCGACGTGGAGTCGCACACCCTGGACAAGCTGGTCGTGCAGCTCGAGGTCCGCTGAGTGACCGAGCCGCTGTCGGTGCCCACCCTGGTCGCCGGCCTGGTCCCGATGCACGGCATCGGGGGCGCCAAGGACCTCCCGATCCCGCTGGGCCTGGCCGTCTCCGCGGCCACCGCCGCCCTGGTGGTGTCGTTCTGCGTGCTCGCGCTGGCCTGGCGCGCGCCGCGCTACGACCCCCCGCGACCGGGCCGCCCGGTCCCGACCGGGCTGGCCCGGGTGCTGGAGAGCCCCGTGCTGGCGTGGGGTCTGCGCGTGCTCGGGCTGGTGGTGGCCGCCTACCTGGTCTGGCCGCTGGTGTGGGGGCCGGACCTGGTCACCAACCCCGTGCTCGGGACCTTCTACGTCCTGGTCTGGGTCGGGCTGGTCCCCGCCTCGTTGCTGCTGGGGCCGGTCGTGAGGGCCGTGAGCCCGGTGCGCACGCTGCACCTGCTGATCGCGCGGGCCACCGGCGGCGACCCCGCCCGCGGCGTCCTGGTGCTCCCCGAGCGCCTCGGGCTGTGGCCGGGGGCGGTCGGGCTCTTCGCGTTCGTCTGGGAGGAGCTGGTCAACGAGCAGAGCGGGTTCGTGGCCTCGGTGCGGATCTGGCTCGCGGCGTACCTGGCCGTGATGCTCGTCGGCGGCGCCCTCTTCGGCGACACCTGGTTCGCGCGCGCCGACCCCTTCGAGGTCTACTCCTCGCTGGTCGCGCGGCTGTCGCCGTGGAGCCGGTCCGAGGGTCGCCTGGTCTGGCGCAGCCCCCTGGCCCACCTGGCCACCACCCCGGCCCGGCCCGGGCTGCTCGCGGTGGTCGCGGTGCTGTTCGGGTCCACGGCCTTCGACAGCTACAAGGACACCGTCGCCTGGCAGGGGTTCGTCGACCGGGTCGGACTGAGCCCGGTGCTCGTCGACTCCGTCGCCCTGGTCGTGTTCTGCCTCGTGGTCGGGATCTCGTTCACCCTCGCCTCGGTGGCCACCGGGGTGGGCACCGACGACGGTGCCGGGACCGGCGTACGCCGTGGGCAGCTGCCGCTGCTGCTGGCCCACTCGGTGGTGCCGATCATCGTCGGCTACATCACCGCCCACTACCTGTCCTACTTCGTCGAGCAGGGCCAGCGCACCCTGATGCAGCTCAGCGACCCCCTCGTGCGGGGCGACGACCTCCTGGGGACGGCCGACTGGAGCATCAGCTACTGGCTCTCCTTCCACCCGACCCTGCTGGCCGTGGTCAAGGTGCTGGCCATCGTCGTGGGCCACGTGGTGGGCGTCGTGGCGGCCCACGACCGGGCCCTGGCCCTGCTCCCGCGGCGCCACCAGGTCACCGGGCAGTTGGGCCTGCTCGTGGTGATGGTCGCCTACACCGCGACCGGGCTCTACCTGCTCATGGGTGGCTTCTGAGCACGTCACGCCCGAGGACCCCGAAGAGGTGGTCGTGCACCCCGACCAGGGCCCGTCGCAGCCCGGAGTCGCCGGTCTCGGTCAGCGCCCGCCCGGCGACCAGCGCCCGGTCGGTGGCGGGCCGGTCCTCGGGCAGAAAGTGCACACCGGTCGGGCGCACGTAGCCCTCGACCATGCCGACGATGTCGCGACGCCCCCAGCCCAGGGAGTCGCGCATCCGGTTGACCACCACCGTCACCGGCACCCCCGAGCTCTCGCGCAGCTCCACCAGCGTCCGGGCGAGCCGGGCCAGGCCGGTGGGCTCGGCGGTCCCCACCACGACGACGTGGTCGGCCAGGGCCACCGCGTCCAGGGTGAGCTGGTTGCGCGAGACCGGACGCCCCAGCTCGGTGTCGTCCTCGAGGCTGAACCCGGAGTCGACGACCACGTCGCCGACCTCGGCGGCCCGCTCCAGGACCGCGTCCAGCACGCCCGGGCGGGCCTCGACCCAGCGGTCGGGGCGGGGCAACCCGGTCAGGACGTCGAACCGCTCCCCCACGACGCGGCGGCACCGCGCGAACGCGGCGGCGTCCAGCCCGCCGGCGTTGACCAGCCGGGCCGCGGCCAGCAGGCCGGAGACCTCGTCGAGGATCCCCAGGTGCTGGGCGACGGCACCGCCGTGCGGGTCGGCGTCGACCAGCACCGTCGGGTCGCCCGCCTGCGCGTGCAGGGCGGCCAGCCCGAGGGCCACCGTGGTCCGGCCCGGCGCCCCCGCCGGCCCGTGCACCACGACCACGCGACCGGGTGCGCCGACGGGCGCGAGGGCCGAGACGTCCTCGGGCTCGGGGTCCACCACCAGCTCCCGGGACCCGGCGGAGACGACCAGCTCGGGCAGGGCCTGCAGGTCCTCGGGACCCACGGCCGTCGACCCAGGCGACCCGGGCGACGCGGGCGACGCGGGCGACGCGGGCGACGCGGACGACCCGGACGACCCCGCGGACACGGTGCCCACCACGCCGATCCGCGCCATCGCCTCGGGGTCACCACCGACGGCGACGCAGCGGACGTCGTCGCGCAGCAAGTGCATCACCGCGTCGGCGTCGAGACCCGGCAGCCGACCTGAGACCACCGCCACGTCGGCCTGACCCGTCGCGGCGCTGGCGAGGAGGTCGTGGAGGTCGACGCAGCGCTTGAGGACCACGACGCCGTGGGCGGCCAGCACCCGCATGGCGTCGGCCTCCCAGGCGTCCCCACCGGCGGTGAGCAGCACGGTCGTGGCCGCCACGGTCATCCCTTCCGGGCGACGACGACGCGGCCGTCGGAGATGCCGCCGAGCGCAGCGCCCAGGCTCGCGGCCCGGTCGGCGGAGACGCCGACGATGACCTGGCGCGTCGAGCGGGGGGCCAGGGAGTCGGCGGCCCGCGGGACCGCCACCACCGTGACGTCGGTGAGGACCCGCGTGGCCCGCACCGCGCCCGAGCCCGTGGCGACCTCCGGGGTCACCCAGACGTCGACGACGGAGCCCTGCCGGACGGTGGCGGGCAGGTCGTCCTCGGCCACGCTGAGCGGCACCTCGACGAGGTCGGTGCCGGCCTCGCGGGCGAAGGTCGACCGCGGCAGCAGCTCGCCGCGGGCGACGGGCCGGTTCAGCGTCGCCCCGGCCGGGACGGCATCGGCACTCGAGAGGTAGGCGTCGGCCGTCGCGGCGTCCGGGAAGCGCACCTGCCGGCGCTGCAGGTCCGCGCCGGTCACCGTCGCCCCGGCCGGGAGGTCGCGGGCCACCGCCCAGACCCCGACGGTGTCGTCGGCCGAGGCCATCAGCCGCGCCCCCAGGACCACCGATCCCGCGACCAGGACCAGCCCGAGCAGCAGCCGCGGGTTGCGCCACCCGGGTCGGCGGGCGCGGGTCGCGCTCGGCGGCCTCGGTGGGGCCGAGGGGCCCGGGTGCGACCCGGAGTCGGCCGTCGTCGTGCGGTCGGTGGTGCCGGTGGAGCGAGCCATCAGGTGCGTGATCCTCTCGGGACAGGGGGCGCGGGGTGCAGGACGGGCGCGAACGGGGCCGTCCACAGGCGGACGGGGGTGTCTGCTCGCCACCGCACGAGGCTGGTGGCACAGTGGCCCGCATGAACGCGACCCCGAGGTTCTTGCAGCTCGCCGACGTGGCGGAGGTGCTCAACATCTCGGGAGCGCAGGTCTACGCGCTGGTGCGTCGTCAGGAGCTGAAGGCGATCAAGATCGGGGGCCGCGGCCAGTGGCGGGTGGAGGCCTCCGAGCTCGAGGCCTACATCCAGCGGGCGTACGCCGACGCCGACGCCTTCGTGCGCGAGCACCCCTTCGTCGAGGGCAGCACCGCCCCCCGCGACTGAGCCGCACCGCCGGCCGGCCCGCCGCGCCGTCACGCGACGCCCCCACGACTCTGCAGCGCTGACAGCGCCCGGGTCGGGACGACGTGCACCGTGCCCTCGCCGACCCGCAGCTCGACGAAGTCGGCTCCCACCCGTCCGACCCGTCCGGTGACCTGGTGGCCGTCGGCGGCGTTCGCGACGCACTCGGCCGAGGACCGGGCCAGGCCACGCAGCACGCTGCGCAGGCCGAGCCGGTCGAGCACCGACCACGTCTCCTCGGCCGCGGCCCGGGTCGAGAGACCCGCCGCGGAGAAGACCGCCCCCATCGGCACCACCCACTCGGTCGCGCCGTCCCGCACCAGGAGCCAGTCGTGGCCCACCCGGGCCAGGACACCGTGGACCTGGAGGTCGCCCAGCAGGCGCAGGCGCACCGCGTGACCCACCGAGGCGTGCCAGCGACCCGCCAGCGTCACGGCGGCGTACTCCGCCTCGACGCGGTCGGCCACCTCGAGGTCGCGCTCGACCAGGTGCAGCCCCTCGGCCTGCTGCTCGAGGTCGTCGAGCAGCGCGAGCAGGGAGCGCTCCCAGGACGACATGGGACGACTGTGCCCGGTGGTCCAGCTCACGAAACAGCGTCATCTGCCCTGTGGACGGGTGTTTGACAGGCACCTCCAACGGGCGTTGTCTGATGCAAACGCACGCAAACGAAAGCATCGGGGCTCATGATCTCGGCACGGACCTCCCCCACGACGACGCTGCAGCCACGCCCGTCACTACCGCCCCACCCCGGGGCCGGCGGGCCTGCCGACTTCGACGCCCTCGTGGTCAGCGGCGCTCGCTGGGTGCTGCTGGGGTGCGCCGTGTGGGCCCTGCTGATCGTGGTGGCGGCCGGCGTCGAGCTGGTCTCCGGCGGGCGCACCCGCGCGCTGACCTGGGTGGCGGCCCCGGCCTGGGTCCGCCGGCTCGTGCTGTCCCTGCTCGGCGCCACCCTGGTCGGGGTCCCGGCCACCGCCGGACTCGCCACCGCGGCCGTCACCACCACCACCACCACCGCTGCCGCAGCACCGGCCGGGAGCACGACCACCGGGATCGTGGGGACCGTCGTCCCCGGTGCGCCCGGTCCGAACGGTGCGGACGAGTGGGGCGGAGGGAATGGGTCGGACGGGTCGAACGGGGCTGCCGGTCCCGACGGGCTACCGCTGCCCTCGCGTCCGGCGATCGAGGCTGCGCCGCTGCCCGTTCCGACCCCGTCGTCCTCCTCGACCCGGCCAGCGGCCCCGTCCACGACCCCCGGGTCGCCGTCCTCGTCGCCGTCGCCGTCCCCGACGCGGCCAGCGTCCCCCACCGGACCGTCGAGCCCGACGTCCGCGCCCTCCGACGGGGCGGCCCGCCCGGTCTCGCCCGGGGAGGCCGGGGGCGGGTCAGCCGCGGGGACGGCGCCCACCGGCGGGCCGACCGGCCCTGCCCGCGCAGCGTCGAGCACCGAGGCGGCGACCGTGACCCACGTCGTCGTGCGCCCCGGTGACTGCCTGTGGGACCTCGCCGCCCGGCGGCTGCCACCGGGGGCGTCCCGGGCCGAGGTGGCGGCGGCCGTGAGGCGCCTGCACGCGCTGAACCACCGGCTGATCGGCCCGGACCCCGACCTGCTCAGACCGGGGCAGCGACTGGCGGTGCCGCGACGGCTCTGACGCCAGCCCACGACCCCGGCTCCACCCGACCGACCGCCTGCGAGGAGACGCCATGACCGCCCAGCTGCACCGACCGACCACGTTCCGCTCGACCGTCACGCTGCCACGCCCGACCGGGTCCACCACCGGGTTCACCACCGGGTCCACCACCGGGTCCACCACCGGGCCGGCCGCAGGACCTGGCCACGGCAGCGTGCAGGGCACGCTCGCGCTCGACTTCGGGACCTCGGTGCGCAGCCACCGGGGCGCGGACCTGCGCGTCGTGCCCGGTCAGCGGGCGGAGCTGGAGGCCTTCGCCCACCGGTTCGCCCACGCGGTCGTGGAGGTGGTCGGGGGCGACCGCGGGCCCTCGCAGCTGCTGCGCTGGACCAGCGAGAGCGTGTACGCCGACCTCCAGCGCCGGTGCGCCCTGCTCAACCGGACCACGCCGGGCGACCGCCGGGTGCGCCGCGTGCGCAGCCAGGTCCGCAGCGTGCACCTGTTCTGCCCCTCGCCCGCGGCGGCCGAGATGAGCGTCCACGTGCGTCACGGGGAGCGGTCGCGCGCGCTCGCCGTGCGCATCGAGCTGGTGGAGGACCGCTGGTGCTGCGTGGCCCTCCAGTTCGGCTGAGGCCCACGGCCGCGGACCGCAGCGGCCCGGCGGGTGCCGGGCGCCGCGGTCCTGCTCAGCCGTTGGCGCGCGCGGTGAGGCCGGTGGGCCCGCCCGGGGCGCCGTGGCACTTCTTGTACTTCTTGCCCGAGCCGCAGGGGCACTCGGAGTTGCGGCTGATCCCGGCGTAGGCGTCGACCTGGCCCGTCGCGGGGGCGGCGACGACCTCGGCCTCGCCGTCCTCGCTGGGGGCGGTGTAGGTCAGCTGCGCCGGGGGCCGCGTCTCGCCCAGGCCCTTGGCCCGGATGTGCACGTGGTCGTGACCGGCGTGGTCGTGGTCCGCCGCGAGCAGGGTGTCGCCCTCGGCGCCGTCCGCGTCCTCGTCCCCGGCCTCCTCGTCGACCTCGACCTCGAGGTTGAACAGGAAGCCCACGGTCTCCTCGCGGATGCCCTCCTTCATGGCGTTGAACATGTCGAAGCCCTCGCGCTGGTACTCCACCAGCGGGTCGCGCTGGGAGTAGGCCCGCAGCCCGATGCCCTCGCGCAGGTAGTCCATCTCGTAGAGGTGCTCGCGCCACTTGCGGTCCAGCACCGAGAGCATGACCTGGCGCTCGAGCTCGCGCATGACCTCCGACCCGACCTCGGCCTCCCGGGCCTGGTAGGCCTTCTGGGCGTCGGCCTTGAGGTCGTCGAGCAGCGTGTCGCGGTCGAGGCCGTCGCGGCCACCGGCCTCGCGCTCGAGCTCGGAGGCCCGCAGCGAGACCGGGTAGACGGTCTTGAGCGCGGCCCACAGGGCGTCGAGGTCCCACTGCTCGGGGAAGCCCTCGGTCGAGGCCACGACGTACGCCGTGACGACGTCGTCGATCATCTCGACGACCTGGTCGTGCAGGTCGGCGCCCTCGAGCACCCGACGACGCTCGGCGTAGATGACCTCGCGCTGGCGCGACATCACGTCGTCGTACTTGAGGACGTTCTTGCGCGACTCGAAGTTCTGGGCCTCCACCTGGGCCTGGGCCGAGGCGATGGACTTGGTGACCGACTTGTTCTCGATCGGCACGTCGTCGGGGACCTTGAGCGCCACCAGGACGCGCTCGACCCAGTCGGACTTGAACAGCCGCATGAGCTCGTCCCCCAGCGAGAGGTAGAACCGGGACTCGCCCGGGTCGCCCTGACGGCCGGAGCGACCACGCAGCTGGTTGTCGATGCGGCGCGACTCGTGGCGCTCGGTGCCCAGGACGTAGAGGCCGCCGGCCTCCTTGACGGCGTCGTGCTCGGCCTTGACCTGCGCGGTGATCGTCTCCAGGGTCGCGGGCCAGGCGGCGTTGTACTCCTCCTCGTGCTCGACCGGGTCGATGCCGCGGCTGCGCAGCTCCTGGTCGGCGAGGAACTCGGTCGAGCCGCCGAGCATGATGTCGGTGCCGCGACCGGCCATGTTGGTGGCCACGGTGACCGCGCCCTTGTGGCCGGCCAGGGCGACGACCTTGGCCTCGTCGGCGTGCTGCTTGGCGTTCAGCACCGAGTGCGGGACGCCCTTCTTGCGCAGCAGGCCCGAGAGCAGCTCGGACTTCTCCACCGAGGTGGTGCCCACCAGGACCGGCTGGCCCTTCTGGTGCCGCTCGGCGATGTCCTCCACGACCGCGAGGAACTTGGCCTCCTCGGTGCGGTAGACCAGGTCGCGCTGGTCGATGCGCGACATCGGCTTGTTGGTGGGGATCGGGACGACGCCGAGCTTGTAGATCTTGTCGAACTCGCTGGCCTCGGTCATGGCCGTGCCGGTCATGCCGGAGAGCTTCTCGTAGAGGCGGAAGAAGTTCTGGAGCGTGATCGTCGCGAGGGTCTGGTACTCCTCCCGCACGGTCACGGCCTCCTTGGCCTCGATCGCCTGGTGCAGGCCGTCGTTGTAGCGGCGGCCCGAGAGGATCCGGCCGGTGTGCTCGTCGACGATGAGGACCTCGTCGTCCAGGACGACGTACTCCTTGTCGTTGCGGAACAGCTCCTTGGCCTTGATCGAGTTGTTCAGGAACGAGATCAGCGGGGTGTTGGCCGACTCGTAGAGGTTCTCGATGCCGAGGTAGTCCTCGACCTTGGTGATGCCGGGCTCGAGGATCGAGATGGTGCGCTTCTTCTCGTCGACCTCGTAGTCGGTGTCCTTGTCCAGGCGACGCGCGACCTTGGCGAACTCGGCGTACCACTCCACCTCGTCCTGGGTGGGGCCGGAGATGATCAGCGGCGTCCGGGCCTCGTCGATGAGGATCGAGTCGACCTCGTCGACGATCGCGAAGTGCGGGGTGCGCTGGACCAGCTCGTCGAGCGAGGTGGCCATGTTGTCGCGCAGGTAGTCGAAGCCCAGCTCGTTGTTGGTGGCGTAGGTGACGTCGCAGCCGTAGGCCTCTCGACGCTCCTCGGGGCTCATGTCCGGCAGGATCACGCCGATGGTCAGCCCGAGGAAGCGGTGGATGCGGCCCATCCACTCCATCTGGTACTTGGCGAGGTAGTCGTTGACGGTGACGACGTGGACGCCCTTGCCCGTCAGCGCGTTGAGGTAGGCCGGGAGCGTGGAGACCAGGGTCTTGCCCTCACCGGTCTTCATCTCCGCGATGTTGCCGAGGTGCAGCGCGGCGCCGCCCATGATCTGGACGTCGTAGGGGCGCTGGCCCAGGACCCGCTTGGCCGCCTCGCGCACCGTCGCGAACGCCTCCGGCATCAGGTCGTCGAGGCTCTCGCCGTCGTCCAGCCGCTTCTTCAGCTCGACGGTCATGCCCTGGAGCTCCTCGTCGCTCATCGCGACGAAGTCGTCCTCGATGGCGTTGACGGCCTTGGCGATGGCCTCGAGCTGGCGCAGGATCTTGCCCTCGCCGATGCGCAGGACCTTGTCGATGATCGACACGCGGACTTCTCCCTGGGGGTGGGTGCAGGTGGGGCGGCTCGTCGCCACGAGGCGGGGCCGTCCTCCATCGTAACGTTCGGGCGCCCGCGTTGGTTTCGACCTCAGGGGGTGAGGGCGCCCGAGGTGCCCAGCTGCCAGACGGCCAGGCCGTGCAGCCCCGACTGCGCCGCGAGCCGTCGCCGCAGGTCCACCGACCGCGCGTCGTCCCACCACAGCGTGCGGCCCCCCGGCAGCGCGGCCGTCCACTCCCCCGCGGTCGCGTCCCAGCGCGCGGCGGAGCCGGCCAGCTCACGGGCGCGCGGGACGGAGAGCTCGGAGGGGCCGCCACCCCACTGGTAGCCGTACGCCGCGGCGCCCAGGTCCACCTTCGAGCGCGGGACCAGGCGCAGGAAGGTGCGCAGCTGCCCCCGCACCCACGGCAGGGCCCCGACCGGCCCGACCTGCGACCACGGTCCGTGCTGGTCGTAGCTCATCAGGACCACCACGTCGAGCACCCGCGCCAGGGCGGGGAGGTCGTAGCCGCCCGCCCGGTAGCCGGCTGCGTCGTCGCTGGCCGACACCGCCATCGACAGCCGCGTCCGCGCGGGCAGCGCCCGGCGCACGGCACGGGTGAGGGCGGTCAGCCCGCTGCGGTCGCGGGGCGCCAGCGCCTCCAGGTCGAGCTGCACGCCGTCGAACCCCGCGGCCCGGCGGGCCAGCGCGCGCGCGACCGCGCGCCGGTGGCTCGCCGAGGCGAGCACGCGGTGGGCCAGCCGCTCGTCGAAGTCGCCGAGGCCGTCGCTGTGGTTCGAGACCAGGAGGACCGCCGTGCGCCCGGCCCGGTGGGCCGCGTCGCGCAGGGCCTGGGCGTCGGCGTCCACGGCCGAGACCCGGTCGGGGGCGAGCAGCACCACGCCGTCGACGCCGACCGTGTCGACCAGATCCCCGTCGCGGGTGATGGTCGCCGGCGCCGCGTCCCCCGCGAGGGCGTAGCCGGTGACGACCGGGCTGCGGGCCGCGGTGTCGCGCACCAGCCCGGCCGTGGGGGCCGGCCCGACCGCGCAGGCGGCGGTGGCGACCGCGAGCAGCAGGGCGGTCAGCAGGGTCGCGGCGGGGCGGTTCGGCACGGGGGCAGGCTCTCACCCGGCGACGTCGGGCGTCAGGTGGAGGCGATCTCGGCGGCGAGGGCCGGGGCGAGGTCGCCGCGGTCGGCGACGACGATCTCGTCCAGGTCGAGCCACCGGGCGAGGTCGCGCAGCTCCTCGGCGAGCTCGTGGGCGGTGTCCGGGGGCGCCGCCTCCTCGGCGTACGACGCCTGGACGCGGAGCGTGCCGGTCGCCCGGTCGGCCTTGAGGTCGACCCGGCCCACGATCCGGTCGCCGAGCAGGAACGGCAGCACGTAGTAGCCGTGGCGTCGCTGCGCCGCGGGCACGTAGATCTCGATCCGGTAGTGGAACCCGAACAGCTTCTCGGTGCGCTCGCGTTCCCAGACCAGCGGGTCGAAGGGGCTCAGCAGGGCCCGGGCGCGCACGGTGCGCGGCAGCGCCGCCTCCCGGTGGAGGTACGCCGGGCGGTCCCAGCCCTGCACCCGCACCGGCTCCAGCTCGCCGGCCTCGACCAGCTGCTCGACCGCCCGGCCGGCCGCGGCCTGGCCGGCGCCCCGCTGCATCTGGAGCCGGTAGTAGTCGGTGAGGTCGCGCAGGGTGGCCACCCCGTGGCTGCGGGCGGCGCGGCGCACGAGCTCGACGACGGCCTCCTCGCGGGTGGGCGTCGGCAGCGCGAGGACGGCCGGCGGCAGCACCCGCTCGGGCAGGTCGTAGACCGGCTCGAACGACGGGGTGCGGCCCGCGATCGCCAGCTGGCCCGACACGAACAGGTAGTCCAGGGCCTTGCGGGCCTCCGACCAGTTCCACCCCCAGTGCTCGCGCGAGCGCGGGGCGCCGTCGTCGAGCATGCGGGCGGTGGCCGCGCCCCCCTGCCCGACCTCGGCCAGGACCCGGGCGACCACCTCGTGGTTGCGGCGCTGCCACTCCCCCCAGCGGGGGCTGTCGCGGAACTCCTCCATCCGGTGCTGCATCACCGGCCACAGCTCGACCGGCATCAGCGCCTGGACGTGGGCCCAGTACTCGACCACGCGGCGGGGCCGCTGCTCGGCCGCCCGGCGCAGGAGGTCGGTGTCGTAGGGACCCATCCGCGAGAACAGCGGCACGTAGTGGGCGCGCTGGAGCACGTTGACCGAGTCGACCTGGAGGAGGCCGGTGCGCTCCAGGGTGCGCGTGAAGGTCCGCATGGTCGGGACGGCGTGGCGCGGGTCGCGGAACCCCTGGGCGGCCAGGGCCACGCGTCGGGCCTGGGCCAGGGAGAGCGAGCGCCCGCCTGCGGCCGCGGTCACGGGATGTCGAGGAGCTTCTCGCGCACGGCGTACATGACGGCCTCCATGCGCGAGTGCAGCTGCAGCTTCTCCAAGATGTTGCGCACGTGGTTCTTCACGGTGTTCTCGGAGATGAACAGCTCCTTGGCGGCGTCGCGGTTGTTCATGCCCTTGGCGACCAGGCGCAGGACCTCGAGCTCGCGGTCGGTCAGGCGCGGGGTGGGGACCTGCTCGCGGTCCGCGCGCGCCATCTCCTTGAACTCGTCGATCAGCTTGACCGCCATCGCCGGGCTGATCAGCGACTGCCCCTCGGCCACGACCCGCACGGCCTGGGCGACCTCGTCGATGGAGGAGTCCTTGAGCAGGTAGCCCGAGGCGCCGTTCTTCACCGACTCGTAGAGGTCGCCCTCCTCGTCGCTGACGGTGAGCATGATGATCTTGACGCTCGGGACCTGCTCCTTGATCTCGATGCACGCCTGCAGCCCGGACCGCTTGGGCATGCGCACGTCGAGCAGCACCACGTCGGGGACGGTGGCGACCACGAGCTCGGTGGCGCTGATGCCGTCACCAGCCTCGCCGACGACCTCCAGGTCGGGCTCGACACCCAGGAGCATGACCAGCCCCCGGCGGAAGAGCTCCTGGTCGTCGACGACGACGACACGAACGGCGTCGTCCGCCCCGGCAGTCTGCTCTGTGCCCATCTGCCCATCATGTCAGCAACCGGCCGCGCGCGGAGCCGCCTCGGGGTCGCCGCACGGCGCGGCGACCCCGAGAACGGCACGTCGACCCCTAGGTGAGGTCGAGCGCGATCACGCCGTAGTCGTAGCCGCGGCGCCGGTAGACCACCGAGGGCCGCTCGCTCTCCTTGTCCACGAACAGGTAGAAGTCGTGCCCCACCAGCTCCATCTCGTAGAGCGCCTGCTCGCACGTCATCGGCGAGGCGGTGTGCGTCTTCTCGCGCACCACCAGCGGACCGTCGCCGGTCACCGTCACCGGCCCGACGCGGCGCTCGACGGCGACGTCGTCGCCCTCGGCCGCCGCGGCCGTCGGCGGACGGCTGCGGGCCATCGCGCTGGCCACCGACTCCGGCGTGTGCTGGCCGCGGTGGACCTTGCGCCGGTCGGCGGCACGCCGCATCTGCGACGCCATCTTGTCCACCGCGAGGTCGAGCGCGGCCATCTTGTCCTCGGCGCAGGCCTCTGCGCGCACCACGGGTCCCTTGGACCGCGCGGTCAGCTCCAGGCGCACGGCCCGTTCGGGCTCGCGAGCACGGGGTTCCTTCTCCACCAGCACGTCCACCCGGATGATCCGGTGGTCGTGCTTCTCCAAGCGGGCGAGCTTGTCCTCGACGTGCTCCCGGAACCGGTCCGACACCTCGCAGTGACGGCTGCTGACCACGACATCCACCTTTGACCTCCAGTGTGTGCGACTGATCCTGCGATCCTGGCTACCCGGAGACCCCCGTCGCCCGAGACGTGCGGGGGCGCGACAGACCCGCTCGGGTCCGGGGGTTCCCGGTCGAGCGGGTCGTGGGTGTGGAGCGCGCGACGCCATCACGGACGTCCTGGAGCCGGGCCACTCCGTGTGCCTCGCAGGCCCGGACGCTCTCCATGACCAGACGCTAGTCCGCCCCCGGGCAAAGCGGTAGGGCACGGACGGGTGGGCCGGTCCCGCGCGGCCGGGACCCGGGTCCTGACGCGGGGTCGGACGCCGGACCGGTGCCGGCACCGAGGGCCGGTGGCCGGCGTCGCCGGGTCGCGGCCACGACGGCCACCGCCCGCACGACCACGCCGGCGTCCTCGAGGGCGCGCTGCGCCTCGCGGACCGTGGCGCCGGTGGTGAGGACGTCGTCGCACACGACCACGCTCACCACACCCCCGGCCCGCGCCAGGGCGGCCCGCGCCGGGGCGCGCACGACCATCGAGCCCCGCCGGTTGCCGGCCCTCGCCGCGGTGTCCAGCCCGGCCTGGTCGGCGACCGCGCCGTGCTGCTCGAGCATCTCGCGCACGGCGATCCGCGCCGTCGACGGCGACGTGCGCCGCAGCGAGCGCGCGGCCCGGCGCGTCATCCGCAGGACCGGGTCGTGGCCCCGTCCGCGGACCACCCCCGCCCGCGACGGGACCGGCACCAGCAGCGTGGTGCCCACAGGGTCCAGCGTCGGCGCGGCGGCCAGGGCCAGCGCCGCGGCCAGCGGCCCCAGCAGGGCGTACGCCGCGTGCTCCTTGTGGGCGACGACGGCGGCGCGCAGCAGGTCGGCGTACTCCCCGGCGGCGAAGCAGCGCACCAGTCCCTCGGGGCACGGCGTGGGCCGCACCTCGCGGGCCCGGTCGGGCAGCTGGGCCGCGCAGGCCCGGCACAGGGAGCGGCCCGGCGCCGCGCACCCCACGCACTCACCGCCGTGGACCAGGTCGAGCCAGTCGTCGCGCACGCCCCCAGGGTGCGACCCGACCGGCTCCCGGCCAACGGCCCTCGGTGCGGCTGTGGACGGACGCCTCAGTCGGCGTACGCCGCGGCGACCACGCGCGTGGTCGTGCGGGGCCAGGTGCCGCCGGAGCTGAGCGTGAACAGGCGCTGGTCGGGCGTGACCAGGCGCAGCGGCGTGGCGCCGTCCGGGGAGACCACCAGCGACTGCGCGGCGCCGCGGAAGGTGCTGGGCACCGTGACCGTGGCCGGCAGCGGCGAGCCGTCGTAGGGCACCAGGTCGACCACGCTGGTCTCCGCCGTCGGGCGCAGCAGCACCGCCAGGGTCGCCGGGTCGCGCCACCCCAGGTCGACGATGCGGGGTCCGTCCCCGACCACGATGGTGTGCGAGCGCCCCGCCCCGGAGACCGCCCCCTCGTCGGTGCGCAGCAGGTCGGTGACGCGGACCGCGGGCGCCGGGCTGCCGGCGTACGCCACGGCCATCCGGGCGCCGTCGCGGGCCACCGAGAAGGCCACCACGTCGGCCCCGGTCACGCCGGGCACCCGGACCTCGCGCACCCGCCCGCCACTGACCACGAGCACCCGCGCCCCGCGGCTGGTGCGATCGACGAGCCACAGGTCGCCGAACACGTCGTAGGAGGGCCGCAGCACGTCGGTGCCGTCCACCACCACCTGGCGCACCCGGCCCGGGGCCCCGTCCTCGGCCGGGGCGACGAAGACCGCACGACCGTCCTGGGAGACCGCGGCGACGGTGCGCGTGGCACCACCCTCGCGCTGCCCGTCCGCCTGGTCCGTGCGGGGCACCGAGCCCACCGCCAGGCTGCGCAGCGCGTAGCCGCCGCGTCCCAGCGGCCCCGGCACCGTCCGGTCGCCGCCCGAGAGGTCGTCCACCCGACCGCCCCGCAGGCCCCACAGGGCCCGGGAGCCGGCGGGCCCGGCCGCGTCGTACTGCCGCCCGACGGTGACGGGTGCGTCGACCCGACCGCCCGGCAGCGGCACGGGCGTGCCGCCCACGGTCAGCCGGACGCGCAGGATGCCGGGCACCTGGCCGAGCGTCCGGGCCAGCTGGTCCACGGCCCGGGAGAGCTCCCCGGGGTCGAGCTGGAGCACCTCGCGCGAGAGCGGCACCTCGGCGATCCCGCTCTCGGTGACCACCACCGACAGGTCGAGCCCCGTGCCCGCGGGCAGGGCGCTGCGGGTCACGTCGGCCAGGCCGGGCCCCGGCCCGGCCAGCAGCCCGCGCGCCAGGTTGGTCGCGGACTGCTCGCCGCGCGGGATGAAGACCGGGTCGGGCAGCAGCGCCCGGCCGGTCTGGTCGAAGAAGTAGAGGTCGAAGCGCGCGAACGTGCGGTCGAAGAAGGACGTCGGCACGACGAGGGCGTCGGGCGGGTTGTCGATGCGCCACTGCCCGCGCTCGGAGACCAGGTCCAGGCGCAGCCGCTGCGTGCGGCCCGGGCGGTCGCCGACCCACCCGCCCCGGGCGTCGAGCCGCCGGGTGTCGGCCAGGCGCACGTCGGTGCCGTCGGCCGTGGTGTCCACGCTGAAGGCCTCGTAGACCAACGTCTGGCGGTTGGGCTGCCAGGTCGTGCGCGCCTGGGTGGAGAGGAACTGGCGGGCCACCGAGGTGCTCAGCGGGTTGGCCTGCATCGCCAGCATGAAGCCCGAGACGATCGCGGAGGGATCGGCGTCCTGGGCGGGCCCCGGCGGGTTGAAGTACGGCGCGTCGCGGGGCAGCGTGGTCTCGTCGGCGCGCTGGCGGTGGACCGGCCCGGCCTCGGGCAGCGCGCTGCACCCGGCGACGAGCACGACCAGGGCCAGCAGCCAGGTCAGCGGGACCACCGTCCGGGGTCGCGCGCTCACGAGACCTCCTCCGGCACGGACGGGGCGCGGGGGCCGCGCTCGCGCAGGTCCTCGGGGACCAGCGGCAGCGGGCTGTGGGTCAACGGGTCGCCCGCCCGACGGGGCAGGGTCAGCCGGAACTGCGCGCCGCCGCCGGGGGTCCCCCACGCCTGCAGCCAGCCCCCGTGGAGCCGCGCGTCCTCCCGGGCGATGGCCAGGCCGAGCCCGGTGCCGCCGGTCGTGCGGGCCCGGGCCGGGTCGCCGCGCCAGAACCGGTTGAAGACCATCGCCGACTGGCCCGGCTCCAGGCCGACGCCGCGGTCGCGCACCGTCAGGGCGGTGGCGCCCGCGTCGCTGGCCAGCCGCAGCACCACGTCGGTGCCGTCGGCGTGGTCGATGGCGTTGGTGACCAGGTTGCGCAGCACCCGCTCGACCCGGCGGGCGTCGGCCTCGGCGAGGAACGCGCCCTCGTCGACCACCCGCACCCGCACCCCGCGCTGGCGGGCCATCGGCGCGGTCGCGTTGACCACCCGCTGGGCGATGTCGCCGAGGTTGACGTCGTCGAGCTCGAGGACGGCGGCACCGGCGTCGAACCTGCTGATCTCCAGCAGGTCGGCCAGCAGGCTCTCGAACCGGTCGAGCTCCTTCTGCAGCAGCTCGGCCGCGCGGGCGGTGACGGGGTCGAAGTCGGCCCGCGCGTCGTGCAGCACGTCACCGGCCATCCGCACCGTGGTCAGGGGGGTGCGCAGCTCGTGGGAGACGTCGGAGACGAAGGTGCGCTGCACGCGGCTGAGCTCGGTGAGCTTGCGGATCTGCGACTGCAGCGCCTCGGCCATCTGGTTGAACGACGAGGCCAGCCGGGCGATGTCGTCCTCGCCCGAGACGTGCATCCGCTCCTCCAGGCGTCCCGAGGCGATCCGCTCGGCGACCCGGCGGGCCAGGCGCACGGGCGTGATCACCTGGCGGGTGACCAGCAGGGCCACGCCGGCGATCATCACGAGCAGCAGCAGGCCGGCGTACAGCAGGACCTGGCGGAGCAGCACCAGCGTGCGCTGCTCCTCCCCCATCGGGAACAGGTAGTAGAGGGCGTAGCTGCCCCCGTCGGAGGGCAGCACCACCGTGGAGCCCACGGCGACACCCGGCTGCGACGCGCGCGCCGCCGACGACGCGCCGGTCGGCTCGTAGCGGATCCGGGTGTAGGTCCACGACAGGCCGTTCTCCTCCCCACCGACGACCGAGCGGCGCAGGTTCGCCGGGACGCTCGCGGGGTCCACGGCCGGGGTGGTTCGTACGCCGCCCTCCGCGGCCGCCCCGCCCTCGACGGGGCCGACCACCACGACCTCGAAGCCCTTGACCTCGCCCCGGGCGACCAGGTTCTCCACCAGCAGCCGGAGCTGGCTGTCGGGGTCGAAGTCGTTGCCGCCGGCGGACCCGAGCCGCTCCCGCGCGGTGGCGGTCTCGGTGCGCGCCTCGGCGATGGAGGCCTCCACCCGCCCCTTGACCAGGCCGTCGGTGATCTGGCGCATCACCATCCACCCGGCCGAGCCGACGACCAGGGCGGTCAGCACCACGATGGCGGTGACCACGCGGGTGCGCAGGGACCGGCGCCAGAAGCCGAGCGCCTCGGCGGGACCGCGACGCAGCTGCGTCACGACCCGGCGAGCCCGCCCGCTCGCCGCCGGGCCGGGCTCAGGCGGTGACGACTGGCTCACCGGCGGTGCCCGCCTTGTAGCCGACGCCGCGGACGGTCACCACGATGGTGGGGTTCTCGGGGTCGGCCTCGATCTTGGCGCGCAGCCGCTGGACGTGCACGTTGACCAGCCGGGTGTCGGCCGCGTGGCGGTAGCCCCAGACCTGCTCGAGCAGCACCTCGCGGGTGAACACCTTGCGCGGGTTCTGGGCCAGGCAGACCAGCAGGTCGAACTCGAGGGGGGTCAGCCCGATGGCGACGCCGTGCCGCGACACCTCGTGGCCGGCGACGTCGATGACCAGGTCGCCGATCTGGAGGTCCTCGGGCGTGGGGACCTCGAAGCGCCGGACCCGCGCGCGGATGCGGGCGACGAGCTCCTTGGGCTTGAACGGCTTCGCGACGTAGTCGTCGGCCCCGGACTCGAGGCCGACGACCACGTCGACGGTGTCGCTCTTGGCGGTGAGCATGACGATCGGCACACCGGACTCGGTGCGGATCTCACGGCACACCTCGATGCCGCCCTTGCCGGGCAGCATCAGGTCGAGCAGGACGACGTCGGGCCGGAAGGACCGGAACGCCGTCAGCGCCTCGTCACCGCGGGTGACGATCAGGCTGGCGAACCCCTCCGTGCGCAGGACGAGCGTGAGCATCTCGGCCAGGGCCGCGTCGTCGTCGACGACGAGGACCCGGGGCCGATCGCCCGACTCTGCCTGCGGCACGGAGAGAGACCGCGACTCAGTAGCGGTAGTGCTCGGACTTGTAGGGGCCCTCGGCGGGGATCCCCAGGTAGGCGGCCTGCGCGTCGCTCAGCGTGGTCAGCTTGACCCCGAGGGCGTCCAGGTGCAGCCGGGCGACCTCCTCGTCGAGGTGCTTGGGCAGCACGTAGACGCCGGTGGGGTACTCCTCGGTCTTGGTGAAGATCTCGATCTGTGCGAGCACCTGGTTGGTGAAGGAGTTCGACATCACGAAGGAGGGGTGGCCAGTGGCGTTGCCCAGGTTCATCAGGCGGCCCTCGGAGAGCACGATGATGGCCTTGCCGTCGGGGAACGTCCACAGGTCGACCTGCGGCTTGACGTTCTTGCGGACCGCCACGCCGTCGGCCTCGAGGCCGGCCATGTCGATCTCGTTGTCGAAGTGACCGATGTTGCCGATGATCGCGTTGTGCTTCATCGCCTTCATGTGGTCGATCGTCACGACGTCCTTGTTGCCGGTCGAGGTGATGATGATGTCGGCGTACGGAAGGACGTTCTCGAGCACGTCGACCTGGTAGCCGTCCATGGCCGCCTGGAGCGCGCAGATCGGGTCGATCTCGGTGACGATGACGCGGGCACCCTGGCCGCGCAGCGACTCGGCGCAGCCCTTGCCCACGTCGCCGTAGCCGGCGACGACGGCGACCTTGCCGCCGATCAGGACGTCGGTGGCGCGGTTGAGGCCGTCGATGAGCGAGTGGCGGCAGCCGTACTTGTTGTCGAACTTCGACTTGGTGACCGAGTCGTTGACGTTGATCGCCGGGAAGAGCAGCGAGCCGTCGCGCATCATCTCGTAGAGACGGTGCACGCCGGTGGTGGTCTCCTCGGTAACGCCCTTGATCGAGTTGGCGATCGGGCCCCAGTGGTCCTTGCTCGCGGCGAGCTGGGCGTTCAGCACCTCGAACACGATGCGCTGCTCGGTGCTGCCCGCGGTGGCGGGGTCGGGCGCGGTGCCGGTCTTCTCGGCCTGGACGCCGAGGTGCACCAGCATCGTGGCGTCACCGCCGTCGTCGAGGATCATGTTGGGAAGCGCGTCGCCGGGCCAGTCCAGGATCCGCTGGGTGCACTCCCAGTACTCCTCCAGGGTCTCGCCCTTCCAGGCGAAGACGGGGACGCCCTGGGGGTCCTCCGGGGTGCCCTCACGACCGACGACGACCGCCGCGGCGGCGTGGTCCTGGGTGGAGAAGATGTTGCACGAGGCCCAGCGGACCTCGGCGCCGAGGTCGACGAGGGTCTCGATGAGCACCGCGGTCTGGGTGGTCATGTGCAGCGAGCCGGCGATGCGGGCGCCGGCGAGCGGCTTGTCGGTGCCGTAGCGCGTGCGCATGGCCATCAGGCCGGGCATCTCGTGCTCGGCGAGCTCGATCTCGGTGCGGCCGTAGTCGGCCAGGGTCAGATCAGCGACCTTGAAGTCCATGAAGAGTTCCTTCAGTAGTGGAGTGACGAGCGGGTTCGTGGGCGCGCGGGTGGACAGCGCGGCGTCTGACCACGATCTCGTGCGAAAGGCGCACCCCCCAGTCTAGGTGGTGTGCCCCGGAAGTTCACGTCGCAGGCGTCGTGGCGGGTCCGACGGGCGTGGGACCGCGCTGCAGGTCGGGCTCGAGGTAGATCACGCGCGCCGAGGGCTCCGCGGCCCGGACCGCCTCCTCGGCGGCGTCGATGGCCCGGGCGACGTCGGCGGCCGAGTCGGTGGCGGTGACCGCGATCTTCGCCGCCACGAGCAGCTCCTCCGGCCCCAGGTGCATGGTCTTCATGTGGATGACCCCGTCGATGCCGTCGGTGCCCACGAGCGCGTCGTGGACCCGGCGCTGCGCCTCGGGGGTCGCGGCCTCGCCCAGCAGCAGGCTCTTGGTCTCCAGGGCGAGCACCACCGCGACGGCCACCAGCAGCAGGCCGATCAGCGCCGTGCCGGCCACGTCGAAGTACGGGTTCTCGGTGATCAGAGTCAGGCCGACGCCGAGCAGCGCGAAGGCCAGGCCGGTCAGGGCCGCGAAGTCCTCGAGCAGGATCACGGGCAGCTCCGGGGCCTTGGCCCGCCGCACGTAGCTGACCAGGGAGAGCTGGCCGCGCTCCTTGCCGGCCTCGCGGACGGCGGTGCGGAAGCTGAACCCCTCCATCACGATGGCCGCGCCGAGCACCACCAGCGGCACCCACCACCAGCGGCCGTCGAGCTCGCCCAGGTCACCCGGGTGCAGCTGCACCTCGTGGAACTTGTGGTACGCCTCGTAGAGCGCGAACAGGCCACCGACGCTGAACAGCACGATGCTGACGATGAAGCCGTAGATGTAGCGCTCGCGGCCGTAGCCGAAGGGGTGCTCCGGCGTCGCCCCCTTGCGCGCCTTGCGTCCCCCCAGCAGCAGCAGGAGCTGGTTGCCCGAGTCCGCCACCGAGTGGATGGCCTCGGCCAGCATCGAGGACGACTGGGTGAGTGCGAACGCGAGGAACTTGGTCGCCGCGATGCCGGTGTTGGCCAGCAACGCGGCCAGGACCGCCTTGGTGCCACCTTCGTGAGCCATGCGGCGCAGGCTATCGGCACCCGGCGCCGGTCACGACCGGCCCGGAGGGGTCAGCCGTCCAGGCCCACCCGGAGGTACGCCGCGGCGTAGGTCCCGGTCGCGAGCAGCGCGGCGTAGCGGGCGACGTCGCCGTCGGCCGCGCCGGTGGCGCACGAGACCCTCTCGACCCTGACGCCGCGGGACTCCGCCGCCTCGACGAGCCGGGCCCGGGTGTGCTGCGCGGCCGGCTCGTCGGCCCCGTCGTCGAGCAGGACCAGCACCGGACGGCGCTCGGCGGTCGCGCCGTCGGCGTACGGGTCGGCGAAGGGGTCGGCGAACACGTCGGCCGGCGCGGTGGCCTCCAGCACCGGCAGCAGGTGCTCGGCGTCGGCGGCCAGGGCGGTGCGCCCGGTGACGCGGCGGAGGTACTCCGCGACCCGGCGACCGGCGCGGGCGGCGAGGACGGTGCCGCCCCACAGGACCGGGTTGTCCTCGCCGATGCCGATGGCCAGGATCTTGGCCGGGTTGACCGCGATGTCGCGGTGCGGGCTGCAGGCCACGGCGACCTCGTCGAGCGCGTCGGCGACGGCGGCGGGATCGGTCGCCGGCCCCAGGTGCGCCCGGTCGAGCAGGTCCAGCACGCTCACGGCGACGGCGAGCTGGTCGCCGGTCTGGGTCGGGAGCAGCGTGGTGTAGCGGCCGGCGGCGTGCTCGGCGACCAGGGAGTGCTCGGGGGCCGCGACCACCAGCTGGCACCCGCGGCGCACGGCCTCGGCCACGGCGGCCGCGGTCGCGACGTCGTCGCCCTGGGGCGCGAGCACGACCACGAGGTCCAGGCTGCCGGCCCAGCCGGGGAGGCCGGCGCCGGGCCAGGCCACGAACGGCACCGGGCACACCGGCTCCAGCACGGCGCGCAGCAGGCGCGAGTCGGGACCGGCCGCCACGACGGCGCGGGGCTGGTCGGCGAGCCGGGTGCTGGCCTCGGCGACCGCCTCGGCCGCGGCCGAGGCCTCGCGGCGCACGCGGGCACCGCTCTCGGCGATGGGGCGCAGCAGCGCGTCGGCGCGCTCGAGCGCGACCGGGTCGTCGAGCAGACCGTCGTCGAACGTCATGGTGGGCTCAGGCCGGCTTGCGGGCCTCGGTGACCAGCAGGACCGGGATGTCGTCGCGCACGGGGTAGGCCAGACCGCACCCGGCGCAGACCAGCTCGCTGGCCGCCTCGTCCACGGCCAGGGACGAGCGGCACGCGGGGCACACGACCACGTCGAGCAGGTTGCTGTCGAGGTTCATCGGTCGCTCCTTCGGATCACGGCGAGCACGTCGTCACGCACCTGGGTCATGGTCGCGTCGTCGCGTCCCTCGGCGTTCAGGCGCAGCAGGGGCTCGGTGTTCGACGCCCGGACATTGAACCACCAGTCCTCGTGGCTCACCGTCAGGCCGTCGAGGTGGTCGACCTCGACCCCGGGGCGGCTCCCCCAGTCCTGCTCGAGCTCGGCGACGATCGCCGCCTGGTCGGCGACCTCGGAGTTGATCTCCCCGCTCGCGACGTGGCGGGCGTACGGCGCCAGCACCTGCGAGAGCGGCTGGTCGGACTCGGCCAGCGCGGCCAGGGCGTGCAGCGCGGCCAGCATCCCGGAGTCGGCGCGCCAGAAGTCGCGGAAGTAGAAGTGGCCCGAGTGCTCGCCACCGAAGATCGCGCCGGTCTCGGCCATCCGGGCCTTGATGAAGGAGTGCCCGACCCGCGTGCGCACCGGCTCACCGCCCAGCTCACGCACGATCTCGGGGACGCCGCGCGAGGTGATCAGGTTGTGGATGATCACCGCGCCCGGCTCCTTGGCCAGCTCGCGCGCGGCGATCAGGCCGGTCAGCGTGCTGGGGCTGACCAGCTCGCCGCGCTCGTCCACCAGGAAGCAGCGGTCGGCGTCGCCGTCGAAGGCCAGTCCGATGTCGGCCCCGACCTCACGCACGCGGGCCTGGAGGTCGACCAGGTTGGCCGGCTCGATCGGGTTGGCCTCGTGGTTGGGGAAGGTGCCGTCGAGCTCGAAGTACATCGCGTCCACGTCGACCGCGACCTGGCCCAGGACGGTGGGGGCGGTGTGCCCGGCCATGCCGTTGCCGGCGTCGACGACGACCTTGAGCCGGCGCCCCTGCACGGGCGCGAGGCCGAGCAGGTGGGCGGCGTAGTCGGCGAGCACGTCGCGCTCCACGATCTCGCCGGGGGTCGGCGCGGTGTGCACCGTGCCCGCCGCCACCAGGTCGCGGATCTCGGCCAGGCCGGTCTCCATCCCGACCGGCGCGGCCTGGGCACGGCACATCTTGATCCCGTTGTACTGCGCCGGGTTGTGGCTGGCGGTGAACATCGCGCCCGGTCGGCCCAGGTGGCCCGAGGCGAAGTAGAGCTGGTCGGTGCTGGCCAGGCCGATCAGCGTCACGCCGGCGCCGGCGGTGGCCGCACCCTCGGCGAACGCGCGCGCCATGCCGGGCGAGGACGGCCGCATGTCGTGGCCCACCACGACGTCGGCGGCCCCGGTGACCTGGACGAAGGCGTTGCCCACGGCGCGGGCGAGCACCTCGTCCACCTGGTCCGGGACGGTGCCGCGGACGTCGTAGGCCTTGAAGGTCGCGGAGAGGCTGGCGGCGTCGGTGGTCGACTGGTCGGACATGGACAGGACCCTAGCGGGATCCGGCGGCCCACCCGGTGGGCCCGGAGTCAGTCCCGAGTCGGTCCGGAGTCAGTCCAGGCTGCGCAGGGACCTGAGATGGCCGCGCCGGACTCCCTCGCCGGAGGCGGTGGCGGGCGCCTCCTCGGACGCGTCCGAGCGGTCGATCAGGCCCGGCGGGTCGTCGTACGCCGGACGGGGCGAGCGTCGCGCCGGACCCGCGGCCGAGGCACCGGCCTGACCGACCGGCTGACGGGCGGGACCGCGTCCCTCGGGCTGCGCCGTCCGGGGCTGGTCCGTCCGGGGCTGGTCCGGTCGGGGTTGGGCGGCCTCGCGCACCGCGTCGGCCAGCGCGAGCAGGTCGTCGGAGGTGGGGCCGGGGTCCCGGTCGGCGGCGAGCCGGAGGACCTCCCAGCCGCGCGGGGCGGAGAGGCGCTCGCTGTGCAGGTCGCACAGGTCGTAGGCGTGCGGCTCGGCGTACGACGCGAGCGGGCCGACCACGGCCGTCTGGTCGGCGTAGACGTAGGTGAGGGTCGTCGTCGCAGGACGACCGCACGCGGTGCGCGAACAACGACGGAGGAGACCCACGGCCGCGACGCTACAGCTCTCCCGGGCTCGCGGACCGTAGGCTCGCGGTCGTGAACGAGCGACCCGAGGACCACCCGCTGCTCACCACCGCGTCCGCCGACCGTCCGGAGACCCGGCACGAGGCGGCACCCGGGCGTCGCCGGGGCGTCGACCGCGACCGACGCGGTCGCGGCATGCGGGGGCCGGCCTTCGGACCCGACGGTCCGCACGGCCGGGTCCCGGCCCACCTCTCGCGGCGCGAGCGGTTCGACCGGGTGGCGCTGGAGGTGCTGGCCGACATCGAGCCGCACTGGCCCGACGAGCTGGCCGACCTCGAGCTCGCCGTGGAGGACATCCCGGTGCTGCCGCAGACGTGGCTGTCACCGTGCGTCCCGCTCGCCGCCCTGGTGGCCGGCACGGCGACGACGCCGGCGCGGCTGGTGCTCTACCGCCGTCCGATCGAGCACCGCGCGGAGACCACGCTCGACCTCGAGGCGCTGGTCCTCACCGTGGTGGTCGAGCAGCTCGCGGAGTTCCTCGGCGTGCCCGCCGAGGACGTCCACCCAGACTACGAGGAGTAGCCGAGGCGGACCTGCTCACCGGCGGTCGGTCAGACGGCGCGCTTCTTGAGCTTGCGACGCTCCCGCTCCGACAGCCCGCCCCAGATCCCGAAGCGCTCGTCGTTCTCGAGGGCGTACTCCAGGCAGTCCTGGCGCACGTCGCAGGTGAGGCAGACCTTCTTCGCCTCCCTGGTCGAGCCGCCCTTCTCGGGGAAGAACGCCTCCGGGTCGGTCTGGGCGCAGAGTCCGCGCTCCTGCCACCCCGGACCCTCCCCGTCGATGGTCCCGATGTCATCGAGTAAGTACAGTTCGCGCACGTGGTTGCCCCTCTTCGACCCTGCGATCCTGACGGACCGAGTTGCTCATCACACTGGTGTGATTACATGCCTGTCGTACCGCTCCCGTCAAGCCGAACGGTGGTATTGGCCGGACCTGGTGGACACTGGCGCCCATGTCGAACGATGCGTTTGCGCAGATGACGGCGCGAGTCCCCGGGCCGCTGTCCCGCACCCACCTCCCCGCCCGTGTGACGGTCCTCTCGGGCGGCGTCGGCGGCGCCCGCTTCCTGCGGGGTGTCCTGGAGCTCGTGCGCCGCACCGGATCCGACACCGAGGTCACCGTCGTGGCCAACACCGCGGACGACCTGTGGGTGCACGGCCTCAAGGTCTGCCCCGACCTGGACACGGTCATGTACACCCTCGGCGACGGCATCGACCCCGAGCGCGGCTGGGGTCGCCGGGACGAGACCTGGCACGCGGGCGAGGAGCTCGCGGCGTACGGCGTGGAGCCGACGTGGTTCGGCCTGGGTGACCGCGACATCGCCACCCACCTGGTGCGCACGCAGATGCTCGACGCCGGCTACCCGCTCAGCGCCGTGACCGCGGCCCTGTGCCGGCGCTGGGAGCCGGGCGTCACGCTGCTGCCGATGACCGACGACCGCGTCGAGACCCACGTCGTCATCGACGACCCCCACGACGGGGAGCGGCGCGCGGTGCACTTCCAGGAGTACTGGGTGCGTCACCGCGCCGAGGTCCCCGCCCACGGCGTGGTGGTGATCGGCCTGGACGAGGCCACCCCGGGTCCGGGCGTCGTCGAGGCGCTGACCGAGACCGACCTGGTCCTGGTGCCGCCCGCACCGCCGACGCCAAGGCCGAGGGCGCCAGCCTGGCCTCGCTCGGCGTCTCCGCCTCCGCGGCGAAGTGCGAGCCGGTGAAGAAGGAGAAGGCCACCGGCAACAACCAGCACCTCAACCCCGGCACCAAGATCCCCTACAAGGACGCTCCCCCGTCCTCGGGTCCCCACTGGGGCAACTTCCTCGGCGGAGGCCGGGGACCAGCTGCCGGAGCCGATCTGGTTGAACGTCCGCAGCGACGCCGGGACCGATCGGGGGGCCAGGAACCCGTGGGCCCCGTTGCCGGGGAACACCCGCATCGCGCCCGTGGCGGTCCGCCCGGCCAGGTCGGGGCGTCGGTCGCCCGTCACGTCCCCGACCGGGGCCAGGTAGGTGAAGGTCTTCCAGCCGGTGGCCATCGTCACCGGCGCCGCGAAGGAGCCGTCGCCGCGACCGGCCCGGAACACCAGGGTGCCGCCGGAGGCCTCCCGGGTGATCAGGTCGCCGTTGCCGTCGCCGTTCCAGTCGCCCACGCCCATCACCTGGGTGGCACCCGGCACCTTGAGGGTGCTCGCCCGTGCGGGAAGCAGGTTGCGCAGGCCGTTGTGCGGCAGCACCACGAGGTCGTCACCGCCGGCGGCGACCCCCACGAGGTCGGCCTGGGCGGACCCGGCCACCGGGGCGGCCGTCAGGGAGGTGAGGCCCACCGTGCCCTGGAACCAGCCCAGGACGTCGCCGAACCGGCCCCCGCCGGCACCGCTGAGGATCGCGCTGTCGCCGCTGGTGGAACGGATCACCAGGTCGCCGGTGCCGTCGCCGGTCAGGTCACCGGCACCGCCGGCGATCGAGGCCACCTTCGGGCCCATGTCGCGGACCCGGGTGCCGGCGCCGAGCGCACCGGTGCTGGTCGAGGGGTAGACCGTGAGCCACCCGTCGCGGCCCAGGGCGGCGACGTCGGGGCGACCGTCACCGGTCAGGTCACCGGCCACCGCCGTCGAGCGGACACCGCTCCAGCGCGAGCTGAGCAGCCGGGGCGTGCCGAACAGCCCGGCCCCCTTGCCCGGGACCAGCCACAGCTTCCCGGCGGTGTCGCTCATCAGCACGTCGGCGCGACCGTCGCGGTTCCAGTCGCCGGCCGCCACGACCGCGGTGGCCGTGCGGAAGGCGCTGGTGGCGTTGGTCCCGGGGACGGCCACGTGGCCCTGCCCGTCGCCGACGTAGACGCGGGTGCTGCCGTCCTTGGCCAGCCGGGCGAGCACGTCGCCCCTGCCGTCGCCGGTGACGTCGCCGACCGCGCTGACCAGGTTCATCGTCGACCAGTGCGCCGGGGTCGTCACCGGAGCGGTGTAACCGACCTGTCCGCCCATCGGCACGACCCGGACCAGCCCGTCAGAGGTGCGCTGCAGCACCAGGTCGGGGTGGGTGGTGCCGGTGAGGCTGCTGACCTTGGGGAAGGCGATGCCCGTGCTCTGCGCCGACCAGGCGATCGGCTTCTGCGTGGGCGAGGTCATGGGCGACGTCGCGGTGGGGGCGGGCGTCGGGGTCGGGGTGGGAGTCGGGGTCGGGGTGGGGACCGAGGTCACCGGCGCGCCGTCCTGGTACTTCTGCGCCAGGGTCCGGATGTAGGGGATCTTGGCGTAGAGGTACTGGCCCGGGCACGCGGTCTGGCCGACGTCGCGGTGGCCGTTGATGGCGTTGAGGTAGCGGTCCTTGACCCACAGGTGCGTGGCGTCGGCGCGGATGCCGTAGAGCGACAGCTTCCAGGCGTAGAGCCGGGCGTAGGCGTCCAGGACCGCCTGCGAGGGCGCGGTGATGTCGTAGTTGCCGATGGCCGACATCGCGAAGGAGACCTCGTTGTAGCCCAGGGTGTGCGCCCCGATGACGGCCTTGGTGATCCCGCCCCAGCGACCCTCCCAGATCCGGCCGAAGCGGTCGACGAGGTAGTTGTAGCCGATGTCGCGCCAGCCGCGCGACTGGGTGTGGTACGCGTAGATGCCGCGCAGCAGGGCGGGCACCTGGTCGGCGGTGTAGTTGTTGGCGTTGACCGTGTGGTGGATGAAGCCGGCCTCGACGGTGCCGTAGCCCGGGCTCGACTGGTCGCGCAGGCTCTCGTTGGCGCCCCACTCCGCGCGGGTGTAGATCCGCGGCATCGGGACCGCGCGTCGAGCGGCCCGGGTCACCGCGCTGAGCGCCACCGTGTCGGCGGCGGGGGCGGCGGTGTCACCCGAGGCGGCCGGCTGCGCGGCCGAGGGGGTGGCGGACGGTGACCCGGGCTGGCTCGAGGGCTGGCTGGTGCCGGCGCCGGTCGGGGCCGAGCCGTCCTGCGCAGATCCGGGCTGAGTCGATCCGGGCTGGGTCGGGGCGGCGGCTCGCGTGCGGCCCGTGCCCGGGTCGATGACGGCGAGCTTCAGGTCGGGCGGGATGCTCCCGTCGGTGGTCTCGGCGCGCATCTGCACCTGGTCGACGGAGCCGACGACCAGCGCGTCGGTGCCGGGACGCGAGTGCGGCCCCAGGTCGGCCGAGCCGGCGTCGGGGCCGTCCTCCTCGTCGTGGGACAGGGTGCTCCACCCCGACCAGGCGGTGTGGTCCTGCCGGGTCCGGACCTGGACCAGCAGCGACTGGCCCGGGTAGGCCTCCGCGCTCTGCTTCCAGGTGACGCCGACGGTGGCGTAGCCGGTCACGCGCTGGGGTGCCGAGCGGGCCACCAGGGTGTGCGGGGCGGTGCGGCTCGACGGGGCCGGGTGCGACCGGGCGCTGGGTGACGGCGTACGCCGGGCGGCCGGGAGCGGCGCGACGGAGACCTCGCGCACCTTCGGGGTCACGGGGGCGACGTCGACCCGGGCCGCGGGGCCGGTGCTCGCGGGCGCCGGGGCGGAGGGCGTCGGGGCGGTCGACGTCGGCGCGGCGGGCACCGGGGCCGCCCCGAGCGGCGCCTGGCCGGACTGGGGCGAGCGGGCTCCGAGCGCACCGGTCACACCGGTGGCGCTGGTGTCGACGCCGGGGGTCGGGACGATGTCCAGGGTCTTCACGCCGGCGGCGGAGATGCCCACGACGAGAACGGCACCCGTGACCAGCGACTGCTGGCACAGGGTGACGTAGCGGGCACGGCTGAAACGCATCAAGGCACTCCGAGTGAGGCGGGAAGTAATTCACACGAGTACCAAGTTTCACACCAGTTACATATGCCCCGTCCAGCGAAATGACCGAATTACAAACCTGTAATTGATAAACGACACCGGTGTCATTCTTTCGAATTCCACCGGTGTCGTTTACGTGAATTCACGCAATGCTGCAGGTCGGAGCCCTAGACGTCGGCGCCGATCTCCTCGTCGGCCGTGGCCTCGTCGGTGCCCTCGTCGTCGTCGTACTGCAGGTAGCGGATGCCGCCGTCGACGCTGCCGCCCTCGACCATCTTGGAGTCGTAGTTGAGGTGGCCGGACTCGAGCACCAGGACCCGGTCGCACATCGCCTTGACCGAGGCCGTGGCGTGGCTGACGTAGAAGATCGTGGTGCCCTGGGCCCGGATCTCCTGCATCTTGGCCATGCACTTCTTCTTGAACGGCCGGTCCCCCACCGCCAGCACCTCGTCGGCCAGGAACACGTCGGCGTCGACGTGCACGGCGATCGAGAAGCCGAGCCGGGCGTACATCCCCGAGGAGTAGTGCGAGACCGGGATGTCGAGGAACTTGCCGATGCCGGCGAACTCCACGATCTCCTCGAACTTGCCGTTGGTCTCGTTCTCGCTCATGCCGAGGATCGCGGCGTTGAGGTAGAGGTTCTCCCGACCGGTCATCTGCGGGTGGAAGCCGGCGCCGGTGGCGATCAGGCCGGCGACGCGACCGCGGGTGCGGACCTGGCCGGAGTCGGGGCGCATGACGCCGTTGATCACCTTGAGCAGCGTGCTCTTGCCGGAGCCGTTGAGCCCCATCAGGCCCACCGACTCCCCCTGCTCGACCTCGAAGGACACGTCGTTGACGGCCTGGAAGGTCTCGCTGTTGGGCAAACGGCGGGCCGCCGCGACGGCGATCTGCTTCAGGGTGCGGTTGTACTGCATGGTGAACGTCTTGGTCACGTGGTCGACCTGGATGGAGACCGTCATCAGAGCCGCTCCGGGAACTTCGCCTCGGCCTTGGTGAAGAAGCGCTGCGAGAGCCACAGCAGCAGCGCGCACACCACGAAGGTGATCAGGCCGCGCTCGTAGAGGTCGGGCGGGAAGCTGCGACCGGTGATCGTGGACTTGTCCTCGATCAGGGGGTACCAGAACATCCGCTGGAGCAGGATCACCGCCTGGGTGACCGGGTTGGCCATGTAGACCTGGTAGACCCACGGGTGGTTCAGGCCCAGCTCCCACACCTTCTCGAACGGGTACATCATCGGGACCAGGAAGTGCATGAAGGTCAAGATCGTGGCCACGATGTTCTGGAAGTCGCGGTAGAAGACGTTGATGGCGGAGAAGAACAGCGCCAGCGCCATCGAGAACGTCACCAGGATCGCGACGCCGAGCGCGCCGGCGGCCACCGCGGAGAAGGTCAGGTGCCACCCGACGAACAGGCAGCAGATCAGCAGCACCAGCACCTGCGGGATGGTGTGGTACGCCGCCACGACGGCCGCGGAGACCGGGAACAGCTCGCGCGGCATCCGCATCTTCTGGACCAGGCCCTTGTTGTTCCAGATCGAGCGCGTGCCGCCGTTCCAGGTCTCCCCGAAGTAGTGCACGGCGACCATGCCCGCGAACAGGTGGAGCGCGAAGTACGGCGTCCCCCGGTGCAGGTTGATGATCACACCCATCACGATGTAGTAGACGCCGAAGCGCATCGCGGGCTGGACGTAGGACCACAGCAGCCCCAGCACCGAGGCGGCGTACATGGCCGCGAGCTGGCGCTGCACGAGCAGCTTGAGGACGTAGCGCTGCTGGAAGACCTCCATCAGGCCGCCGACCGGCGCCGGGTCGATCAGCTCGGCCTGGACGTCGCGCTGCTGACGCTCGCCGCTGGCCTCGACGACCGGCATCGAGTCGGCGTGGTTGGCCAGCAGCCGCCGCGCGCGCTTGCGCGGGTCGGCCGGGGCGGGCTTGGCCCGGCTGGGCACCTGGACGGTCTCGCGCTTCATGGCTTTCACTGCTGCTCCCGTGCTGAGGCCTCGAAGGTCTTCTCCCACACCTGTGGCGAGGTGATGTCCCCCAGCTGCTCACGGTACTGCTGGGCCAGTCGCGGCCACTCGCGGTGCAGCCGTTGGTGCATCTCGACCGTGCGCCTCATCAGGTTCCGGAACTGCTCGGGGTCGCGGTGGCGCCAGGCCGCGCTGCCACCGTCGGGCATGGAGACCACGGCCGAGTCGAACTGCGACACGATCCACCAGGGCGCGTCCAGGGCGGCCAGGCGGGCCTCGGGGAACTCGTCGGCCAGCGGCCGCTTGGGCAGCAGCTGACGCACGCCGCTGGACAGGGCCGCCGCGATGAAGCCGACCTTGCCCTTGGCCTCCGTCGGGTCCTGGCCCTTCTTGGGCGGCTTGGCCAGGCGGGCCGGGGGGAACGCCTCGGGGTCGGCGGAGGTCTGCGCGTCGACGTGCTGCACGCGCAGGGCGCGCAGCTGCGGCAGCTTCGTGCCGAGCTCCTCGTGGAGCTGCTGCGGCCCCGCCAGGACGTCCTCGAGCGCCTGGTGGCGCAGCTCCGCGGTGGAGTACTCCATCGCGAACAGGTGCTTGACCTGGTGGTTGAAGCTCTCCAGCACCATCCGCCCACCGTGCTCGTACGGCGAGTGCAGGAGCGCCGCGACGAACCGGTTGCGCTGGTGGAAGTAGGACTGCCAGTCGACCGCGTCGTTCTTGTCGGTCCACGGCACGTGCCACACGGCCGCACCGGGCAGGGTGACGGTCGGGTAGCCGGCCGCCTGGGCGCGCAGGCCGTACTCCGAGTCGTCCCACTTGATGAACAGCGGCAGGCTCAGGCCGATGTCGCGCAGCACCCGGGTCGGGATCAGGCACATGAACCAGCCGTTGAAGTCCACGTCGATGCGGCGGTGCAGCCAGCGGCTGGAGCGCAGGTTGCGCTCGCCGAAGTCCCAGTCGTTGTTGACCGACTGCGGCGACTGCCACCAGAAGCGGTAGCGCTGCACGATCTCGCCGAAGCTGTGCAGCCGCGACTTGGCGTAGAGGCTGAACATGTGGCCGCCCACGATCGTGGGCCGGCGGCACAGGTCGCCGAACGTGACCGCGCGCACGATGCTCTCGGGCTCGCAGACCACGTCGTCGTCCATGCACATCATGTACGTCGACCGGTCGGCCCGCAGCGTCTCCAGCTGGGCGCGGGCGTAGCCGCCGGACCCGCCGAGGTTGCCCTGCTCGATGATCCGCAGGCGCTCGCCCAGCGCCTCCAGCGCGGCCGGGAAGCCCGGGTCGTCCGCGACCTTCTGGGTGCCCTGCTCGGCGAGCACCACCTCGTCGAGGACCTCGCGCACGTCGGCGTCCTCGCCGATCTGGGTCAGCAGCTCGGAGCAGAAGTCGGGCCGGTTCATCGTGGTGATGCCGATGGTGACCGTGCCCGGCTGCACGCGGTCCGCGGGGACCTCGCTGGTCCAGGCGGCCTCGTCGAGGAGGACTCCCCCGTCGCCGGCGATCAGGTCGAACCAGTACCACCCGCCGTCGGCGAAGGTGGCCAGCGACAGGTCGAAGGTGAAGCTCTGGGAGCCCTCGCCGTCGACCTGCTGGTCGTCCACCCGCTGGGCGCGGCCGTCGGGCATCGAGCGGTAGACGATCACCCGGGAGCCGGCCCCGGTGACGGTGACCTCGAGGCGCACGGTCTCGACCACGGTCCACCGGCGCCAGTAGCTGGCCGGGAAGGCGTTGAAGTAGGTGCCGAGGGAGACCCGGTCGTTGGCCTCGACGCGGTAGCTGCGACGCGAGACCACGGCATGCGGGTCGGGCTGGACCTCGGCGTTGGGCATGGCCGGGGGGATCCGGCTCTTCTGCTTCGCGGTCAGACCGGTGGTGTTGGTGTCGAGCTGGGGGCGGTCCGGGTCGACGTACAGCGGGAGGACGTCGGTGTCGCGCGAGGTCGGGAAGACCACCCGCTGGAGGACGCGCCGGTGCACCGCGGCGTCCTGGTGGTCCATCTGCGTGGTCTCACTCATCGACGCCTCCGGAGGTCAGCGCGGCGCCCTCGGCGAAGTGGGGCCGGATCTTGTTGTCGAACATCGACAGGGCGGAGCCGATGGCCATGTGCATGTCGAGGTACTGGTAGGTGCCCAGGCGGCCGCCGAAGAGCACCATCGGCTCGGCCTTGGCCAGCTCGCGGTAGCGCTTGAGCTTCTCGCGGTCCTCGGCGGTGTTGACCGGGTAGTAGGGCTCGTCGCCCTCCTCGGCGAAGCGGGAGTACTCGTGCACGACGATCGTCTTGCCCGGCAGGTAGGTGCGCTCGGGGTGCAGGTGCTTGAACTCCAGCGTGCGGGTGAAGGGGAGGTCCTCGTCGTTGGCGTTGACGACCCCCGTCCCCTGGAAGTCGTCGACGTCGAGGGTCTCGGCCTCCAGGTCGATGGTGCGCCACGACAGGCGCCCCTCGGAGTTGCCGAAGTACTCGTCGACCGGGCCGGTGTAGACGACCGGCACCTTCCCGGCGTACTCGTCCCGGACGTCGAGGAAGTCCACGCCCGTGCGCACCTCGATGCCCGGGTGGTCGGCCATCCGGGTCAGCCAGGCGGTGTAGCCGTCGACGGGCAGGCCCTCGTAGGTGTCGTTGAAGTAGCGGTTGTCGAAGGTGTAGCGGACCGGCAGCCGGGTGATGATGTCCGCGCTCAGCTGCGTGGGGTCGGTCTGCCACTGCTTGGCGGTGTAGCCCTTGACGAACGCCTCGTAGAGCGGGCGCCCGATCAGGCTGATCGCCTTCTCCTCGAGGTTGCGCGCCTCGGCGGTGTCGATCTCGCTGGCCTGCTCCGCGATCAGGGCGCGGGCCTCGTCGGGGGTGTGGCTGCGGCCGAAGAACTGGTTGATCAGCCCGAGGTTCATCGGGAAGGAGTAGACCTGCCCCTGGTACTTGGCGAACACGCGGTGCTGGTAGTTCGTGAACGCGGTGAACCGGTTGACGTACTCCCACACGCGGGTGTTGGAGGTGTGGAACAGGTGGGTGCCGTACTTGTGCACCTCGATCCCGGTCTCCTCGTCGAACTCGGAGTAGGCGTTGCCACCGAGGTGGTCACGCCGCTCGAGGACCAGGACCCGGAGGCCCAGCTCGGTGGCGGCGCGCTCGGCCAGGGTGAGCCCGAAGAAGCCGGACCCCACGATCACCAGGTCGGGTGCGTTCGCGTCGTTCAACGAGGACTCATTTCCGGGCAGGAGACAGGGCAGGGCCACTCCGGCCCCGACCGATCCTAACCGCGAGCCGCGCCGGATCGGTTCGCCAACAGGCGCCGGTAGGCGACCTTTCTCACGCCCACGGGCACCAGCCGGTAGCCCCCGCGGACGGCGACGTTGCGCGCGTACTGGCGCCGGGTGGTCAGGCCCAGGCGGCGGAACCGGCCCTGGAGCGCGAGCTCCGAGCGCAGCAGGGCGAGCCCGCCGCGACGGGCGTAGGCGCCCTCGCCGACCCGGTAGTGGACCAGCGGCTCGGCGATGTTCGCCGGCACCGCTCCCCCGGCGACCATCCGCGTGAACAGCAGGTAGTCCTCCATCAGGGCCATGTCCGTGTAGCCGCCGGCGGCCAGGACGGCACTGCGCCGGTAGACCACGGTGGGGTGGTTGAAGGGGTCGCGGAAGCGGATCACGCGGCGGATCTCGTCGGGGTCGGTCGGCGGCGTACGACGGCCCACGACGTCCTCGACGGACTCCCCGAACTCCCACAGCCCGGACCCCACGATGTCGGCGCCGGCCTCGATGAACGGCAGCTGCCGCTCGAACCGGTCGGGGACGCTGAGGTCGTCGGCGTCCATCCGGGCCACCACCTCGTGCTCGCACGCGGCCAGGCCGGCGTCCAGCGCCGGCCCCAGGCCCACGTTGGCGGGCATCTCGACGTGGGTGACCGGGACGGGGCTCTCGCGGACCAGGCCGGCGATCTCCTCGGCCAGCTCGACCGGGACGGGCCCGTCCTGCACCAGTACCACCTGGGCGGGCCGGCGGGTCTGGTCGTGCACGGTGGAGCGGAACGCGTCGCACAGGTGGTGCGGCGAGTCGCCCGCCCAGGTGCTGACCAGCAGCGAGAACGGCTGGCCCGCGGGCAGTCGGCGGTCGCGGCCGGTGCGCGGCGACCACCCCGCCTCCTGGAGCACGGTGGCGTTGGGGCGCGGGGGCCGACGGGCGCCGTCGCGCAGCCCGGTGACCAACCCGCGGCGCAGGGTGGGGCGGTCCGCGGACCCGGCCCAGGTGCGGACCCAGCGCCGCAGCGTCGCGCCGCCGTAGAGCACCTTCTCGTCCGCGCGCAGGCCGTGGGACCGGGTGAACAGCCAGACCTTGTTGCGCACCTCGTAGTAGAACCGCTCCCCCGGGTCGGCGTCGGTGGAGCCGAAGACGCGGGTCTTGTGGACCACCACGCTCGCCGGCACGTGGAGACCGGCCCGACCCCGCAGCAGGCGGGTGGTGTACTCGAAGTCGTCGTTCCACAAGAAGTAGTCCGCCAGCGGCAGACCGCGGGCCCGCACCGTGGCGGCGTCGCACACGATCGAGACGAAGCTGGCCGAGCGGATCGGCACCGCCCCGACCCGGGCGGCCGCGCGCCGCTCGGCCCGCGTCGCCCCGGGCTTGGGGCGCGGGGTGTTCATCGGGTGGTCGCGCCCGTCGGTCCACACCACCCGGCTGGCCAGCACCGCGGGCCGCCGGCCCCCGGGATCGTGCTCGGTCCAGGCCGCGACCAGGGCCGAGAGGGCCGTGGGCGTGGGGACGGTGTCGTCGTCGAGCAGCCAGACCAGGTCCGGGTCGTGGGTCAGGGCCTGCTCGACCCCGACGGCGAACCCGCCGGCCCCGCCGGTGTTGCGGGTCAGGGTGACCACGTCGAGGTTCCCGCCAGCGCCGGCACCGGACGGGCCGGACGGGTCGCTCGGGGCCGTCAGCGCCGCCAGCACCTGGTCCGTGCCGTCGTCGGAGGCGTTGTCGACCACCACCACGGCGACCGGGGGGTGGTCCTGGGCCGCCAGCGCGGCCAGTGACTCCTGGAGCAGCACCCGTCGGTTCCAGGTCACCACGACCGCGACGACCCGGGCCCCGCGGTCCGCGGGGCCCGCCGGGGGCGCGCTCGGCCCGGTCGGTTCTGACACGTCGGGCACCCTACGTGCCGGGATCAGCAGGAGGAGGAGAGGTCGTCGGACTGGTTGGCGGCGTACCCGTCGCGCATGTTGCCCAGGGAGCCGCCGGTCATGGTGGTCGTGGTGGTCGCCTTGGGAGCAGGGGCCGGCGTGGTGCCGCCGGCGGTCGCCGTGGGACGCGGCTTGCCGGCGCCCCCCGAGCGGCTGATGGCCCGCTGGACCGTCGCGTGGATCTTGGCGATGTCGGGGTGGCTGGTGTCGACCATCGGCGGGACGAAGGACACCGTGCGGACCGGGTGCTGCCGCGACTTCAGGGCCAGCTCCATGAAGCGGTCGACCTCGCCGCGCGGGAGGTCGGTGGAGATCAGGGACTCACTCGCCTTGGCGATGTCCTCGAACTTCAGCACGACCGTCTGGGGGCTGAGCTGGTGCAGCATCGCGTTCATGACGCACTTCTGCCGCGCCATCCGGGAGTAGTCGTCGGCGGCGACGCGGGACCGGGCGAACCACAGCGTCTGGAAGCCGTTGAGACGGCGCTTGCCGGGCTCGACGTAGCCGGAGATCGGGGCCCCGATGCCGCCGATCGGGATCCGGTCGCGGACGTTGAGCTCGACGCCGCCGACGGCGTCGACGAGGTTCTGGAAGCCCTGGAGGTTCACCATGGCGTAGTAGTTGATCTTCAGCCCGGTGACGCCCTCGACGCCCTCCTTGGTGGCCTCGACCGCGGGGTTGGCGACGCCCTTGAAGAGCGGCTTGTGGTCCCCGGCCCAGGTGGCCAGCGAGTTCAGCTCGCACGCGCCGCCGCAGTCGTAGCCGTCGGGGAACTGCTCCCCCATGATCGAGCCCTTGGGGAAGGGGAAGTTCAGCATGTTGCGCGGCAGCCCGAAGAGCACGGTCTGACCGGTGTCGGCGTCGATGCTGGCCACCGAGAGGCTGTCGGGGCGCAGACCCCACCGGTCGGCCCCGGAGTCACCGCCCAGCAGCAGGACGTTGTAGCGCCCGTGGGTGGCACCGCTGGCGGCCCCGTCGGCGAACATCGCGCTCATGAAGTCCTTCTGGACCCCGACCACGTGGGAGGCGAAGAGCAGGGAGCCCGCGACGCTGAAGCACAGCACCCCGTTGATGCCGACCACGGCCAGCCGCTGCTTCTGGCGCAGCCGCAGGGGGTCGCCCAGGCGCCAGGCGTCCACGAACAGGTAGGCCCAACCGACCGCCAGGGCCATCAGCACGAACCGGACCAGGCCCAGCACCACGGTCTTGGTCAGCAGCCAGAACACGAAGGAGTTGACCATCAGCCCCAGCAGGAGCACCGCGACCACCAGCGCGACGAGGCCCAGGTAGGTCCGCAGGGCGATCCGGCCCACCCGCTTGCTGCCGGCCGCCAGCTGCGCGGACCCCGGCAGGACCAGGGTCATCAGCATCAGGGTCACGGCGCGGGCGAAGCCCGGGTTGCGCTGGGTGCGCAGCGTCCGCTGGGGGGGCTCGACCGGGGGGACATGCGCCATGGGGGAAGACCTCAGGGGTGCTCGAGGGTGACTGCGGGCCCCAGTATCACCGGCACCACGCGTCACAGGCGCCGCCGACGCGCCGGGGCCCGCTGTACCGTCTGCGCCATGCCTGAACGCGGTGGTGCCGGCGGCGGCCCGGACCAGGGACCCGACTACGGGTGGCTCTACGGCCCCGGCGGCCCCGGGGGCACAGGCGGCTCAGGCGGCTCAGGCGGTCCGGACCGTCGCGGCAGCGACGACCCCGAGCCCACCCAGGTCCTCCCCCGGATGCAGCGACCCTCCGCGGACCAGCAGCCACGCCCGGCCGCGGCGCCGTACGAGCGCCCCCGGCAGCCGCAGGAGCGACCGCCTGCTGGTCCGCCCCGGGGCTCCTCGCGGACCCGCCGGCGACGGCGCCCGCCCGTCCTGCGGCTCGTGCTGCTCCTGCTCGTGGCCTGGATCGCCTACCTGGTCGCGGTGCCGGTCTGGGCGGTGGGCAAGATCGACAAGGTCGACATCACCCCGGCGGGCGCCCGACCCGCCGAGCAGCCCGGGACGACGTACCTCCTGGTGGGCTCCGACAGCCGCAAGGGCCTCAGCGCCGCGGAGAACAAGCGGCTCGGCACCGGCGGCGTCGGCGACGTCGGTCAGCGCACCGACTCGATCATCCTGCTGCACACCGGCAACGGCCCGAGCATGCTGCTCTCCATCCCCCGGGACTCCCTGGTCCCCATCCCCGGGCACGGCACCGGCAAGATCAACTCCGCGTTCGCCTACGGCGGCCCCAAGCTGCTCGTGCGGACGCTGGAGCAGAGCACCGGCGTGCGCATCGACGACTACGTCGAGATCGGCTTCGGCGGCTTCGTCAACGCCGTCGACGCGGTCGGCGGCATCACGATCTGCCCGACCCAGCGGATGGTCGACCCGCGCGCCAACCTGCGCATCCGCAAGGGGTGCCAGCAGGTCGACGGGGTCACCGCGCTGGGCTACTCCCGCTCGCGCCACGTCAGCCGGTACGGCGACCTCGACCGCGCCCGCCACCAGCGCGAGGTCGTCAGCGCGATCGGGGCCGAGGTCAAGTCGCCCTGGACCTTCGTCAACCCGTTCCGCTACTGGGCCGTCAACGACGCCGCCACCTCCTCGATCGTGGTCAGCCAGGGCACCGGCCCGGTCACGCTCGCGAAGTTCGGCCTGGCGATGACCCGCGTCAACGGCACCAGCGGGCTGACCTGCGGCATGCCCATCGCCGACCAGGTCATCCACTGGGACCGCACCCGCGCCCTGGAGCTGCTGAAGTACGTCAAGACCGACCGCACCGGCGACATCCCCAAGCGCCTGTGCACCCCCACCGGACTGCCTGGAGTGACCAACTAGTGATCAGCGACACGACGTACGAGACCCTCTCGGTCGACGTGGACCAGGACGGGGTCGCGCTGCTGACCCTGGACCGTCCCGACGCCCTGAACTCCTTCACCGTCACGATGGCGCGCGAGCTCGAGGCGTTCTTCCGCGCCGCGGCCGAGGACGACGCCGTGCGCGCGGTGGTCGTGACCGGCTCCGGCCGGGCGTTCTGCGCCGGGATGGACCTCTCGGCCGAGGGCAACGTCTTCGGCCTCGACGAGTCGGTCACCCCCACGCCGGCCGACCTGCGCGAGCACCTCACCGAGGAGCCGTTCCACAGCGGCGTGCGCGACACCGGCGGCAAGGTCACGCTCGCGATCCACGACCTGCCCAAGCCGGTGATCGCCGCGATCAACGGCGCGGCCGTCGGCATCGGCGCCACGATGACGCTGGCGATGGACATCCGGATGGCCTCGACCAGGGCCCGGATCGGCTTCGTCTTCGGCCGCCTCGGGATCGTCCCCGAGGCCGCGTCGAGCTGGTTCCTGCCGCGTCTGGTGGGCCTGCAGCAGGCCCTGGAGTGGGTGTACGCCGCCGACGTGCTCACCGCCGAGCAGGCGCTCGAGGGCCGGCTGCTCCGCTCGGTCCACGAGCCCGACGACCTGGTGCCGGCCGCGCTCGAGCTGGCCCGCTCGTTCGTGGTCGGGCGCTCGCCGGCCGCGCTGGGCCTGGCCAAGCGCCTGCTCCTGCACGGCAGCGGGGCCGACCACCCGCTCGAGGCGCACCGCGCCGACAGCCTCGCGATGTGGCACGCCAGCACCGGCGACGGCAAGGAGGGCGTGGCGGCCTTCCTGGGCAAGCGCGACCCGGAGTTCACCTCGAGCGCGCGGGACCTGCCCGACCTCTGGTGAGACCCGGGCAGGTCCCGGTGCTCAGCGCAGCGTGCGGGCGTACAGCGCCTCGAGCTCGGTGAAGTGGCGCTCGGCGGCCGCCTCGTCGTACATCGAGGTGTCGGCCATCGTGTAGCCGTGCACGGCGCCGGGGTAGACCTCGTTGGACGCGGTCAGGCCGTGCTCGGCCAGCGTGCGTCCCAGCTCGGCGACCGCCTCGGGCGGCATCGACCGGTCGCGGTCGGCGTGGCCGAGGACGAACTCCGCCCGCGCCGAGCCGAGTCCGCGGTGGGGGCTGTCGGGCTCGTCGGTGGCCAGGCCGCCGCCGTGGAAGCCGCCCACCGCGGCCACCTGCGGGTCGAGGTTGGCGGCGCGGATCGCCAGGCGGGCGCCCATGCAGTAGCCGGTCGTCCCGACCGGGCCCGCGGACACGCCCTCCAGGCCCCGCAGGGCCTCCAGGTAGCGCGGGATGTCGTCCTCGGCGAGGTCCGAGGTCAGGTGACCCACGCGCGGCATCGCCTCGGCGAAGAACTTCTCCCGCTCCCCGGGCCGGGTGAGGTCGGCCTGCGGGGCGACGTCGGCGGCCCGACCGTCGCGGTGGAAGACGTTGGGGGCCAGCACGACGTAGCCCCAGTCGGCGATCCGCTGGACCATCGTCGCGATCTGGGGGCGCAGGCCGATGGCGTCCATGAAGAACAGCACACCGGGGTGCTGGTCGCCGGTCGCCGAGGACGGGCGGGCGACGTAGGCCTCGGCGGTGTTGCCGGCCACGGCGACCTCGATCGTCTCGATCGTCGGGGTCGTCTGGGGCGTCGCGGGGGTCTCGGCGGTCTCGGTGTCGGTCATGCTGCCCACCGTAGGAGGTCGGCGTAGGTCGCCCACGTCACCCCCGGTTCACCCCCAGGGGTCGGTTGCGACCGAGCAGGCCGGGTACTGCACGCAGATGGAGTTCTCGTCCCCGGTCGCCACCCGCGACCCCGGAGCCGCGCCGCGGACCACCTCGACGGTCACCACCGTCGTGGCCTCGGTGCCGTCCTCCCACGTCTACGTCCGTCACGTCGCCGACGAGCAGCCGGTCGACGCCCACCGCGTCGTGCGCCTGCCCGACCCCCACCCCGAGGACCCCGGTCGGACCGCGGAGGACCGGTGGTGGCCCCCGGCCATGCTCGACCCCGGCTGGGTCGAGGCGCACGACTTCGACGTGATGCACGTGCAGTTCGGCTTCGACTCCTGGACCCCCGGGCGCCTGGAGCAGGTGGCCCGCGCCGTCCACGCCCGCGGGGCCGCCCTGGTCCACACCGTCCACGACCTGCGCAACCCCCACCACCCGACCCGGGAGCAGCACGACGCCCAGCTCGCGGTGCTGCTGCGCCACGCCGACGCCGTGCTCACGCTCACGCCGGGCGCCGCGGAGGAGACCCACCGTCGCTTCGGCCGGCGGCCCGAGGTCGTGCCGCACCCCCACGTCGTCGAGCTCGACACGATGGAGCGGTACGCCGACCAGCCGCGGCCCGAGGGCCCCTTCCGGGTGGGGCTGCACGTGAAGAGCCTGCGACCCAACGCCGACCCGGCCGTGCTGCTGCCGACGCTCGTGCGCACCACCCGCGACCTCGGCGGCGTGCTCCAGGTCAACGGGCACCGCGACGTGCTGCTCCCCGGCGGCGCGCGCCACGACGCCCCCCTGTCGCGGGCGCTGCACGAGGCCCACGACGCCGGTGACCTCGAGCTGGTCGTCCACGACTTCCTCACCGACGCCCAGCTGTGGGACTACCTGCGCTCGCTCGACGTCTCGGTGCTGCCCTACCGGTGGGGCACCCACTCGGGCTGGCTGGAGGCGTGCCGCGACCTCGGCACGGCGGTCCTCGCGCCCACGTGCGGGCACCACGCCGACCAGGGCCCGGTGCACCCGTTCGTGCTCGACGAGCACGACTTCGTGGCCGCCTCCCTGGAGAGCGCCCTGCACGACGCCCACGACGCCGGTCGCCCCGCGCCGCTCACCGTGGCCGAGCGTCGTGCGCAGCGCGCCGACGTCGCCGCGGCCCACCGCAGGGTCTACGCCCAGGTGACCGGCGTCGCCGGGGTCGCGCGTTGAGCGCCCCCCTGCGGACCTCCTTGCGGATCTGTCTCGTCGCGTCGTCGCGGTTCCCCGTCGCGGAGCCGTTCATGGGCGGCCTGGAGGCCCACACCCACGGCCTCGCCACGGCCCTGATCCGTCGCGGCCACCGGGTGAGCCTGTTCGCGGCCGCCGGCTCCGACCCGGCCCTGGGCGCCACCGCCCTGCCCGTGGCCGCCTTCAGCGCCAGCCCGACCGCGCGCGCCGACGTCGGCAGCCCGCCCGAGGAGTGGATGGCCGAGCACCACGCCTACCTCGACCTCGTGCTCGGCATCGCCCGCGGACGGCACGGCCCCTTCGACGTGGTCCACAACAACAGCCTCCACCACCTCCCGGTGGCGATGAGCGACCTGCTGGCCGCACCCGTGGTCACCACCCTGCACACCCCGCCGCTGCCGTGGCTGGAGTCGGCGATGGCCTTCGCGGCCCCCACGGCACGCTTCGCGGCGGTCAGCGACTCGGTGGCCCGCTCCTGGCGGCACGCCGTGGACGCCGTCACGCTCCCCAACGGCGTGGACACCTCGCTGTGGCGCCCGCTGACCGCCAGGTCGGGCGGCCCCGCGCCGACCGGGCGCGCGGTGTGGACCGGGCGGGTGGTCCCCGAGAAGGCCCCGCACGAGGCGGTCCTGGCGGCCCGACGCGCCGGGATGGCGATCGACCTGGCCGGGCCGATCCACGACCCGGCGTACTTCCGCTCGGCCGTGGCTCCCCTGCTCGGGCGCGACGCCCGCTACCTCGGGCACCTCCAGGGCCGACGGCTGCGCCACCTCGTGCGCTCCGCGGCCGTGGCCGTGGTGAGCCCGCGGTGGGACGAGCCGTTCGGTCTGGTGGCCGTCGAGGCGATGGCCTGCGGGACCCCGGTCGCGGGCTACGACAACGGCGCCCTGAGCGAGATCGTCGACGGCGCCAGCGGGGTCCTCGTCACCCCGGGCGACACCCGCGCGCTCGGCCTGGCCATGCGCCGCGCGGCCCGCCTGGACCGCGACGCCGTGCGCGACCGCGCGGTGTCGCACTTCTCCCACGAGCTGATGGTCGAGCGCTACGAGTGGCTCTACCGCGACATGGCCTCGGAGCGCGTGGGCGCCGCGTGATCGGCTGGTACGTCCACCACCAGGGCCGCGGTCACCTGCACCGCGCGCAGACGGTGGCGGCGCTGCTGCACGCCCGCTCCGGGCTCGAGGTCACCGGGCTGTCGACGCTCCCCCGCCCGGCGGACTGGCCGGGCCCGTGGCAGCAGCTGCCCCCCGACGACGCCGCCGCCGGCGGTCCGGACCGGCCCGTGGACCCGACCGCGGGGGGCGCGCTCCACTGGGTGCCCCTGGGCGACCCGGGCATCGCCGACCGCGCGGCCGCGCTGTCGGCCTGGCTCGTGACCACGCGCCCCGACCTGGTCGTCGTCGACGTCTCGGTCGAGGCCGCCGCGCTGGTGCGGCTGCACGGGGTGCCGGTCGTCTCCGTGGTCCTGCCCGGTGAGCGCACCGACCCCGCCCACCTGCTGGGCCTGCGCCTGTCCACCGCGGTGGTGGCGTGCTGGCCCGAGGGGCTGCCCGGGATGCTGCCGGGCCTGCCCGCGGACGTCGCGGCCCGCGTGCACGCCGTCGGCGCGGTGTCCCGGGTGCCCGTCCTGGACCCTCGTCCCGCCCGGCGACCCGGCCGGCCCCGCGTGGCGGTCCTCCAGGGCCGCGGCGGCGGGGCCCTGACCGACCTGACCGGGGACGCGCTGGCCCGGCTCGCCCCGGAGTGGGCGTGGACCGAGCTCGGCGGCGGTGGCGGCTGGGTCGAGGACCCGGTCGCGGTCCTGCGCGACAGCGACGTCGTCGTGGCCAACGCCGGTCAGAACTCCCTGGCCGAGATCGCCTCCTGCCGGACACCTGCCGTCGTCGTCGCCGCCGACCGGCCGCACGCCGAGCAGGCCACCACGGCCGGCGTGCTCGCCGCCGCCGGGCTGCCGGCCGTCGTCGTGGACCGGCTGCCCGAGGACGGCTGGAGCCACCTGCTCGAGCGCGCTCGCCAGCTGGAGGGTGACGACTGGTCGCGGTGGTCCGACGGGCGCGGGGCCGAGCGGTTCGCGGCCGTGGTCGAGGAGGCGCTGCGGTGAGCACCCGGCGTACGCGCCCCGCGGTCGCGACCGTGACCATCGCCCACGGCCGGCACACCCACCTGCGGCGGCAGCAGGAGTCGCTGGCGCGGGGGTCACGCGTGCCCGACGAGGTGGTCGTCGTGGCCATGGACGACCCCGACCTGCCCGCTCCCCCCGGCGCCCACGTGGTGCCCCTCCCGGCCGACCCGGCGCGGCTGCCGCTCGCGGCCGCACGCAACGCCGGCGCCCGCGCCGCGCTCGACCTGGGGTGCGAGGTGCTGGTGTTCCTCGACGTGGACTGCCTGGCCGGGCGCGACCTGGTCACGGCGTACGCCGACACGGCCGGCGCGCACGACGACACCGTCTGGTCGGGCCCGGTGACCTACCTGCCCGCCGGCCTCGACGAGGCCGCACTGGCGCGGCCCGAGCTCCTCGACGCACCCCACCCCGCCCGGCCGGCCCCGGCTCCCGGCGAGCTGCTCACCGGCGCCGAGCCCGACCTGTTCTGGTCGCTGTCCTTCGCGCTGCACCGCCGCGCGTGGGAGCGGACGGGCGGCTTCCACGAGGGCTACTCCGGCTACGGCGGCGAGGACACCGACTTCGCGCAGGCGTGCGTGGCCGCGGGGGTCGACCTGGGCTGGGTGGGGTCGGCCCGCGCCTACCACCAGCACCACCCGACCACCTCGCCCCCGGTGCAGCACCTCGACGACGTGCTGCGCAACGGCGCGCTGTTCGCCTCCCGCTGGGGGCGCTGGCCGATGCTCGGCTGGCTCGAGGCCTTCGAGGAGCGCGGGCTGGTGCGGCGGGTCGGGGACGGGTGGATCTCGACCGGCACTTGACCGGCCCGGGCAGCATGGGGCCATGTCGATGCTCCAGGAGGACCGGTCGCGCAGCTGGTCGGCGCGCGTGCCCGCCGGGATCGCGGTGGTCGGCACCGTCCTGGCCGTGATGTGGGTGCTCGAGCTGGTGGACTCCGCGACCGGGGGCCGTCTGGACGCCTACGGCATCCGTCCGCACACCCTCGACGGTCTCGAGGGGATCCCGGTCTCGCCGTTCCTGCACGCGGGCTTCGCCCACCTGGTCTCGAACTCCGTGGTGCTCGCGGTCCTCGGCGTCGTGGCGTACGCCGCGGTGACCCTGGGCCGCTTCCTCGCGCTGATCGCGATCACGACCCTGTCCAGCGGGCTCGGCGCCTGGGCCTTCGGCACGCCCGGCAGCGTCGTGGTCGGCGCCAGCGGCGTCATCTTCGGGCTGCTCGGCTTCCTGCTGCTGCGCGGCCTGGTCGAGCGCAGCCCGGGGGCGATCACCGTGAGCGTGATGGTGCTGATCGTCTACGGCGGCACCATGGCGGGCGTGCTGCCCGGGACGCTCTACGTCTCCTGGCAGTCCCACCTGTTCGGGTTCCTCGGCGGTGCCGCAGCCGCGTTCTGGCTGCGGCGCCGCCGGTCGGCGTACGACGTCCTGCGCTAGCCGAAGTGCGGCCGGGGCAGGTCGAACATCGGCGCGGCCCCGAGCTCGGCGCGCGCCAGTGAGCCCAGGTGGACCTCGTCGGGGCCGTCGAAGATCCGCATCGCGCGGTGCCAGCCGTACATCATCGCCAGCGGCGTGGCGTCGGAGATGCCGGCGCCGCCGTGGACCTGGATCGCCCGGTCGATGACGGAGTTCACCGCGCGCGGCACCGCGACCTTGGCCGCCGCGATCAGGTGACGGGCGTCCTTGTTGCCGGCCGTGTCGATCACGTGGGCGGCCTTGTGGCACAGCGCCCGCGCCATCTCCAGCTCGATCCGCGACTCCGCGATCCGCTCGCGCACCGCGGACTGCTCGGCCAGCGGCTTGCCGAAGGCGACCCGGTCCTGGGTGCGCTGGACCATCATCGCCAGCGCACGCTCCCCCGCGCCCAGTGCCCGCATCACGTGGTGGATCCGGCCCGGGCCGAGGCGCGCCTGGGCTGCGGCGAACCCGCCGCCCTCCTCGCCCAGCACGTTGCTCACCGGCACCCGGACGTCGACCAGCTCCACGACCGTGTGGCCGTGCTGGTCCTGGCGCCCGAAGACCGGGTAGGAGCGGCCGACCGTGACGCCGGGGGTGTCGCGCGGCACGATCACCATCGACTGCTGGCGGTGCGTGGCCGCCTCGGGGTCGGTCTTGCCCATCACGATGAACAGCTCGCAGCGCGGGTCGGCCGCGCCGCTGCTCCACCACTTGGTGCCGTTGATGACGTACTCGTCGCCGTCGCGCACGATCCGGGTCGCGATGTTGGTCGCGTCGGAGCTGGCCACCGCGGGCTCGGTCATCGCGAACGCCGAGCGGATCTCGCCCGCGAGCAGCGGCCGCAGCCACCGGTCCTGCTGCTCCGGGGTGCCGATCAGGTGCAGCAGCTCCATGTTGCCGGTGTCGGGCGCCTGGCAGTTCATGGCCTCGGGCGCGAGCTCGTTGCTCCAGCCCGACAGCTCGGCCAGCGGGGCGTACTCGAGCTGGGTCAGGCCCGACTCGCTGGGCAGGAACAGGTTCCACAGGCCGCGCTCGCGGGCCTTGGTCTTGAGCTCCTCCACGACCGGCGGGACGGTGTGGTCCTCGGGCCCGGCGGCGTGGCGGAAGTCGTCGTACGCCGCCTCACCGGGGAACACCTCGGTGCGCATGAAGTCCACCAGCGCGGCGTGCAGCTCGACCGCCTTCGCGGACGGGGCGGCGTACGCCGGGTACATCGACCGCGACCCCAGCTCGTTGCTCATCGGTGCTCCTCCTGGTCGGGCAGGTCGGTGATGCGGATGCCCGCGTGGGCCTTGTAGCGGCGGTTGACCGCGATCAGGTTGGCGGTCAGGGACTCCACCTGGTGGGCGTTGCGCAGCCGCCCGCCGTAGATCCCGCGGACCCCGGGGATGACGGCGGCGAGGTCCTGGACCAGGTCGCAGGCCTCGCGGTCCTCGCCCTCCCCGAGCACGAGGACGTCGGTGTCGACCGGGGCCAGGTCGGGGTCGTCGAGCTTGACGGCCGAGACGTTGTGGAAGGCGCCGACCACGGTGGAGCCGGGCAGCAGCGCCGCGGCCTGCTCGGCCGCCGACCCCTCCTCGACCTCGAGGACGAAGGCGCCGCGCTTGTCGAAGCCCAGCGGGTTGACGCAGTCGACGACGACCTTGCCGGCCAGGGCGGACGCCAGGTCCTTCAGCAGGTGGGCGTGGCCGTCCCAGGGCACCGCGACCACGACGACGTCTCCGGCCGCCGCGGCGCCGGCGTTGTCCTGGCCGGTGACCGCGCCGGCGAGCCCGTCCAGCTCGGCCGCCGCCTCCTGCGCGCGCTCCGCGCTGCGGCTGCCCAGCACGACCGGCACGCCCGCCGCGGCGAAGCGTCGTGCGAGCCCGCGGCCCTGGGGGCCGGTGCCGCCGAGGACGGCGACGACGGTGCTGGCCAGGGACGCCGGCAGGGCGCCGTCCGCTGCGCTGCCCGGGGTCAGGCCCGGGACGGTGGAGGGTGGGTTCTCGGTCATGACCCCGACCCTAGTGACCCCGGTAGCCTCGAACCCATGGCACCCGACACCCGAGCCGCCCGTCCCGCCCTGGCCGTCACCGGGTCGACCGGAGCCCTGGGCGGTCACGTCGCCCGCGCCCTGGCCGCCCGCGGCGTGCCGCTCACCCTCCCGGCCCGCACGCCGAGCCGGGTGCCGGACCTGCCGGGCGCGGTCGCCGTCGGGTTCACCGGGTACGCCGACCTGGCCTCGGCCACCGCGGCCCTGACCGGCGTGCGCACGCTGCTGATGGTCTCGGGGGCGGAGAGCGCCGACCGGCTGACCGAGCACCGGACCTTCGTCGACGCGGCCAAGGCCGCCGGGGTCGAGCACGTCGTCTACACCTCGTTCGTGGGCGCCGCGCCGGACTGCACCTTCACCCTCGGGCGCGACCACGCGGCCACCGAGGAGCACCTGCGCGCGTCCGGCATGGCCGTCACCTTCCTGCGCGACAACTTCTACCTCGACTTCCTCGGCGACCTCGCCGACGAGCGCGGGGACATCCGGGGCCCGGCCGGCACCGGCCGCGTCGCCGCGGTGGCCCGGGCCGACGCCGCCGACTGCGCCGTCGAGGTGCTGGTCGACCCGGGCGCGCACGTCGGCGCGACGTACGACCTGACGGGGCCCGAGGCGCTCACCTTCGCCGACGTCGCGCGGATCGTCGGGGCCCACCAGGGTCGCGAGGTCCGCTACGTCGACGAGACGGTCGAGGAGGCCTACGCCTCGCGTCGTGCGTGGGAGGCCGAGCAGTGGCAGTACGACGCCTGGGTGAGCACCTACACCGCGATCGCCGCCGGCGAGCTGGAGCACGTCACCGACGACGTGCGCCGGCTCACCGGCCGCGAGCCGATGTCGCTGACGGAGCTGCTCGCCCGACGGTGAGCAGGCTCAGCCGATGCGGTCGACGTAGGCGACCATCCGGTTGAAGAGGGCGTTGACCGCGGCCACGTCGGCGCTGCCCGTGGGGCGCATCGGGTCGCTGGGGGCCGGGGCGTCGACGCCGTTCTGGGCGGCGACGGCGGCGCAGACCCGGGCGGCGTCGTGGACGGCCGCGCCGTCGACGGACCAGATCGACTCGAAGAGGCGCTTGCGGTCCGGCACGTCCTCCTGGCCCGGCAGCTCCCACGCGGTGAGCACGACCGGGAGGTCGACGGCGTCGCACACGACCGCCCACTCGCGGCGCATCGGGGCGTCCTCGGGCAGGCGCACGAGCTTCGGGGCGTGGTCGGCGTCGGACTCCTCGAAGGCCGCGAACGCCGTGGCACCGGCCGACACCCGGGCGAGCTCGTTCCAGCGCGGCTCCGCGGCGCGGAAGTAGTTCTCCTTCTGGAACGCCCCGTAGATCGTGGCGCGGTCGGCCTTGGCGCAGAACTCGTCCTCGATGGCCCAGGACAGCGCGAGCAGCGTGGACTTCTTCAGGCGGTGGACGCCGAGGTGGGGGTACTTGCGGCGCAGGTAGGCGTAGATCGACGGGGCGGCCGGCTCGGCGTCGGCCATCGCGCGGGCGATGGCCAGCTCGAGCCGGGTGCCGGCGTCCTTGTGGCGGATCACCGTGCGGATCGCGTCGACGTCGTTCTCGGTGTAGCGGCGGTGCCCGCTGTCCAGGCGCTGCGGGGCCGGGAAGCCGTGGCGCGTCTCCCACATCCGCAGCGTCGCCGGCGCGAGACCGGTGCGACCGGCGAGCTCCCCGATGGTCAGGGAGGCGTCGTCGGCCGTGACCTCGTCGTGGGACGGACCCCCGTGCCCCGCCTGCCCGGAGTGCCCGGACGTGGTCGGGGCCGAGGCCGGGTCGGGTTGCGCGGCGGAGTCCGTTGTGTCCATGCTGTTATCCTAAACCTCAACAGAACGTTCAGGTCAATGTTGAAGAAATGAGGGCGTGTCATGACACAGGGAACGCAGCCGGTCGACGGGACCGGGGACGTCCTGGACTGGACGGACCTCGGGCAGCGGATGTGGACCTTCCTGACCGGACGGGAAGCCGCCATCAACTACACCTTCTCCGACATGACCGTCGAGATCCCCCGCGACACCGGGCCCAACGCCCCGCGCGCCACGTGGAAGGTCGACGGCACCCTGACCATCACGACCTCCGACTCCTCGCAGCCGTGAGCCCGGCACGGGCCGGGAGGACCCGGACCACCGTGTCGGCCGACCTGCGGGTAGCGCTGACCGGGGCCGAAGGCCAGCGGCTCGAGGGTCACCTGCACGGCAGCGGGAGCCGCCTCACCTTCGACGTGTCCGACCCGGGGGTCCTGGCCGGACGCGGCGACGCCGCGGGCATCCGCGCCGTGGCCCGCACCCTGGCCGAGCGCGGGATCGCGGTCCGGGTGGTGGCCGACGGCGTGCACCTGGTGACCGTCGGCGACGTCACCGCCCCGTGGTGGCAGCGCCGCGCGACCGGCTCGCGCCGCATCCGGGTCGGCTCGGTGCGCGGTGCGTGGACCTCGCTGCGCAGCCGCGCGGGCGACGTACCGGCCGTCCTCCCAGGCCCCGAGGCCCTGCCCCCGGCCACGATGTTCCCCCTGGTGCCGACCTTCGGCCCCCGCCGCCGTCGTCGCACCACCACCACCCACGGCCACCACGGCACCGGGTCGCCCCGCCTGGCGCTGGAGAAGGACCAGTTCTGGCCCGGTGAGGAGCAGGACGTGTGGTGGCTGGACCGCGAGCACACCACGATCGGGTCGGACCCGACCTGCGACGTCGTGCTGCCCGGCCTGGCCGAGCTGCACGCGACGGTGCAGCACGACGACTCCGACGAGTACGTCCTCCAGACCCGCGACGGGAGCGCCCGAGTCCACGGCGCGCCCGTCGTCCGCCAGGTGCTGCGCACCGGCTCGCGCATCGAGCTGGGTGAGCACTGCCTCTCCTTCTACCGGGAGGAGTACGCCGACCACGGTCGCCCCTACGCGGGCCGTGCCGGCGGCGAGGTCGGTCGTCAGCGACCTCAGCCCCCACGTCGGTCCGACCACGGATCGACGTAGAGGCGCTGACGAGTCCCGGGTCGATCCGGCCGGTCCCTGCCGGCCGTCGAGCGATCCGATGAGGTGGAGGTCCGGGCACTGTGCCGCCCGGGCCTCCACCGACCCGAGCGTCGGCGTCCCTCGACGAGGACGACCGCCGGGCGGGCGGTGCTAGGAGCAGGCCCCGGCCGGCGCGGTCCGGCCGCAGTACGTCGTGGCGACGTACGGCGGGGTCACCACGCCCCCGGCCAGCCGCAGCGTGCCGGTGTCGCCGGCCACGGGGCGGCGACCGGTGAAGAGCGCCGGGTCGCTGATCCGCACGCGCAGCAGCCGGGCGGACGCGGAGCCGCCGGTCCCGGCGTCGACGGGGTCGCTGAGCTGGTAGGTCAGGTCGATCAGGGGGCGCCCGTCCGGCGTGCGCACCGCCTCGGTCACCACGCCGGCCGCCGACACGGTCAGGGTGCGACCCGGCCCGACCCAGACCCCGGCCAGCCGCTGGAAGGCCGGCGCGGCGCGGCGCACGACGAGGCGCTGCTGCTCGCTGCCCTGCACCCGGGTCAGGGCCGCCGCGAGCTCGCGGGTGAAGAAGGACGAGAGGTCCGCGGAGTCCAGGAGGGGGCCCAGCAGGGTCACCCGGTCGCCGAGCACGCTCGTGAGCCGGTCCACCGAGAGGCAGTCGGAGAGGATGGTGGTCGCCTCGGCCGCGTCGACGGCACGCGAGCAGGTCGGCGCCGCGACCAGGGCCGCCAGGGTCTGGTCCGCGTCGACCTTCCCGGTGCCGAACAGGCTGAGCCGCTCCCCCAGGGCCCCGACGGTCGCCCGCAGCAGCCGCAGGGAGGCCGCCGCCGGCGGCGCGGTGGTCTGGAGGCGGGCCGACCCCGAGGGCGCCAGGTCCACGACGTACGCCGCGCGGGCGCCCGGCGCGAGCACGGTCGCGGTGTCGCCCGAGGACGAGCGGGCGCCGAGCACGCCCTGCCAGGGCAGCCAGGTGGCCGGCACCGACGTCGTGCTGCCGACGACGAGCGGGGCGCCGGGGTGGGCCAGGCCCACCGGGAAGCCCAGGGTGTTGGTGACCGCGAGCACCGGCTTGCCGTCGCGCACGCCGAGGCAGCCCGACACCGACGCCCCCGCGGTCTGGTCGAGGGTGAAGCCGGCCTTCTTCAGGGCCGCGCCGCCCGCGCAGGCGGCGGCGCGGACCGCCGCACCCTCCCCCGTCGTCGCCTCGGAGGGCGCCCGGGCCGTCACGGCCTCGCGGACGCGGTCCTCGGTCGCGGACAGGACCGGGTCGAGGTCGACGCTGACCGCACCGACCTGGCCCAGGCGGGAGGTCGTGAACTCCACGTGGCGCAGGTCCGAGGTCAGCCGACCCGCCGACCACGACCACGCCGCATCGGCGTTCTCGCGCTGGGCCACGAACACGGGCGTGCCGCTCGGCAGGGCGTTGTCGAGGCGGAGCTGGACCACGACGGGGGCCGCGAGCCGGCCCGCCGGGGTCAGGGTCAGGACCGGGGAGACGAACGAGATGAACTCCTGCGGCAGGGTCCCCGGCCGCGAGTCCGTGACCTTCAGCGTGGTCCCGTCCGGGAGGCCGACCGCCTGGGCCGCCGGGTCGCCCGCACCCGCGCCGCCCTGGTCGCCCGCACCGCTCGTCGCTCCCGCACCGACCGCGGCGGACCCCGGCGACGGCACGGCCGCCGCTCGCGGAGCACCGCCCCCGCCGCCGCAGCCGGCCAGCAGCGGGGCCGCGGCCAGGCCCCCGGCCAGGGCGAGCACCGACCGCGCCCGACCGGGCCGGCCGGCGCCACCGGAGCGACGTCGGGGCGCACGCGAACCACGCAGGCCGGCCGCCGTGTGCGTCATAAGTCCCTCGTCGTGTCCGAAAAGCCCCATCTGCCGGAGATCGTAATACCGGGACGGAGTCCGGCTCAGGCGTTCCGCACAACTGCCGCCCGGACCGGGGCTCGGACGGCCGGGTCAGCCCAGCAGCTCGATCTCGACCTTGTCCGGGTAGAAGGCCAGGTGGCCCTCGATCTCGGCGACGGCGTCGTGGGGCCGGGGGTAGGTCCAGGCCGCGTCCGCGACCCGGCCCGTGGGCAGGTCGAGGTCGACGTACGCCGCCTCGCCCTTGTAGGGGCACCAGGTCTGGGTCTCCGACGGGGCCAGCAGCGCCGGGTCGATCTCCGAGCGCGGCACGTAGTACGCCGCGGGGTAGCTGGCCTCGGCCAGGGTCAGGGAGCGGGTGGTGTCGGCCACGACGGTCTCGCCGACCCGCACGCGCACGCGCCCCTGCGTCGGGGTCACAGTGATCGGGTGGGAGGCGTCGGGCTCCAGCTTGTGTCGGCTCATGCCTGGTCCAACCACCCGGGGCGCGGCCCTATGCCCGCCGACTGCCCCCACCACGTCCCGGCATCTCACGGGCCCGGGGCGGGTGACGACACGTCGGGGTCTGTGCGAGGCTCACCGCAGGCGGGCGGGGCGAGGAGGTCGTGGTGGACGGACCCGGGACGACCGGTGCTGCCGACGTGGTGCCGGTGTTCTTCCTCTCCGACAGCACCGGCATCAGCGCGGAGACGATGGGCAACGCCCTGCTGATCCAGTTCCCCGGCGAGCGTTTCGACCGCACGGTGATCCCCTTCATCTCCTCGGTGCAGGAGGCCCGCGACGTGGTCGCGCGACTCGACCGCGTCCTGGACCAGAGCCCCCGCACCCCCTTGGTCTTCACCACCGCGGCCAGCGACGAGGTCCGCCACGAGCTGCAGCGCACCCGGTGCCCGATCATCGACTTCTTCGACCTGCACATGCAGCCGGTCGAGGCCGTCCTGGGCGTGCGCGGCGTGCGCCTGCCCGCCCGGCTGCACGGCGTGGGCGACATCCAGCGCTACAACAGCCGGATGCAGGCGATCGAGTACACGATCGAGCACGACGACGGCCAGAGCGTGCGCGGCCTGGAGAAGGCCGACGTGATCCTGGTGGCCCCGTCGCGCTGCGGCAAGACGCCGACGTCGATGTACCTCGCCCTCCAGCACGGCCTGTTCGTGGCCAACTACCCGATCGTCGAGGAGGACCTCGACGTCACCGACCTCCCCCGGCCGGTGCGGACCCTGCGCGACCGCTGCTTCGGGCTGATCACCTCGCCCCAGCGGCTCTCGGCCGTGCGGCAGGAGCGTCGACCCGACTCCCGCTACTCCTCCCTGGAGCAGTGCACCTTCGAGCTGCGGCGCACCGCGGCCATGTTCGAGCGCCACCGGGTGCCGGTGGTCGACTCCTCCACCAAGTCGGTGGAGGAGATCGCCACGATCATCCTCCAGCGGCTCAAGACGATGAAGCCGCTGCCCCCGTCGGTCGCGCGGCCCCCGGCCCGCGGCACCGCCCCTCCCCCAACCACCCCGTCCCGCTAGCCAGCCCCACCAGCACCAGGAGACCCGATGAGCGACTCACCCAACGTCCGCCCGTTCGCCGAGATCGGCCTGTCCGACCTCGAGCAGGTCGGCGGCAAGAACTCCTCGCTCGGCGAGATGGTCGGCAACTTGTCCGCCCTCGGCGTCAACGTGCCCGACGGCTTCGCCACGACCGCCGACGCCTTCCGCCGCTTCATCGGCGACACCGGGCTCGCCGAGGAGATCTCCCAGGCGCTCAAGGGGCTCGACACCGACGACACCCAGGAGCTGGCCAAGGTCGGACGCTCCCTGCGCGAGTCCGTGGCCACCCAGGAGTTCCCCGAGGACCTCGAGGCCGACATCCGCGCGGCGTACGACGTGCTGGTGGCGGGGCGCGACGACGTCTCCTTCGCCGTACGGTCCTCGGCCACCGCGGAGGACCTGCCCGACGCCTCCTTCGCCGGCCAGCAGGAGACCTTCCTCAACATCACCGGCATCGACGGCGTGCTCCAGGCGATCCGGGAGGTGTTCGCCTCGCTCTACAACGACCGGGCGATCGCCTACCGGGTGCACCACGACTTCGACCACGACGCCGTCGCTCTCTCGGCCGGCGTGCAGCAGATGGTGCGCTCCGACATCGGCGCCTCCGGCGTGATGTTCACAATGGACACCGAGTCCGGCTTCGACGACGCGGTGTTCGTGACGTCGTCGTACGGCCTGGGCGAGGCGGTGGTGCAGGGCGCCGTGAACCCCGACGAGTTCTACGTCTACAAGCCGGCCCTGCGCGCCGGGCGTCCCGCGGTGCTCAAGCGCGGTGTGGGCTCCAAGGCGATCAAGATGGTCTACACCCAGGACGCGGCCGTCGGGAAGACCACCGAGTTCGTCGACACCGACGAGGCCGAGCGCGGCCTGCTGAGCCTGACCGACGACGAGGTCCAGGCGCTGGCCAAGCACGCGCTGACCATCGAGGAGCACTACGGCCGCCCGATGGACATCGAGTGGGGCAAGGACGGGCTCGACGGCGAGCTCTACATCCTCCAGGCGCGGCCCGAGACCGTGATGTCGCGCGCCGGGGTGCAGCAGCGCTTCAAGATGCGGGCCAAGGACGGCGAGGTCGTGGTCGAGGGCCGCGCCATCGGGCAGAAGATCGGCGCCGGCGCCGCCCGGGTGATGACCTCGATCGAGCAGATGCACGAGTTCGTCGAGGGCGAGGTGCTCGTCGCCGACATGACCGACCCCGACTGGGAGCCGATCATGAAGCGCGCCTCCGCGATCGTCACCAACCGTGGTGGCCGCACCTGCCACGCCGCGATCATCGCCCGCGAGCTCGGCATCCCGGCCGTCGTCGGGACCGGGTCGGGCACGCAGGAGCTGACCGACGGCCGCGAGGTCACCGTCTCCTGCGCCGAGGGCGACACCGGCCTGGTCTACGAGGGGCTGCTCGACTTCGACGTCGAGGAGACCGAGCTGTCGGCGATGCCGGAGATCCCCACCAAGATCATGATGAACGTCGGCACCCCCGAGCAGGCGTTCTCCTTCGCCCAGCTGCCCAACGCCGGTGTCGGCCTGGCGCGGCTGGAGTTCATCATCAACCGCCAGATCGGCATCCACCCCAAGGCGCTGCTCGACCACGACCGGCTCGAGGAGCCGCTGCGCTCGGAGATCGCTGAGACGGTCAAGGCCTACCCCAGCCCGCGCGACTTCTTCGTCCAGCGGGTCACCGAGGGCATCTCGATCCTGGCCGCGGCGTTCGCCCCCGAGCCGGTGATCGTGCGGATGAGCGACTTCAAGTCCAACGAGTACGCCAACCTCGTCGGAGGGGAGCTCTACGAGCCCCACGAGGAGAACCCGATGATCGGCTACCGCGGCGCCTCGCGGTACCTCTCCGAGGAGTTCGCCGAGTGCTTCGCCATGGAGGCCGAGGCGCTGAGGTTCGTGCGCGACGAGATGGGCCTGACCAACGTCAAGATCATGATCCCGTTCGTGCGCACCGTGGCCGAGGCCGAGGGCGTCATCCGGCTGCTGGGCGAGCACGGCCTGGTGCGCGGCGAGAACGACCTGCAGGTCGTGATGATGTGCGAGGTGCCCTCCAACGCGATCCTGGCCGAGGAGTTCCTCGAGCACTTCGACGGCTTCTCGATCGGGTCGAACGACATGACCCAGCTGGTCCTGGGCCTGGACCGGGACTCCTCCCTGGTCGCCGGCTCCTTCGACGAGCGCGACCCGGCGGTGCTGTTCATGCTGGAGCGCGCGATCAAGGCCTGCCGCGACGCCGGCAAGTACGTCGGCATCTGCGGCCAGGGCCCCAGCGACCACCCCGACCTCGCCGAGTGGCTGCTCAAGCAGGGCATCGGCTCGATGTCGCTCAACCCCGACACCGTCGTCGACACCTGGCTGGCATTGTCCAAGGTGAAGCTGGACTGACCCGGTCCGCTCCCGACGTCAGGCCGGGCGCGGCTCGAGGAACTCCAGGCGGTTGCCGAACGGGTCGTGGGCGTAGAACCGGTCGTGACCGGGGAACTCCCCGTCCCAGGTGACCTCGACCCCCGCCTCCTCGAGCCGAGACGCGAGGCCGCGCAGGCCGGCGACCAGGACGCCCGGGTGGGCCTTGCGCCGGGACGAACGGGTCCTCGGCCCCTCACCCGTCCGGCGGGTCCGGGTCGCCGGGCCAGGTCGACCGCGGGCGTCGTCGCCGGAAGCGCACCTCGCCGCTGGCCAGGGTCGTCAGCTCGTGGAGGGTGTCGTGGGCGCGGCGGTGGTGCCAGCCGCAGAGCGGCAACGCGTTGGCCAGGTCGGTCCGTCCGCCCCGGGCCCACGCCTCGGGGTGGTGGATCTCGGTCCAGGCGAAGGGTCGACGACAGCCCTCGGCGGCGCAGGTGTCGTGGACGGCCGACAGGGCCAGCCTCTGGGCCTTGCTGTGCAGGCGCGAGGTGCGTCCGAGGTCCAACGGCAGCGAGCCGCCGGCGTACACGATCGGGAGGATGCCGGCCCCGCAGGCCAGTCTCCGGGCCTCCCCGGCCGAGATCTCGGCCCCACTGTCGAGCCGCGCCGCCCCGAGGCCGTCGAGCAGCCGCTCGTGGTCGAGATGGACGGCGATCACGGCCCCGACCCGACCGTGGCCGCTCAGGCCCTCGGTCGGGAGGTGCTCCACCAGCTCGCAGAAGGCCGCGCCCAGCGACTCGCTCCAGCTCGCGCCCGGGACGTCACCGGCCGCCTCGTCGACCACCCGCTCGCCCGCGCGGTTGCGCGAGAGCCGACGCGGCGCACCGAGGTGCTGCAACCGCGTCATCAGCAGGTGGGCGTGCAGGTCGGGCAGGACGAAGCGCCCGGCCCAGGACCCGTCGCCGTTGTCGTGGAGCGTCAGCCAGGTCGCGGACGCCGCGCGGGACTCCTGCTCGGCGAGCATCGTGGCCTGGTGCTCGTCGGCCGCACGCGGGTCGACGACGGCCAGCATCCGGCGCGACCGGCGCCGCAGCGCGTCCACGCCGAGCCGGCGCGACACCGCCTCGCGCACCAGCTCGGCCACGGCGGTCTGCCGATCGGCCTCGCTCACCCCGGCGGGCACGTCCTCGGCCGCCGCCACGATCACCCGCGCGTGGGACTCCCCCAGCTGCCCGCCCGCGAAGGCCTGCTGCACGGCCGGGTAGCGCTCCTCCAGGAGTCGCGCCAGACGCAACCCACCCCGCACGACCGCCGGGGTCGAGCCGGTCAGCCGTGCCAGCCAGGCATCGGCCCCCGTCGCTCCGTCCACCTCCTGGGCCCGTGACTGCTCGGCGGTGCGGGCGAGACGCAGCCTCAGCTCACGGAGCTGCCGCTCGGCCTGCGCCACCTGGACGACCAAATCCTCGACGGCCCCGGCTCCCGCGCTGGGCAGCGCACCACCGGGCAGGTCCTTGAGAGCTGCGTCGACCGCGTCCAGGCACGACGCCACGGCCTGCAGGGGATGCAGGTCGGAGGCCTGGGCGATCGCTGACATGAGTCCATCCCAGCACCGACCACCGACAGTACGGCCTGGGAACAAGTGTTCGATTCCAGCATCCGGACAGTTCCGTGGAACGGCTCATCCAGCGCCTCCGCCAGACGAGCCCCCTCGGCGTGCAGACGAGCCTCCTCGCCGTGCAGACGAGCCTCCTCGCCGTGCAGACGAGCCCCCTCGGCGTGCGGACGAGCCCCCTCGGCGTGCGTGTGGGGTGTTGCGCGCTCCCGGTCAGCCGACGCGGGCGGCGGCGAGGAACACCGAGGCGATCAGCGCATGGCCGCGGGCGTTCGGGTGGTCGCCGTCGGAGGCGAGCAGCGCGGTGGGGTCGCCGGTGCCGCGGCTGCCCTTGAAGGCGGTGTACGTCGAGACCAAGGTCGCGCCCGTCGCGCTGGCGGCGTGCGCCAGGCCCTGGTTGGCGTACGTCGTGGCCTGCACCGCCTTGGACTCCCCCCAGGCACCGTAGGTGCGCAGACCGACCTTGCCGTCGCGCATCACGTTCCAGTAGTCCGCGACGACGACCCGGATGCCGGGGTGCAGCCGCTGGAGCGTCTGGACGATCGTCGTGACGTTGGCCTGCACGCGCCTGGCCACCCGCGGGAAGGCGACCCACGCGCGGCGCTGGTGGGCGAGCACGCCCTCGAAGGCGTACTCGAAGTCGTTGGCGCCGATCATCACCAGCGCGGTGGCCGAGGAGCGCACGGTCGACTGCACCGAGGACTGCCCGACCTGCGACAGCACGTCGACGCTGGTCGCCCCGGGGAAGGCCAGGTTGCGCATCGTGACCGGGTGGCCGGTGCTGCGGGCGACCTGCGCGGCGTACTGCTGCGGGAAGGGGGTGCACGAGCAGTGCATGCCCGAGGCCACCGAGTCGCCGAGCGTGACCATCGAGCCGTTCGTGGCCGCCTGGGCCGGCGCCGCACCGAGGGCGAGGCCGGCCGCCAGGAGGGCCACCAGCGCGACCGCCGCGGCCAGGCCCGAGCGGGCCCGGGACCCCCGGTGCGCGGAGGAGGGCTGCACGGGGGCGTGGACGGACCGCCCCGAGATGTCGGACGTCATGCACCCCACTCTCTCAACGGGATCCGGGGACGCGCGGGGTCGAGCCCGGATCGTTACCTGTCCGCGACACCCTGGGCCGCGAGCTGCTGCTCGACGTCGACCAGGAGCCGGTGCACCCGCAGGCCGCTGTGCACGTCGACGGCTCCGTCCTGCTCGTTGGTCACGGCGACCGCGAGCGCCTCCATCAGGGCGTCCCCCACGCCCTCCTCGGCGTCGGAGCGGGCCCCCTCGAACAGGATCGGGCCGGTCTCGCTCCAGACCCGCACCTCGAGGAGGTCGGCGGCCCGCGGGGTGGTGATCGAGAGCGAGACCTGCCCCAGCGCGCCGCTCTCGTGCCGCGTGACCAGTGAGACCCAGCGCAGCGGGTCGCCGGTCGCGGTGACCTCCTCGATCGGCCCCATCCCGGCCTCGAGCAGGTCCAGCACGTGCGGCCCGACGTCCCACACGGCCCCGCGCTCGATCCGCCACGGCGTCGCGAAGTGGCTCCCCTCCAGGGCCGCGCCGGTCACGAACGACGCCTGGGCGCCCGTGGTCCGCGCGCCCTTCGCGGCCTCGACGAACGCGCGACCCGTCGTGGTGAAGCGGTTGCGCAGCATCAGCACGGTGCGCACCCCGGCCTCGTCGACGGCGTCCGCGATCTCCTCCGCCTCCTCGAGGGTGAACGCGAGGGGCTTCTCCAGCACGAGGTGCTTGCCGGCCCGGGCGGCCTGCGGGGCCAGGCGCCCCTGCACGTCGGGGGGTACGGCGAACGCGACCGCGTCGACCCGCTCCAGCAGCTCCTCGAAGCTCCCGGCGACCTCGCCGCCGTGCTCGCGGGTCAGCTCCTCGGCCGCCTCGGGACGCCGCGCCCACACGGCCTCGAGGGTGGTGTGGGGACTGTCGCGGATCATCGGGGCGTGGAACAGCCCCGCCCAGGGTCCGGCTCCGACGAGACCGACGCGCATGCTCATGCGCCGACCCAAGCACCTCGGCGGGCGGGCCGGTAGGGGGCCTGCCTAGGGTTTGGGACATGACCGCCTGGCAGTCCACCGCGTGGCAGTCCACGGCCTGGCACGAGGCGTGGTTCGGCGGTCGGCTGCTGGTGCTGGCGGCGATCACGGTGGCGCTGGGATCGGCGTACGGCACGGGGCTGCGGCTGCTCCCCCTCACCTCGATCCTGCGAGCGGCCGTGCAGCTGTCGGTGGTCGCCCTGGTCCTGCGCGGGGTGCTGGCGGTGCCGTGGACGGCGGCGGCGTTCGTCGTGCTGATGCTCAGCACCGCGTCGTGGACCTCCACCGGGCGCCTGAGCGGGCTGTGGCACGCGCGCCGGGCGGCGGTCCTCGGCGTGGTCAGTGGGTCGGTCGTGGCGCTCGTGGTGGTCTTCGGGCTGGGCCTGGCCTCGCTCGAGGCGAGGTACGTCGTGGCCACCGGCGGCATCGTGATCGGCAACGCGATGAGCGCGGCCACCCTGGCGGGCCGCAACTTCCTGCGGGCCGCCCGCACGCGCTCCGCCGAGGTCGAGGGCTGGCTGGCGCTGGGAGCGACCCCCTCGACCGCCCACGCCGCGATCTCGCGCGAGGCCGTCCGGGAGTCGCTGATCCCCAACCTCGACCAGGCCCGCTCCACCGGGCTGGTGACGCTGCCGGGCGCGTTCGTCGGCGCCCTCTTCGGGGGTGCCACGCCGCTGCAGGCCGCGGAGTTCCAGCTGGTCGTGCTCGGCGGCATCGCCCTGGCCATGACCACCACGGCCATCGTGGTCGCGACAGTCGTCGCGCGGACGCCGTACGTCGTGGACGCGCACGCCTGAGGTGTCTCGTGGGTCGAACCGGACTGGCGGCTCGTCGTCGAGACCACCCCCCGGGTGCACAATCGCGGGCATGACCGCCTCCACGGACCGCACCACCTCCCCTCCGCCCACCGTCGCCGCGGCCGAGCCGGCCGCCGCGGGGATCGGGCCGGGGCGCACCCGGCAGGGGGCCGTCTACCGCGACGGCGTGCTGGGTCGGCGCCCGGCCGTGCCGGTCGACGCCGCGCTGCTCGAGGAGCGCGCCCACCGGGCGATGTCGCCCGAGGCGTGGGCCTACGTTGCCGGTGGCGCGGGCAGCGGAGCCACGATGCGCCACAACCGGGAGGCGTTCGACCGGTGGCGCGTGGTCCCGCGGATGCTGCACGGCACCACGACGCGCGACCTGACCACGACGGTGCTCGGCACGCCGCTGCGCTCCCCAGTCCTGCTGGCCCCCGTCGGCGCCGGCGCCATGATCACCCCCGACAGCGACGTCCAGATCGCCCAGGGCGCGCACGCCGCGGGGACGTCGTACGTCTTCTCCAGCCAGGGGTGCAACCCGCTCGAGGAGACCGCCGAGGCGATGGGTGGGACGCCGTTCTGGCACCAGCTCTACTGGTCCACCGACGAGCCGCTGGTGGACTCCATGATCCAGCGCGCCGAGCGGGCCGGGGCGCAGGCGCTGGTCGTCACCCTGGACACCACGACACTGGGCTGGCGGCCGCAGGACCTGGACCTCGGGTCGCTGCCGTTCGCCCGCGGGCAGGGCATCGCGCAGTACACCTCCGACCCGCGCTTCACCGAGATCGTGCGCCGTCGCGTCGCCACCGCGGGACCGGCCGAGAAGGTCGAGGTCACCCTGGAGGCGATCCGCAGCCTGGTCTCCATCACCCGCGCCTACCCGGGCCGCTTCCTGGACAACCTGCGCTCGAAGGAGCCGCGGGCGGCCGTGGAGACCTTCCTCGACATCTACTCCAACCCCGGGCTGTCCTGGGACCACCTGGCCACCCTGCGCGGGCGCACGTCGCTGCCGATCGTGCTCAAGGGGATCCTGCACCCCGACGACGCCGAGCGCGCCTTCGAGGCGGGCGTGGACGGGATCGTGGTCTCGAACCACGGCGGGCGCCAGGTCGACCACTCGATCGCCTCGCTGGAGGCGCTGGTGGCCGTGCGCGACCGGGTGGGCCCCGAGCCCACCGTGCTGCTCGACAGCGGCATCCGCACCGGCGCCGACGTGTTCGTGGCGCTCGCGCTGGGGGCCGACGCCTGCCTGCTGGGGCGCCCGCACCTGTTCGGCCTCGCGCTGGCCGGCGCCCGCGGTGTCGCCGAGGTGGTCGAGAACGTGGTCGCCGAGCTCGACCTGACCATGGGCCTGGTCGGCACGGCGAGCATCGCCGGCATCACCCGGGACGTGCTGCTCGAGGCGCGCTGACCCCGGTTCAGCCGAGCGCGCGGACGGCGTCGAGCCCGACCCCGACCCACTGGTGCAGGCCGGCGTCGGTCGTGAGCAGGTCGGGGGCCACCAGCACCCAGCCCCTCACCGGGCGGTCACGCATCTCGACACGGGCGACACCGTCGCGGGCGAGCAGCTCCTCGGCGGTGCCCGGCTCCGCGCGGACCATCAGGCCACCCTGGCCGCTCACCGCGACCGCCATCCTGCCCCCGACCAGGAACGCGAGGCCCCCGAACATGCGCCGCTCCCCCGGCTCCTCGCCCTCGCGCACCTGGCCCGGCAGCAGCGCGCGGACCCGCTCGGCGAGCACCTCGTCGTAGGCCATGGGCCACGGTGGCACGCGGCACCGACACCCGTCGAGGATGGGCTGGACCGGGGTTGGCCCCGTGCGGCACCCGTGCTTGGCTGACGCGGTGACGAGGACGATCGAGGCCGACCACCTGGTGGTGGGGGCCGGGGCGATGGGGATGGGCTTCGTCGACGCGCTGGTCGACCACTCCGACGCCCACGTCGTGATGGTGGACCGGCGCGACGGGGTCGGCGGCCACTGGCGCGCGGCGTACCCCTTCGTCCGGCTGCACCAGTCCTCGACCTTCTACGGCGTCGCCTCCACCGTGCTCGGCGGCCAGGTGCAGACCGAGGGTCCCGAGGCGGGGCTGCACGAGCGGGCGGGCAAGCAGCAGGTGCTCGACTACTACGACGACGTCCTGCAGCGGCGGATGCTCGGACCCGGTCGGGTCGAGCTGTTCACCGGCTGCGAGTGGGACGGCGGGCGCGGTTTCACCGACCTCGCGACCGGCGAGCGGTACGAGGTGCCGGCGCACTGCCGGGTGGTCGACGCCCGCTACCTCGCCCCCGAGGTGCCCTCCGAGACCCCGTCGCGCTTCGCGGTGGCCGAGGGCGCGCGGGTGGTGCCGGTGAACGCGCTGGAGGGGCTGGAGGACGACCCGGGCCGGTACGTCGTGGTCGGCTCCGGCAAGACCGCCACCGACGCCGTCGTGCGGCTGCTGGGGCGCGGGACCGACCCCGACGCGATCACGTGGGTGCGCCCGCGCGAGCCGTGGATGCTCGACCGCGCCGTCGTGCAGCCCGATCCGGACGTCTACCTCACGATGGTCGCCGGGATGATGCGCGAGGCCGCCTCCGCGCCCGACCTCGACACGCTGTTCCTGCGCCTGGAGGAGGCGGGGACGATGATGCGGCTCGACCCGGCCGTGCGGCCGTCGATGGCCAAGGCGCCGACGCTGGGACGGTGGGAGCTGGAGCTGCTGCGCACCGTCGCCCACGTCGTGCGCCGGGGGCGGATCCGCACCGTCCGCCGCGACCGGATGGAGCTCGACGACGGGACGGTGGACCTCGCGCCGGGGACCCTGGTCGTCGACTGCGCGGCCGACGGCCTGAAGAACCCGCCACGCGTCCCGATCTGGACCGACGAGGTGATCACCCTGCAACCCGTGCGCGCCGGCTTCCCGTGCTTCGGCGCGGCCCTGGTCGGCTACGTCGAGGCGACCCGCACCACCGGCCGGCCCGGCGACGCGGGCGAGGACGCCGCCAAGAACGCGATCTGCGCGCCCTCCTCGCTGGGCAACAGCCTGGTGCAGTGGGCCCAGATGAACGTCCTGGGCATGCGCAACGCGGCGGCGTTCGGCGCCGAGCCCGACGTGGCGGCGTTCGCGAACCGGGTCGCCCTCAACCCCGCCCGGGTCCCGCCCGAGCACCCCGGCTCGCCCGCGCTGGACACCGCCCGCGAGGAGCTGGCCCGCTGGTCGGGCCCCGGCGTGGCGCGCCTGGCCGAGCTGTCCGGGCTCGCGCCGGCCGGCACCGCGTAGGCTCCACCGCGGCCCAGGACAGGAGACCGACGTGGTGGCGAGCAGGTCCGCGCGCGAGCGCAAGGCGGGGGTCGAGGCGGGTGACCTCGCCCGCGCGGCGATCACCCTCGACGACGAGCAGCGCTTCGTCTACACGATCCGCTGCCGGACGTGCACGACGAAGGGCGCCAAGGGTTCCAGCGCGTGGTCGACCTACCGCGCGGGCGAGGACAACGGCTACCTCGCCGCGATGGACCGCTGGACCTTCCACCTCGTCGAGCGGCACCCCGAGGCCGAGGCGCCCTGCCTGACCTACCTGGTGGACGCCCAGCAGCGCCTCCAGGAGCGCCGTGACGCCGCGGAGACCCCGAAGCGCTAGCGCCCCGAGCGCTCGTGCAGCAGGTCCTCGGCGATCTCGCGCGCCATCCCGTGGACCATCGCGTGCACGTGGTCGGTGACGTCGATGGTGTAGCCGCGCAGCGAGACCACCATGTCGCGCCCGATCCGGATCGGGTCGCCGAAGAAGGCGAAGACGCGCTCGCCGCGGGTGTCGGTGCGGAAGCGGTACTGCCCGTGCAGCGGCGTGCCGTCGCGCATGGCCCGCTCCAGGCTGGTGCGCACCCGCCCGCTGTCGTCGGGGTGGAGCCGGGCGAAGACCGCCTCGACGTCGCCGGGGTTGCTCAGCCCGGCGTCGTACATCGCGATCATCTCCTCCGACCACGACCAGGTGCCGTCGGTGAAGTCGTGCAGCCACCGCCCGAACCCCGGCGTGGACTCCGCCCACCCCACGGACGACGGCGCCGTCCCCGGGTGCAGCCCCAGGTCGCTGACGGGCATCGGTCCCACCTCCGATCGCCGGGTGCTGTCGGGCCCGGCTTCGACCAGGGTGCTCCCCGGACCGTCGGGGTGTCCAGGGCCTCAGGTCACAGCCGGCTCTGGATCCCGGCGAGCAGCTGCCGGGCCGCGACGATCCGCTGCACCTGGTTGGTGCCCTCGTAGATCTGGGTGATCTTGGCGTCGCGCATCATCCGCTCGACCGGGTAGTCGCGGGTGAAGCCGTAGCCACCGAGCACCTGGACGGCGTCGGTGGTGACCTGCATCGCGGTGTCGGAGGCGAAGGTCTTGGACGCGGCGCCGAAGAAGGTGAGGTCCTTGTCGCCGCGCTCGGAGCGGCCGGCGGCGGCGTACGTCAGCTGGCGGGCGGCCTCGACCTTGATGCCCATGTCGGCGAGCAGGAACTGCAGGCCCTGGAACTCCGCGATGGACTTGCCGAACTGCTGGCGCTCCTGGGCGTACTCCAGCGCGTAGTCGAGGGCCCCCTGGGCGACGCCGACGGCCTGCGCGGCGATGGTGATCCGGGTGTGGTCGAGGGTCTTCATGGCGGTGACGAAGCCGCTGCCCTCCTCGCCGATCATCCGGTCGGCGGGGATGCGGACGTTGTCGAGGTAGACCTCGCGCGTCGGGGAGCCCTTGATGCCGAGCTTCTTCTCCGGGGCGCCGAAGGACACGCCCTCGTCGCCCTTCTCGACCACGAACGCCGAGATCCCGCCGCGGGTCTTCTTCTCCGCATCCGTCACGGCCATGACGGTGTAGAACTCGGACTCGCCGGCGTTGGTGATCCACCGCTTGACGCCGTCGAGCACCCAGCCGTCGCCGTCGCGCACCGCGCGGGTCTTCATCCCGCCCGCGTCGGAGCCCGCGTCGGGCTCCGAGAGGCAGTAGGAGAAGCCGCCCTCGCCGGCGGCCAGCTTGGTCAGGTAGTTCTTCTTCAGCTCCTCCGACCCGGCGATCATCACCGGGAGCGAGCCGAGCTTGTTGACCGCGGGGATCAGCGAGGAGCTCACGCAGGCGCGGGCCACCTCCTCGATCACGATGACGGTGGCGAGCGCGTCGGCACCGGCGCCGCCGTACTCCTCGGGGACGTGGGGGGCGTGGAAGTCGGCGGCCAGCAGGGCGTCGTGGGCCTCCTGCGGGTAGCGGGCCTCCTCGTCGACCGCCGCGGCGTACGGCGCGATCTTGGCGTCGGCCAGCGAGCGCACCGCCTCGCGGATGGCCTGGTGCTCCTCGGACAGCGCGTACATCGGGTAGTCACTCATGCCCCCGATCCTAGGACGTGGTGCTCGGGCGCCGGACGTGCCCGCCGTCACGGAATCGCCGTCACGGAATCGATGTCACCGGGCCCGTGTTGGAGCACCCCATGGACACGACCGTCGCCCCAGACCTCTCCCCCGGCCGGTCGACCCACGGACGGGCCGAGCAGCCGGAGGCCCGACTCGAGGCCCAGCACGAGGCCCAGCACGAGGCGACCGGCGAGCGCGTGCCGGGCGCGATCTGGCTGATCGCCCTCGGGATCTTCGCGATGGTGACCAGCGAGTTCATGGCCGCCGGCCTGCTGCCGGAGATCTCCCGGGACGTCGGCGTCAGCCTCGGGACGGCCTCGATGCTGATCTCGGGGTTCGCCGCCGGGCAGGTGCTCGGGGCCTGGCTGGTCGGCATGCCGCTGTCGCGCTTCGGGCCGCGCCGGGTGCTCCCCGCGCTGCTGGTCCTCTTCGCCGTCGCCCAGACCGCAGGCGTGCTCTCGCCGTGGCCGGTGATGCTGGGCCTGCGCCTGGTCAGCGGGCTGCTGATGTCGGCGTACTTCGCCGTCGCGCTGGGCACCGTCACGCGCCTGGTGCCGGGCAGCGGACAGCCCCGGGCCACCGCGACCGTGTTCGCCGGCGTCACGATCGGCACGACGCTCGGGCTGCCCCTGGCCACCTTCGCCGGCCAGTCCCTGAGCTGGGCCTCGGCCTTCCACGCCGACACGGTCGCCGTGCTCCTGGCCGCGCTGGCCATCGTCGTCGCCCTGCCCAACGTGGCCGGGGTGCCGCCCGAGCCGGTGCGCGTCCTGCTGGGGTCCCTGCGGGACCGTCGGCTGTGGGGCACCTTCGCGACCGCCGCGCTCGGCATCGGCGCCACCCTGGTCGCCTTCGGCTTCTTCAGCTCGATCCTCCAGGACGTCACCGGGGTGCCCGCGTCGCGGGTCCCGTGGCTGCTGGCCCTCTACGGACTCGCCTCGGTGCTCGGGAACTGGGTCGTCGGCCGGGTCACCCACCTCGGCCCGTCGCGGGTGGTCGGCGCCGGCCTCGTGGTGCTGGTCGTCGGGCTGGTCGGGTTCCGCCTAGCGCCCTCCTCGCTCCCGGTCGCCGTGGTCGCCCTGGTGGTCGTGGGCCTGAGCGGGGTCAGCCTGAACTCGGCCCACACCGCCCGCACCGTGGCGATCGGCGGCGCCACCCCCGCCGTGATGGCGATGATGCCGACCGTGGTGACCGGGGGGATCCTCCTGGGCACCGCCACGGGCGGCCTGGTCTCCGACGCCTACGGCGTGCTGGCGCCCCTGGTCGTCGGCGCGGTCCTGGGGGTCCTGGCGCTGCTGACGCTGCTCGCCGACGCCGTGGCGGCCCGGTCCACGGACTCGAAGCCGAGCGCCTCCCACGGGGTCGCGTCGGGCTCCAGCGCCGCCTCGTCGACGACCAGCTGCGCGCAGCCCGCCTGAGCGGCGTCGTGGAGCGCGCGGACCACCATCGCCGCGCGCACCGGCTGGTCGCCGTCGGCGAGGACGTCACCGACGTACGCCGCCACCGCGGGCGCGGAGCCGGCCAGCGAGACCAGGCCCACGCCCAGGGCCGAGCGGCCCGCGAGCACCGCGTAGGCCAGGAACCCCGGCGCCTCGGCCAGGCGCACCACGTCCTCCAGCAAGGAGGGTGGCCCGTCGGGGTCGCCGCGACGGTCCGCGACGGCGCGCGCCACCTGCCGCGCCACGCCCCACCCGACCTGCTCGACGTGCAGGGCAGCGGGCGCCGGGGTCACCCTGCCCGTCTCGGCCACCAGCACACGACCCACCCTGCACCACCGGCCCCCGCCAGCGGCTCCCGGCCTAGGGTCGGGGCATGAGCGAGAGCTGGCAGGACGAGGCGGCGGTGTCCCTGATGCTGGACGACTGCGAGACCTGGGCGGTGGTGGGGCTGTCCGGCGACCCGAGCCGCACGGCGTACTCCATCGCGGCGCTGCTCCAGCAGCGCGGCAAGCGGATCGTCCCGATCCACCCGGACGCGCCGACCGTCCTGGGCGAGCAGGGGTACGCCGCCCTCGCCGACGTGCCCTTCCCGGTCGACGTCGTGGACGTCTTCCGCCGCTCCGAGCAGGCCGGCCCGTTCGCCGACCAGGCGGTGGCCGTCGGCGCCCGCGGGGTGTGGTTCCAGCTCGGCGTCGTCGACGAGGACGCCTTCGCGCGCACCCGCGAGGCCGGCGTCGCGATGGTGATGGACACCTGTCCTGCCATCGAGTGGCGCAAGCGCGGCGGATGAGTCCCGCCGCCGGCTTCCCGTCCGACGTCCGCGACCTCGTGCTGCGGCCCGGGCCGGGGCTGCCGAAGGGTCTCGTGGTGCCCGCGGCCGACCTGCGGGAGCAGTTCTCGCGCTCCTCGGGTCCCGGTGGTCAGTCGGTCAACACCACCGACAGCCGGGTCGAGGTCGTCCTGGACCTGACCTCCTGCTCGGTGCTCACCGACGCCCAGCGGTCCCGGGCCGTGGCCGCCCTGGGCCCGGTCGTGCGGGTCACCGCGAGCGAGCACCGCTCCCAGCACCGCAACCGGGTAGCCGCTCGCGAACGCCTCGCCGACCGGCTCCGCACGGCCCTGGGCCCGCCTCCCCTGCGCCGGGTGCCGACCAAGCCGACCCGCGGGTCGCAGCGCCGCCGGATCGAGGCCAAGAAGCAGCGGTCGCAGACCAAGTCGATGCGCGGCCGCGTCCGGGGCGAGTGAGCGCGAGTGGGTCCTAGAACCCCGTGCGCCGAGGCGCCGCCGCGTCGCGCACGGCCGCGCCCTTGGCGTGGGCGGCGTCGCGCAGGTCGGCCTGGAAGGCGACCATCCGCGCCCGCAGGTCGGGGTCCGACGCCGCCAGGATGCGTACGCCGAGCAGGCCGGCGTTGCGGGCGTTGCCGATCGCCACGGTGGCGACCGGGACCCCGGCGGGCATCTGCACGATCGAGAGCAGGGAGTCCATGCCGTCGAGGTACTTCAGCGCGACCGGCACGCCGATCACGGGCAGCGGCGTGACGGCGGCCAGCATGCCGGGCAGGTGGGCGGCCCCGCCGGCGCCGGCGATGATCACCTGGATCCCCCGGTCGGCGGCCTCGCGGCCGTAGGCCAGCATCTCGTCGGGCATCCGGTGCGCCGAGACGACGTCGGCCTCGAAGGCGACGTCGAACTCCGCGCACGCCTCCCCGGCCGCCTTCATCGTCGGCCAGTCGGAGTCCGACCCCATCACGATCCCGATGCGTGCACCCGTGCTGCTCACTCCGACTCCTCCCCCAGGTCCCCGGCGAACCAGGCGGCGGCGTGCCGCGCCCGCTCGAGGCAGTCCTCGAGGTCGTCGCCGTAGGCGTTGACGTGGCCGACCTTGCGGCCCGGCCGCAGCTCCTTGCCGTAGAGGTGGACGCGCAGCCGCGGGTCCCGCGCCATCGCGTGCGGGTAGCCGTCGTAGAGCCGTCCGGTGCCGCGCTCGCCGCCGAGGATGTTGACCATCACCGTCCAGCGCTCGCGCGGCGCGGGCGAGCCGAGCGGCAGGTCGAGCACGGCGCGCAGGTGGTTCTCGAACTGGCTGGTCACCGCGCCGTCCTGGGTCCAGTGGCCGGTGTTGTGGGGGCGCATCGCCAGCTCGTTGACGAGGATCCGCCCGTCCGTGGTCTCGAACAGCTCGACGGCCAGCACGCCGGTCACGCCGAGCTCGCCGGCCAGGCGCATGGCGACCTGCTGGGCCTGCACCGCGAGCTCCTCGTCGAGGTCGGGGGCCGGGGCGACCACCTCGTGGCAGATGCCGTCGCGCTGGGTCGAGGCCACGACCGGCCAGGCCGCGACCTGGCCCGAGGGGGACCGCGCCACCAGGGCGGAGAGCTCGCGGCGGAAGTCGACCCGCTCCTCGGCCAGGATCGTGCGGCCCTGCTCGGCGGCCTGGGCGAAGACGTCCGCGCAGTCCTCGACGGTGTCGACGAACCACACCCCCTTGCCGTCGTAGCCCCCGCGCGTGGTCTTCAGCACGCACGGCAGGCCGAACGCCTCGACGTCGGCCGGGCCGGCGACGACGGCGTTCCGCGGGCACGGGACGCCGAGGTCGCCGAGCCGCTGCCGCATGACGGCCTTGTCCTGGGCGTGCACCAGCGCCTCGGGCCCGGGTCGGACGGGCAGCGAGGCCTCGAGCGCGTGCAGGTGCTCGGTCGGCACGTGCTCGTGGTCGAAGGTGACCACGGCGCAGCCCTGCGTGACCTGCTCGAGCGTGGGCAGGTCGGTGTAGTCGCCCACGAGGTGGTCGGGCACGACCTGGGCGGCGCTGACGCCCGGGGCCTCGGCCAGCAGCCGCAACGGGATGCCGAGGGCCGCGGCCGGCTCGGCCATCATCCGGGCCAGCTGACCACCGCCGATCACGGCGACGGTGGGGGCGAGCACAGGTGCGGGGGGTGGAGGCGTGGACACGGGCCGGAGCCTACCGAGCCCGCGACCGGGCGCCTCAGCGCGACTGCGTGCGGCGCACGGCGACCGGCTGGAGGTCGCCGAAGCCGCGCACCGGCCGGGCCGGGAGCGTGCGGGTCTCGAACCGACGCGTGGGCAGCCGCTCCGCGGTGTGGGTGTCGGTGATGACCCGGTTGCGTCGGGCCACCCCGGTCAGCCGGGCCGCGAGGTTGACCGCGGGTCCGTAGACGTCGCCCATCCGCAGCACCACCGAGCCGGTGACCACCCCGGCACGCACGTCGGGCAGCCGCGGGTCGCCGCCGATCACCCGGACGATGTCCCAGGCGATCTCCATCCCGTCGGCCGGCGTCGGGGCCATGAACAGCACCGAGTCGCCCAGGGTCTTGACCATCCGACCGCGCCGGCGGGCCACGACGTCGTGGCTGCGGGTCTCGAAGACCTCCACGAGGTTGCCGATCTCGTCGTCGTCGAGCTTGTTGGTCAGCTCGCTGAAGCTGACCAGGTCGGCGAACCCGACGGTGGCCTCGGCGAGCTGCTCCTCGGCGACGTCGACGCTCTCCACCCGGGCGATCGCCGCCGCCAGGTGGCGGCGCCACACGTAGACGACGAGGCCCTCGAAGTCCGACCCGATCGCCTGCACCAGCCGCAGGGCCTCGTCGCGCTGGGAGTCCCCCGACACCGAGCGGTCCAGGCCGCCGGCCAGCGTCGCGACCTCCCAGGCCGCGAGCCGGTCCATGGTCGTGCCGACCGCGCGGGTCATCCGCACCAGCGTGTCGAAGTCCAGCGCACCCTCGCGCCCCATCGAGGCGACCCGGTCCAGCGCCTCGGCGTCGGCGGAGCTGAACGCGGGGGCGTCACCGGCCTCGGCGAAGCCCAGGGCGCGCCACAGCCGCTGCGCCTCCTTGACCGACAGGCCCGCCCGGGCGGCCACCTCGGCGCCCGTCAGGTCCGCGACCGCGCCCATGATCGCCCGCTCGAGGTCCTCAGGTGCCGTCATCGTCGTGCTCCCGCCGCTCGCGGCGATCGGACCCGGCCAGGCGGGGGTCGGCGAAGAGCGCCTCGCTGACCGCCAGCTGCGCCTCCTCCACGTGGGGGATGTCGCGCAGCTCCACCCGGCCGGTCTCGCTCGCGTCGGAGACCACCAGCGTGCCGCAGCCGAAGAGCCGGTCCAGGAGGCTCTTCTCGTAGGAGATGTCGCTGATCCGGTTCATCGGCACGTCGTGGCCGCTGCGGCTCAGGATACCCGTGCGGGTGATCAGGCGCCGGTCGGTGAAGGTGTACGTCGTGGTCCACCAGCGCAGGAACGGCACGACCACCAGGCGCAGCAGCACCAGCAGCGCCACCACCCAGATCGCCAGCCGCCACAGCCCGGCGTGGGCGCCGTCGGGCAGGCTCGTGGCGAAGCCCGCCACCCCGGCCACGACCAGCAGGACCACCACCGGGACGGCCAGCGCCTTGACGTGGGTGCGGGTGCTGAGCACCACCTGCTCGCCGTCGTTGAGAAGACGCCGGGAGATCACCACAGCGTGATCATGCCACCGGACGCACGTGCACGACGTCACCTGCGCCCAGGTGCTGCTCCCCCGCCTCGGTCTCCACGACGAGGCAGCCCTCGGCGTCGACGTCGGTGGCCCGACCGCGCAGCTCGCCGCCCGGCACGGTCACCGTCACCTCCTGGCCCGGCGTGACGCAGCGCTCCAGGTAGGCGTCGCGCAGGTCCTCACCCGCCGTCCACGCCCGGAGCCGGGCGTCCAGCTCCTCGACGAGCGCACCGAGCAGACGGGCCCGGTCGGTGCGCTCGGGGTCCCGAGCCCCGGCCACGAGCAGGGAGGTCGCCTGCGGCACGGCGAGCTCGTCGACCTCCTGGGTGCAGTTGAGCCCGATCCCCACCACGGCCGCGGCCTCCGGTCCGTGCGGGGAGGGGCGCTCCACCCGCTCGAGCAGGATCCCGCCCAGCTTGCGGCCGTCCTCGGCGAGCAGGTCGTTGGGCCACTTCAGGTCCACGGGCAGCCCGGCCACCCGGCGTACGGCGTCCGCGGCGGCGACCCCGGTCAGCAGCGGCAGCCAGCTCCAGCGCGAGGCCGGGACCTCGGCGGGGGGGACGACCAGGAACGACACCGTCAGGGAGGCGCGGGGCGGCGTGATCCACTCCCGACCCAGCCGACCGCGCCCGGCCGTCTGGTCCTCCGCGACCAGGACCAGGCCCTGCCCCTCGCCGGCGGCGAAGCGGGAGCCCACGTCGGCGTTGGTCGAGCGCGAGGTGGCGACGACCTCGACACGCCAGCCGCCGGTCGTGGGCACGGCGGTCGGGTCCAGGGATGGGCGCGTTGCCTCGTGCTCGCTCATGACCACTACATTGACGCAGGAACGATGCGGTGGGAACACCGCACCGCACCGCACCCGAGGAGACGTCGAGGTTTCGTGAGCGCAGCAGAGAAGACCCCGGACCACCAGGCGACCGGCGGCACCGAGGTCCCCCCTTCTGACCTGGAGATCGACATCCACACCACGGCCGGCAAGCTGGCCGACCTGGAGCGTCGGGTCGACGCGGCGGTGCACGCGGGCTCGGCCAAGGCCGTGGAGAAGCAGCACGCCAAGGGCAAGCAGACCGCCCGCGAGCGCATCGAGATGCTCTTCGACGAGGGGTCCTTCGTCGAGCTCGACGAGCTGGCCCGGCACCGCTCGGTCGCGTTCGGGCTGGAGAAGAACCGCCCCTACGGCGACGGCGTGATCACCGGCTACGGCACCGTCGAGGGCCGCCAGGTCTGCGTGTTCTCCCAGGACTTCACCGTCTTCGGCGGCTCGCTGGGCGAGGTCTACGGCGAGAAGATCACCAAGGTGATGGACCTCGCCATCAAGACCGGCTCCCCGATCATCGGCATCAACGAGGGTGCCGGCGCCCGCATCCAGGAGGGCGTCGTCTCCCTAGGCCTGTACGGCGAGATCTTCCGCCGCAACGTCCACGCCAGCGGCGTCATCCCCCAGATCAGCCTGATCATGGGCTCGTGCGCCGGCGGCCACGTCTACTCCCCGGCCGTCACCGACTTCACGATCATGGTCGACGGCACCTCCAACATGTTCATCACCGGCCCCGACGTGATCAAGACCGTCACCGGCGAGGACGTCACGATGGAGGAGCTCGGCGGCGCCCGCACCCACAACACCAAGTCGGGCAACGCCCACTACATGGGCAGCGACGAGGAGGACGCGCTGGAGTACACCAAGGCGCTGCTCTCCTACCTGCCCCAGAACAACCTCGACGACCCGCCCGTCTTCGACGCCCCGGCCGACCTCGAGACCACCGACGAGGACCGCGCGCTCGACACCCTGATCCCCGACGGCGCCAACCAGCCCTACGACATCAAGGACGTCATCACCACCGTCCTGGACGACGCCGAGTTCCTCGAGGTGATGGAGCTTTTCGCCCCCAACATCGTGATCGGCTACGGCCGGGTCGAGGGCCGCAGCGTCGGCATCGTGGCCAACCAGCCGATGCAGTTCGCCGGCACCCTGGACATCGACGCCTCCGAGAAGGCCGCGCGCTTCGTGCGCACCTGCGACGCCTTCAACATCCCCGTCCTGACCTTCGTCGACGTGCCGGGCTTCCTGCCGGGCACCGACCAGGAGTGGAACGGCATCATCCGGCGCGGCGCCAAGCTGATCTACGCCTACGCCGAGGCCACCGTCCCGCTGGTCACGATCATCACCCGCAAGGCCTACGGCGGGGCGTACGACGTGATGGGGTCCAAGCACCTCGGCGCCGACGTCAACCTCGCGTGGCCCACCGCCCAGATCGCCGTGATGGGCGCCCAGGGCGCGGCCAACATCGTGCACCGCAAGGAGCTGGCGAAGATCAGCGAGGACGGCGGCTCCGACGAGCAGGTCGAGGCCCGCCGCGCCGAGCTGATCACGGAGTACGAGGACACCCTGGCCAACCCCTACGTCGCCGCCGAGCGCGGCTACGTCGACGCGGTCATCACCCCGCACGAGACCCGCGTCGAGGTCGTCCGGGCGCTGCGCCTGCTCGCCACCAAGCGCGAGACCCTGCCGCCCAAGAAGCACGGGAACATCCCCCTCTGATGGCCGACGCGAGCGAGACCGCCCCGCAGACGCCCCTCCTGCGCGTCGTGAAGGGTGACCCCACCCCCGAGCAGCTGGCCGCCCTGGTCACGGTCGTCTCGGCCCTGGCCGCCGGGGCCGCGGCGGCCGACGTGCCCCCGGCCCCGCGCTCGGAGTGGAGCGCCCACCACCGCGCCGTGCGTCCCGCCCACCGCCACGGCCCCGGCGCCTGGCGCGCGAGCGCCCGCTAGGAGCCCACGGTGCCCACCGTCCCCCGCCTCGTCCTGGCCTCGCAGTCGCCGGCCCGCCTGACCACCCTGCGCAACGCCGGCCTGTCCCCCGAGGTCGTCGTCAGCGGCGTCGACGAGAGCGCCGTGCCGGTCACCGGCCCGGCGGACTACACGATGAAGCTGGCCCAGCTCAAGGCCATCGCGGTGGCCGCGACCCAGAAGCGTGCGCTGGTCGTCGGCTGCGACTCCGTGCTGGCCCTGGACGGGGAGATCCTCGGCAAGCCCGGCACGCCCGAGGAGGCCGTACGCCGGTGGAAGCAGATGCGCGGCCGCTCGGGGGTCCTGCACACCGGCCACTGCGTCATCGACACCCAGCGGGAGACCTGGATCGCGCGCTCGGCCGCCACCCAGGTGCGCTTCGCCCACGTCACCGACGAGGAGGTCGAGGCCTACGTCGCGACCGGGGAGCCGCTGGCCGTCGCCGGGGCGTTCACCCTCGACGGCCTGGGCGGCGTCTTCGTGTCGGGGGTGACCGGCGACCCCCACAACGTCGTCGGGATCAGCCTGCCCCTGCTGCGCCTGATGTTCGAGGAGCTCGGGTTCGTCTGGACCGACTTCTGGGCCCCCCGGGCCTGACCCGGACCCCCGCGACCCGGTCGCGCGGCGAGGCGGGAACCCGGTCGCGGCGTTGGTAGCCTCGGAGCCGCCCTCGGGCGCCACGACCACGTGGCGGGGCACCCCTCGAGGAGGACGCGCGTGAGCCAGGCCTTCGCCGCCGCGGGTCACGAGGCCCGCCCGGACGCCCGGCTGCGGCCGCTGGTCGTGGACCTCGACGGGACCCTGCTGCGCACCGACCTGCTGCACGAGACCGCCAGCGCCTACCTGACCCGGCAGCCCTGGCGCGTGGTCCAGGTGGGGCGGTGGCTGGCCGACGGCAAGCTGCGGCTCAAGCGCGAGCTCGCCTCCCGGCACACCCTGGAGCCTGCGTCCCTGCCCTACCACCCCGAGGTGCTGGAGTTCGTCGCCGAGCAGCGGGCCACGGGCCGTCGTGTCGTGCTGGCCACGGCGAGCCTGGAGACGCAGGCCGACGCCGTCGCGGACCACCTCGGTCTCTTCGACGAGGTCCTGGCCAGCAGCGGCGACCGCAACCTGAGCGCGACCAGCAAGCGCGACCTGCTGGTGTCCCGGTTCGGCGCCGGCGGCTTCGACTACGTGGGCAACCACACCGACGACCGCGAGGTCTGGGCCGCGGCCACCGACGCCTACGCGGTCTCCGACGACCGGCGGCTGCTCGCCTCGGTGCCCAACGTGCGCCGCGTCTTCGCCCCCCGCGGCCGGAGCCGTGCCAGCGCGCTGCTGCGCGCGATGCGGCCCCACCAGTGGGTGAAGAACGGCCTGCTGCTCCTGCCGCTGCTGGCCGGGCACCTGGTGGACCGCCCGGGCGCCGTGGCGCAGGCGCTGCTGGGGCTCGTGCTCTTCTCCCTGACCGCCTCCAGCGTCTACCTCTTCAACGACATCGCCGACGTGGCCAGCGACCGGCACCACCCCACCAAGCGGAGCCGGCCCTTCGCCTCGGGCGACCTGGACCTGGCGACCGGGTGGCTGGTCTGGCCCCTGCTGATGGTGACGTCGCTGGGGGTCTCGGCGCTGCTGCTGCCGCCCCTGTTCACCGCCACGCTGGTCGGCTACCTCGCGCTGACCCTCGCCTACACCGTCGACCTCAAGCGGCGCGTGGTGGTCGACGTCGTCACTCTGGCGATCCTCTACACCGCCCGCATCGTGGCCGGCGCCACGGCCACCTCGGCGGTGCTGTCGTTCTGGCTGCTGACCTTCTCCTTCTTCTTCTTCCTCAGCCTGGCCTTCATCAAGCGGGTCAGCGAGCTCACCCGGGTGCGCCTCTCCGCCGATCCCGCCCAGGGGGCCGTGCGGGGTCGCGGCTACGTCCACGAGGACCTCGAGGTGATGACCTCCCTGGGGGTCACCGCGGGGTACGCCGCGACCGTGGTGCTGGCGCTCTACGTCAACGACGTCCGCACCGCCGCGCTCTACCGCACCCCGGAGATCTTGTGGATCAGCGTGCCGCTGATCCTGTTCTGGATCTCCCGGGCCTGGCTGGTGGCCCACCGCGGCCAGATGAACGAGGACCCCATCCTGTACGCCGTCCGCGACCGCACCAGCCTGCTGGTCGGGGCCCTGGTCCTCGTGGTCTTCGTGGCCGCCACGGTGGTCGCCCTGTGAACGACGTCCGCTCGATCACCGGCTGGGGGCTCCACCCCACCGTCGAGGCCCGCACGACCCGGCCCGCCTCCCCCGGCGAGGCCGCCGCGGCCCTCGACGGGCGTCCGGTCCTGGCCCGGGGACTGGCCCGCAGCTACGGCGACTCGGCGCTCAACGAGCACGTGATCAGCACCCTCGGGCTCGACGACCTCATCGACTTCGACCCGGCCACCGGCACCCTGACCTGCGAGGCCGGGGTCTCGCTCGCCGAGGTCCTGCGGGTCTACGTGCCCCGCGGCTGGTTCCTCCCGGTCACCCCGGGCACCAAGTTCGTCACCGTCGGGGGCGCGGTCGCCAGCGACGTCCACGGCAAGAACCACCACGGCTCCGGCAGCTTCTCCGACCACGTCGTCTCCCTGCAGGTGCTGCTCGGCAGCGGGGAGGTCGTGACCGCCTCGCGCACCGAGAACGCCGACCTCTTCCGCGCCACCTGCGGCGGCATGGGACTGACCGGCGTCGTCCTGAGCGTCACCTTCACCCTGCTCCCGGTGCGGTGCAGCAGCGTGCAGGAGCGCGTCCTGCGGCTCGGCTCCCTCGACGAGGTGCTCGAGGCCCTGGTGCGGCACGAGTCCTCGACGTACTCCGTGGCCTGGATCGACTGCGTCAGCCGGGGCCGACGCTTCGGGCGGTCGCTGCTCATGCTCGGCGAGCACGCCGACTTCCCGGGCGACCCCGAGCCCCGGAGCCGCCGCGACGGCGGCCCCACCTTCCCGGTCTTCGCCCCGACCTGGGCGCTGAACCGCCACACGGTGGCGGCCTTCAACGCGCTCTACTACCGCAAGGTGCGCAAGCCGGTCACCGACCACCTGGTCGACTACGAGCCGTTCTTCTACCCCCTCGACGGCGTCCGGGCGTGGAACCGGGTCTACGGCCGGCCCGGCTTCCTGCAGTACCAGTTCGTGCTCCCCACCAGCGCCGGGTCCGAGCCGTTCCGGCAGATCTTCGACCGGGTCACCCGGGCCGGTCTGGCCTCGCCGCTGGCGGTGCTCAAGACGCTGGGCGAGGGCAACCAGAACCTGTTGTCCTTCCCCCAGCCCGGCCTGACCCTGGCCCTGGACCTGCCGGTCTCCCCGGCGGCCCTGGGGCTGCTGGACGACCTCGACGACCTCGTCGTGGCCGCGGGCGGGCGGCTCTACCTCAGCAAGGACGCGCGGATGAGCGTCTCGACCTTCCGCGCGGGCTACCCGCGGTGGGAGGAGTTCGAGGCGGTGCGCGAGAAGTACGGCGCGGTCGGGGTGTTCTCCTCGACGCAATCACGGAGGTTGGGACTGGCATGAGGGACGTCAAGCGCATCGTGGTCTTCGGGGCCACGTCCGGCATCGCCCAGGCCTGCCTGCGGCTCTGGGTCGCCCGCGGCGCCCGGGAGGTGGTCCTGGTCGGCCGCACCGCCGCGGGCCTCGAACGCGTCGCCGCCGACCTGCGCGCCCGGGGCGAGCTGACCGCGACCTGCGAGGTGCTCGACGTCGCCGACGCCGGCGCGGTGGACGCGCTTCTGGACCGGCTGCACGCCGCGGGACCGGTCGACGTGGCCCTCGTGGCCTTCGGCACCCTGCCCGACCAGGTCGCCCTCCAGTCGGCCCCGGACCGGACCCGCGAGGCGCTCGAGGTCAACGGCGTGCACCAGGTCGTCCTGGCCGAGCAGGTCATCGCCCGCATGGTCGCCGACGACCACGGCACCCTCTGCGTCCTGGGGTCTGTCGCTGGCGACCGCGGCCGCCGGTCCAACTACCTCTACGGCTCGGCCAAGTCGATGGTGACCACGGCCATTCGCGGCATGCAGCACCGGCTGGCCCAGGGCGGTCAGGTGCAGGTGGTGCTGGTCAAGCCCGGGCCGACCGAGACCCCCATGACCGCCCACCTCGCCGGCGGGAAGACCAAGCTGGCCCCGGTGGCCGACGTCGCCGAGGCGGTCGTCGACGGCGTGGCCCGCGGCGACCGCGTCGTCTACGCCCCCGCCCGCTGGCGCGTGGTGATGGCGGTCGTGCGCAGCATCCCCGACCGCGTCTTCGACCACCTGGACATCTAGTGGACGCCGCCACCGAGACGGCTCGGACCCTCGAGTCGCCCGGGACGACCCGCTCGCGACGCCCCCTGGGCTCCCTGGGCCGGCCGACGCCGGCGTCCGCCGGGCCCGTCGTGCTGGCGGCCCTGCTGGGCCTGGTCACCATGGTCGCCCTGCACGACGCCCTGGTGGAGGACACCTACATCACCCTGGGCTACGCCCGCGGGCTCTTCGAGCGCGGCGAGTGGGGCCTGCTGCCGGGCGTGCCGTCCAACACGATGACCTCCCCGCTCAACGCCCTCCTGCTCGGCGGCCTGTCGTACCTGACCCGGGACCCGATCGGCGCGCTGTGGGTGGTCGCCGTGGTCAACCCGGCGCTGTGCGCCTGGGGGCTGCTGCGGCTGGGTCGCAGCTGGGGCGTGGGCACGCGGCTGGCCTGGCTGGGCGTGCCGCTGCTGTTCACCGACCCGTTCCTGATGGGCACGATCGGCATGGAGACGCTGCTCGCCGTCACCGTGCTGGTCTGGCTCGTGGTCACCGCCCGCGAGGGCGCGCCGGTCCGGTACGGCGTGCTCGCCGGCGTGGCCGTGCTCCTGCGGCCCGACCTGGTGGTGCCCGTGGCGGTCGTCTGGCTGCTGACCCCGGCCGTGCGCCGCCCGCTGCTGCGCTCGGTGCTGGTCACCGGCGTGATCGCCGCCGTGGTCTGCCTGCCGTGGTTCGCGTGGAGCTGGGTCCACCTGGGCTCGGCGATCCCCGACACCCTCGCGATGAAGGGCGGGTCGAGGTTCGCCCGGGTCTCGCCGTTCTGGAGCGGGTTGTGGAACCGCTTCGGCCGGGTCTACCCCGACGGGGTCCGACCGGCGCTGTGGGTCCTGGGGGCCGGCCTCGTGGCGGTGCTCGCGGCTCCTCTGCTCGGACGGTGGCGCCGGGTCCCGTGGCTGCCGCCGCTCACGCTCGCCGCGGCCGGCCTCGCCTACTACCTGGCCTTCATCGCCCTCGATGTGCCGCCCTTCTTCTGGTACTACGGCCTCACCGTCGCCTCGGCCACCATCACCCTGGCGTGGGCGCTGGCGGTCCTCGCCGGGTCGCCGAGCGCGTCTCGTCGCGTCCTCGGGGTGGTGCTGGCCGTGGCCGTCGCGGCCGTGGTGGCCGCGCCGTCGGCGTACTTCTGGGGCCGGAGCGTGGCCCGGCAGGGACCCGTGCTCTCCGAGGGACCCGTGATCGGCAACTGGGCCACCACGCCGCAGTACCGCGCCCTGGGCCTCGACCTGGCCCGGATGCCGAAGGTGGCCATCCACAGCGGCGGCGAGTTCGGCGAGATCCTCTACTACTGCCGCTGCGAGTTCGTGGACCGCTTCGACTCACGCTTCATCGTGCGCCAGGCGCTCGAGCGGCAGCGCGCCTCGTCGTGGCTGATGGGGCAGAACTACCGCTTCTACCGCCCCGAGGACTACCGGCGCATCCCCACGGAGTACGGCCTGCACTACGAGCGCCGCGACCCGGGGCCCGGGGTCAAGACCTGGAAGGTGCACACCCCCATCCGGGGCACGGGCTACTACGCCCTCTACCACCAGGGCATGCCCGTCAGCCCGCAGGAGTGGCAGCGGCTCACCGACCGCTGAGGCCCGCCGGCTCGGAGTCGGGGTCGGGCTCGGGGTCGGGGTCGGCGGAATGAGCACGACGTCGCTTGAAGACGAAGCGCCGGAAGGCCCAGAACCGGAACGCCATCCCCAGCAGCGCCCCCACCACGTTGCTCGACAGGTTGTCGGCCACCCAGGAGTCCTCGCCCAGCACGTTGCGGCTCAGCCACAGGCACGTCATCGGGATGGCGAAGGACGCCACGTTGACCAGCGTGTAGTGCAGGGCTCCCCCGGCCGGACCGGAAGGACGGCGGTGCACGAAGGCCCACCGCCTGCTGCCCCAGAAGCTGAGCGCCATCCCGACCAGGTTGGCGCCGAGCCAGGCCAGGACCGGCAGGTGGTTGGCCGGCCCCGGGGTCGCGAGGCGCGGGACGCCGTGAACCGCGAGGTTGAACAGCACCACGGCCACGACCGTGGCTCCCGCGTTGACCAGGGAGAACTTGGCCGCCTCACCGCCCGTACGACGCCGTCGTGAGGCCATGGTCGCAGCCTAGCCGCGCCGTCCGCGCCGGGCCCCAGGGCGCGCCAGCCCGTGCTGCTGCCACCGTCGCGCACCGGGGGCGAGCGTGTTGGGCGCGCGTTCCCTGGGCGTTCCCGCGACGTTCCACCCGTGTTGCCGGCCCCGTCCGGCCACCGTGGTCGGTTGCCTCCATGGAGGTCGGTCTCTCGGTGGTCATCCCGATGTACGACGAGGCCGAGGTGCTCGACCTGCTGGTCGAGCGGCTGCGGCCGGTCCTCGACGGCCTCGGCACGGCGTACGAGGTGGTGGCGGTCGATGACGGCAGCCGCGACCTCACCGCAGCCGGGCTGGAGCGCCACCGGCGCACCTGGGGCGAGCTGCGGGTGGTGCGCCTGCGCGCCAACGCCGGTCACCAGGCGGCCCTCTCGGCCGGGCTGCGCCGGTGCCGCGGCGACTTCGTGGTCACCCTGGACGCCGACCTCCAGGACCCGCCCGAGGTCATCCCGCGGATGCTCGAGCTGGCCCGTCGCGACGCCCTCGACGTCGTCTACGGCGAGCGGGCCGACCGCTCCACCGACTCGCGGTTCAAGCGCTGGTCGGCACGTGCCTTCTACGCGCTGATCCGCCGGATCGCGCAGACCGGGGCCGAGGGCGACGTCGGTGACTTCCGGTTGATGTCGCGCGCCACGGTCGACGCGGTCAACACGATGCCCGACCACGCTCGCGTGCTGCGCTTCGTCGTCCCGGCGCTCGGGTTCCCCAGCGGTCGGGTGCCCTACCGGCGGGAGGTCCGCGCCGCCGGCACCTCGAAGTACCCCCTGCTGACGATGGTGCGGCTCTCCCTGGACTCGGTCACCGGCTCCTCGGTCGTGCCCCTGCGGGTCGCCACCCTGGCCGGGCTGCTCTCGGGCGTCCTCGCGGCGCTGCTGATGGTGTACGTCGTGGCCGCCCTGGTGCGCGGCGACTCCGTGGCGGGCTGGGCCTCCACCGTGCTGATCGTGTGCGGCGTCGGCGCCGTGCAGCTGGTCAGCCTGGGGATCATGGGCGAGTACGTCGGCCGGATGTACACCCACCTGCAGGGCCGCCCGGCGTACTTCGTGGCCCACGACTCGCTGGACGCGACCTGCGTCCACGAACCCGCTGCTCCGCCGACGGCGGCGCCCGCGCTCGCGGTGGGCGTGCGCGGGCGGTGACGACGACCGCCGCGCGCCCCACCCGCGACGCGCCGCAGGCCGGGGTGGCCCGGCCCCCTGGGGACGGCGGAGGTGCCCGAGGCGCCCGGGTGCGCCAGGGCGTCGTGGACGCGTTCCCCGGGGTGCTCTGCTGGCTGCTGGCGGTGGTCCTGGCCCACCGGGTCGGGGGCTACCCCGTCGGCGACCTGCTCCGCTACAGCGCCTACGTCGCGGTCCACCTCACCCTCACCGGAACGCTGCTCCTCCGCCTGGTCACGCGCGAGCGGGTCACTCGGATCGGGGAGCTGGCCCTGGGCACGGTCGTGGGGCTCCTGGCCGAGGCCGGGGTGTACGCCGTGGTCCTCGCGCTGGGGCACCCCCACGCGATCCTGGCGTGGCCCGCCGTCGTGCTCCTCGCGATCCTCGGGTGGCGGTTGCGGACGCGCCGGGGTGACGCCACGCCCCTCCCCCGGGTCCCGGCCCGTCGTGGGCCCGGGAGCGGTGCCGGCTGGGCGCTGGCGCTGATGGCGGCGTACGTCGTGGTGCGGGTCGCGGCGGACCAGTGGTCGGTGCACCCCGACACGCTCGCCTCGCTCCGGGCGCCCTACGTCGACGAGCAGTACCACCTCGCGCTCGTCGGCGAGCTGCGCCACCACCTGCCGCCCCAGGTGCCGTACGTCCTCGGCACGCCCCTGGGCTACCACTGGCTCTGGTACGTCCACGTCGCGGCCGCCTCCTGGGTCACCGGAACCGAGCCCGTCCTCCTCGTCCGGGGACTGGACCCGGCCCTGCTGCTCGTGCTGACCCTGCTCGCGGTGGCCGAGGTGACCTCCCGGCTCGTCCCGAGGCCGGCGACCCCGGGCGCGACCCGTCCGGCCCGGCCCGCCTGGGCCGGTGTCGCCGCGGCCGTGGCGTTCCTCGGGGTCACCCCGGGCTTCCTGGGGTGGGCTCCGGCGAGTGCGCCGTCGGGCTGGCCGCAGACCGCGGCCCGTGCGTTCCTGTCCCCCACCTTCGTCTACGCCCTGCCGTTCACCCTGCTGGCCCTGCTGCTGCTGGATCGCCTGGTGACCGGGTCTCGCGAGGAGGCCCCGGTCGGGGCTCGCGCCGTCGCGGGCTGGGGCGGCCTGCTGGTCGTGCTGGTCGCCGCGGGGGCGGCGAAGTCCAGCTCGCTGCCGCCGCTGCTGGCCGGGACGGCCGTGGTGGCGGGCTGGCGCACGCTCCGGCTGCTCGGCGCCCCGTGGCCCGGCCGGAGGCGCCGCCCTCGGGAGTCGGCTGTCGTCGGCGGCTGGTGGCGCGCGTGCCTCGCGCTGGTCCTGGCCGGGGTCGCCCTCGCCGTGGACCGACGGGTGTTCTGGGGCAGCGGCAACCGCTCGCTGGTGGTCGACCCGCTGCGCACCCTGGTGCGGTCCGGTGAGTCGATGTCGGGGTTGTCGACGGCCGCGGGCACCGTGCCGCTCCTCGTGGTCGTGGTGCTCGCGGTCTCGTTCCTGCTGGCCAAGGCGGCGCCCGCTCTCGGCGCGACCGGTCACCTACGCCCGCAGGCACCACGGTCGGCCACCCCCCTGCTCCTGGTCGCGACCCTGGCCGCAGGGGTGGGCGCGACGCTGGTCCTGGACCACGTGGCGCTCTCGCAGCACTACTTCACGTGGTCGGTCCTGGTGGTCGCGCCCCTGCTGACCGGCACGGGGCTGGCGGCCGCGCTCCCGCGGCGGCTGCGGCGCGCAGAGGTGCTCACCCTGGCGGCGACCGCGGTGCTGGCCACCCTCTGGACGCTCGTGGTCCACGCGGTGGCCCCGGGCTCCACCCACCCCGCGGGCCCCCACGCGACCACGGCCAACACGCTCGAGGCCGTGGCGGTGCCGCTCGTCGAGGGCTGGGGCGGCCTGCTGGTCCTGGTCCTGCTGGTGCGCCTGGTCGCACGTCGGCGCGATCTCCTGCGCGGGCCGACGGTCGGGGGCGCGACGCTGCTGCTGGCGGCCGCCGTGGCCGGGTCGGGAGCGGTCGTGGTCCTGGCCGAGGCGCCGACGCTCGTCCACGCGGTGGCCACCGACCGCGCGGACGTCGCGACTGCCCCGCCCCTGATCGGCCCCGGGGGCATCGAGTCCGCGCGTTGGTTGCGCCGCCACTCCGCGCCCACCGACCTCGTCGCCACCAACGGGCACTGCACGTCGCCCGGCGACGTCTTCCCGCGGTGCGACCACCGCGCTTTCTGGCGGTCCGGCTACAGCGAGCGGCGCGTCCTGGTCGAGGGCTGGGCCTACGTCTCCCCGACCACGGTCGGGCTGCCCTCGACGCCGCTGACCAACTCGAACAGGACACCGTTCTGGGACCCGCCGCGGCTGGCGGCGAACCAGCGCGCGTTCTACGTCCCCACGCGCGCGGCCCTGGAGGTGCTGCGCCGGCGCTACGGCGTCGACTGGCTGCTCGTCGACCGCACCGCCGTCGCCCGAGGACGTACGCCGCAGCTAGGTCGCCTCGAGGAGCTGGCCACCGTGACCTTCCGCTCGGGCGACTACGTCGTGCTGCGCCTGCGGTGAGGACGGCCTACTCGACCGGCAGGCCCAGCCCGCGCGCGATCAGCATCCGCTGGACCTCCGAGGTCCCCTCGCCGATCTCGAGGACCTTGGCGTCGCGGTAGAACCGGGCGACGGGGTACTCCTCCATGAAGCCGTAGCCGCCGAAGACCTGGGTGGCGATCCGGGTCGCCGTCACGGCCGACTCGGTCGTGTAGAGCTTCGCGACCGCGGCGGCCTGCTTGAACTCCTTCATCGGGGCGCGGCGGTCCTTCAGCGCGGCGGCGCGGTAGGTGAGCATCCGGCTGGCGTGCAGCATCACCTCGAGGTCGGCGATCTGGAAGGCCACGCCCTGCTTGCGCCCGATCGGGCCGCCGAAGGTCTGCCGCTCCCCGGCGTACGCCACGGCCATCTCCAGGCAGGCCTGGATGCAGCCGACCGAGAGCGCCGAGATCGCGACCCGGCCGTCGTCGAGGGTGGCCAGGAACTGCGCGTAGCCGCGCCCGCGCTCGCCCAGCAGGTGGTCCTCGGGGACACGGGCGTCGTCGAAGGAGAGCGGGTGGGTGTCCGAGGCGTGCCAGCCGAGCTTGTCGTAGGCCTTCTCGGCGGTGAACCCGGGCGTGCCGCTGGGCAGCATGATCGCGGAGATCTCGGGGCGGCCGTCGGGGCGCTCCCCGGTCCGCGCGGTCACCGTGACCAGGCTGGTGATCTCGGAGCCCGAGTTGGTGATGAACTGCTTGGAGCCGTTGACGACCCACTCCCCCGCGTCGAGCTCGGCGCGGGTGCGGGTGGCCCCGGCGTCGGAGCCGGCGCCGGGCTCGGTCAGCCCGAAGCCCGCGAGCGCCGTCCCGGCCACCAGGTCGGGCAGGAACCGCTCCTTCTGCGCCGTGGTGCCGTACTCGAGGATCGGGTTGATGCCCAGGCCCACCCCGGCCTGGAGCGTGATGCCCATCGACTGGTCGACGCGACCGAGCTCCTCGATGGCGACGCACAGGCTGGTGAAGTCGCCGTCCTCGCCGGCCCCGCCGTACTCCTCCGGAGCGGTGAGCCCGAAGAGCCCCAGCTCGCCCATCCGGTGCACGACGTCGACCGGGAAGTGGTGGTCGCGGTCCCACTGGGCGGCGTGCGGCGCGATCTCCTTCTCGGCGAAGTCGCGCACGACCCGACGGAACGACTCGTGGTCCTCGGAGAGCTCGAAGGTCATGCCGGGCATCCTAGCGACGGGGAGTTAACGAGCGCTAACCTCCACCGGCTCCCCCTCGGCGCGTGCCCGCACCGACCGGGTCAGCCGGTGCAGCGAGTCCTGGAGGGCCCGGAACTCCGGCACCCCGAGCCCGACGGCGTCGGCCACCACGCACTGCACGTCGTCGAACCGCAGCCGCAGCGCCGCCCCCGCCTCGGTGAGCGCGATCTCGACCCGCCGCTCGTCGGCCGCGCTGCGTGTCCGGGTCACCAGGCCGGCCGTCTCCATCCGCCGCAGCAGCGGGGTCAGGGTGCCGTGGTCCAGGCTCAGCGCCTCCGCGATCCCGGACACCCCGAGCGGCTCCCCGGGCCGCAGGGCGACCAGCACGAGGTACTGCGGGTAGGTCAGGCCGAGCTCCTCGAGCATCGGGCGGTAGAGGGCCGTGACCGCGCGGGAGGCGGCGTACAGGTCGAAGCAGAGCAGCTCCTCGAGCCCTCGCACCGCACCGTCGTCGCTCATGCCCACCACCTCGTCGCAGAAAAGTCGTGATCCGCCCTTGTCCCGACCAGATTAGCGTGCCTACAGTCATCTTGTGCACAAGACATTTTGTCGCACACCTCATCCGATCCCCACCGCAAGGAGAACCACGATGCCCACTCGCACCGCTCGCACCGCCTGGAACGGCACCCTCGAGGACGGCTCGGGCCAGGTCGAGCTCAGCAGCTCCAAGGTCGGCACCTACGACGTCTCCTTCCCCAAGCGCGCGGCTGACGACGCCGGTGGGACCACCAGCCCCGAGGAGCTCATCGCCGCGGCCCACTCGGCCTGCTTCGCGATGCAGTTCTCCGCCCTGATCGCCGAGGCCGGCGGCACGCCGCAGTCCCTCGAGGTCTCCGCCGACGTCTCGCTCGGCCAGGACAAGGAGAACGGCGGCTTCAAGCTGACCGGCATCAAGCTCACCGTGACCGGCGAGGTCGAGGGCCTCGACGCCGCCGGCTTCGAGAAGGCCGCCCAGGACGCCAAGGCCTCCTGCCCCGTCAGCAAGGCCCTGACCGGCGTGGAGATCACGCTCGACGCCTCGCTCGAGGGCTGAGGCCACCGATCCCCTGAGATCCCCAGCACGACCCCGGCGCACGTGAGGTGCGACCGGGGTCGTGCTGTCCCTACACTCACGCGGTGACTTCCCAGGACCAGGTGTCGCACTCGTTGGCCGACGCAGCAGCGTCGGCAGCCTCGTTGCGACGATTCCTGCACGGCCTGCCCGGCGTGGACCAGGTCGGTGCCGACCGGCGTGCGGCCTCCCTCGGCACCCGCTCGGTCAAGACCACCGCCAAGGCGTACGCCGTCGACCTCGCCATCTCGATGGTCGACCTGACCACCCTCGAGGGCAACGACACCCCCGGCAAGGTGCGCGCGCTCGCCGCCAAGGCGCAGCGGCCCGACCCGATGGACCGCGACTGCCCGCCCACGGCCGCCGTCTGCGTCTACCCCGACCTGGTCGCCACCGCGCGCGAGGCGCTCGGCACCTCCGGCGTCAAGGTGGCCTCGGTCGCGACCGCCTTCCCCAGCGGACGGGCCTCCCGCGCGGTCAAGCTCGCCGACGTCGCCGACGCCGTCGCGGCCGGTGCCGACGAGATCGACATGGTGATCGACCGCGGCGCCTTCCTGACCGGCCGCTACAGCGAGGTCCACGACGAGATCGTGGCCGTCAAGCAGGCCTGCGCACGGCCGGCCGGTCACCCGCAGGGCGACGCCCACCTCAAGGTGATCCTGGAGACCGGCGAGCTCGCGACCTACGACAACGTCCGGCGCGCGAGCTGGCTGGCGATGATGGCCGGCGCGGACTTCATCAAGACCTCCACCGGCAAGGTGCAGCCGGCCGCCACCCTCCCGGTGACGATGGTGATGCTCGAGGCGGTCCGCGACTTCCGCCGCGCGACCGGGCGGATGGTCGGGGTCAAGCCCGCCGGCGGCATCCGCACGACCAAGGACGCGATCAAGCACCTCGTGGTGGTCAGCGAGGTCGCCGGACCCGACTGGCTCGACCCCGACTGGTTCCGCCTGGGCGCCTCCTCGCTGCTCGACGACCTGCTGATGCAGCGCAGCAAGCTCTCGACCGGCCGCTACTCCGGCCCCGACCACGTGACGGTGGACTGATGGCACTCGACTACGCCCCCGCCCCCGAGTCCCGCTCGGTGGTGACCCTGCGGTCCTCCTACGGCCTGTTCGTGGACGGCGAGTTCACCGCCGGGTCCGGGACGCCGTTCCCGACCATCTCGCCGGCCACCGAGGAGGTGCTGGGCGAGGTCGCCGAGGCCACCGAGGCCGACGTCAACGCCGCCGTCAAGGCCGCCCGGCGCGCCCACACCCGGGTGTGGTCGCGGATGAGCGGCGCCGAGCGCGGCAAGTACCTCTTCCGGATCGCGCGGATCATCCAGGAGCGCGCCCGCGAGATCGCCGTCCTGGAGACCCTCGACAACGGCAAGCCGATCAAGGAGGCGCGCGACGTCGACGTGCCCACGGCCGCCGCGCACTTCTTCTACTACGCGGGCTGGGCCGACAAGCTCTCCCACGCCGGCCTCGGGCCGGACCCGCAGTCCCTCGGCGTCGCCGGTCAGGTGATCCCGTGGAACTTCCCGTTCCTGATGCTGGCCTGGAAGGTCGCCCCGGCGCTCGCCACCGGCAACACCGTGGTGCTCAAGCCGGCCGAGACCACCCCGCTCACCGCGCTGCTCTTCGCCGAGATCTGCCAGCAGGCCGACCTGCCCGCCGGCGTGGTCAACATCGTCACCGGCGCCGGCGCCACCGGGCAGGCGCTCGTGGCGCACCCGGACGTCGACAAGGTCGCCTTCACCGGGTCCACCGAGGTCGGCCGCTCGATCGCGCGCACCGTCGCGGGGACGAGCAAGTCGGTCACCCTCGAGCTGGGCGGCAAGGCCGCCAACATCGTCTACGACGACGCCCCCCTCGACCAGGCGGTCGAGGGCGTCGTGGACGGCATCTTCTTCAACCAGGGCCACGTCTGCTGCGCCGGCTCGCGGCTGCTGCTCCAGGAGTCGGTCGCCGAGGAGTTCCTCGACCGGCTCAAGGCCCGGATGGCGACCCTGCGGGTGGGCGACCCGCTGGACAAGAACACCGACGTCGGCGCGATCAACTCCCGTGCCCAGCTGGACCGGATCACCGAGCTGGTCGCGGTCGGCGAGGCCGAGGGCTCCGAGCGCTGGTCGGCTCCGTGCGAGCTGCCCGAGCGCGGCTTCTGGTTCGCCCCCACGCTGTTCACCGGGGTCAGCCAGGCCCACCGGATCGCGCGCGAGGAGATCTTCGGGCCGGTGCTCTCGGTGCTGACCTTCCGCACGCCCGCCGAGGCGGTCGCGAAGGCCAACAACACGCCGTACGGGCTCTCGGCGGGGGTGTGGACCGACAAGGGCTCGCGCGCGCTGTGGACGGCCTCGCAGCTGCGGGCCGGCGTGGTGTGGACCAACTCGTTCAACCTGTTCGACCCGACCAGCCCGTTCGGCGGGTTCCAGGAGTCCGGCTACGGCCGCGAGGGCGGCCGCCACGGGCTCGAGGCCTACCTGAAGGGCGGTCGCTGAGATGGCGGGCACCGACGGACGCACCGAGGTGCGCAAGACCTGGAAGCTCTACCTGGGCGGGGCCTTCCCCCGCTCGGAGTCCGGGCGCAGCTACGAGGTGCGCGACGCCAAGGGCCGGTTCTGGGCCAACGCCTCGCACGCCTCGCGCAAGGACGCCCGCGACGCCGTCGTGGCCGCCCGCAAGGCCTTCCCCGGGTGGGCCGGGCGGTCGGCGTACAACCGGGGACAGGTGGTCTACCGCATCGCCGAGGTGCTCGAGGGCCGCCGCGACCAGTTCGAGGCCGAGCTGCGCACCGCCCAGGGACTCACCTCCGCCCGCGCCCGCACGGCCGTCGACGCCTCCGTCGACCGCCTGGTCTGGTACGCCGGGTGGGCCGACAAGCTCGCCCAGGTCGTCGGCGGCGCCAACCCGGTCGCCGGCCCCTACCTCAACCACTCCGCCCCCGTGCCGACCGGCGTCGTGGCCGTGGCGGCCCCCGCCGACCCGCTCCTGGGCCTGGTCAGCGTGGTCGCCCCCGTGATCGTCACCGGCGGGACCTGCGTGGTGCTGGCCAGCGAGCCGCACCCCCTGACCGCGATCACGCTCGGTGAGGTGATGGCGACCTCCGACGTCCCCGGCGGGGTGGTCAACCTGCTCACCGGGCCGCACGCCGAGATCGCCCCGTGGCTGGCCTCGCACCTCGACGTCGACGGTCTGGACCTGACCGGGGTCGAGGACCCCGAGCTGGCCCGCAACCTGGAGATCGAGGCCGCGATCAACCTCAAGCGCGTGCGCCGGGCCGGCGTCGAGGACCTGGGCGCCTCCCCGGCGCTGGAGCGGATGACCCGCTTCACCGAGACCAGGACCGTCTGGCACCCGACCGGGATCTAGGCGTGCCCGAACCGCGTCCCCAGCCCACCTTCGGGCCCGCCCGGGTGGTCGTCCTGGCCGGGCCCTCGGGCTCGGGCAAGTCCCGGCTGGCCCGACGCTTGGGGCTGCCCGAGCTGCGCCTGGACGACTTCTACAAGGAGGGCGACGACCCGACCCTGCCCTGGGTCGCGCTCCCCGGCGGGGAGCGGATCGTCGACTGGGACTCCCCCGGCTCCTGGAACCTCGAGGCCGCGCTCGCCGCGCTCGAGGAGCTGTGCGGCGAGGGCCGGACCGAGGTGCCGGTCTACGACATCGCCACCAGCCGGGTCGTGGGTCGGCGGCTGCTCGACGTGGGCGGGTCGGCGTACGTCGTCGCGGAGGGGATCTTCGCCCCCGAGGTCGTCGCCGCCTGTCGCGACCGCGACGTGCTGGCCGCGGCCGTCTGCGTCACCCAGCACCCGGCCCTGACCTTCTGGCGCCGCCTGTCCCGCGACCTGCGCGAGCACCGCAAGCCCCCGTGGGTCCTCGTGCGTCGCGGTCTGCGCCTGGCGCGCGAGCAGCGCCACGTCGTCGCCGCCGCCCGCGCCCAGGGCTGCCGCGTCCTCACCCCCGACCAGGCGTACGCCGCCCTCGCCCCGCTGCTCTGAGCAGCCGGGCCGGCGCACCGCCGGTCGGGCAGGGCCGCCAGCCCCGTCGGCACCCTGCTCAATCGCAGGAGGGACACGGGCTCAGGTGCCGGCGTAGCCCCCGCCGTTGACGCCGCGGCCGCGCATGGCCAGGACGGCCTCGGTGCGGCTGCCGACGCCCAGGGCGACCAGGATCGCGCTGACCTCGCGCTCGACGGTGCGGGCCGAGAGCTGGAGCAGCCGGGCGATGGCCTTGTCCTTCTCGCCCACGCACAGCAGCCGGGCGACGTCGAGCTGGCGCTCGGTCAGCGGCGGGCGGCGGCCGGGCTCCAGGATCGGGCGGCACAGCGGGACGGTGGCCGCCCACAGGTCGTCCAGGCCCTCGACGACCTCGGGCAGCGTGGTCAGGAAGGACGTGCGGTTGCCCTCGAGGTCGTCGGGGCCGCCGACCAGCGCCGTGCGGCCGTCCACGACCATCGAGCGCAGGAAGCAGGGGCCGAGCAGCGTCTCGGGGAAGATCGAGGACAGCAGGGGGTGGGTGCGCACGGTGGCGGGCCGCGTGATGATGCGGGTGATCACGCCCCGCTGGCGGGCCTCGCGGGTCAGGCGCACCCCCGGGTCCTCCGGGTCGTAAGCGTAGGCCGGCTGGATCACCCGCGTGCCCAGCGCGGCCGACGGCTCGAGCTGGCGAAGGACCCCCACGAGCTCGCGCAGACCGACGACGCGCCGGACCCGGTCGTGGCCCTCGCGAGCCGCCCGCACCACTGCGTCAACGATGTCATCGCTCTGCGCGCGAAGCCGGCGGACGTCGGCACTCTCCCCGTCCAGGGCGGCGTCGAGAGCGGTGTCCATGGTGCGATGGTGCCAGAGATCGGGCTTCCTGTGTCCAGGAGCACAGCCGGCGCCGAACCTCCCGTCCCCCGATGGGAGGCCCGACGCCGCCTGTGCTGTGGGACAAAAATCTCGCACTCACCTGCGGTTTGTCGCGCCGACAGGGGCCTGTGTCGGCCATCCGCCACCCCGGAGGCCCGGGCGTGTCGTGTCTCAGCCAGGAAGACGAGGCCCCCCTCAGCTGCGGTCAGCGGTGGCGGGACGTGCCGGGCTCCAGCCCGAGGGCGGCGTACCCGGGTTTGACGACGTCCTCGATCAGGCGCAGCCGGTCGTCGAAGTGGGCGAAGGAGGACTTCGCCGCGTTGACGGTGACCCACTGGAGGTCGGCCAGGCCCCAGCCGAACTCCTCGACCAGCGCGGTCATCTCGCGAGTCATCGAGGTGCCGCTCATCAGCCGGTTGTCGGTGTTGACGGTGACGCGGAAGCCGAGCCGGGCCAGCAGCCCGATCGGGTGGCTCGCGATCGAGTCGGCGGCTCCGGTCTGCACGTTGGAGTGCGGGCAGAGCTCGAGCGGGATCCGAGTGTCGCGGACGTACGCCGCCAGCCGCCCCAGCTGCGCGGCGTCACCGGGGCCGCCGGTCACGATGTCGTCGACGATCCGCACGCCGTGACCGAGCCGGTCGGCGCCGCACCACTGGATCGCCTGCCAGATCGAGGGCAGCCCGAAGGCCTCGCCGGCGTGGATGGTGAAGCGGGCGTTCTCGCGCTGGAGGTACTCGAAGGCGTCGAGGTGCCGGGTGGGCGGGTAGCCCGCCTCGGCCCCGGCGATGTCGAAGCCCGCCACGCCGTCGTCGCGGTGGGTCACGGCCAGCTCGGCGATCTCGCGCGACCGGGCCTGGTGGCGCATCGCGGTCAGGAGCTGGCGCACGTCGGTGCCGGTGGCGGCCATGCCGGCGTCGAAGCCCTCCTGGACCGCGCGCACGACCTCCTCCAGCGTGAGACCGGCCTCCAGGTGCTGCTCGGGGGCGTAGCGCACCTCGGCGTACACCACCCCGTCGGCGGCGAGGTCCTCCACGCACTCCCGCGCCACCCGCGTGAGGTCCTGCGCCCGCTGCATCACCGCCACCGTGTGGACGAAGGTCTCCAGGTAGCGCTCCAGCGAGCCGCTGTCGGCGGACTCGGTGAACCAGCGGCCGAGCGACTCCGCGTCGTGCGCGGGCAGCTCGTGACCGACCTCGGCGGCGATCTCCAGCACGGTGGCCGGTCGTACGCCGCCGTCGAGGTGGTCGTGCAGCAGCACCTTGGGGGCGGCCTTGAGCTGGTCGGCGGTCGGGGCGGTAGGTTCGGTGGCGGGGGTCACAGACCCATTCCAGCACCCCCGCCGACCGATCCTGACCACCCCTGACAGCACACGAGGAGCGCCGCCGATGCGCACGTTCAGCACCTTCGAGGAGATCCAGGCCGCCGTCGGGGAGGAGATCGGGACCAGCGAGTGGGTCGAGATCGACCAGGACCGGGTCAACCGCTTCGCCGACGCCACCGAGGACCACCAGTGGATCCACGTCGACGTCGAGCGCAGCGCCGAGGGACCGTTCGGCGGCACCATCGCCCACGGCTACCTCACCCTGTCGCTCATCCCGTGGTTGGGCAGCAAGGTCTTCGCCCTGGAGACCCCGGGCGCCAAGCTCAACTACGGCGTCAACAAGGTCCGCTTCCCCAACCCCGTGCGGGTCGGGTCGAAGGTCCGGGCCAAGGTCAGCGTCGGCGACGTCGCGGACATCCCGGCCGGCAAGCAGCTGACGATGAAGTTCGTGGTCGAGATCGAGGGCCAGGACAAGCCGGCCTGCGTCGCGGAGACCGTCGTCCTGCTGCTCGGCTGAGGTCCGCGCCGGTCAGGCCCGGTCGTCCGGGGAGTTGTGCCGGCGGGGACGGCGTACGAAGGTGGGCCCATGACCTACCAGCTCACCGTCGTCTACGGACACCCCACCGACCCCGCCGCGTTCGACGAGCACTACGCGACGGTGCACGGCCCGCTCGCGGCCAAGATCCCCGGCCTGCTCTCCTACACCTCGCACAAGGCCGATCCGGGCCCCGACGGCTCCCCCGCCGACCACTACCTGGTCGCGGTCCTGACCTTCGCCGACCGGGACGCGTTCCGGGCCGGCTTCGGCGGCCCCGAGGGCCAGGCCGCGGGGGCCGACGTCCCCAACTTCGCCACCGGCGGCGCCAGCATGCTGACGGGCGAGGTCACGACGTACGTCTGAGCGAGGTCCGCAGACCTCCTCGGGAGAGTCTCGAGGACCGTCAGGCGAGCCGCTCGATCACCAGCGGCCCCGGGACGTGCGCCGTCCCCGCCGGCGCCACGTCGTACGCCCCCTCCAGCGAGGCGAGCGCGCGGTCGAACCGGGCCGGCTCGTCGGTGTGCAGCGTCAGCAGCGGGGCGCCCTCGACGACCTGGTCGCCGGGCCGGGCGTGCCACTCGACCCCGGCGCCGGCCTGGACGCTCGCGCCCTGGGTCGCCCGTCCGGCGCCCAGCCGCCAGGCGGCGGTGCCGACGGCGAGGGCGTCGAGCCGGGTGAGGACGCCCGTCGAGGGAGCCGCGACGACGTGGGTCTCGCGCGCGGTGGGCAGCGCGGCGTCCGGGTCCCCGCCCTGGGCCGCGACCATCGCCCGCCAGGTGTCCATCGCCCGCCCCGAGGCCAGCGCCTGCGCCGGGTCGACGTCGCCGCGGCCGGCCCCGGCCAGCATCTCCTGCGCCAGCGCCAGGGTCAGCTCGACGACGTCGGCGGGCCCGCCGCCGGCCAGCACCTCGACGGACTCGCGCACCTCGAGGGCGTTGCCCGCCGTCAGCCCCAGCGGGGTCGACATGTCGGTGAGCAGCGCGACCGTCCGCACGCCCGCGTCGGTCCCGAGCGCGACCATCGTCGAGGCCAGCTCGCGGGCCCGGTCCAGGTCCTTCATGAAGGCGCCGGTGCCGACCTTGACGTCGAGCACCAGCGACCCGGTGCCCTCGGCGATCTTCTTGCTCATGATCGAGGAGGCGATCAGCGGGACCGCCTCGACGGTGCCGGTGACGTCGCGCAGGGCGTAGAGCTTCTTGTCGGCCGGGGCGAGGCCGGCGCCCGCGGCGCACACCACGGCGCCGACGTCCTCGAGCTGGGCCAGGATCTCCTGGTTGGACAGCGACGCCCGCCAGCCGGGGATCGCCTCCAGCTTGTCCAGCGTGCCGCCGGTGTGGCCCAGGCCCCGGCCCGAGAGCTGTGGGACGGCCACGCCGCAGGCGGCGACCAGGGGCGCGAGCGGCAGGGTGATCTTGTCGCCGACGCCGCCGGTGGAGTGCTTGTCGGCCGTGGGTCGTGAGAGCGAGGAGAAGTCCATCCGCTCGCCGCTGGCGATCATCGCCGCGGTCCACCGGGCGATCTCCGCGCGGTCCATCCCGTTGAGCAGGATCGCCATCGCCAGCGCCGACATCTGCTCGTCCGCCACCTCGCCACGGGTGTACGCCGCCACCACCCAGTCGACCTGGCTGTCGGTGAGCCGGTGGCCGTCCCGCTTGGCGGTGATGACCTCGACGGCGTCGTGCTCGCTCACGGTGTCCTCCGGTGGGGTTCGCTGGGCTGGGCTGGCCTGGGATCGTCGGGAGCTCGTCGGGGGCTCGTCGGGGGCTCTGCGGGGCCTCCTCGGGGCCTCGTCGGGGGCCGGACCCGCTGAACCTACCCGCCCTGGCTCGCCCCGCCGCCCGCCCCGGCGGTGCTCACCCGGCACGCGTGCGTCCACGGACGGGCAGACGTACTGCGTAAGGTGGGGCCGTCCCGAGCGGCGTCACGCGCGCCCCACGGCGACCCGTCAGCCCCAGGACCGACCCGGAAGGCACCCGTGATCGCAGGCAGGTACTCCCTCGAGCGCGAGGTCGGACGAGGCGGCACCGGGGCGGTCTGGCTGGCGCGCGACGAGGTGCTCGGACGGTCCGTCGCGCTGAAGCGGATCGGCCTCCTGCCCGGGGTCGACCAGACCGACCTGGCCCGCGCCGAGCGCGAGGCCCGGCTCAGCGCGCGGCTGAACCACCCACACGTCGTCTCGGTCTTCGACGTCGTCACCGACCGCGAGACCGACACCCGCTGGCTGGTGATGGAGTACGTCGACGGGGTGACCCTCGCGCAGATGGTGCGCGAGCGCGGCCACCTCTCCCCCGACGAGGCCGCGCCGCTGCTCCAGCAGGTGTCCGACGCCCTGGCCGCCGCCCACGCCTCGGGGATCGTGCACCGCGACGTCAAGCCCTCCAACGTCCTGGTCGACCGGGTCGGCCGGGCCAAGCTCACCGACTTCGGGATCGCCCGGATCGCCACCGACGCCGCCCTCACCCAGACCGGGATGGTGACCGGCTCCCCGGCGTACCTCGCCCCCGAGGTGGCCACGGGCGGCCGCGGCGAGGAGTCCAGCGACGTCTGGTCCCTGGGGGCGACGCTGTTCCACCTGCTCGAGGGCCGGCCGCCGTACGACATGGGCGCCAACGTGCTGGGCGGGCTCTACCGGATGGTCAACGAGGAGCCCCCGCGGCCCCAGGACGCCGGCTGGATGACCCCGCTGGTCGAGTCCACGATGGTGCGCGACCCCGAGCTGCGGTGGACCATGCCGCAGGTCCGCGACTTCCTGGCCAGCCGCGGCCGGGACGCACCGGCGGTCCCCACGCCGACCCGGTCCGAGGCGGAGGCGCGGGGCGCGGCCACCGACGAGCCCACCGTGGCGATCGCCCCCGCAGCCGCCGCCGCGGCGGCAGCGGCCGCGGCGCGCGCCGACACCACCGCCGACACCCCCGCCCACGCCCCCGACGAACCGCCCGTGCAGATCGCCCCCACCCCGCCCGGCTCGGGCGGCGGCTCGGGCAGGTCGGGCCGGGGACGTGCGCCGCGTCGCGCCACCCGCGACCGCGCCGCCGCCGGGGGTGCCGCGTCGGCCCGTGCCGGGTCCCGGGGCCCCTCGACCCGTGCCCTGGTCGCCGGTGCGGCCCTGGTCGTGGTGCTCCTGATCGGCGGCTACGCGCTGCTCACCTCCGGCGGGTCCGGGGGCCCAGGGGGCTCGGCGGGCTCGTCGGGCTCGTCGGGGTCCCCCAGCCCGTCGGCCAGCGCCAGCGCCTCGTCGAGCCCCAGCGCCTCGGCCACGCCGACCCGCCCGACGGCCGCCGGCATGAAGTCGTTCATCTCCGACTACGTCCGCCTGACCGGCGAGGACCCCAGCAGGTCGTGGCAGCTGCTGACGCCGAAGTTCCAGCGCCAGAGCGGCGGCTTCGCGAGGTACCGCCAGTTCTGGGACTCCGCGTCCAACGGCCGCGTGCTCAGCATCCAGGCCAACCCGAGCGACCTGACGGTGAGCTACCAGGTGCGCTTCGACAACTTCGCCAACGGCCCCGGTCCGACCGTGCTGAAGCTGAAGTACACCGGCGGGAAGTACCTCATCGACGGCGAGTCCTCCAAGGGCTTCACCCCCGCCGGCTGACCGCGGCCGCCTCGTCGGTCCCGAGCCGGGCGAGGAGCTCCTCCCAGCGGGCCGCGATCCGCGGGGCGGCGTACTCCCGGGCGTCGCGCAGCGCCTGCTCGCCCAGGCGGGCGCGCAGGTCGGCGTCGGTGACCAGGCGCTCCAGCGCCGCCGTCATGCCCGCGAGGTCGCGACGCCCGACGAGGAGGCCGTTGAGCCCGTCGCGCACGATGTCGGACGGGCCCCGGGGGCAGTCCATCGCCACCAGCGGGAGCCCGGTGCTCATCGCCTCCAGCATCACCATCGGGAAGCCCTCGACCCGGGAGGCGGCGGCGAACACGTCGGCCTGCGCGAACGCACTCGCCAGGTCCCGGGTGTGGCCCTCGAGGTGCACCTGCGAGGTCAGCCCCTCGCGCTCGATGCGGCGCCGCACGACCGGCTCCAGGGGTCCGGTGCCGTGGATGTGCAGCTCCCAGTCGGGGTGGCGTCGGGCGACCGGGGCGAAGGCGCGGACCAGCCGCCCCATCCCCTTGCGGTGCACCAGGCGACCGGCCGCCACCACGACGCGCGGACCGGCGCGGTCGGCCTGGCGCGCCCGCGTCACCGAGGCGTCGAGCACCGGCCAGGCCAGCGGGTTGCAGATCGGGACCACCACCGTGGAGGTGCCGGCGAGGAGCTGCCCGTAGTCGACCGCGTCGCTGGGGGTCAGGGTCACCAGCGCGTCGAGGCCGCGGCGGCCGGCCTCGGTGATGAAGTCCAGCGTCCCCCGCTCCTCCAGGCGCGAGAGGTAGTTGAGGTGGTCCTGGCCGATCGTGCGCACCCCGGGCCGGGCGGCCCGCACCGCCGCGAGGTGCAGGACCGGACGGGTCGAGACCAGCACCCCCGAGCGCACCGAGCGCACCTTGCGCGCCACGACCACGTCGGTGAGCAGGCTCTGCCCCGGGAAGCCGCGCCCGTGCGCGATCCGGGACCGGCGCCGGGCCAGCAGCTCGACGAGCGCGCCCCGCGGCCGGCGACCCAGCGGGCGTGGGACACCGCCGGGGCGTGGCGGAGGACGTCCGAGCAGGTAGGTCACCCGGACCCGGTCCGAGACCGGGAAGGCCGGGCCCCCGCCGCGCCGGTAGAGCGAGATCACCTCGACCGGGTGCGTGCGCGACAGCTCGTCGGCCAGGGTCAGCACGGCCCGGCTCACCCCGTCGGCCGCATCGATGCAGTGGACCAGGAAGTGCACGGGACAGGACGACGTGGACATCGTCAGGGACGCTAGGACGACGCCCTGAACCGCCACTGACTCACCCCCGGACGAGCACCTCGCGGAAGCCGCGCAGCACGAAGGTGCCGCGGCTGACCGGGTCACCGGCCAGGGCCAGGTCGGGGAACCGCGCCAGCAGCAGGCCCAGGGACTCGACCAGCTCCATCCGCGCGAGCGGGGCGCCGAGGCAGAAGTGCAGGCCCGCTCCGAAGGCGAGGTGGGGGTTGGGGTCCCGGGCGGGGTCGAAGCGGTCGGCGTCGGCGAAGACCGCGGGGTCGCGGTTGGCCGAGCCCAGCAGGGCCGCGATGCGCTGCCCCTGCTCCACCACCACTCCCCCGACCTCGACGTCGGTGGTGGCGGTGCGCTCGAAGAGCTGGAGCGCGGAGTCGAAGCGGAGCATCTCCTCGACGGTGGGGGCGAGGTCGGCGGCCGGGGCCCGTCCCGAGCGCAGCAGCGAGACCAGGCCGTTGCCGAACACGTTGACCGACGCCTCGTGACCGGCGTTGAGCAGCAGCACCACCGCGGCGACCAGCTCGGTCGGGCTGAGGCCGGCGGAGAGCAGGTCGGTGGTCAGGTCGGCGCCCGGGTGGGTGCGCCGGTGGGCCACGTGGTCCTCGACCAGGGCGGCGAACTCCCGCGAGGCCGTCACCGCGGCGGCCACCACCTCGGTCGAGGGGGCCGGCTCGTACATCCGCACGATCGCCTGGGACCAGGCGCGCAGGGACGGCACGTCGCCGCCCTCGAGCCCGATCAGCTCGGCGATGACCAGGACGGGCAGCGGCTCGGCGTACGCCCCCAGGACGTCGAAGGGGCCCGTGCCCACCTCCCCGAGCAGGTCGGTCGCGAGCGCGCGGACCCGGGGCCGCAGGCGCTCGACGTGGCCGCGGTTGAACGCCCCCGACACGGCCCGGCGCAGCCGGGTGTGCTCGGGCGGCTCGTTCTCCATCATCTGGTGGCGGTGCAGCAGGTTGAACGGCTCCAGGGCGGCCGCGGGCTCGCGGTCGCGCCAGAGCCGACCCAGGCGCCGGTCGCGCAGCACCGCCCCGGCCGCGCCGTGGGTGAACGCCAGCCAGGTCCCGCTGGGCTCGTGCCAGGCCACCCCTCCCGAGGGGGCCAGCCGGTCCCGCTCCCGCGCGAACCACGGGTAGGGATCGGCCACGACCTCGGGCGAGGTCAGGTCGATCGTCGTGGTCGGTCGTCCGCCCTCGTGCCCCGCCGTCGTCACGTGGTCTGCTCCTCACTCGTCGGGATGCCGCCACCCCGGCCCGGTTCGTGGACGCCCGGCCGCGGTGGTGCTTGGCTCTCTTCCAGCTCGCACGACGTCCGTCGCGCGACCTTCTCGGGCCCCCGCTCCGCGGTACGCCCCACCCACCGGGAGACAGCATGATCCAGCGACGCCACCTCACCACCCTCGGGGGGCTCACCGCCGCCCTCGTCACCGCCACCACCCTGGCCTCGGTCCCCGCCGCCGACGCCGCGTCGACCACCCGCTGCCAGCGCGGCAGCGGGATGGAGGCCGGCCGCTGCTTCACGCGGTCGACGGTGTACCGCCACCTGTCCGTGGCCGAGGCCGTGCCACTGGTCAACAACTCGTCCCGCACGATCACGGCCCACTGCTCCTTCACCCGCACCGTCAGCCGCAGCATGTCGGCGGGCGCCGACCTGGGCTACGAGGCCAAGGTGACCATCGAGGGACTCGTCGACGCCGGGACCTCCCTGACGCTGCACATGTCGGTCAGCCAGACCGCCTCCCAGGCCTCCACGGCCGGGGCGTCGGTGCGGCTGCGGCCGCACCAGCGGGTGACCTGCCAGCGCACCTACGGCTACGTCACCTCGAGGATCAAGGACCACAGCTGGTGGGGCGGGACCGGCGCCCACCCGGGCTCGCGCACGGTCTACCGCACCGCGAACATCCCGTCCTACCTGGGCGTGCGGGTGGTCGACTGACCAGACGTCGTCGGCCCCGGCACGCCGCGCTTACGCGAGGTCGTCGGGGCCGAACGCATCCGGGAGCACCTCGTCCATCCGGCGCACGCCGGAGACCGTCATCAGCAGCAGCTCGCGGCCGCCGTTCTCGAACAGGAGCTGGCGGCACCGGCCGCACGGCATGATCACTGCGCCGCCGCCGTTGACGCACACGAAGTGGGTCAACCGGCCGCCGCCGGTGAGGTGCAGCTGGGAGACCAGGCCGCACTCGGCGCACAGGGCCACGCCGTACGCCGCGTTCTCGACGTTGCAGCCTGCCACCGTGCGGCCGTCGTCGACCCGGGCGGCGGCGCCGACGGCGAAGCGGGAGTACGGCGCGTAGGCGTGCGTGGCCGCCTCGTCCGCGACGGCCCGCAGGGCGTCCCAGTCGAACGAACCCTCCTGGTCGGTCATCCGGCGGAGCCCTTGCGGTAGACCTGCCCGTCGGCCGCCGGCATCCGCAGGCGTTGGGAGGCCAGCGCGAGGACCAGCAGCGTCGTGACGTACGGCGCCATGGTGGTGAACTCGCGGGGGATGTCGTCGGTGAGCAGGTACCAGACCAGGAACGCCGCACCGAAGACCACGGCGGCCACGGCCTGCACGAGGCGGCGCCGCACGACCTGGAAGACCGCCACGGCGATCAGCAGCAGGGCCAGGAACAGCAGCAGCGCGTGCACCGAGACCGTGCCCTGGCGGAACGGCAGCGCCTGGGTGTAGCCGAACAGCGTCGAGCCCATGAACAGCCCGCCGGGGCGCCAGTTGCCGAAGATCATCGCCGCCAGGCCGATGTAGCCGCGGTTGTTGGTCTGCCCGACCTGGAAGCCGGAGCTGGAGACCATCGAGAGCAGCGCGCCGCCGAAGCCGGCCAGCCCGCCCGAGATCAGGATCGCGACGATCTTGTAGCGGTAGACGTTGACGCCCAGCGACTCCGCCGCCGCCGGGGACTCACCGCACGAGCGCAGCCGCAGGCCGAACCGGGTGCGCCAGAGCACCCACCAGGTGCCGACGAACAGCAGCAGGCCCAGGACGACCAGCGAGGACAGGTTGCGGGTGAACATCTCGACCACCGAGGCCAGGTCGGAGAGCAGGAACCAGTGCTTGGCCTCGAGCGTGTTGGCCGGGTCGGCGATGAAGGGGATGTCGATCGTGAACGGCGTGGGCAGCGGCGGCGACTGGGTCGGACCGCCGCCGTCGAGGTCGCTGAACCACAGCTCGGCCAGGAAGCCCGAGACGCCGGCGGCGATGATGTTGATCGCGACGCCGGAGACCACGTGGTCGACCCCGAAGACCACGGTGGCCAGCGCGTGGAGCGCGCCACCGACCACACCCAGCAGGGTCGCGCCGAGGACGCCGGCGACCACGCCGTAGTGGTAGCCGAAGTAGCCGGCCCCCAGCGTGCCCATGATCATCATGCCCTCGAGGCCGATGTTGACCACGCCGGCACGTTCGGACCACAGCCCGCCCAGGCCGGCGAGCGCGATCGGCATCAGGGCGGTCAGCGTGACCGTCAGCGTGCCCGAGGAGGTCAGCTCGTCGGCGCCGCTGATCACCCGCACCAGGCACAGCAGCACGAAGCCGCCGAGCAGGAGCAGGGAGAAGGTCAGGCGGCGGCTGCGTCGCTCCGCGGACGAGGAGCGCCCGCCGGTCGCGGGAGCCACCGGGTGCGCGGTGCTGGCGGCGCTCACGACGTCGCCTCCTGCCGCGCCGGACCGGCGGGTCGTTCGCGGTCCAGCTGGGCGGCCACCTGGGCCTGCTCGGCCCGGGCCCGGTAGCGACGCACGACCTCGTAGGCGATCACCACGGCGATCACGATCACGCCCTGGGTCACCTCGATGATGTCGGGCGAGACGCCGGCGAGGATGTTGAGCAGGGTGGCCTGCTGGGACAGGAACGCGAAGATCAGGGCGCCGAAGGCGATCCCGACCGGGGTGTTGCGGCCCAGCAGCGCCACGGCGATGCCGGTGAAGCCCAGGCCGGTCTGGAACGAGGACCCGTAGTTGTAGGAGTCGGAGAACATCACCGGCAGCCCGATCAGGGCCGCGACCGCACCCGAGAGCAGCATCGAGATCACGACCATCTTCTTGACGTCCACGCCGCTGGCGACCGCCGCGCTCTCCGAGGCGCCGGCGGCGCGCAGGTCGAAGCCGAAGCGGGTCCGGTTGAGCAGGACCCAGAAGCCCACGCCGACCACGACGGCCAGCAGCGAGAGCCCGTAGACCTCGGTCGGGCTGTCGGAGAACACCTTGAGGGTGCCCACGCGGGTGCCCTCGGGCATCGTGCGGGTGTTGGTCGCGTTGCCGTTGTTGACCCCGATGCGGCGGATCAGGAAGCCGATCAGCGAGCCCGCGATCGCGTTGAGCATGATCGTGGAGATCACCTCGCTGACGCCGCGGTAGGAGCGCAGCACGCCGGCGATCCCGGCCCAGGCCGCGCCGACCAGCATCGCGACCAGGATCGCGCCGACCGTGTTGAGCGCCCCGGGCAGCCAGGCCTGGCCGGCGAAGGCGCCGGCCGCGAGCCCGGCGAGGCGGTACTGGCCCTCGACGCCGATGTTGAACAGGTTCATCCGGAAGCCGATCGCCGCGGCCACGCCGGAGAGGTAGAGCAGCGCGGTCTGGTTCACGATGCTGACCAGGTTGCGGTGCTCGGGGACCGAGAGCATCACCCGCCAGAAGGCACCGACGTCGTCGCCGGTGACCAGGAGGACCAGGGTGGCGACCAGCCCGGCGACGACGAGGGCCAGGACCGGCCCGGCGAGGGCGACCAGCACCCGGCGTACGACGTTCACTCCGCGTCTCCTGCTCCGGTCATGGCCGAGCCCAGCTCCTGGGGCGTGACCGTGCGGGGGTCGAAGGTGCCCACGAGGCGACCCCGCAGCAGCACCCGGATGGTGTCCGAGAGGCCGATCAGCTCGTCGAGGTCGGCCGAGACCAGCAGCACGGCCAGGCCGGCGCGGCGGGCGGCCTTGACGTGGCCCCAGATCTGGGCCTGGGCGCCGACGTCGACGCCACGGGTCGGGTGGGAGGCCATCAGCAGGACGGGGTCGCCGCTCATCTCGCGACCCACGATGAACTTCTGCTGGTTGCCGCCCGAGAGCGCGCGAGCCGTGGTGTCGATGCCCGGCGTGCGGACGTCGTACTCCTCCACGATCCGCTGGGAGTCGCGGCGCGAGCCGCGCACGCTGAGCCACCCGCGGCGGGCGGCCGGCGGACGGGTCTGGTGGCCCAGGATGCGGTTCTCCCACAGCGGGGAGTCCAGCAGCACGCCGTGGCGGTGCCGGTCCTCGGGGACGTAGCCGATGCCGGCCTCGCGGCGCCGCCGGGTGGACCAGCCGGAGACGTCCTCCCCCGCCAGCGTGACCGTGCCGGCGGCGGCGTGGCGCATGCCCATCAGGGTCTCGACCAGCTCGGCCTGGCCGTTGCCCTCGACGCCGGCGATCCCGAGCACCTCACCGGCGTGGATCTCCAGGTCGATGTCGGCCAGCTCGGCGCGGCCGGCGGCGTCGCGCAGCTCCAGGCCGCGCACGGAGAGCAGCACCCGGTCGGTGACCGTGGACTCCTCGGTGCTCGGGGAGGGCAGCTGGCTGCCCACCATCAGCTCGGCCAGCTGACGCGCGTCGACGTCGCGCGGGGAGACCGACGCGACGGTGGTGCCGCGGCGCATGACGGTGATGGCGTCGGCGACGTCGAGCACCTCGTCGAGCTTGTGGGAGATGAAGACCAGCGTGCAGCCCTGGTCCTTGAGCTGGCGCAGGTTCGCGAACAGCGCGTCGACCTCCTGCGGCACCAGCACGGCCGTGGGCTCGTCGAGGATGATGATGCTCGCGCCGCGGTAGAGGACCTTGAGGATCTCCACCCGCTGGCGGGCGCCGACCCCGAGCTCCTCGACCAGCTCGTCGGGGTCGAGGTCGAAGCCGTAGCGCTGCGAGAGCCGGAGGATCTCCTCGCGGGCGGCGTCGCCGATCCCGTGCAGCTTCTCCGCGCCCAGGGTGACGTTCTCCAGGACGGTGAGGTTGTCGGCCAGCATGAAGTGCTGGAAGACCATGCCGATCCCCTGCGCGATCGCGTCGGCGGGGGTGGCGAAGGTGACCGGGGTGCCGTTGACGCTGATGGTGCCGTCGTCGGGCTTCTGCACGCCGTACAGGATCTTCATCAGGGTCGACTTGCCGGCGCCGTTCTCCCCCACGAGCGCGTGGATGGTGCCGGCGGCGATGGTGACGTCGACGTCGTGGTTGGCCACGACCCCGGGGAAGCGCTTGCCGATGCCGCGCAGCTCGATCGCGGCAGCCTTCTCGGACGGCGCGGGCGAGCCCGCCGCCGGGTCCACGGTCGTGGTCACGGGTGGCTCCTGACTGCTGGGCGTGACTGCTGGGCGGGTCCGTCCTGACGACTCGCCGGACGCACCCGACGTCCGGGCGACACGCTAGCGCGTCGCCCGGACGTCGGTCGTGGTCCCCGGTGCGGGGGCCCGGTGCTGCTGGGGTGCTACTTGACCTGCTTGGGGTCCGTGGGGACCTTGATCTGGCCGCTCTTGATCTTCGCGGCCGCCGCGTCGAGCTTGGACTTGATGTCGTCGACGTAGCCGCCCGAGGTGGCGTAGCCGACCCCGTCGTTCTTCAGGTCGTAGGTAACGAAGCCCGGCTTCAGGCTGCCGTCCGCGAACGTCTTGACCTCGTCGTACACCGAGGTGTCGATGCGCTTGAGGGCCGAGGTCAGGATGTGGCTGCGCTGCGACTTGGGGGCCGAGAGCCACTGATCCTTGTCGACGCCGATGGCCCACTTGCCGGCCCCGGCGGCGGTCGCCGCCTGGATCACGCCGAGACCCGACTTGCCGGCGGCGTGGAAGACGATGTCCGCCCCGCCCTCGAACATGGCCGAGGCCGCGTCCTTGCCGCCCGTGGGGTTCTCGTACGCCGTCTGGGCGTCGTTGGAGTCCTGGGTGAGGTACTGGACGTCGACCTTGATCTTGGGGTCGACCGACGCGACACCGGCACGGAAGCCGGCCTCGAACGGGCCGATGACCTGGCCGGGGACGCCGCCGACGAAGCCGACGTGCTTGGACTTGGTCTTCAGACCGGCGGCGACGCCGACGAGGTAGGAGCCCTCGTTGGCGGCGAAGCTGAGGTCGGAGAGGTTGCTCAGCGGCGTCTTGGGGATGGTGCTGGCGTAGCCGTCGATGACCGCGAACTTGGTCTTCGGGTTCTCCGCCGCCACCTTGGCCGCGGCCGGGGAGTAGAGGTAGCCCACCGCGATGACGGGGTTGTAGCCGCCCTCGGCGAGCGTGCGCAGGCGCTCGGCCCGCACGGTGTCGTTGTCGTCGGTGGTGGCCTTGGCCTCGATGCAGGTGGCCTTGAGGTCCTTCACGGCCTTCTCCAGGCCCTGGTAGGCGGAGTCGTTGAACGACTGGTCGCCGCGCCCGCCGACGTCGTAGGCGACGCCGACCTTGGGTCCGCTGCCCTTCGCGGTCTTGCAGACGTCGTTGGAGGCGGACGAGCCGCTCCCCCCGGTCTTGCCGTTGCTGCTGCCGCAGCCGGCGAGCGCGAGGGCGCCCACCAGCACTGCTGTCGCGATCTTGCCTGACCTGCGCAAGATGCCTCCTCGGTCTCCTGGGTGCCCCTGGCCGGCACGTCCTGCCCGCACCCTAAGCGAGCCGGAGGCGCCGACCTACCAGGTCAGGGTCGCGCGCGCGAACCGTTACGCGTCGGTGACCTCGGGGTCCGCCTGGACCCCGGTGGGCCCGCTCGCCCGGGGGGTCGGGGACAGCAGCGCCTCGACCGCCGCGACCGCCAGAAGGCGCGCGCCGACCCCGACGGCGCGCTCGTCGATGCGCAGGTCCCCCTGGTGGAGGTCGTACGTCGGCCCGCCCGGCGTGCGCGTCCCGAGCCGGGCCATCGCGCCGGGGACGGCGTCGACGTACCACGCGAAGTCCTCGCCGCCCAGGCTCTGCGCCGTGGCCACGCGGCCCTCGACACCCAGGACCTGCTCGACGGCCCGCCCGAGCAGCGCGGTCGACCGGGGCTCGTTGACCACCGGGGGCACGCCGCGCACGTAGCGGATGGTCGGCACCACGCCGTAGGGCTCGACGATCTGGGCCACGGTGTCGCTGATCAACCGCTCGGCCTCGCGCCAGGCCACGACGTCGAGCATCCGCACCGTGCCGCCGGCGCGCCCGGTGCTGGGGATGACGTTGACGGCCTGGCCCGCGGTCACGACGCCCCACACGATGCTGACCCCGGCCCGCGGGTCGAGGCGGCGGGACAGCACGGCGGGCAGCTCGGTGACCAGCTTGCCCAGGGCGAAGGTGAGGTCGTGGGTCAGGTGGGGGCGGCTGGTGTGGCCGCCGCGACCGGTCAGGACCACGTCGAGCTGGTCGGCGGCACCGGTCAGCGGGCCCTCGCGCAGGCCGACCGTGCCGACGTCGATCGAGGGGTCGGCGTGCAGGCCGAAGATGCGGTCCACCCCGTCCAAGGCTCCGGCGGAGATCGCCATCAGGGCTCCCCCGGGCATGACCTCCTCGGCCGGCTGGAAGACCAGCCGCACGCGGCCCGGGAGCCGGTCGGCGACGTCGGCCAGGGCCAGGCCGGCGCCCAGCAGCGCGGTGGTGTGCAGATCGTGGCCGCAGGCGTGGGCGGCGCCCGGCACGGTGCTGGCCCAGGGGTCGCCCGTGCGGTCCTCCACCGGCAGCGCGTCGAGGTCGGCCCGCAGCGCGACGACGGGACCGGGGCCGGTGCCGACCTCGACCAGCAGACCGCCGCGCTCCATCGGGCGGACCGTCAGACCCGCGTGCTCGAGGTGCTTGGCCACCACCCGCGCCGTGCGGGACTCGTGCCACGACAGCTCGGGGTGGGCGTGCAGGTCGCGCCGTACCTCGACGAGCAGCTCCTCGCGCCCGGTGACGCCGGACTGCACGGCGGCGACGAGGTCGGCCGCCTGCGGAGCCGTCCCGGCACCCTGCGGGGCACCGGGTGGGGGGACGGCGGAGGAGGTCACTCGGGCAAGGCTATCGCTCACCCTCGTCGTAGGCGGCCAGGAGCCGGTCGGCGGCCAGCGGGGCGGTGGTCGCGCCGGACAGCAGCTCCCGGCGTACCTCCTCGCGGATCGCCCGCACGCCGGGCGACCTCCGCAGGCGCTGGGCCAGCTCGTCGCGCACCAGCGCCCAGGTGAACTCGAGCTGCTGCTCGGCGCGCTTGCGGGCGAGGCCGTCGGCGCCCATCGAGTCGCGGTGGGCCAGCACGCGGTCCCAGACCTCGTCCACGCCGACGCCGTGCAGCGCCGAGCAGGTGAGCACCGGCGGGGCCCAGCCCTGTCCGGAGTGCACCAGCCGCAGCGCCCCGGCCAGCTCGCGCGCGGCGACCCGGGCCTCGGCCTGCCGGTCGGTCCCCCGGCCCCGGCCGCCGCCCTCGGGACCCTCGGGGCCCTCGGGGTCGGGGTCGGCCTTGTTGACCGCGATCACGTCGGCGATCTCCAGGATCCCCTTCTTGATCCCCTGGAGCTGGTCGCCGGTGCGGGCCAGGGTCAGGAAGCAGAACGTGTCCACCATCCCGGCGACCGTGACCTCCGACTGCCCGACCCCGACGGTCTCCACGAGCACCACGTCGAAGCCGGCCGCCTCGAGCACGATCATCGCCTGGGTCGTCGCCCGCGCGACGCCGCCGAGGGTGCCGGCGGTCGGCGAGGGGCGGATGTACGCCGAGGGGTCGGTCGCCAGGCGCGCCATCCGGGTCTTGTCGCCGAGCACCGACCCGCCCGTGCGCACCGAGGAGGGGTCGACAGCGAGCACACCCACGCGCAGCCCCTGACCGGTCAGGTGGGCGCCGAGCGCCTCGATGAAGGTCGACTTGCCGACCCCGGGGACCCCGGAGATCCCGACCCGCACGGTGTCGGTGCGCGCCCGCACCGCGAGCTCGCCGACCAGGTCGCGCGCCAGCAGCCGGTGGTCCTCCCGCGAGGACTCCACCAGCGTGATGGCCCGCGAGATCGACGCCCGTCGCCCGGCCAGCACGCCCTCGACCAGCCGCGCGACGTCCGGCCCGCGGTGCTGCTGGTCGTTCGAGCCTGCGGAGACCACCCGCTCAGGCCCGCGTCGGGTGACCCAGCTGCGCCGCGAGCTGGCGGAGGAGGTCGAGCGCGGCCTCGGCGATGACGGTGCCGGGCGGGAAGACCGCGGCGGCGCCCATCTCCTTGAGGGTCGGGACGTCGTCGGGCGGGATCACACCGCCCACGACGACCATCACGTCCTCGGCACCGAGCTCGGCCAGGGCGGCCTGGAGCTCGGGCACCAGCGTGAGGTGGCCGGCGGCGAGCGAGTTGACCCCGACCACGTGCACGTCGGCGTCGACCGCCTGCTGCGCGACCTCCTCGGGGGTCGAGAACAGCGGCCCCACGTCGACGTCGAAGCCGAGGTCGGCGAACGCGCTCACGATGACCTTCTGGCCGCGGTCGTGGCCGTCCTGGCCCATCTTGGCGACCAGGATGCGCGGGCGGCGGCCCTCGTCCTCGGCGAACTGCTCGGTCGCGGCGAGCACCGCCTCGACGGCCTCGTTGACCCGGCCGTCCTGGGTGGACTCGCGCTTGTACACCCCCGAGATCGTACGGATCACGGCCTGGTGCCGGCCGTAGACCTTCTCCAGCGCCTCGGAGATCTCCCCGACCGTGGCCTTGGCGTGCGCGGCCTCGACGGCCAGGGCCAGCAGGTTGCCGCCCGCGCTGGTCGCCTCCGACCCGCGCTGGGCCCCCGCGTCGGCGGCCTTGGTCAGGGCCTCCAGGGCGCGGTCCACGTCGTCCTGCGAGCGCTCGGCGCGCAGCCGCTCCAGCTTGTCGAGCTGCTGGCGGTAGACGCTGGCGTTGTCGACCCGGAGCACGTCGAGACGGTCCTCGTCGGCCAGGCGGTAGGTGTTGACGCCGATCAGCTTCTGGGCCCCGGAGTCCAGCCGCGCCTGCGTGCGCGCGGCGGCCTCCTCGATGCGCATCTTGGGCAGCCCCTCCTCGATCGCCCGGGCCATGCCGCCGGCCTCCTCGGCCTCGGTGATGTGGGCCCAGGCCTTCTCGGCGAGGTCGTGGGTGAGCCGCTCGACGTAGTAGGAGCCGCCCCACGGGTCGATCGTCCCGGTCGTGCCGGACTCCTGCTGGAGCAGCAGCTGGGTGTTGCGCGCGATCCGGGCCGAGAAGTCGGTCGGCAGCGCGATCGCCTCGTCGAGGGCGTTGGTGTGCAGCGACTGCGTGTGGCCCTGGGTCGCGGCCATCGCCTCGATGCAGGTGCGCTGCACGTTGTTGAACACGTCCTGGGCGGTCAGCGACCAGCCGGAGGTCTGGCTGTGGGTGCGCAGCGAGAGCGACTTGGGGTTCTGCGGCTCGAACTGCGCGACCAGGCGGGCCCACAGCGCGCGGGCGGCGCGGAGCTTGGCGACCTCCATGAAGAAGTTCATCCCGATGGCCCAGAAGAAGGAGAGCCGCGGGGCGAACTGGTCGATGGTCAGGCCGGCGTCGAGGCCCGCGCGGATGTACTCCACCCCGTCGGCCAGGGTGTAGGCCAGCTCGAGGTCGGCCGTCGCCCCGGCCTCCTGGATGTGGTAGCCCGAGATCGAGATCGAGTTGAACCGGGGCATCCGCTGCGAGGTGTAGGCGAAGATGTCGCTGATGATCCGCATGCTCGGCTGCGGCGGGTAGATGTAGGTGTTGCGGACCATGAACTCCTTGAGGATGTCGTTCTGGATCGTCCCCGTGAGCTGCTCCGGCTTCACCCCCTGCTCCTCGGCGGCGGCGATGTAGAGCGCCATCACCGGCAGCACGGCGCCGTTCATGGTCATCGAGACCGACATCTCCTCCAGCGGGATGCCGTCGAAGAGCTGCCGGGCGTCGTAGATCGAGTCGATCGCGACGCCGGCCATCCCCACGTCGCCCTTGACCCGCGGGTGGTCGGAGTCGTAGCCGCGGTGGGTCGCGAGGTCGAAGGCGACCGAGAGGCCCTTCTGACCGGCCGCGAGGTTGCGCCGGTAGAAGGCGTTGGACTCCTCGGCGGTCGAGAACCCGGCGTACTGGCGCACCGTCCAGGGCTGGGTGGTGTACATCGTCGGGTAGGGCCCGCGCAGGAAGGGCGCGAGACCGGGGTAGGTGTCCAGGGCGTCGAGGCCCTCGAGGTGCTCGGGGCCGTAGACCGGCAGGATCCCGATCCCCTCGGGCGACTCCCAGGTCTCCCCCTGCACCTGCTCGACCGCGGCGACCTCGCCGGCCAGCGGCAGCCCCGCGAAGCTCTCCGGAACGCTCATGCGGGGCCCCCGCGGAAGCGTGCGTCGTGCGAGCGCAGCGAGCCGCCCGCGCGGTTTCGTGGGGTGGATCTCATGACAGCTTCTCCCTCGTCCGTCGCAGGAAGTCGAGCGCGTCGACCCCCACGGCACAGGTGTCGTCGGTGTGCACGCCCTCGACCGGCTTGCCGGCCAGGACGACCCAGCGGGCGCCCGCCTCGCGGAGGCCGTCGGCGACCTCGGCGCCCCAGGCGGCGTAGTCGCGGTCGTGGCCGACCAGGCAGACCACCGCCTGCCCGTCGTAGTCGGCCAGGACGGCCGCCGCGTCGTCGTGGCGTCCGGCGTTGACCACGCCGATCCCGCCCGCGGCCAGCAGGTTGGTGGCGAAGGTGGCGCGGGCGGTGTGCGCCGCGACCGTGCCCAGCGTGGCCAGGTAGACCTGGTGCTCGGCCGGCTCGTCGCGCAGCTGCTCGAAGGGCTCGGCCCAGGCGCGCACGGGCAGCGAGCCCTCGGCGTACGGGCGGCGCTCGGGGAGGGTCTCGGCGAGGTTCGGGAACTCGGTCACGCCGGTGACGGGGCGCGTGCGCCGAGCCACCTGCCGGTCGCGCTCGGCGACCACCTCGTCGATCCGCGCGCGCAGGGAGCCGTCGGCCAGCGCGGCCTCGACCCCACCGACCTCCTCGATCCGCCCCAGCTCGGCCCAGCCGGCGACGGCCAGGTCGTCGGTGAGCTTCTCGACCGCGAACGACCCGCCCGCCGGGTCGGCGACCGCGGCCACGTGGGACTCCTCGACCAGCAGCGCCGAGGTGTTGCGGGCGATCCGCCGGCTGAACGCGTCGGGCAGGCCGAGGCGGGCGTCGAAGGGCAGCACCGTGACCGCGTCGGCCCCGCCCACGCCGGCGGCGAAGGCGGCGACGCAGGTGCGCAGCATGTTCACCCAGGGGTCGTACCTGGTCATCATCGGGCGCGAGGTGACGGCGTGCAGCACCATCTGCCGCTTCCCCTCCGAGGCGCCGCTCAGCTCGAGGACGCGCGCCCACAGCCGCCGCACGGCGCGGAGCTTGGCGATGCTCGGGAACTGCTCGTCGGTGACCGCCAGGCGGAACTCCACCAGGCCGGCGGCGTCGTCGACGTCGAGACCCGAGGCGACCAGCGCGCGGAGGTACGCCGCCCCGACGGCCATCACGTAGCCGAGCTCCTGGACGTCGGAGGCGCCCAGGTCGTGCACGGCGGTGCCGTCGACGACCAGCGCCCGGCAGCCCAGCTCGCGGGCCAGGTCGGCCGCGCGGGTCACGGTCCCGGCGAGGGGGACGGCGTCGAAGCCGCGCACGGCGGCGGCGACCGGGTCGACGCCGAGGTTGGTGCCGGGGGCCGGCGCGGTGCCCCGGACCAGGTCGGCGTACGCCTGCGCGGCTGCGAGCGGGTCGCCGGGTGCGTCCAGGACCACCGGGGCGACGTCGAGCAGCACCCCGGCCAGGGCGACCGGGAGGTCGGCGAGGGCGACGCCGGCGTCGCCCGCCTGCACGAGCAGCGAGGTGACGCCGTTCTCCAGGTCGGCGAGCGCGGCCTCGTTGGCCGCCTTCGCGTCCGGGTCGGCGAGCAGCGCGCGCACGTCCCACCCGGCGCCGCGGGCCGGGGGGCGGACCGGGGCCGGCAGGTCGGCGACCAGCGCGGGGGTGCCGAGCGGCGGGACCTCCAGGCCGTCCAGGGTGCGTCCGGCGAGCAGCGCCCAGGCGTCGTGGTCGGGGGCGTCCTCGCCGAGGCGGCGGGCCTTGCGCAGCACGGCGGCGGCGGCGGCCTCCCAGTCGGCGACGTCGTGCTCCGGACCCTGGGACAGGGCGAGGTGGGCGTCGGAGGTCATGGGCGAACAATAGGGACCGGCCCCCCGGGCGACCAGCGGGTGTGAGTTACCTCTTACCCCCGGCTCCGGACGGACACCTCGTACCCTGGCGCCGGGGCCCGCGCGTGCCGGGACCACGACGGGGGGCGAGCGGTGATCACCGGGAACGGGCTGGTCCTGAGGGTCCCGGGCGCGGGCGACGTGACCCGCAGCCTCGAGCTCTACCACGACCACGACCAGCTGTCCTTCGGCATGCCGGTGGGCGTCACCGTGCCGCGCACGGCCGACGACCTCGACGAGCGGATGGCGCAGGCCCGCACGGCGTACGACGCCCTGGAGCCGTGCGAGCTGACCGTCGCGGCGCTGGAGGACCCCGACCGCTTCCTGGGCTCGATCTCCTGGCGCCGCGGCGTCGCGCCGTTCCTGCGCGTGGTCGACGTCGGGTACGCCGTCCACCCCGACGCCCGCGGCAAGGGCGTGGCCGGCCGGGCCCTGCGCACCTTCACGCAGTGGCTCACCGCCGACGAGTCCGGCCCGCGCCAGGCCCGGGTGCAGCTCGACCACAGCGTGGAGAACCCCGCCTCGTGCCGCACCGCGCTGGCCGCGGGCTTCGAGCAGGAGGGCGTGCGCCGCTCCTACCTCCCCCTCCGCGACGACGCCGCGCCCGGCGGCGCACGACGCCACGACGTGTGCCTGCACGGCTTCGTCCCCGAGGTCGTCCTGCCGCCGCGCTGACCGCCCGGAACCAGCCCCGCCCGGGGTCCCGACCGGGCTCCGACCATGCCCCGCCGGGGGTCCCGACCAGGCGCGATCCGCACCGCCGTTCACCTCCTGCTCGCGTCGACGACACCGCGCCGTCATCGCGCGACGTGAGGGTGGGCCCATGCGCATCGCACTCGTGACCGAGCACTTCGTCCCGCGCGACGACCCGTCCGCCCGGGTCGCCCGCGAGGTCGTGACCCGGCTGACCGGCGCGGGTCACGACGTCGTCGTCTTCGCCGGCGGCCGCGGCCAGTCGACCTTCCACGGCGCGCGGGTGTTCTGGGCCAGCCGGATGACGCCGGTCTCCGCGGTGCGCGAGGCGATGGCGCTGTCGCGGCCCGACGTCTGCCACCTGCTGGACCCGCACCGCCTGGGGCTCAAGGCCGCCGAGGCCGCCGACCGCCTCGACGTCCCGGTGCTGGTGCTGGACCCCCGGGCCTGGCAGCCGGGGGTGTCCCTGGAGGACCACCACCCCGGCCTGCGCGACCAGCGCCTGCACGACCGCTGGGCGCGCACGGGCGTCCCCGGCGACGGCCGGACCGTGGTGGGGTACGTCGGCCCGCTGGAGCGCCGCAAGGTCGTCGCCCGCCTGGCCGGCCTCGCCCGCACGCCCGGCCTCAAGCTCGTGGCCGTCGGCGACGGCCCGGGCGCGGAGACCCTCCGCGCGGCCGGTGCCAAGGTGGTCGCGCACGCCACCACGCTGGAGCGCGCCACCTGCCTGGCCTCCTTCGACGTGCTGGTGCAGCCGCGCAAGCGCGAGGTCTACTCCCCCGCCGTCCACGAGGCCCTCGCGAGCGGGGTCCCCGTCGTCGCCTTCGCCGGCGGCAGCGCGGCCGGGGTCGTGCGCGACGGAGCCAACGGCCTGCTGGTGCCGACCGACCGGGGCGGGCGCGCCCTGGGCCGTGCGGTCGCCCGCGTCGCCACCGACCCCGACCTGCGTCGTCGTCTGACCGACGCCGCCCGACCCTCGGTGGCGGACCTGGGCTGGGACGACGCGGTCCGGGACCTGGTCGAGGACCACTACGTCCCCGCGGCGGGCGCGAGGCCCGCGCCCGTGCCGCTCGCCCACTGACCCGGACGCCACCCCCACCACGGACATCCGGGTCATTCCCGGCGAAGTGCCCCCGGGCGACGGGGTGGACCCGCTAGCGTCGTCACCTCGGAGGACGGGGGCCGGCCGTGGGGGCAGGGACGAGGTCGGGGAGGCCGACAGGGTCGGGCGCGGCGTCGCGCGCGGCCCTGGCGCTGCGTCGCTGGCTCGCCGACCCGGTCGCCACCTGGCGCACCGGCACCCGGCAGAGCCAGCTGGCGACGCTGGCCGTTCTCCTGGTCGGGGTGGCGGCGTGCTTCGCGGTCTCGATGCACCGCTACGACCTGATGCCGCTGACCAGCTACTACCTCTGGCTGCTGCTCGGGATGCTCCTGCTGCGCTACCGCCCCCTCCTGGTCCTCGTCGGGCTGACCACCCTGGCCGCGGTCGCCGCGATGCTGCTCGACCCGCCGCTGACGGTGGTGCGGGTCTCGGCGCTGGTGACGCTCGCGGTCTCGGTGCTGCTGATCCTGTTCGCCTCGAGCCGTCAGCAGAGCGGTCTGCCCGGGCCCGTGAGCGAGGCCATGCTGACCGACCTCAAGCGCCGGCTGCAGTCGCAGGGCACGATCCCGGGACTGCCGCAGGGGTGGCGGTCGCAGACGGCGATGATCGCGGCCAGCGGGGTCGGGTACGGCGGTGACTTCCTGGTGGCCCGCCTCGACGACGACGTCCGGCGCCTGGAGCTGATCCTGGTCGACGTCTGCGGCAAGGGCGTGGGGGCGGCCTCGCGGGCGCTGCAGTTCGGCGGCGCCCTCGGCGGACTGCTCGGGGCGCTGCCCCCGCAGGGGCTCTTCGAGGCGGCCAACGACTTCCTGCTGCGCCAGCACGGCGACGAGGCCTTCGCGACCGCCGCCCACGTGACGCTCGACCTCGACACCGGGGCCTACAGCCTCACCAGCGCCGGCCACCCCCCGGCGCTGCTGTGGTCGGCCGACCGCGGCACCTGGGAGCTCGACGGCGCCCGGGGCACCGCGCTGGGCATCGTCCCGCGGCCGGAGATGCACCACACCTCCGGCGTGCTGGCGCCCGGTGACGCCCTGCTCTTCTACACCGACGGCGTGGTCGAGAGCCGCCACCACGACCTCGACACCGGGATCCGGTGGCTGCGCGACGTGGGCGCCCGCGCCGTGGAGCCGGGCTTCGCCGGTGCCGCCCGGCGGATCATCAGCCAGGTCCGGCGCGGCGACGACGACCGCGCCGTGCTGATCCTCGACCGTTCCTGAGGCGGGCCCCGTCGCCCCGGCGCGGGGTCGCCGGAGCGAGATGTGTCACAGCGGGTCCGGCCCCGGCGTACCGCCCGGGGGGATACGGTGACCGTTGTGGCAACCGCGACCCTCGTCAAGAACAGCAGGTCGACCCGATCGACCATCGCCCTGAAGCTCATGATGGCCGTCAGTGGCATCGTCTTCATCGCGTTCGTGCTCCTGCACATGTACGGCAACCTCAAGGCCTTCGCCGGTCATGACGCCTACAACACCTACGCGGAGCACCTCCGCACGCTGGGTGAGCCGATGCTCCCCCGCAGCGGGCTCCTGTGGGTGATCCGGCTCGTCCTGATCCTCTCCCTGGTGGTGCACGTCTACTGCGCCGTGGCGCTGTGGCGACGGGCGGGCAACGCCCGCTCGACCAAGTACGCCGTGAAGAAGAACCGGCACTCGAGCATCTCCTCGCGCTTCATGCGCTGGGGCGGCCTGACGCTGCTGATCTTCATCGTGTGGCACCTGCTCAACTTCACCATCGGCAAGATCAACGTCACCGGGGGCGCGACCAACGACCCCTACAACCTGCTCGTCGACTCGTTCTCGGTCTGGTGGCTCACGCTGATCTACCTGGTCGCCATGGCCGCGCTCGGCCTGCACCTGCACCACGGGGTGTGGAGCTCGATGCAGACCCTCGGTCTCACCAACACCGCTCAGGCCCGGACCCGCTCCAAGCGGGCCGGTCTCGTCGTCGCCGTCGTCATCGCCGGCGGCTTCTCGCTCGTGCCGATCTTCGTCGTCGCCGGCGTCATCACCAAGTAAGGGGCTCCCACTCCCATGACAGACACCACGGCTCACGCCGACCCGAGCAACCCCGACAACCCCCAGCTCACCGACGACGCCGCCGGTTACTACATCCCCGGCGACCCGGTCCGCGACCGCAAGGCCCCCCAGGGCCCGCTCGAGGAGCGCTGGGACACCCGCCAGTTCGAGGCACGGATCGTCAACCCCGCCAACCGGCGCAAGGTCTCGATCATCATGATCGGCACCGGGCTCGCCGGTGGCGCCGCCGCCGCGACCCTCGGTGAGGCCGGCTACCAGGTCAAGTCCTTCTGCTACCAGGACTCGCCCCGCCGGGCCCACTCGATCGCGGCCCAGGGCGGCATCAACGCGGCCAAGAACTACAAGGGCGACGGCGACTCCGTCTACCGCCTGTTCTACGACACCATCAAGGGCGGTGACTACCGCTCGCGGGAGTCCAACGTCTTCCGCCTGGCCCAGGTCAGCCGCAGCATCATCGACCAGTGCGTCGCGCAGGGCGTCCCCTTCGCCCGCGAGTACGGCGGCCTGCTCGACAACCGCTCCTTCGGCGGCGTCCAGGTCTCGCGCACCTTCTACGCCCGCGGCCAGACCGGTCAGCAGCTGCTCCTGGGCGCCTACCAGGCGCTCGAGCGCCAGGTCGCGGCCGGCACCGTGCAGGAGTTCACCCGCCACGAGATGCTCGAGCTGGTGATGGTCGAGGGCCGTGCCCGCGGCGTCATCGTGCGCGACCTGGTCACCGGCGAGCTCGAGACCCACCTGGCCGACGTCGTGGTCCTGGCCAGCGGCGGCTACGGCAACGTCTTCTTCCTCTCCACCAACGCCATGGGCAGCAACGTCACGGCCACCTGGCGCGCGCACCGCAAGGGCGCCCTGATGGCCAACCCCTGCTACACCCAGATCCACCCGACCTGCATCCCGGTCAGCGGGACCCACCAGTCCAAGCTGACCCTGATGAGCGAGTCGCTGCGCAACGACGGCCGCATCTGGGTCCCCAAGGACGCCAAGGACGCCGACAAGGACCCGCGCGAGATCGCCGAGGAGGACCGCGACTACTACCTGGAGCGGATCTACCCCTCCTTCGGCAACCTGGTCCCGCGCGACATCGCCTCGCGGCAGGCCAAGAACATGTGCGACGAGGGCCGCGGCGTCGGTCCCGAGGTCGACGGGGTGCGCCGCGGCGTCTACCTCGACTTCGCCGAGGCCATCGGCCGCCTGGGTCGGCCGGCGATCGAGAGCAAGTACGGCAACCTCTTCGACATGTACGCCCGCATCACCGGCGAGGACCCGTACGAGGTCCCGATGCGGATCTACCCGGCCGTCCACTACGTGATGGGCGGCCTGTGGGTCGACTACGACCTGCAGTCCACCATCCCGGGCCTGTTCGTGGCCGGCGAGGCGAACTTCTCCGACCACGGCGCGAACCGCCTCGGCGCCTCGGCCCTGATGCAGGGGCTGGCCGACGGCTACTTCGTGCTGCCGAACACGATCCGCGACTACCTCGCCGACAGCCCCTTCGACAAGGTCGAGGAGTCGCACCCCGAGGTCGTGGCCGCGCTCGACACCGTCAAGGAGCGCATCGCCTCCTTCATGAACGCCAACGGCACCCGCAGCGTGGACTCCTACCACCGCGAGCTCGGCAACATCATGTGGGAGTACTGCGGCATGGAGCGGACCGAGGACGGCCTGAAGAAGGCCATCGACCTCATCCGCGGCCTCAAGGACGACTTCCACCGCAACGTGAAGGTGCTCGGCACGGCCGAGGGCCTGAACCAGTCGCTGGAGCGCGCCGGACGCGTCGCCGACTTCTTCGAGCTCGGCGAGCTGATGTGCATCGACGCCCTGAACCGTCGCGAGTCCTGCGGCGGCCACTTCCGGGCCGAGTCGCAGACCGAGGACGGCGAGGCCCTGCGCCACGACGACCAGTACGCCTACGTGGCGGCCTGGGAGTGGGCGGGCGAGGGCGAGAAGCCGATCCTGCACAAGGAAGAACTGACCTACGAGTTCGTCGAGATGAAGCAGCGGAGCTACAAGTGAAGATCACCCTCAAGATCTGGCGCCAGGCCGACAGTGCCTCCGACGGAGCCATGCACACCTACGACCTCGACGAGGTCTCCGAGGACATGTCGTTCCTGGAGATGCTCGACGTGCTCAACGAGCAGCTCATCACCGACGGCGAGGAGCCGATCGCGTTCGACTCCGACTGTCGCGAGGGCATCTGCGGCATGTGCGGCCTGATGATCAACGGCGAGGCGCACGGCCCGGAGGTCACCACGACCTGCCAGCTGCACATGCGCTCCTTCAAGGACGGCGAGACCGTCACGGTGGAGCCCTGGCGCGCCGACCCCTTCCCGGTGCTCAAGGACCTCGTCGTCGACCGCAGCGCGTTCGACCGGATCATCCAGCAGGGTGGCTTCATCTCGGTCAACACCGGTGCCGCCCCCGACGCCCACGCGACCCCGGTCCCCAAGGAGCAGGCCGACCGCGCCTTCGACGTGGCGACCTGCATCGGCTGCGGCGCCTGCGTCGCGGCGTGCCCCAACGGCTCGGCGTCGCTGTTCCTCGGCGCCAAGATCACCCACCTCGGTGAGCTGCCCCAGGGTCAGGCCGAGCGCGACACCCGCGTCGCGGCCATGGTCGCCCAGCACGACCACGAGGGCTTCGGCGGCTGCACCAACATCGGCGAGTGCACGGCCGCCTGCCCCAAGGGCATCCCGCTCGACGTGATCTCCCAGCTCAACAAGGACCTCCGGACCTCGATCCGGCACGGTCACTAGCAGCACCCGACAGCGGAGGATCCCGGTCACCAGGTGACCGGGATCCTCCGCTGTCGTCGTCCCCGGGGTGCCCGCGGTCGCTGCAGGTTGCTCGAGTGCCACCCCAGGGTCGTCCGCGGGGTCGGCGTACGACCCTGAGGTGGCGCTCGGGGTGTCGACTGGAACAGCAGCGTCGTGGATCGGGCCCGGTCGCGACGCTGGTGTTCCACTCGACGCACGGGGTTCGACGACGGGCGCGGGGCGCACTGGTCGACCAGCGGACACCCCAGGCGCTCGGCCCGGCCGGATCCCGCCGGCTCAGCCGCGGAGGTCGAAGGAGCGGGCGGGTTGCCAGCCGGACACGTCGTCGTGGAGGTACATCCACATGGCGGTGACGTCGAAGGCGGCGTCGAAGTCCGCGAGGCCCTCGAAGGCCTGGTCCAGGACCTCGTCGGCCTGCTCGTGGGCCACCGTCACGTGGGGGTGGTAGGGGAACGCGCGCTCGATGCGCAGCGGGCCGCGCTGGACCTGGGCGGCGAGCTGCTCGCAGCCGCTGATGCCGTCGACCACGCCGACGAAGACGACCGGCGAGACCGGGCGGAAGCTGCCGGTGCCGCGCAGGTGGACGCGGTACGCCGGCATCCGCTCGGCGACCGCGGCCAGGTGGGCCACGACCGCGTCGATCTCGTCGGTCTCGACCTCGTGCGGCGGCAGCAGCGTGATGTGCGTGGGGATGTGCCGGGCGAGCTCGTCACCCAGGCCGATCCGGTAGTCCTGCAGCTGCCGCCCCCACGGCTCGGGGACGGCGACGGAGACTCCGATGGTCGGCACGCGCGCCAGCCTAGGTGCACGCCGATGCGGTCACGGCCGCGCGGGGACCAACCCGACCCGGTCGTAGACGTCGGCCAGCGTGCGGGAGGCCACCTCGCGGGCCCGCTCGGCCCCCCGGGCGAGCACGGCGTCGATCTCGGCGCGGTCGTCGAGCAGCTCCAGGGTGCGCGTGCGGAACGGCGTCACGAAGTCGACCACGACGTCGGCCAGGTCGCCCTTGAAGTCGCCGTAGCCGCGACCGGCGTACTCCTGCTCCAGCGAGGCGACCTCGCGCCCGGTGAGCGCGGAGAAGATGGTCAGCAGGTTGGAGATGCCGGGCTTGGCCTCGAGGTCGAAGCGCACCTCGGCCTCGCTGTCGGTGACCGCCGAGCGGATCTTCTTGGCCGAGACCTTCGGCTCGTCGAGCATGTCGATGAGGCCGGCGGCGCTCGAGGCCGACTTCGACATCTTGGCCTCGGGGTTCTGCAGGTCGGTGATCCGGCCGGTGGACTTCAGGATGTAGGGCTCGGGCAGCGGGAACGTCTTCTTGAAGCGGTGGTTGAACCGGCCGGCGAGGTCGCGGGTCAGCTCCAGGTGCTGGCGCTGGTCCTCCCCCACCGGCACGAACTTCGGCCGGTAGAGCAGGATGTCGGCCGCCTGGAGGATCGGGTAGGTGAACAGCCCGACCGAGGCCGCGCTCTCGCCGCCCTTGGCGGACTTGTCCTTGAACTGCGTCATCCGACGGGCCTCGCCGAAGCCGGTGATGCACTGCATCACCCAGGCCAGCTGGGCGTGCTCGGGCACGTGGGACTGCAGGAAGACCGAGGACCGATCGGGGTCGATCCCCATCGCGATCAGCTGGGCGGCGCACCGAACGAACCGCTCGCGCAGCACCTTGGGGTCCTGCTCGACGGTCAGCGAGTGCAGGTCGGCGATGAAGAAGAACGGCTCGTGCTCGTCCTGGAGGTCGACCCACTGCCGCAGCGCACCCAGGTAGTTGCCGAAGTGGAAGGAGTCGCTGGTCGGCTGGATCCCCGAGAGGACCCGGGGACGTGCGGCGCTCGCCCCGGGAGCGGGGGTGCTGGGCGCGCCGGAGGGCTGGGACTGCTCGACCGTGGACATGTCGTCGATTGTCTCAGCCGGCCTGGCCACGCCTCAAACCGGTTTGCCCGCGGCGGGCACGGACGCGACGATGGCTGTTCCCATCCGCCCACCCGGCCCGACCGAGAGGCACCCCGTGCGCGCCATCCCCCGCCTGTCCGACGGCGTCGTCACGCTCCGCGCGCCGCAGGAGTCCGACGTCCCGGGCTCGGTCGAGCAGGTCGCCGACCCGCTGGTGCAGGCCTGGACCGAGGTGCCGCGGGACTACTCGGACGAGCACGCCCGCTGGTTCCTGCTCGAGCACGTCGCGCAGGGCTGGCAGGAGGACCGCGAGTGGTGCTTCGTGGTCGAGGCCGACGACGACGACGGGCGGCCCCGGTTCGCCGGCACCGTCTCGCTGGTGCCGCAGCGCGGCGCCCGCGCCGAGGTGGCGTACGCCGCGCACCCCTGGGCCCGCGGGCGCGGCCTCCTCGAGCGGGCCCTGCGTCTGCTGCTCACCTGGGGCTTCGAGGAGCAGGGCCTGGCGAGCGTGCTGTGGATGTCGCGCCGCGGCAACTGGCCCTCGCGCCGGCTGGCCTGGAAGGTCGGCTTCAGCTGCGACGGGCTGCTGGAGGGCTGGCTGCCCACCGCGGCGGACGGACCGCTGGCCGAGACCTGGGTCGGCACGCTGCCGCGCGGCGTCGACCTCGCCCCGCGCAGCCCCTGGCTCGAGGTCCCGCGGATCGTCGGCGAGCGGGTGGTGCTGCGGCGCACCCGCGACGACGACGCCGCCCGCGTGCTCGAGGCGTGCACCGACGAGCGCACGGCGTACTGGCTCGGCCAGCTGCCGCAGCCCTACACCCCCGAGCTCGCGCAGCAGTTCGTCGGCCGCCGCGAGGAGGACGTCGCCGCGAGCCGTGCGGTGCACTGGGTGCTCGCCGACCCGACCTCCGACGCCCTGCTCGGCGTCATCTCGCTGATGTGGCGCGGGCCGGGGCTGGACTGCGAGGTCGGCTACTGGGCCCACCCCGACGCCCGGGGGCGCGGCGCGATGACCGAGGCGGTGCGCCTGGCGGTGCGCCACGCGGTGGTGCCGGTCGAGGACGGCGGGCTGGGCCTGCCGCGGCTCACGGCGTACGCCGCGGTCGACAACGTCGCCTCACGTCACGTCCTCGAGGCCAACGGCTTCGTCCCCACCGGCGTCGAGCGCGGCGGGGCGAACGTGCGCGACGGGCGGCACGACCTGGCCGGCTACGACCTGCTCGCCGCCGAGGTCAGGACGCGCTGAGGACGGCCCGCCGCGCGCGCTGCGTGCGGCGGTGCAGGGCCAGCGACAGCAGCATCACGACCAGCCCGACGGCGGAGAGCCCCGCGCCGACCCACGCCGGGGCGGTGTAGCCGAAGCCGGCGGCGACGACCAGTCCGCCCAGCCAGGCGCCCAGCGCGTTGGCGATGTTGAGCGAGGCGTGGTTCATCGCCGCGCCGATGGTCTGGGCGTCGCCGGCGACCTGCATCAGCCGCAGCTGGAGCCCGACCACGACGATGGAGCTGACCACGGTGATCGTGAAGACGGTGACCAGGCCCGCGACGAACCACTGCGAGGTCTGGGTGAACACCGCCAGCGAGAGACCGGTCAGCACGGTGCCGACGATCATCGAGCGGAACACCGACCAGTCGGCCAGCCGTCCCGCGACCGGGGTGCCGACGACCATGCCGAGGCCGAAGGCCAGGGCGTAGAACGGCACCCGCGACTCGGGCAGCCCGGCCACGTCGGTGACGGTGGGCGCGATGTAGGTGTACATCGCGAACATGCCGCCGAAGCCGACGGCCCCGGCCAGCAGGGTCAGCAGGACCTGCGGCTCCCTGAACGCCCTCAGCTCGTTGCGCCCGGTCGCCGTGCGGTCGGCGGCACGGTGCGGGACCAGGGTGACCACCAGCGCCATCGTGGCCGCGGCCAGCACCGTCACCATCCAGTACGCCGAGCGCCAGCCCAGGTGCTGGCCCAGGAAGGTCGCCGCGGGCACGCCGGCGACGTTGGCCACGGCCAGGCCCAGCATGACGCGGCTGACGGCACGACCGCGCCGCTCGGGGGACACCAGGTCGGCGGCGACCAGCGAGGCCACGCCGAAGTAGGCGCCGTGCGGCAGGCCGGCGAAGAACCGCGCCAGCGTCAAGGAGGTGTACGACGTGGCCAGGGCGCTGGCCGCGTTGCCGACCAGGAACACCGCCATCAGCGAGACCAGCAGCCCGCGCCGGGGCAGCTTGGCCCCCAGGACGGCGATGAGAGGCGCGCCCACCACCACCCCCAGGGCGTACGCCGAGATGACGTGACCGGCCGTGGGGATGGAGACGCCGACGCCCGCGGCCAGCTGGGGCAGGAGACCCATCGAGACGAACTCCGTGGTCCCGATCGCGAAGCCGCCCATCGCGAGCGCGGCCAGCGCCCAGCCGGTGTGCTTGCGGCGGTGGACGCGGCCCCGGGGTGCCGGGTCGGCAGCGTGCGGGCTGGCCGGGGGGCCAGGACGGGCGGTGTCGACGGAGGTGCTCACCCCTCCCCCAACGCACTCACGCCGCCCGTGTTCCCGCGAGCGGCGTGAGATGCGCAGATGGGTGGTGACGTCAGTCTCAGACCAACGAGGCGATGGCCTCGTTGAGCGTGGCCGAGGGCCGCATGACCCGGGCGGCCTTCTCGGCGTCGGGGCGGTAGTAGCCCCCGATGTCGGCGGGCGAGCCCTGGACCTCGACCAGCTCGGCGGCGATCTTCTCCTCGTTGTCGCGCAGGGTCTGCGCCAGCTCGGAGAAGGCGGAGGCGAGGTCGGCGTCGTCGGTCTGCTTCGCCAGCTCCTCGGCCCAGAACAGCGCGACGTAGAAGTGGCTGCCGCGGTTGTCGATCGAGCCCAGCTTGCGGCCCGGGGACTTGTTCTCGTCCAGGAACGTGCCGGTCGCCTTGTCCAGCGCCTCGCCCAGGACCTTGGCCCGCGGGTTGCCGGTCTGCTCGGCCAGCTTGGCGAACGACTCGGCCAGGGCCAGGAACTCGCCCAGGCTGTCCCAGCGCAGGTAGTTCTCCTTGACCAGCTGCTGCACGTGCTTGGGCGCCGAGCCGCCGGCGCCGGTCTCGAACAGGCCGCCGCCGTTGATCAGCGGGACCACCGAGAGCATCTTGGCGCTGGTGCCGAGCTCGAGGATCGGGAACAGGTCGGTCAGGTAGTCGCGCAGCACGTTGCCGGTCACCGAGATGGTGTCCTCGCCGCGGCGGATCCGCTCGACCGAGACCTTGATGGCCTCCACGGGGGCCTGGATCGAGATGTCCAGGCCGTCGGTGTCGTGGTCGGGCAGGTAGGCGTTGACCTTCTCGATCAGGTTGCGGTCGTGGGCGCGGGACTCGTCGAGCCAGAAGATGGCCGGGGCGCCGGTGGCGCGGGCGCGGGTGACGGCCAGCTTGACCCAGTCCTGGATCGGGACGTCCTTGGTCTGGCAGGCGCGCCAGATGTCACCGGGCTGCACGGCGTGCTCGGTGAGCACCGTGCCGTCCTCGGTGACCAGGCGCACGGTGCCGGCCTCGGCGATCTCGAAGGTCTTGTCGTGGGAGCCGTACTCCTCGGCCGCGCGGGCCATCAGCCCGACGTTGGGCACCGAGCCCATCGTGGCGGGGTCGTAGGCGCCGTGCTCGCGGCAGTCGTCGACGACGACCTGGTAGATCCCGGCGTAGGAGGAGTCCGGGATGACGGCCAGGGTGTCGGCCTCGCCGCCGTCGGGGCCCCACATGTGGCCCGAGGTGCGGATCATGGCGGGCATGCTCGCGTCGACGATCACGTCGCTGGGGACGTGCAGGTTGGTGATGCCCTTGTCGGAGTCGACCATGGCCATCTTCGGGCCCTCGGCGAGGTCCTTCTTCACCGCGGCCTCGATGTCGGTCGCGACGTCGCCGCCGACCTTCGCGGCGCCGGACAGGATGCCGCCCAGGCCGTTCTTGGGGTCCAGGCCGTGCTGGAGCAGCGCCTCGCCCTGCTCGGCGAACAGGGTCGGGAAGAAGGCCTGCACCGCGTGGCCGAAGATGATCGGGTCCGAGACCTTCATCATCGTGGCCTTGAGGTGGACCGAGAACAGCACGTCGTCGGCCTTGGCGCGGGCGATCTGGTCGCGCAGGAAGTCCTGGAGGGCCGAGGCGCTCATGAAGGTCGCGTCGACGACCTCGCCGGCCTCGACCGGGATCGACTCCTTGAGCACCTGGGTGCCGGAGTCGGTGACCAGCTCGACCTTGAGCGAGCCGGCCTGCTCGACCACGACCGACAGCTCGTTGTGGCGGAAGTCGTCGGCGTCCATCGTGGCGACGTTGGTCTTGGACCCCGAGGTCCAGGCGCCCATCGAGTGGGGGTGCTTGCGGGCGTAGCCCTTGACCGACTCGGGCGCGCGGCGGTCGGAGTTGCCCTCGCGCAGGACCGGGTTGACGGCGCTGCCCTTGACCTTGTCGTAGCGGGCGCGGGTGTCCTTCTCCTCGTCGGTGCTCGGGGAGTCGGGGTAGTCGGGGAGGTCGAAGCCCTGCTCCTGCAGCTCGGTGATCGCGGCCTTGAGCTGCGGCACGGAGGCGGAGATGTTGGGCAGCTTGACGATGTTGGCCTCGGGGGTCTTCGCGAGCTCGCCGAGCTCGGTCAGGTCGTCGGAGATCCGCTGGTCCTCGGGAAGCCGGTCGCCGAACTGGGCGATGATGCGGCCGGCGAGGGAGATGTCGCGGGTCTCGACCTCGGCGCCGGCCTTCGCGGCGTACGCCTCGATGATCGGGAGGAACGAGTACGTCGCCAGCAGCGGCGCCTCGTCGGTGTGGGTGTAGATGATCTTCGAGTCGGGCACTGCACAGCTCCTGGACGTCGCGTCGGATTTATCTTCACGTCAAGATATCGCACGCGGACCCTGGAACCCAGGCCGTCCGCGCGGCCCAGCCTCTCAGCGGTGGCGGCGAGGCACAACAGGACGGCCGGACGGGCGCCCGGGTCAGCGGTCAGGCCCGACGCGCGGACCCTTGCGACGCACGACGACGCTCCCCATGAGGGCCACGCCGCGCACCCGGACGACGGGGCCGGTGGGGGCGGGACCGACCGCGGCACCTGCGTCGGCCCGGTCCCTCCGGCTGGTCCTCTCGTCGAACGTGCCCATCACGCCGAGGCCCTGCACGTCGAGGACCGTGTCGTGCTCGACCACGACGACCACGCTGCCCATCACCGCCGTGACGACCAGGGTGACCTCGCCGGAAGGGGCCGGCAGGACGGCCTCGCGCAGGTCGAGGGTCACGCTGCCCATCAGTGCCAGCACCGGGTGCCGCTCCCCCACCTGCCAAGGACCACGGCGGCGCACGTCGCCCATGATCGCGAGCGTCCCGCCGGGAGCGGGACCGGGCGGCGGACCGGCCGGACCCGGTCGCGCCGGCGCGGGCGCGCTCCACGGGACCGGCGGGGCGTGGCGCGGACCGGCGGAGAAGGAGGACAGCAGGTCGGCCAGCGTGGGCGACGGCGGCGGGAAGGGGCTCGCGGGCTGACCACCGGGCCGGCCACCGGGTGGGGGCCCCGGTGGCAGCGGCGAGGGCCGCGGGCGGTCGACCGGCGTCAGGTCGCGGTGCCCGGGGAGGTCCTCGGTGAGCGGGACCAGGTCGGCGTACGTCCGGGCGGCGTACGTCGCCTCCAGCCGCTCGTCGAGCTCCTCGAGGTCGAGCCGGCCCTCGCCGGCGGCCTCGCGCAGGTGCTCGGCCACCCGGTGCCGGTCGGCATCGGAGATCCGCAGGTCACGAGGGTGGACGGGGTCCATGCCGTCCCAGCGTAGGCCCACTGCCCAGGAAGGGCACGGGGTTGCTAGCGTCGGGGCTCCTTGCCCTACCCAGCCGTCGAACCAGGAGTCCTCGTGAGCCCTGCTCCCCTCAAGATCGCCGTGACCGGTGCTGCCGGTCAGATCGGCTACAGCCTTCTCTTCCGTCTCGCCAGCGGCGCGCTGCTGGGGCCCGACCGCCCCGTCGAGCTGCGCCTGCTCGAGATCGAGCCGGCCCTGAAGGCCCTCGAGGGTGTCGTCATGGAGCTCGACGACTGCGCGTTCCCGACCCTGGCCGGCGTGCAGATCGGCGCCGACGCCAACGAGATCTTCGACGGCGTCAACCTGGCCCTGCTCGTCGGTGCCCGTCCCCGTGGCCCGGGCATGGAGCGCGGCGACCTGCTCGAGGCCAACGGCGCGATCTTCACCGCCCAGGGCAAGGCCCTCAACGCCGTCGCCGCCGACGACGTGCGCATCGGCGTCACCGGCAACCCGGCCAACACCAACGCGCTGATCGCGATGACCAACGCCCCCGACATCGCCCCCGAGCGCTTCTCCGCGCTGACCCGCCTGGACCACAACCGGGCGATCTCGCAGCTGGCCGCGAAGACCGGCGCCCCCGTCACCGACATCACCAAGATGACGATCTGGGGCAACCACTCGGCCACGCAGTACCCCGACCTGTTCCACGCCGAGGTCGCCGGCCGGAACGCCGCCGAGACCGTGGGCGACCAGGCCTGGCTGGAGAACGACTTCATCCCGACCGTCGCCAAGCGCGGCGCCGCGATCATCGAGGCCCGGGGCTCCTCCTCGGCCGCCTCGGCCGCCTCGGCCACCATCGACGCCGCCCGCGACTGGCTGACCGGCTCCGCCGAGAACGACTGGGTCTCGATGGCGGTCGTCTCCGACGGCTCCTACGGCGTCCCCGAGGGCCTGATCTCCTCCTTCCCCGTCACCACCAAGGACGGGGACTGGGAGATCGTCCAGGGCCTGGAGATCGACGACTTCTCCCGCGGGCGCATCGACGCCTCCACCGCGGAGCTGGCCGACGAGCGCGAGGCCGTCAAGGGGCTCGGGCTCATCTGAGAGCGGCGGCCACCCGTCGGTCGAGCAGGGCCGCCAGGCCCGTCGTCGAGACCCGGGTGACCGCACCCACGCAGGACCCACGCACGGCCGCGAACGACCCCCGGCGAACCTTCCCGGGGGTCGTTCGTGCCCGACGACCCCACCGGAGCAGCACGTGAGCCCAGACCAGACCCCGCCCGAGGGCCCCCGCGTCCGGCTCGTGCTCGACGTCGACACCGGCGTCGACGACGCGTGCGCGCTGCTTCTCGCGGCCCTGCACCCGCGCGTGGACCTGCTCGCGGTGACGTGCGTGGGCGGCAACGCCCCGCTCGCCGACGTCGTGCGCAACACCCTGACCGTGCTCGACACCTGCGACCGCGCGGACGTGCCGGTCGCCGCCGGCGCGGCCCGGCCGTTGCTCGAGGAGCCGGTCAACGCCCACCACGTGCACGGTGACGACGGCATGGGCGACCTGGACTGGCCGCGCTCGGAGCGCAGCCCCGACCCGCGGCACGCCGTGGAGCTGCTGCGCGACGTGCTGCTGGCGGCGGCCGAGGACGGCGACCCCGTCACGCTGGTGCCGCTGGCCCCGATGACCAACGTCGCGCTGCTCCTGCGCACCCACCCCGAGGTGGCGCGGGGGCTGCGGCGGATCGTGTTCATGGGCGGGGCGGCCCACGTCGGCAACGCCACCGCCTCGGCGGAGTTCAACGTCTTCCACGACCCCGAGGCCACCGCCATCACCCTCGACGCCTGCGCCGAGCTGGGCATCGAGGTGGTGATGTACGGCCTGGACGTGTTCTACGGTCCCCAGGTGACCCACGAGCAGGCCCGCGCCCTCACCCGCGACCACGACTCCGGCCCCGCGGGGCTGGCCGGGCGCCTGGTGGCCTTCCAGTGCGAGCGGTTCGCCGAGCCCTCGGCCACCATCGGAGACGCCGGCGCGGTCTGCGCGGTGATCGACCCCGACGGGCTGCGCACCGAGCGGCTGCCCGTGCGCGTCGAGCTCGCCGGCACGTGGTCGCGCGGCCGCACGGTCGTGGACCGGCGCGAGCGGTCCACCAGCGTGGAGCACGACCCGCACGGCCGTGCCCGCGCGGTGGTCGACGTCGGGCTCGAGGTCGACGGCCAGAGGTACGCCGACCTGTGGCTCGCGACGGTGGCCCCGTGAACGCCCCGGCGCAGGGAGGCCAGGCCGGCCGCGTGGTCGTGCTCGGCTCGCTCAACGTCGACGTGGTCACCCGGGTCGAGCGGCACCCCTCCCCCGGCGAGACCGTGCTGGGCGGCGGGCTGTCCCGGCTGGCGGGCGGCAAGGGCGCCAACCAGGCGGTCGCCGCGGCCGCGGCCGGCGCGGCGGTGCAGATGGTCGGCGCCGTCGGCGAGGACGCCGGGGGTCGGGCCTACCTGGCGCGGCTCGAGGGGCTGGGGATCGGCACCGACCTGGTCGGCGTGCGGGACCAGGCGCCGACGGGCACCGCGCTGATCGTCGTCGGGCAGGACGCGGAGAACACGATCGTCGTCGTGCCCGGCGCCAACGCGACCCTCGACGGGGAGACCCTGGACGCCCTGGTGGCCGACCTGCGCGAGGACGACGTGCTGCTGGTGCAGCTGGAGGTCCCGCTCGACCTCGTCGCCCGGGCGTGCCGGGCGGCAGCGGAGCGTGGGGTGCGCGTGGTCCTCAACACCGCGCCGTACGCCGACCTCCCGGCCGACGTGGTCGCCCTGGCCGACCCGCTGGTGGCCAACGAGCACGAGGCCGCGCAGCTGGCCGGGTCGGGTCTGCGGGCCCGGTCGCTCCTGGTGACCCTGGGGGCCGAGGGCGCCCGGTGGGACGACCTGGTCGTGCCCGCGGCGGCCGTCGAGCAGGTCGTGGACACCACGGGTGCGGGCGACGCGTTCTGCGGTGCGCTCGCCGCGGCCCTGGCCCGCGGGGCCGACCGCGCAGAGGCGCTCGACGCCGCCCTCGCCGCCGGCGCCGACGCCGTCCAGCGCCACGGGGCCCAGGCCGACCCCGAGCTCGCGTAGGGCTGGTCCCTCAGGGGGTCTGGTCGGGGATCACCACGGCGAGGAAGACCATCGCCGCGCCGACCCCGCCGAGCATCAGCACGTCGATCCAGCGGTGCCGGCGCACGCGCAGCATGCCGGCGTCGCGGTCGGGCAGCACCAGGCGGGCGACCGCGCCGACCAGCAGCGCCACCCCCATGACCGTCACGCCCCGGCGCCAGGCGCCGAGCGCGACCACGACCAGCCCGACCGCGTTGGCGACGACGACGAGAAGGTAGACCAGCCCGCCGTACGTCGAGGGCACCCGGTGCGGCCCCAGGGGCGGCTGCGGCGGCGCCTCGGGGGGCAGCTCGGGGCTCACCGGGACAGCCGGCCCTCCGCGTTGGCGACGACGTTGGACAGCAGCATCGCGCGGGTCATCGGGCCCACGCCGCCAGGGTTGGGCGAGACCCAGCCCGCCACGTCCCAGACGTCGTCGGCCACGTCGCCGGCGATCTTGCCGTCGACCCGGGAGACGCCGACGTCGAGCACGGCCGCGCCGGCCTTGACCATGTCCCCGCGGATGATGCCGGGCACGCCGGCGGCGGCGACCACGACGTCGGCCCGGCGCACGTGGGCGGCCAGGTCGCGGGTGCCGGTGTGGCACAGGGTGACGGTGGCGTTCTCCGAGCGGCGCGTCAGCAGCAGCCCGAGCGGGCGACCCACGGTCACGCCGCGGCCGACCACGACGACCTCGGCCCCCGCGACCTCCACGTCGTGGCGGCGCAGCAGCTCCACGATGCCGGCGGGCGTGCACGGCAGCGGCGCCTCCTTGCCGAGCACCAGCCAGCCGAGGTTGGTCGGGTGCAGGCCGTCGGCGTCCTTGGTCGGGTCGATCTCGCCCAGGACCAGGTTCTCGTCGATGCCTCGGGGGAGCGGCAGCTGGACGATGTACGCCGTGCACGCGGGATCGTCGTTGAGCCGGCGCACCGCGGCCAGGACCTCGTCCTGGGTGGCCGTGGCGGGGAGGTCCTCGCGGATCGAGGCGATGCCGACCTCGGCGCAGTCCTTGTGCTTGCCGTTGACGTACCACGTCGAGCCCGGGTCGTCGCCGACCAGGATCGTGCCGAGCCCGGGGGTGATCCCCTGCTCGCGCAGCGCGTCCACGCGCGCCTTCAGCTCGCCCTTGATCGCCTTCGCGGTGGCGGTGCCGTCCAGCCTCTGTGCAGTCACGTCGTGGATCCTCCTGGTCGCTGGTCTCGTCAGTGCGCGAAGTGGCGGGTGCCGGTGAAGTACATCGTGACGCCGGCCTTCTTCGCGGCCTCGATGGTGAGCTCGTCGCGCACCGAGCCGCCGGGCTGCACGATGGCGGCCACGCCGGCGTCGAGGAGGATCTGCGGACCGTCCTCGAAGGGGAAGAACGCGTCGGAGGCGGCGACCGAGCCCGCGGCCCGCTCCCCCGCCCGGTCGACGGCCAGCTTGCAGGAGTCGACGCGGTTGACCTGGCCCATCCCGATGCCGACCGAGGCACCGTCCTTGGCCAGCAGGATCGCGTTGGACTTGGCGGCCCGGCAGGCCTTCCAGGCGAACGCCAGGTCGGCGAGCACCTCGGGCGAGCCCGCCTCGCCGGTCGCGAGCGTCCACGAGGCCGGGTCGTCGCCGTCGGCGTCGACGTTGTCGCGCTCCTGGACCAGCAGGCCGCCGGAGATCGGGCGCATCTCGACGCCGCCGCGCCGCAGCGGCTCGGCGACCAGCAGGCGCACGTTCTTCTTGCGTGCAAGGACCTCCACCGCGCCGTCGTCGTACGCCGGGGCGACGACCACCTCGGTGAAGACCTCCGCCACCTGGCGGGCCATCTCGACCGAGACCGGGCGGTTGACCGCGATCACGCCGCCGAAGGCCGAGACCGGGTCGCACTCGTGGGCGCGGCGGTGGGCCTGGGCGACGGACCTGCCGACGGCGATGCCGCAGGGGTTGGCGTGCTTGATGATCGCCACGGCCGGCTCGTCGAAGTCGTACGCCGCCCGCCGGGCCGCGTCGGCGTCGACGTAGTTGTTGTAGGACATCTCCTTGCCGTGCAGCTGCTGGGCCTGGGCCAGCCCGGAGCCCTCGCTGCTGAGGTAGATCGCGGCGCTCTGGTGGGGGTTCTCGCCGTAGCGCAGGACCGACTCGCGCTCCCAGGCGCCGCCGATCCAGGCGGGGAAGCCGGCGCCGCCCTCGTCGGCACCGGTGTCGGTCAGCACGCTGCTCATCCAGCTCGCCACGGCCACGTCGTACGACGCGGTGTGCACGAAGGCCTCGGCGGCCAGCCGCTTGCGCTGGTCGTAGGAGAAGCCGCCCTCGCCCAGGGCGGTCAGCACGTCGGCGTACTGCGCGGGCGAGGTGACGATCGCGACCGAGGGGTGGTTCTTGGCCGCGGCGCGGACCATCGAGGGCCCGCCGATGTCGATCTGCTCCACGCACTCGTCCGTGCTCGCGCCGGAGGCGACGGTCTGGGTGAAGGGGTAGAGGTTGGAGACCACCAGGTCGAAGGGCTCCACGCCGAGGTCGGCGAGCTGGGCCACGTGGGTCGGCAGGCGGCGGTCGGCCAGGATGCCGGCGTGCACCCGCGGGTGCAGCGTCTTGACCCGGCCGTCGAGGCACTCGGGGAACCCGGTCAGGTCCTCCACCTTGGTCACCGGCAGGCCGAGGTCGGCGATCAGCCTGGCCGAGCCGCCGGTGGAGACCAGCTCCACCCCGGCGTCGTGCAGGCCGCGGACGAGGTCCTCGAGCCCGGCCTTGTCGTAGACGGAGACCAGCGCGCGCTTCAGCGCGATCCGGTCGGGGTGGGTGGGCTGCGTGCTCTCGGTCATGCGCCGATCCGCACCTTCCTGTCGGTGATGGTGAATCCCTCGCGGGCCAGGCGGCCCACGGTGTCGACGAGCATCCGGCGCTCGGCGACCTTGATCCGGTCGTGCAGGGTCTCGACGTCGTCGGTGTCCTCCACCGGCACGGCCGTCTGGGCCACGATCGGCCCGGTGTCCATCCCGGCGTCGACCACGAAGAGGGTGGCGCCGGTGACCTTCACGCCGTACGCCAGGGCGTCGGCGGGTCCGGTGGTGCCCGGGAACGACGGGCACAGGGCCGGGTGGGTGTTGACCACGCGGCCGGCGAACCGCGCGAGGAACGCGGGCCCGACCAGCTTCATGAAGCCGGCCAGGACGACCAGGTCGGGCTCGTGGGCCGCGACCTCCTCGGTCAGCGCGGCGTCCCAGTCGGCCCGGGTCGCGTGGTCCTTCAGGCGGTGCACGAAGGTGGGCAGCCCGGCGTGCTCGGCCCGGGCGAGGCCCTCGACACCGGGGCGGTCGGAGCCCACGGCGACCACCTGGGCGGCGTACGCCGGGTCGGTGGCGGCGTCGAGCAGGGCCTGGAGGTTGGTGCCGGCGCCGGAGACCAGGACGACGAGTCGAGGGGCGGGGGCTGGCACGCGGGACAGGCTACCGAGAACCCGCCCCGCGACGTGAACCCGGAGCAGGAGTGGGTGCGGGCGCCCGTCGCGCGGACCGGCGCTGGAGGAACGCGGTGACCAGGCCCGCGACGAGACCGGCCAGGCTCATCGAGGCCACCGCGGCGACCAGGACCTCCCCGGCCGAGGCGCCGATGTCGGCGAGCCGGCCGGTGCCCATCGGGCCGCCGGCCAGCGCGACCAGCACCGTGGTCGCGAGCGCGGCGACGAACCCGCCGCCGAAGCCGCGCAGGGCGGCGGAGTCGTAGGCCGTCACGGCGTACGCCCGCTGGGAGCGCACCGCGCCGACCACCGCGGCCAGCACGGGGACCGCGAGGACCCCCACCAGCCAGGACGGCGTCGGGCCGGTGGAGGGCAGGGCCGCGAGCAGCGGGAAGGCCGGGAGCGGACCGAGCGCGACGGCGCCCGGGGAGACGATCGTGCCGGTGCCGACCGCGAAGCCGGGGCCGAGCAGGTAGGAGGCGCCGAGCAGCACGGCGTTGGGGGCCAGCGCCAGGCAGGCGACCGCGTAGACGACCACGTCGCCGGCCCCCATCCCCAGCCGCTGGAACAGCCGCGTCACGTCGCCGGCGTGCAGCACCAGGGAGACGACCACGAGCAGCAGGGCGGCGAGCAGGAGCAGCCGCACGGTGGAGGCGGCGCCGCTGGCGACCGCGCGGATCCAGCCGGGCACCCGGTCGACCCACGGGCCGAGGCGATCGGTGCCGGCCGCGAGACCCAGGAGCCCGGGCACGCCCGCGACCAGCAGCGCGCCGATGACCGTGCGGCCCAGGCCGGGGCTGGCAGCGTCGGAGGTGACCGCCACGCAGGTGACGACGGCGACCACGAGGTGGACCCCCGTCAGCACGCCCGCCGCGACCAGCACGCTGCGGTCGTCGTGGGCCGGCTCGGAGGTCCGGCCCGCTCGTCGGGCGCAGCGCCAGACCACGAAGGCCAGGAGGGCGGTCAGCGACAGCGGGACCAGGCCGAGGGGCACCCCGCCCAGGCTCAGGCGTGAGCCGTGGCCGACCAGCCACAGGTCGGCGCCGACGCGCAGGGCGTCGTTGGTGGTGCCGTGGGCGCCGGCGTCGGCGGCGTACCACCCCACCACGGCCAGCAGCATGCAGCCGAGCATCGTGCCGACGGCCGCGGCGAGGCCGGCCAGGGCCGCGGAGAGCACCAGCGGCCGCTCCGGGACGTCGTCGGACGGGCGGCCGAGCAGGGGCCCGAGGGCCGGGCCGAGCACCTGGGCGCCGAGACGTCGCAGGGGGCCGCCGCGGGTGGGCCGGCGCTCCCCCCGGGGGCGGGAGGAGCGCGAGGACTCCGCGGGACGGCTCAGCAGGTCGGTCATCGCCACCATCTTGAACCCTCGCCCACGCCGGTCCGAGGAGACTCGCGGAGGGCCCGGGCAGTTGGGGGCGGTTAGGTTCGTCTCGTGACCCGACCCGCAGGACCCGCCTCCGCCGCCCCCACCACCTTCGACCTCCCCGAGGGGCTGGTCTACCTCGACGGCAACTCCCTGGGCGCCCTGCCCGCGGGCGTGGCCGACCGGCTGGCCGACGTGGTGCGTCGCGAGTGGGGCCAGGGGCTGATCCGGTCCTGGAACGACGCACACTGGATGGAGCTGGTCGGGCGCATCGGGAGCCGGATCGCGCCCCTGATCGGGGTCGAGGGCGCCGACCTGCACCTGGGCGACAGCACCTCGGTGAGCCTGTTCAAGACCACCGTCGCCGCCGCCCGGCTGCGCCCCGACCGCCGGGTGCTGGTCGTGGAGCCCTCGACCTTCCCCACCGACGGCTACGTGACCGCCGGGGTCGCCGAGATGATGGGCCTGGAGCTGCGCTGGTGCGACCCGGCCGACCCGCTGGCCTCGGTCGACGAGGACGTCGCGCTGCTCTCGCTGACCCACGTCGACTTCCGCACCGGCGCGATGTTCGACATGGCCGCGATCACCGCCGAGGCCCAGGCGCGTGGCGCGCTCGTGCAGTGGGACCTGTGCCACTCCGCCGGCGCCGTCCCGGTCGACCTGACCGCCGTCGGCGCCGACATGGCGGTGGGCTGCACCTACAAGTACCTCAACGGCGGGCCGGGGTCGCCGGCGTACCTGTGGATCGCCCCGCGGCACCAGGCCGCGGCGCGGCAGCCGATCACGGGCTGGATGGGGCACGCGACGCCGTTCGCGATGGCCCGCGACTTCACCCCGCGCGAGGGGGTCGGGGCCTTCGCCTCGGGCACTCCCCCGGTGCTGGCGCTGTCGGCGCTCGAGGCCTCGCTCGAGGCCTTCGACGGGGTCTCGATGACCGACCTGCGGACGCGGTCGCTGGAGCTGACCGACGCGTTCATCGCCGGCGTCGACGAGCGGCTGCCCGGGGTGTTCGAGCTGGCCACGCCGCGCGAGCACGAGCGGCGCGGGTCCCAGGTCTCGCTGCGCCACCCGTCGGCGTACGGCGTGGTGCAGGCGTTGATCGCGCGCGACGTGGTCGGCGACTTCCGCGACCCCGACATCGCCCGGTTCGGCTTCGCGCCGCTCTACAACACCCTGGCAGACGTGGAGACGGCCCTGGACCGGCTCGAGGTCGTGATGCAGCGCGAGGAGCACGCCGACCCGGCGTACTCCTCGCGCAACGCGGTCACCTAGGGACTAGAGGTCCTTGAGGATGTCGCGCATCAGCTGAGCGGTCTCGGACGGCGTCTTGCCGACCTTGACCCCGGCGGCCTCGAGGGCGTCCTTCTTGCCCTGGGCGGTGCCGGCGCCCGAGGACACGATGGCGCCGGCGTGGCCCATCGTCTTGCCCTCGGGGGCGGTGAAGCCCGCGACGTAGCCGACGACCGGCTTGGTCACGTGCTCCTTGATGTACGCCGCCGCACGCTCCTCCGCGTCGCCACCGATCTCGCCGATCATCACGATCGCCTTGGTGTCGGGGTCGGCCTCGAAGGCCTCGAGCGCGTCGATGTGCGTGGTGCCGATGACCGGGTCGCCGCCGATGCCGATGGCGGTCGAGAAGCCGTGGTCGCGCAGCTCGAACATCATCTGGTAGGTCAGCGTGCCGGACTTCGAGACCAGCCCGACCGGGCCGGAGCCGGCGATCGTGGCGGGCGTGATGCCGGCCAGGGCCTCACCCGGGGTGATGATGCCGGGGCAGTTGGGCCCGATCATCCGGGTGGACTTGCCCTCGAGGTAGGCGAAGACCTCGGCGGTGTCCTGCACGGGCACGCCCTCGGTGATGACCACGAGCAGGCCGATGCCGGCGTCGATGGCCTCGATGCAGGCGTCCTTGGTGAAGGCCGGGGGGACGAAGGCGACCGACACGTCGGCGCCGGTCTCCTTCATGGCCTCCTCGACCGAGCCGAAGACGGGCAGCTCGACGTCGTTGCCGTCGGCGTCCGCGTGGGTGACCGTGGTGCCGGCCTTGCGGGCGTTGACGCCGCCCACGACCTGGGTGCCCGAGCGCATCATCAGGCGGGTGTGCTTGGTGCCCTCACCGCCGGTGATGCCCTGGACGATGACCTTGGAGTCCTTGTTCAGGAAGATCGACATGGTGTTCTCCTCGTCCTCAGGCGTTCGCCAGCTCGGCGGCCTTGTCGGCCGCGCCGTCCATGGTGTCCACGAGGGTGACCAGCGGGTGGTTCTTCTCCTCGAGGATCCGGCGGCCCTCCTCGACGTTGTTGCCGTCCAGACGCACCACGAGGGGCTTGCTGGCCTCGTCGCCGAGGATGTCGAGCGCGCCGACGATGCCGTTGGCCACGGCGTCGCAGGAGGTGATGCCGCCGAAGACGTTGACGAAGACGCTCTTGACCTGCGGGTCGTTGAGGATCACGTCGAGGCCGTTGGCCATCACCTCGGCGGACGCGCCGCCGCCGATGTCCAGGAAGTTGGCCGGCTTGACCGAGCCGTGCTTCTCACCGGCGTACGCGACGACGTCGAGGGTCGACATGACCAGCCCCGCGCCGTTGCCGATGATGCCGACCTCGCCGTCGAGCTTGACGTAGTTCAGGCCCATGCCCTTGGCCTTGGCCTCGAGCGGGTCCGCGGCGTCCTTGTCCTCGAACGCGGCGTGGTCCTCGTGGCGGAACTCGGCGTTCTCGTCCAGCGAGACCTTGCCGTCGAGCGCCTCGAGCTTGTCGCCGGTCAGGCGGGCGAGCGGGTTGACCTCGACGAGGGTGGCGTCCTCCTCGACGAAGGTCTTCCACAGCGCCAGGACCGTCTGCACGGCCTGGTCGGTGAGCTCGGCGGGGAAGCCGGCCTCGGCCACGATGGCCTTCGCCTTCTCCTCGTCGACACCGGTGCCGGGGTCGATCGCGATCTGCTTGACGGCGTCGGGGTTGGTCTTGGCGACCTCCTCGATCTCCACGCCGCCCTCGACCGAGGCGATGCACAGGTAGCGGCGGTTCGCGCGGTCGAGCAGGAACGAGAAGTAGTACTCGTCCTCGATGCTCGCGCCGGGCGCGATCAGGACACGGTGGACGGTGAGGCCCTTGATCTCCATGCCGAGGATGTTCGACGCGTGCTCGAAGGCCTCGTCGGGGGTCTTCGCCAGCTTCACGCCGCCGGCCTTGCCGCGGCCTCCGGCCTTGACCTGGGCCTTGACGACCACGACGCCCAGCTTCTCGGCGGCCGCGCGGGCCTCCTCGGGCGTGGTGGCGACGATGCCCTCGGTCACCGGTACGCCGTGCTTGGCGAAGAGCTCCTTCGCTTGGTACTCCATCAGGTCCACGGGTCGACCGCTCCTCTAGTGGTGTGTCGGTAGAGAGGGACGCGCAACTTCACTGGTGGGGACACCAGGCTCGTCCGCTGCCCGACCCTAGACCTGAACGCGCCGGTCGGCCACGTAAGGTCCCCCACGTGAGGGCCGGAGAGACGCAGGTCACGCCCGTGCCGACCGGGCCGGACGCCACCCCCGTGACGCTGGCGGTGCGCGAGCACGGCGCTCGCGACGCCGGCACCCACGTGGTGCTGATGCACGGCTTCCCCGACGACCAGACGATGTGGGACCCGGTGGTCGCGGCGCTCCCCGCGGACTGGCACGTCGTCACCTACGACTCCCGCGGCGCGGGTCGCTCCACCCGGCCGACCGCCCGCGCGGACTACCGCCTGCACCACCACGTCGACGACCTGGTCGCGGTCCTCGACGCCACGACGCCGGCGGGCGACCCGGTCCACCTGGTCGGGCACGACTGGGGCTCGATCGCCGGCTGGGACGCGGTCGCGGCCGCCGCCGTCGGTGACGCCCGGCTGGCCGGGCGGCTGCTGACCTGGACCTCGGTCAGCGGGCCCTCGCTGGACCACCTCGCGGCGCGGACCGCGGGCTGGCGCGGCGTACGCCGGATGCTGCCGCAGCTCGTGCACAGCTGGTACGTCTGGTTCTTCCTGCTCCCCCGGCTGCCCGAGCTGACCTGGCGCCGCCTGCAGCGCGTGCTCCGGCCGCTGCTGCGCCGGCTCGACCCCACCCTGGCGCTGCTGCCGTGGGGGCCGGGCCTGGCCCACGACGCGGTGCCGGCGCTGGAGATCTACCGCGCCAACGTCGTACGCCGGCTCCGCGGCCCCGCCCCGCGCTGGCGCACCTCGCTGCCGGTCCTGCTCGTCGTCGCGCAGCGCGACGGCTTCGTGCTGCCGCTCTCGACCGAGGGCCTCGAGGCCCGATGCCGCGACCTGACCCGGATCGAGCTCGACGAGGGTCACTGGGTGCCGCGCGCGCGACCCGCGGAGCTGGCCGCGCTGGTCGCCGAGCACGTGCGCCGGCACCCCGCGCCCACCGCCTGAGGCGGCCACCCCTCGGGACGACTCGCGATTCCTGTGACGGACGCCACGTGGTGGGTGTCTGATCACCGCATGCCTCGCCCAGGAGCGCTCGTCGCCGCCGTGTCCCTCGCCCTCCCCGCCGCCCTGCTGACCGGTGCACCGAGCACGGCCGCGGCCGGCCCGGCCGGAGCGCGGATCTCCCACCACCAGTCGTTCACGAAGACCGCGATCACCGTGGCCGTCAAGGTCGGGCCGAACCGCGACGTGCCGTGCACGGTCAAGGCCGACCTCTACCGGCCCGCCGGCGTCAGCGCGCGCCACAAGGCGCCCTCGATCCTGACCACCAACGGGTTCGGCGGCTCCAAGGACGACGCCGGCCAGTCGGCCGGGGCGAGCGCGTTCGCCAAGGCCGGCTACGTCGTCATCTCCTACTCCGGGCTCGGCTTCGGCGGCTCGGGCTGCAAGATCACCCTCGACGACCCCGACTACGACGGTGTCGCCGGCAAGCAGCTGGTCGACGTGCTCGCCGGCACCCGCAGCTACACCCGCGACGACGGGACCGGCCGGACGGGCCGCATCGACTACGTCGCCCGCAACCGCTCCTCGCACGGCCCGGACCCGAAGGTCGGCATGATCGGCGGCTCCTACGGCGGCCAGATCCAGTTCGCGGTCGCCGAGCAGGACCGCCGCGTCGACGCGATCATCCCCGAGATCACCTGGAACGACCTCTCCTACTCCCTGGCGCCGAACAACACCGGCTTCACCCGCGGGGTCACCTACCGCACCCCCGGCGTGGCCAAGAAGGAGTGGGTCGGGCTGTTCTTCGGCATCGGCATCGCCGACGGTCTCCAGTACGCCCCCGCCGACCCGACCCGCAACGTCGGCTGCCCCAACTTCGCCGACCAGGCCTGCCTCTCCGCGGCGCAGCTCCAGACCGCCGGCTACCCCGACCCCGCCACCCTGGCGCTGGCCCGGCACGCCTCGGTCTCCTCCTACGTGTCCAAGGTGCGCGCGCCCACGCTGCTCGTCCAGGGCCAGCACGACACCCTGTTCAACCTCCAGGAGGCCGTCGCGACCTACAAGGCGCTGCAGAAGCAGGGCACCCCGGTGAAGATGTCGTGGTTCTCCGGCGGCCACTCGGGCCCGGCCGCGGCCGGTGACCTCGACCTCTCCCGCGGGGTCGACGCCAGCCACCAGGGTCGGCGCTGGATCGCCTGGATGGACCGCTACGTCCGGGGCGACCGCCGCGTCTCGACCGGCCGCGAGTTCGAGTACTTCCGCGACTGGGTCTCCTACGACACCAGCGCCGCCGGCGCCGGGCGCGCCGTCGACAAGGCCTACACCGGCACCAACAGCGTCTACACCGGCACCCCGAACACCACGCTGCTGCTCTCCGGGCAGGACGCCCTGGTGCCCTCGAGCTTCCCGGTCGCTTACGGCACCGACACCTTCGCCGCCACCCCGCTCGGCACGTCGTACTCCGAGACATCCGGGCTGGAGGGCAGCACCGTCAACCAGGACGTCCGCGACACCCCCGGCACCTTCGCGGCGTGGACCACCCCGGTGCTCCCCCGCTCGACCGTGGTCGTCGGCTCCCCCCGCCTGACGGTGAACATCTCCGCCCCGGTCGCCGCCGCGGCCCAGTCCTCGGGGCCCGCCGGGCACCTCGTCCTGTTCGCCAAGCTGTACGACGTCGCCCCCGACGGCACCGAGAAGCTCCAGCACCGGCTGATCTCCCCGGTCCGCGTCGACGACGTGACCAAGCCGGTGACCATCGAGCTGCCGGGCGTCGCGCAGCGGTTCGCCGCCGGCCACCGGATCCGCCTCGTGCTGGCCGCCGGCGACCTCGCCTACGCGAACAACGACACGCCCCAGGAGGTCTCGGTCACCACGTCCGCCGCGGCCCCCGGCCGCCTCACCCTCCCGGTCGTCGGCGGCCTGAGCTTCTCCCCCGGCGGGGGCTCCTGACCCGCACCCCGAGTCCACCCGACTTCGTGGAGGATCGCACGCACCAGGTGGGTGCGATCCTCCACGAAACCAGGTCTCGTCGTGTGACCTCTAGTCGGGGAAGCGCTCGGAGACCCAGCCGGTGATCTCGCCGGTCGTGGCGCCCGGGGTGAAGATCTTGGCGACGCCGATCTCCTCGAGGGGGGCGACGTCCTCCTCGGGGATGATGCCGCCGCCGAAGACCACGATGTCGGCGGCGTCGCGCTCGCGGAGCAGGTCGAGGAGCGTGCGGAAGAGCGTCATGTGGGCGCCGGAGAGGACGGAGAGCCCGATCAGGTCGGCGTCCTCCTGGATCGCGGTCTCGACGATCTGCTGGGGCGTCTGGTGCAGGCCGGTGTAGACGACCTCGTGACCGGCGTCGCGCAGGGCGCGGGCCACCACCTTGGCGCCGCGGTCGTGGCCGTCGAGTCCGGGCTTGGCCACCACGATGCGCAACATGGGGGCAGGCTACCGCTCGTCCACAGACTGGTGACAACCACCACAACCTGCATCGTGGGACCCCTACGATGGGCCGCACCGACCGACCTGCAGCGAGGACGACGCATGAGCCAGCACCGGGCCGCCCGACGTGGCGGTCGCCACGCTGCGCCCCGACCGCGCCCGAGCTCGTCGCTGCCGGTGCCCCGAGCCGTGCGGGCCGTCGGGCTGGCCGGCACCCTGGCCGGGCTCGCGGTCCTCGCCGTCGTGACGTCGTCGGCACCCGGCACACCTGCCGCCGGAAGCGCCGCCCCGGTGGGCCCGGGCGCCGCCCTCTCCTCCTCGGTCACGAGCAGCGGCTCGCTGGGCCCCGTGGGATCCGACGGCACCGACGCCGTGGGCTACGTCGTCGGCGACCGGGGCCGGGCAGTCAGCCGCGACTCCGAGCGGCAGGCCCTGTCCGACGCCGCCGCCCAGCCCGTGCAGAAGGCCGCCGAGGACAAGGGCGCCGAGACCAACGCGGCGCTGAAGTCGCTGGGCCGTGCGGCGGAGGAGAAGGCCGCCACGATGGCCACCGACGCCTGGGTGCTGCCCACCAGCGGCTACCACCTGACCGCGCGCTTCGGCCAGGCCGGCGGACGCTGGGTCAACAACCACACGGGGCTCGACTTCGCGGCCCCCACCGGCACCCCGATCGTGGCCGTGGCGCCCGGCACCATCACCCAGACCGGCTGGGCCGGCGCCTACGGCAACCGCACCGTGGAGACGCTCGAGGACGGCACCGAGCTCTACTACTGCCACCAGAGCGCGATCCAGGTCAAGCCCGGCCAGAAGGTGACCTCCGGCCAGCGCATCGGGCTGATCGGCGCCACCGGCAACGTCACCGGCCCCCACCTGCACCTCGAGGTGCGTCCCGGCGGCGGTGACCCGGTCGACCCGTTCCAGGCGCTGGTCCACCACGGCCTGCAGCCCTAGAGCTTCTCCACCGGGGCGTAGCGCAGCAGCAGCCGCTTGACCCCGTCGCTGCCGAAGTCGATCGAGGCGACCGAGCTGTCGCCGGCCCCCTCCAGGGCCACCACCGTGCCCAGGCCGAAGGTGTCGTGCTGCACGCGGTCGCCCGGGTCCAGCGAGGGGATCGCGCGGCCGGCCTTGGCCTTGGAGGTCGCGTCGCGACGCGCCGCGGCCGTGCCGAACTGCCGCTGGGGCGCGCGGGCCCCGGAGTAGCCGCCACCGGAGCTGCCCCCCACGGAGTACGACGGGCGGTTCCACGACGACATCGCGGCCTCGGTGCGGCGCCAGTCGACCAGGTCGCCGGGCAGCTCGTCGAGGAAGCGGGAGGCGGGGTTGTGCGACGGGGCACCCCACGCCGAGCGGACCACCGCGCGGGAGACGTAGAGCCGCTCGCGGGCGCGGGTCAGGCCGACGTAGGCCAGCCGGCGCTCCTCCTCGAGCTCCACCTTGTCCCCCAGAGAGCGCAGGTGCGGGAAGACGCCGTCCTCCAGCCCGGTCAGGAAGACGACCGGGAACTCCAGGCCCTTGGCGGTGTGCAGGGTCATCATCGTGACCATCCCCGGTGACGGGGCCGGCTCCCCCTCCTCGCCCTCGCCCGGGGCGTCGGGGATCTGGTCGGAGTCCGCGACCAGCGAGACCCGCTCGAGGAAGTCGACCAGCCCGGGCGGGTCGGCCGGGGCGTCGGCGTCCGCGGGATCGGCCGAGGGCCCGAGCACCGGATCGTCGGCGAACTCCCGCGCGACCGCGACTAGCTCGGCGAGGTTCTCCACCCGGGTGTCGTCCTGGGGGTCCTCGGAGTCCTCGAGCTCCTTGAGGTAGCCGCTGCGGGTGAGCGCCTGCTCGAGCACGACGTCGACCCGCTCGCCGGCCTCGACCATGGACTGGAGCTGCTCGATGATCTCCACGAAGCCGGTGATCATCTTCAGCGACCGGGTCGCGATGCCGGGCGCGTGCTCCGCGCGCTGGAGCGCCTCCCAGAAGGTGAGCCGGTCGCGCTGGGCCAGCGACTCGACGCAGGCCTCGGCCCGGTCGCCGATGCCGCGCTTGGGCACGTTGAGGATCCGCCGCAACGAGACCGAGTCGGCCGGGTTGACCAGCACCCGCAGGTAGGCCAGCGCGTCGCGCACCTCGCGGCGCTCGTAGAAGCGCACCCCGCCGACCACCTTGTAGGGCAGCCCGACCCGGATGAAGATCTCCTCGAAGACCCGCGACTGGGCGTTGGTCCGGTAGAACACCGCCACGTCGCCCGAGCGGGCGTCGCCGGCGTCGGTGAGCCGGTCGATCTCCTCGGCGACGAAGCGGGCCTCGTCGTGCTCGTCGTCGCCGACGTAGCCCACGATCCGCTCGCCGGTGCCGGCGTCGGTCCACAGGTTCTTGGGCTTGCGGCTGTCGTTGCGGCTGATCACCGCGTTGGCGGCGGTCAGGATGGTCTGGCTGGAGCGGTAGTTCTGCTCCAGCAGGATCGTCGAGGCGTCGGGGAAGTCGAGTTCGAAGTCCATGATGTTGCGGATGTTGGCGCCCCGGAAGGCGTAGATCGACTGGTCGGCGTCACCGACCACCATCAGCTCCGCGGGCGCGACGGCGTCCTGGGCGGCCAGCGTGGCGGTCGGCTGCTCGCGGTCGGGCGCGCAGAGCTCGTGGATGAGGGCGTACTGCGCGTGGTTGGTGTCCTGGTACTCGTCGACCAGCACGTGGCGGAAGCGGCGGCGCCAGCCCTCGCGCACGGCCGGGAAGGCCCGGAACAGGTGCACGGTCATCATCAGCAGGTCGTCGAAGTCGAGGGCGTTGGCCTGGCGCAGACGACGCTGGTACTCGGCGTACGCCGCGGCGTACTGCTCCTCCTGCGCGTTCTGGGTGTCGCGCGCCGCGTCCTCCGGGTCCTGGAGCTCGTTCTTGGCGTTGCTGACCCAGTTGAGCACCGCCCGGGGCGGGAACCGCTTGACGTCGAGGTCGAGGTCCTTGCACACCAGGGTCATCAGCCGCTTGGAGTCCGCGGCGTCGTAGATGGTGAAGCTCGACTTGAACCCGAGCTTGTCGGCCTCCTTGCGCAGGATCCGCACGCACGAGGAGTGGAAGGTGCTGACCCACATGATCTTGGCGCGCCCCCCGACCAGGTCGGCCACCCGCTCGCGCATCTCGGCGGCGGCCTTGTTGGTGAAGGTGATCGCCAGGATCGAGCCGGGGTGGGCCTGGCGCTCGGTGATCAGCCAGGCGATCCGCCGGGTCAGCACCCGGGTCTTGCCCGACCCGGCGCCGGCCACCACGAGCAGCGGCGCACCCTCGTGCACGACCGCGGCCCGCTGGGGCTCGTTGAGCCCGTCGAGCAGGTCCTCCCGCGTCGGCTGACCCCGACGCGGACGCGGGGCGTCGCCGTCCCCGCGGCCGCCTCCACGGGCGCTCCCGGGAGCCGTCCCGGCGCCGGGCCCGTCGTCGGTGCGGGTCGGGAGGCCGGGGAGGGGGAACTGCATGCTCATAGGGCTCCAACCCTACGTCCGGGCCCCGACATCCCCGGCCCCGCTCCACACGGGTGCGGCGCGGGCGGGTGGCCGACTCAGCGCAGCCGGACCACCAGCCGGGTCGTGCCGCGCCCGGTGCCGCCGTCGACCAGCACCTGGCGGCCGCGGGCGGTGCTGACCACGCGGAAGGCGCGGGCGCGCCGGCCGTCGAGGCGCACCGAGGACACCCGGGCCCCGGCGGGGAGGACCGCGCCGATCTGCAGCCGCCAGCGCCGGGTCTGCCGCACGGTCGTGCGCAGCGTCGTCGTGGACTGCTGGGCGCTGACGTCGACCCAGCCGGCGCCGCGCCCGGTGCCCAGCCGCACGTGGCTGCCCGACACCGTGGTCTGTCCGGTCGGGACCTGCGGCACCACCGCGAGGCGACCACGACCCAGGTCGGGCGAGACCCCGAGCTGGTAGTGGACGACCGGCCACAGGATCCCGTAGGTGCCCCAGGCCTGGACCACCATCGAGCGCTCGGTCAGCGGCTTGTCGATGTTGGCGCCGAAGTCGGGCGAGGGCGCGATCTCGGGCATCGAGCCGGGGAGCTCCCACACCGACGGGTCGAGCTGGGTGCGGGCGTTGCCGGTCGTGTAGTGCCCGGCCTGGTCGGCGGCGGTGCGACCCAGGGCCGACTCGGCCGCGGCCATGATCGAGGAGTTCAGCGTGAACACCGAGCGCTCGGACTGCACGCTCGAGGTCGCGCTGTCACAGGTCGCCCCCTTGTTGCCGCCGGCTGCGGTGGTCGCGCCCGTCCCGGTGTGGAACAGGCCGAAGGTGTCGGTGTAGCAGGGGCCCTCGCGGCCCTGGAGCAGCGCGCGGGCGTGGGCGGTCGAGGCCAGCGGCCCGTCGGGGCGGCCCGGGCGGTGCAGCTCGACCTCGGCCGGGGTCACGCCGGTCCAGTGGCGCTGGAAGACCTGCTTGTTGCCCGGGTCGTCCAGCGAGTCGGCGTACTGGTTGCTCGTGGGGCCGTTCCACCAGGCCTTCTCGAAGCGGCGCTCCAGCCGCTTCGCCCGGGTGGTCGCCCAGCGGCGGGTGGCGCGGTCGTTCTTGCCGGCGGCGAGGTCGGCCAGGTCGCGCAGGCCACGGATCGTGTAGACGGTGTTGTCGAGCTTCTCCTCGCCCATCCCGTCGCGCTCGACGTTGCCGAGGCCCTCGGGCCAGCCGTCGCCGTCCTGGTCGAGCTTGGCGAACACGTAGCGCAGGTTGCTCCTGGCGAAGGAGTACATCTGGTCGCGGAAGCGGTTGTCGCCCGTCCAGCGCCACACCAGGTCCACCAGCGAGGGGAACTTGGCCGTCTCGTCGGTGTTGCCCGCGTCGGTGGTGGCGCCGAAGTAGACCTGGCCGTCGGGGGTCACCTCGTGCACGACCTTGCCGCTGCGTCCGTTGGCGACCAGCGAGACGTCGCGCAGGGCTCGCAGGTGGTTCTCGATGCCCGCGAACTGGCCGCTGGTGACGGCCGCGAACCCGGTGTACTCGCCGTCGGTCGCGAACAGCCAGGGGTAGTCGGGGAAGCCCGCGCCGAACCAGCGGGCCCGGGCCACGCTGCCGCGCGCCGGGGGGTACGCCGTCCCGCCGTTGGTCACCCGCACCTGCAGGTCACGGGCCTCCTGCACCGAGTCGGCGAGGTTCTGCTTGCTCCAGGTGACGCTCTGCTCGAGCAGCTTGTCGCCGGGCAGGCTGACCCGGGTGGAGGAGTCGACCGCGCGCCGGGCGGCCACCTTGCGGGCGAGCAGCCGGGCCGGGTCGGCCAGCGCCGCGGCCCGCTGGCGACGCGCGTCGGCGACGCCGTGGTCGGACCCGCCGACCGCGAACCACACCGTGGTGCCGCCGGCCGGCACGCTGACGGCGTACTGCAGCTGGCCGCCGGTCCCCTTGCCGTACGCCGTGTCGTCGCACCGCGCGGGCGGGGTCGGGGTGCCGGGCCCGGAGGCGGGGCAGACCACGTCGCCCTGGGGCCCGCGGTGGTCGGGGCCGAGCTCGGTGCCGGTCGGGGTCAGCGAGGACCCGACGACCGCGGCGTAGTCGTGCCGCTCGGCGTTGGCCACCGGCGGCGTCCCCTGCTCGGTGAACAGCAGGTCCTTGCCGGAGACCGCGCCGGTGTCGGGGAGGTTGTAGGTCTTCTGGCTGGGGGTGGTCTCGCCCCAGGGGTAGGCCTTCATCAGCTCGGAGTGGGCGTCGACGGCGAGCTGGACGGTGGTGGCCGTCGGGCTGTCGAGGCGCAGGCCCACCAGGCCGGCGCGCAGGCCGTCGGGGGCCACGTCGGTGCGGGTGATCGCGACGCCGTCGTGGGTGCCGAGGTCCATCCGGGAGTAGCCCCAGCCGCTGGTGTACCTCTGCGCGGTCAGCCAGGCCCCGCCCGCCTTGAACCACAGCCCGTCGAGCAGCTTGATCGGCGGCGTCCAGAACCCGCCCATCTCGCCGCGGGTGTGGAACCCGGTGGCGGGGTAGCTGCCGTCCTCGGTGCCCATCGACCAGAACCGGTCGCCCGTCACCAGGCTGCGGCGGTCGGCCAGCCGGGTGCTGGTGGCCAGCTCGGGTGAGGTGGCCAGTCCCCCGGTGTCGTCGGCGGCGACGGCTCGGGGCCGGGGCGTGACGGCCGAGCCGGCGGCGGTCGCCGGGGCGACGCCGGTCACGGCGGTGGCCAGGACGGTGGGGACGGACGTGGCGGCGAGCAGCAGGCTCCCGAGACGGGTACGACGCATGTGCCCATCGGACCCCCCGCGCCCCGCGTCGCGTCGCATCCGCCCCGGCGTGTCCTGCGTCACATCGTCCGCACGGGACGGTCCCGGGGCCGCAGAACCCGGCAGTCGGTGCGAACCGGACATCACGTCACCGGACGCGTCTAGCATCGGCCGGGTGGCTCGGGGACGTTCGTTCGGCGACACCCTGAGGGGTGTCGTCGTGGTGTCGGTGGCGCTCGCGGTCATGGCGGCGGTGTTCTGGCGCGTGGGCCTCTCCCCCGGCGGCTTTTCGACCTGGACCAGCGGTGCCGGGGCGTCCGGCATCGGGTCCGGCACCGGCAGCGGCGCTGGTGGTGGCGCGGGCACGTTCCGCTTCATCGCCCACCAGCCCGGGGCGCCGGACCGTCCGGTGACCTACGACCGCTGCCGCACGCTGCACGTGCTGCTCAACCCCGCCGGCGGTCCCGACCTCCCGGGCGGCACGGACGCGGTGGTGGCCGAGGCCGTGGACGCCGTACGCCGGGCCACCGGGCTGCGGCTGGTCCTCGACGGCCGCACCTCGGCCCGACCCGCCGACCGCGCGGTCGGCAACCCGCTCGGCGACGGCCTGGTGGGCGGGCGCGACCCGCGCGTGCTGGTCGCCTTCGCCACCCCCGCCGAGGTGCCCGGGCTGAAGGGCCCGGTGGCCGGCCTCGGCGGCAGCACCCGGGTGGGCGTGCCCGGCGGGGTGAGCCACTACGTCGGTGGCCAGGTCACCCTCGACGCCGGCGCGTTCGAGGAGATCGCCGACCGTCCCGACGCGCACGACGAGGCCCGGGCGATCGTGATGCACGAGCTCGGCCACGTGGTCGGCCTGGACCACGTGGAGGACACCGGCGAGCTGATGCACGCCCAGAACCTCGGTCGCACGACGTTCGGCCCCGGCGACCTCCGCGGGCTGGCCGCGCTCGGCCGGGGTCCCTGCCGCTCCTAGGAAGGGCCCGGCCACGAGCGGCCGCACCCGCGGACGCCGCTGCGGCGTGACGCCCGTCTCGTGACACGGCACACCCGAAACCAGGACGTCATCGGGGCATCATCTCGGCGTCACCGTCGTTGGGCACAGTGAATCTTGGATCGTTCCAATCCGATGCGATCCACCCGACCGACCGATGACATCGATCCCGTGGAGGACACCATGAGCACCATCCGACGCTTCGCCAGCACCCTGAACAGCTACACCCTGTGGGCCTTCAACGCCCCCGACGTGCTCAGCCCCGGCCGCCGCGGCTGAGGTGACCGTGCATGACGCCCACCATCCGGGGCCCGGCCAGCCGGGTCTCGAGGCGGCGGGCGTTGCGCTTGAGCGGTTGGGCGACGTACTCCCCCAGGATCACGCCGGCCGCCAGGGCGATCGTGGTGGCCGCGGCCGCTGAGAGCTGCACGACGCCCTGGCTGTCGCCCTGGGACATGAAGCTCAGGCCGCGGTAGATCGACAGGCCCGGCAGCATCGGCACCAGGGCCGGGACCACCACGACCAGCGGCGGCACCCCGACGCGTCCGGCGATCGTGTAGCTCACCAGCCCGATCACGACCGCCGCCCCGGCCGCGGCCCACGGCATCGACTGCGTCGGGCTCTGCACGCCGAGGTAGGCCAGGTGGCCCAGGAACGTGCTCATCGCCACCGCCGGCAGCGCCCTCAACGGGGCGTAGCAGGAGAACGCGAACGCGCTGGCCGAGATGATCGCCCCGACCAGCACGAGCGGCGGGGCGCCCAGCCCGCTGTCCCCCGGCCGCACGCCGGCCAGGTCGACCCCGAACGAGGTGCCGATCGCCAGACCGGCCGAGACGCCCGCGATCAGCCCGGCGGTGGCCAGCAGCGCCTCGATCACCCGTGCCCCCGAGGTCAGGTAGAAACCGCTGAGCGCGTCCTGGATGGCCCCCATGAAGCCGATCCCGGAGAGCAGCATCACGATGCTCGCCGTGATCACCAGCGAGGTGTCCACGTCGAGGTCCAGCTGCTGCTCGAGCGCGCCGGTGCCGAGCGCGAGCAGCGTGGCCAGCAGCCCGCCGGCCGCCTGCTGGTAGAACATCGGCCACTGCTGGCGGCTCAGCACCTGCATGAGCAGGGTGATCAGGACGCTGGCGACCGTGGCGACCACCGTCACCACCAGGCCGCCGCCCAGGATCGGGGCGATCGCCCCGCCGACGGCGCCGGACCCCAGCGTCACCGCCCACCGGGGCAGCCAGTGGCCGGTGGAGTTGATCCGCGCCACCCGGGCCCGCGCCTCGGTGACGTCCACGCGGTCGGTGAGGACGTCGTCGACCAGCTCCTGGACGCGGGTCAGGTCGTCGTAGTCGATGTCGCGCACCGCGACGTTGCGGGTCAGCAGGACCGGCACCTCGTCGGGGTCGCTCTGGTAGCTCATCCGCAGCAGCGTGAAGGTCACGTCGACGTCGGCGTTGCGCAGCCCGAGGTGCTGGGTGACGCCCAGCATGGTCGCCGTGACGTCCGCCGCCCCGGCGCCGGAGGAGAGCAGGATCTCCCCGATCCGCAGGGCGAGGTCGAGGACCTTGTAGGTCTCACGGGCGTCAGTCACGCCCGCCATTGTGGGCCTCCGCGACCGCCTCCCCCAGCCCCTCGTGCGAGCGCGGTGAGGCGATTCACAGGGGACCCCGCGGACGGTCGGGAGCCCGCGTCACCGGACCGTCACACGGCGGCCCTACGGTGGCAGCCATGACCTCCGACCTCCGCGAGCGCGTGCTCGCCGCCAAGCAGTCCGCCGGCCTCACCTGGGCCGAGATCGCCGAGGCGCTCGGCCGACCCAAGGAGTGGACCGTGGCCGCCCTGTTCGGCCAGCACCCGGTCCCGGCCGAGCTCGCCGAGAAGGCCGGCGCCCTGCTGGACCTGACGGCCGACGACGTGGCCCGGCTGCAGCGCCAGCCCTACCGGACCGCCGAGCCCGAGCTGCTGGGCGACCCGACGATCTACCGCTTCCACGAGGCGCTCCAGGTCTACGGCCCGACCATCAAGGAGCTGATCCACGAGGAGTTCGGCGACGGCATCATGAGCGCCATCAACTTCAGGCTCGACGTCTCGCGCCGGCCCGACCCCGACGGCGACCGGGTCGTGGTGACCTTCGACGGGAAGTTCCTCGACTACCGCTGGTGAGGCGCCGCGCGCCCCTCGCTAGCGCCGGTGCGGCGCCCGCTCGGCGTCCTCGACCAGGCCCCGGAGCCGCTCGGCGAGCGCGGGGGTGAAGGAGCCGGCCGGCGCCCGCCAGCCCCAGTTGCCGTCGCGCACGCCGGGGGTGTTCATCCGGGCCTCGCTGCCCAGGCCGAGCAGGTCCTGGGCGGGCACGACGGCCAGCTGCGCGGTCGAGGCCGTCGCGAGCCGCACGAGCGCCCACGGCATCTCCTCGGTCGGGTCCTGGAGGTGCTCGCGGGTGCGCCGCCGGGTGTCCTCGTCGATCGAGCGCCACCAGCCGAGCGTGGTGTCGTTGTCGTGGGTGCCGGTGTAGACGACCGCGTTCACGCCGTGGCGCTCGGGCAGGTAGGGGTTCTCGGCGTCGCCGTCGAAGGCGAACTGGAGCACCTTCATCCCCGGCAGGCCGAAGTCGGTGCGCAGCCGGTCGACCTCGGGGGTGATCACGCCGAGGTCCTCGGCCACGAGCGTCCCGGGGCCGGCGGCCTCGACCAGCGCCTCCAGCACGGCGTGGCCGGGCCCGGTGACCCAGTGGCCGTCCTTGGCGGTGGGGGCGTCGACGGGGACGTGCCAGGCGGCCTCGAACCCGCGGAAGTGGTCGATCCGCACGAGGTCGAACAGCTCGCGCTGGCGGGCGATCCGTCGGCGCCACCAGGCGAACCCGTCGGCGGCCATGGCCTCCCAGTCGTAGTGCGGGTTGTTCCAGCGCTGGCCGTCCACGGCGAAGTAGTCCGGCGGCACCCCGGTCACCTCGGTCGGCCGGCCCTGGTCGTCGAGCTGGAAGAGCTCCCGGGCCGCCCAGACGTCGGCGCTGTCGGGGGCCACGAAGATCGGCAGGTCGCCGAAGAGCAGGACGCCCCGCGCGGCGGCGTGGGTGGTCAGCGAGAGCCACTGCTCGGCGAAGACCCACTGCTCCAGGCGCACCGCCTCGACGCGGTCGGCCACCGGCGCGAGCACCTCGGCGACCCGCTCGGGGTCGCGGTCGCGCAGGCCGGGCTCCCAGGTGAGCCACGAGGTGCGCCCGGCCAGCTCGCGCAGCACGGTGAACTCGGCGTACTCCTCGAGCCAGGGCTGCTGCTCGCACCACACCTCGAACTGCGTGCGCTGCTCCTCGCTGAGCTCGGCCACCGACCCCAGGCCCGCCTCGTCGCGCAGCTCGGCGCTGATCAGCAGCGGGTTGCCGGCCATCGCCGAGAGGGAGTTGTACGGCGACCCCTCGTCCTCGTGCACCGGCACCAGCGGCAGCACCTGCCAGACGCTCACGCCGGCGTCGGCCAGGAAGTCCACGAACGCGTGCGCCCCCGGACCCAGGTCACCCTCGGGGAGCGAGGTGACGTGGAGCAGGACGCCCGCGCGACGCACCTGGAGCGGACCGGACCCGACGGCGCCTTCAGACATGCCCGTGATCCTAGGGCTCACCGACCCGCCCCCGCGGGCGCCGGCCCACCCGGGCGTGACGCACACCACCACCCGACCTTTTGCACTCACGCCCACCTGAGTGCAAAACTGCACTTCGTGACCCAGAGTGCAACCACGGCTCCGAACGCCGCGCCCGACCTGCGCACGGCCAAGCGGCAGCAGACCGCGCAGCGGATCACCGAGGTGGCCCGCCGCCTGACCGTCCAGCACGGCCTGGACGGCTTCACGATGGACGACCTCGCCCAGGAGACCGGCGTCTCCCGGCGCACCCTGTTCAACTACGTGCCCGGCAAGGACGACGCCGTCCTCGGCCCGTTCCCCAGCCCCACCCCGGAGCTCTTCGAGACCTTCGTGGCCGGCGGCCCCCACGGCAGCCTGGTCGACGACCTGGCCACCCTCGTGGTCGAGATCCTGCAGCAGAACCCCGAGACCCCCGAGCAGGTCGCGCTGGGTCGCGAGGCCCTGCACGCCCACCCCCGCCTGCTCGCCCTGGCGCTGCAACGGCTCCAGGAGCTGGTCGAGTCCTGCCAGGAGTTCGTCCAGCAGCGCGAGGGGTCGGCGTACGACCGGGGGCGCTTCGACGTCGCCCTGGCCGTCGTCGTCGCCTGCCTGCACCTGTCCATGGACCGGTTCCTGACCGGTGACCACGGCGCCGACCTCGCCCCGCTCTTCCTCGACTCGCTGGCCACCGCCCGCGACCTGCTCCGCTGACCCCGTCCCTGCCTCCCGCCCTCCCCCTGCGCCTCCCCTCCCTGACCTCCTGGAGCCCCCCATGGCCACCCTGCTCTACCGCCTCGGCCGCACCGCGTTCCGCCGCTGGCCCGTCTTCGTCGCCGCCTGGCTGATCGCGCTGATCGGCATCGGGGTGGTCGCCACGTCGATCTCCAAGCCGATGGTCGACAGCTTCTCCATCCCCGGCATCCCCTCGCTCAAGGCCCAGGACCTCCAGAAGGAGCTGTTCCCCGGCACCCCCGATGCCCAGGACCAGGCCAGCCTCACCGTCGTGGTCGCGGCGCCCCAGGGGCACACCCTGCGCGAGAAGGAGTACGCCGCCAAGGTCGACGCGCTCGTCGCCGACCTCTCCCGGCTGACCCAGATGCCGCGCGACGTGCGGCTGGTCAACCCGGTGCGCGCCTCGGACGCGCAGTACCAGCGCGCCGTCAGCGAGTCGGTCAAGGGCGGCACCCCGAAGCCGGTCGCCCAGGCCAACGCCAAGGCCCTGCTCCCGCTGAGCGCCGACGGCCGGACCGGCACCATCACGTGGACCTTCGCGGTGGGGTCCGTGGCCGACGTCACGACGTACACCCGCGACACCCTGCTCGCCGACCTCGCCGACGCCCGCGCCTCCGGCCTCGACGCCCAGGTCAACGGCTCGGGCATGCAGGCCGTGCCCGAGACCGGCGGCACCAGCGAGCTCGTCGGCATCGGCGTGGCCCTGGTCGTCCTGATGATCACCTTCGGCTCGCTGGTCGCCGCCGGCCTGCCGATCCTCTCCGCCCTGGTGGGCGTGGGGCTGGGCATCCTCGGCATCACCGGCGCCACGGCCTTCACCACGATCGGCACCACCACCCCGATCCTGGCCACGATGATCGGCCTGGCGGTCGGGATCGACTACACGCTGTTCATCCTGGCCCGCTACCGCAACGAGCTGCGGCGGGGCCGCGAGCGCTCCGAGGCCGTGGGCCGCGCGGTCGGCACCGCCGGCTCGGCCGTGGTGTTCGCCGGCCTGACCGTCCTGATCGCGCTGGCCGCCCTCAGCGTCGTCGGCATCCCGTTCCTGACCAGCATGGGCCTGGCCGCCGCCGGCACCGTGTTCATGGCCGTGCTGGTCGCCCTCACCCTGCTGCCCGCCGTGCTCGGCATGCTCGGCGAGAAGGCCTTCGCCGGCCGGGTGCGCCGCCGCGAGGACAAGCACGACGCCCACGGGCTCGCGCTCAACAACGGCGTCCGCTGGGCCCGGCTCGTGGGTCGCGCGCCGGTCGTCGTGCTCCTGCTGGTCGTGGTCGGCCTCGGCGCGCTGGCCGTGCCCGCCAAGGACCTGCACCTGGCGCTGCCGACCGACTCCACCGCCGCCCAGGGCACCACCCAGCGGCAGGCCTCCGACCTGATCTCCAGCGCCTTCGGCCCCGGCCGCGAGGCTCCCCTGCTGGTCGTCGTCGACGCCCGCGAGGCCGGCTCGCGCGCCGAGCGCTCGAAGGCCATCGGCCAGGTCGTCTCCTGGGCCGCGCGGGAGAAGGGCGTGACCAACGCGCAGGTCATCGCCATGAACCAGGCCGGCACGGGCGCCCAGGTGCTGGTCACTCCGCGCACCGGACCCGACGCCCAGGCCACCACCGACCTGCTCTCGACGCTGCGGTCGGGGCAGTCGGGCATCGAGGCCCGCTCCGGCACGAGCGTCGGCGTCACCGGCGTGGTCGCGATCCAGACCGACGTCTCCGACCGGCTGACCAACGCGCTCCCGGCGTACCTGCTGATCATCGTGGGCCTGGCGTTCCTGCTGCTGATGCTGGTGTTCCGCTCGGTCCTGGTCCCGCTGACCGCGACGCTGGGCTTCCTGCTCTCGGTCCTGGCCACGCTCGGGGCCACGGTCCTGATCTTCCAGGAGGGCCACCTCGGCCTGGTCGAGGGTCAGCCGCTGGTGAGCTTCATGCCGATCATCGTGATGGGCATCGTGTTCGGCCTGGCGATGGACTACCAGGTGTTCCTGGTGACCCGGATGCGCGAGGCGTTCGTGCACGGGATGTCGGCGCGCGAGGCCGTGGTCGACGGGTTCCGCAACAGCGCCCGCGTCGTCGTGGCGGCCGCGACCATCATGATCTCGGTCTTCGCCGCCTTCATCCTCCAGCCCGACCCGCTGATCCAGTCGATCGGCTTCGCACTGGCCGCGGCGGTCTTCTTCGACGCCTTCGTGGTGCGGATGGCCCTGATCCCGGCGGTGATGTACCTCCTGGGCGACAAGGCCTGGTGGCTCCCCCGCTGGCTGGACCGGGTGCTGCCCTCGGTCGACGTCGAGGGCGAGCGCCTGCAGACGGAGTACGTCGGCACCCACCTCGCCGACCCCACCGAGGAGTCCGACGAGCCCGACGAGCCCGACGACGAGCCCACCGGCGAGCGCGAGCCCGACCTCACGCACGCCTAGGTCCACATGGCACGCGTGTGCCATTGCCGCCCGGCGCGTGGCCCGTCTAGGGTCTGGGGCGTCCCGGAGCACCGGGGCGCCCCCCGTCGTCGCCCAATCCTGTCCGGAGCGAGGGGCCCACGGATCACACGCGGACAGGAGCGGGGAACCCACGTTCCACCGGACCAGCGCCCACCGCGCCGGTCCTGGGGTGAGGCCACACACGTGGCCGGGCAACTCCAGCCCGAACCCGACAGCTAACCCCGCAGGCGCCCGGAGGAACACTCATGCGCCTGCGCACCCTCGCGTCCGCTCTCGCGGTCGCCCTGGTCACCACCGTCCTGGTCACCCTCTCCTTCGCCGGCTCCGCCGACGCGGCCACCATGCGCACCTGGCAGCGCCTGGCCAACTGCGAGTCCGGCGGCCGGTGGCACATCAACACCCACAACGGCTACTACGGCGGCCTCCAGATCTCCAGCGGCACCTGGCGCGCCTACGGCGGCAAGCGGTACGCCCGCGACGCCCACGCCGCCTCCCGCTACCAGCAGGTGAAGATCGCCACCCGGATCAGGAACAACCAGGGCTGGGGCGCCTGGCCCTCCTGCTCGCGCCGCATCGGCGTCCGCTGACCCCTCGGTCCAGCAGACCGCTCAGCCCCGGGCCGCGCCGTACCCCAGCACCGCGGCGAGGCCCAGCGCGCTCCGCGGGGCGTACGCCGTGCGCCACAGACCCCCGTGGGCCGCGGCGTACGCCTCGTCCTGCCAGGGGTGCTCGTGGCGCGGGCCGCCGCCGGTGTGCAGGTCGTGCACGAGCAGCGCGGCCATCAGCACGTTGGAGGTGGACGGGTCGAAGACCTCGACGCCGAACCGGTGCGCCCCGGCGTACGCCGCGGCCAGCGCGCGGTTCTTGACCACCGAGCGGGTCCGCGTCGGCGGGGCGACGTTCATCGACACCGTCGACCCCTCGGCGCGGGCCACGGTCGCGCGCCAGCGGTGCACCCGCTTGGCCAGGGCGTAGTTCGGGCCCTGCTGGGCGACCAGGGAGTCGTTGACGCCGGGGTCGCTGCCGGCGACGTACTGGCGACGCAGGAGACGGCCCCCGGTCAGCGTGCGCAGCGGGCGCCCGACGACCTTGGACCGCGCCCCCCGACCCTCGTACGCCGCCGTGGACGCGGCGACGGCCTCCCCCGGCACGGCGAACACGTCGGTCGGCGTGGCCAGGAACCCGAGCGCGACGTCGTCGCGGGCGTCCTGGAGCCGCGTCGTGAGCTCGTCGACGGCCGCGGAGAGCCGCAGGTTGACCGCGCCGTCGGCGTAGACGTAGTTGCCGACCACGAGCTCGCCGGGCTGCTCGGCCAGCCACCGCGCGACGGCGGGCACCGCGGTGAGCAGGTCGACGCCGGCGACCTCGTCCAGCGGGCCGGAGGCGCCCCCGGCGACCGGCGCCACGAGGCTGCCGGCCCCGTCCTTGGCCAGCTCGAGGGTGCGCCGCCAGATGTCGGGGCGGGCCAGGTCGACGGCCGCGACCCGGGCACCCCACCGCATCAGCGCGGGCAGCGGGCCCATCTCGGAGCCCGCGCCGAGGACGGCCACGGTGCGGCCCTCGAGCCGCAGCCAGTCGGGGTTGTCCAGGACGGCCTCCACGGCCTCACCGACGCTCGGCTCCACGACGCCGGCGGCGACCCACTTCTCCACCCGACGGCGTACGCCGGGCCCGCGCAGCCGCTCGCCGCGGTAGGGCAGCACCAGCTCGCGCACCGGCTCGCCGTTGCCGATCACCTCCACGCCGCTGACGGGGCCGGCGCCGAGGTCGCCCGCGACGCCGGCCGCCACCTCCGGCCACTCCGGGAGCGGGTGCTCGCCGGCCTTGTCGGCGACCCGCATGCGTCGGTTGAGCGAGGCCAGCCCGTCACGGGCGATGGTGACGGCGTCGTCGGGCGAGGACAGCCCCGCCTCGACCAGGCGCCGCATGTGCGTCAGGTAGTCCGAGCGCCACGCCGTGGCCTGCTCGGCCGCCCGCGCGCCGGTCGCGTCCACCCCGCGCAACGCGTCGGCAACCACCGCGCGTCCGGTGGAGGAGGTGCTGCGGCGGCCCTCGGCGTCGGTCGGGAAGACCAGTCCGCGGCGGTCGGCTTGCTCGGGGTTCGTCATGGCCTCATGGTGCCCGAACCCCTCGAGGACACTCGACACGAACCCCGAGAGGCCTCACGCAGGATGAAATCGGACGCGATCTGTTGCACCATGTCCCGGTGACCGGCAGTTTCGACGATGTCTGTGACCAGCTCGAGGAGTGGGAGTCCACGCTCCCGCCCGACGCCTGCCTCACGGCGGTGGAGGACCTGGTGGCCGGCCTCCCGCCCGGCGCCCCCGGGCGCGCCGAGGCGCTGTTCTTCGCCGGTGAGAAGGCCCTGATGGCCGGCGACCCGGTGGCGGCCCGCACCTGGCTGGAGCGCTCGGCCGCCGAGCCCGGCGAGGTCACCATCGATCCTCGCGCCGAGCTTCTCGGCTGCTTCCTGTCCCTCGGGCTGGACGACGAGGTCGAGAGCCTGCTCGAGACGCTGCGCAAGGCCTCGGCCGCGGGCGACGTCCGCGGCAGCTTCCACGAGGTCGTCGGCGAGGTGCTGGAGCAGGCCGAGCGCCTGGAGGAGGCCGAGCGCTGGTTCAACATCGGCCTGCTGGCCCTCGACGAGCACGACCCCACCGACTCCGAGGAGTCCTGCCTGGCGGGCCGTCTGCGCGTACGCCGGCTCCAGGGCCGCCCCGAGGACCGGCTCGACCTGGTCGCCGAGCAGTACCGCGACCACTACCGCGGCCACTTCGCCTCCTAGCGCCCCTTCCCGGTCGGGCGCGTCGGGACCCTTCAGGCCCCGTCGTCCTCGTGCGCCTCGTGGGTCTCGTGCGACTCGTGGACGGCGTCGAAGAACAACCGGCCCCCGACCCGGTCGGCCAGGTCCTGGGCGAGGTCGTCGAGGATGTCGGCGATCTCGTCGAGCGTGCCCATCACCGTGGGTCCGATGAAGGGGCTGGCGGGCAGCTCGTAGGAGGCGATCAGCACGTCGCCGGCCAGGTGGAACTTCAGCAGCGGCGTGCGCCGGTTGAGGATCTCGACCTCGATCCGGGCCTGCGCCGGGTTGCCGACCTCGATGACGACGTGGCTGAAGAAGCGCAGCGCCCGGCGGGGGCCCATCGCGGTGATCCACACCGGCACCGTGCCGGTCCAGATCGGGAAGTCGCCGTCGGCGTCGCGCGCGATGCCGTCGCCGTACGCCCCCTCGAGCACCTGGGTGACCAGCGCGGCCAGCTCGCCGGTCGTCGTGGGGAAGCCCAGCACCAGGTCGTCGTGGTCCTCCTCGGCCACGGCGGCCGGCACGGGGCGCGGCGCGACGTCGAGGAACGCGGGGTCGACGACGTCGAAGACGCCGCGCAGCGTGCTCGTGACCAGGGACAGCACCGCGTCGAGCTCGCCGATCTCCACGTCGCACCACCAGGTCGGGTGGTCGACCCCGTCGGGCGCCGACCAGCCCAGGGCCAGCAGCCCGGCGCGCTGCACCTCGTCGAGGTCGTCGTCGTCGGCCAGGAACACGTCCGTGCCGACCTCGAGGGCGATCTCGTCGTCCCACAGCGCCAGGCGCAGGTGGGGCTCGCACTCGCCCGCGGACTCGGCGCTGACCGTGACGGGCTGGACATCGGTGGCCCGGGCGCCAGCGGCCCGGGAGTCAGCGACCTGGGCGTCGGCGGCGGCTCGGACGCGGTCGCCGAGGTCGGCCTCGAACCGGCCCCACGCCCGCTCGACCGACTCCTCGAACGTCTCGCTCACCTGCCACTCCCCTCCCCCGGCCGGGGCCACCGCCCGCGCCTCGCGCGTCGCGCCCCGACCTGGGTCCAACCCTAGGCGGCCCCACCGACACGCCCCCGGTGGCACCGCCCTCAGGCGAGCAGGGACCGACGGTGCGGCGTCATCAGCTCGGCGACCAGGCGCGGGTCGGCGTCCTCGCGCAGCAGCGCCAGCAGCGGCTGGTGGACGTGCCGGTCCACGCCGACCGGGTCGTCCCAGAACCGCAGGACGCCGCCCCCCTCGTCGAGCAGGCGACCCAGCAGCAGGTCGCCGCGCCGCAGGTGCTGGGACATGGTGCGGTCCGGGACCTCGAGGGACTCCCCGGTCACCCCGTCCCCCAGCCGTACGCCGACCCCGGCGCGCACCTCGAGCACCTCCAGCAGCCGGCGTCGCGAGGAGGCCCAGGACTCGGCCAGCTCGCGCTCGTCGTCGACCAGCCACGCGCCGTGCAGGTCCAGGAACCGTCGCAGCACGCCGCCGTCGAACGCCGCGAGGTCCCAGGTGAGCGGATCGCCCACCAGGTCCTCGAGCTCGTCGGCGTCGTCGTCGCCCCCGTCGAGCCGGGTCACGGCCCAGTCGACCAGGGCGTGGCGGTTGAGGTCGCGCTGGAGGAAGGTCTTGACCCGCGCCAGCAGCCAGACGCCGCGCACCGGGAGCGGGTGGGCGTCGGTGCGCCCGTGGCAGGCCTTGTACTTGCGGCCCGACCCGCACGGGCACGGCCGGTTGCGGCCCGGCCCCTCCGGCGGCTCGAGCACGGGGCGCAGAGCCAGCAGCTCGGGGGCCTGGGGATCGACCCCGGCGGCCAGGTAGAGACGGTGGGCCTCGCGCGCGTCGCCCGCCACCGCGGCCACGTCGCCGAGGTCGGCCAGGGCCGCCACGAGGCCCGGGTCCTGCTCGACGGCCTGGCCCAGCAGCGTCCGGAAGGCCGACCCGTCGCCCCGGGCCTCGGCGACCAGGGCCGCCAGGTGGATGGTGACGGCGCCGGGGTGCCGCACCAGCAGCGCCTGGACCACGGGGGCGGCCCGGACCACGTCGGCCGAGGTCTCCGAGGCCACCGCGTCGGCCAGCGTCCCGTGCAGCTGTCCGGCCACCTCGGTCAGGCGCTCCTCGTCGAGGTCGCGGGCGACGAAGGCGTCGGCGAGCAACCCCCGCCACGCGACGTACGCCGGGTGCTGGTCCTCCTCGAGCCACTCCGGGCCCGGCTCCACCGTCGTCCCGGGCAGGTCGATCCCGTCGTCGTGCACCGCGAGCCGCGGGTCGCGCAGGAGCTCGGTCAGGGGCGGGTGGGGCTCCTGGAAGCTGCCGGGGGTCTCGTGCAGCACCTCCACCACGAGCTCGAAGAAGTCCACCCCCGGGTCGTCGTCGCGCCGCTCGTGGGCGAGCCGCTCGGCCGTGACGACCAGGCGCTCGGTCAGCTCGGCGTCGTCGGCCGCGTCGGTCGGCCCCACCTCGAGCGCGTCGCCGACGAGGCGGAACGCCGCCAGCTCCCCGGCCGCGAGACCGGCCAGCCACCCGTCCGGGCCGCGGAGCACCTCCGAGGCCCCGGCCGGGAACCCCTCGTCCGCGGGCCCCCGGCGGGTCTGCGAGCGGACCTCGCCCCCGCCGACCATCGGCATCCCGTCCATCGCCAGGTAGGCCAGCGGCCCGAGGTCGCTGCGGCACTCCACCACCCCGAGGTCGACCTCGGCCGCGGTCAGCCTCCGCGTCAGCACCATGCCGTCCACGACGCTCGGCAGGTGCACGAGCACCCCGTGCGCCAGCTCGAGGACCTCCGGGCGCCAGACCAGCCCGCCCCACAGGACCTCGGGGTCGACCTCGAGCCGGTCGGCGAGGTCCTCCAGGGTCGTCGGCTCCTGAGCGAGCAGCGCGAGGGCCGCGTCCGCCACCCCGTCCGGCAGCGGGTCGGCCGCGGCCGACGGGTCGTCCGCGTCGGCCTCGAGCTGGTCGACGTGGGCGCCCCAGATCCCCAGCAGAGCGTGCGGCAGCACCCAGCGCCCCGCCTCGGTGAGCCGCAGCTCCTCGTCGAGCAGGCCCAGGTCGCGCCAGAGCGGCCCCAGCACCTCGACCGCCGCCTCCACCACGGCGGCGTCGGTGCCGCTGTCCACGCCCGCCCGCTCCGCGAGCCAGCCGGCCGCGTCGAACGGGGTGCCCGCCCCCTCGCGGACCAGCAGCGACATCAGCACCAGCCAGTCGGGCAGGGCGAGGTCGCCCGAGGACGCGTCCACGCCGGCCCCGCCGAGCGACTGCCCGGCGACGAAGGTGAGCACGTCGAGCGGCTCGAGCTGCTGGACCTCGGCGGGCAGCAGGGCGCGCTGCTCCTCGGCGACGCGGAGCACCTCCTCGGGCGGCGCGGTGCCGATCACGCCCGCGCCGATCTGCACGAGCACGTCGATGGCGTCGCGCCAGACCCGGGCCTGGTCGCGCCGGATCCGCTCGGCTGCCGCCGCCAGGTCGATGTCCTCGCTCACGAGAGGCAACCTAACGGCCCCGCCCGGCGGGGGCACGCCTGGTGGGGCCGGCTACAGCCGGACGGGCAGGATCGCGAGCGCGTCGAGCACCGCGGAGACCCGTGGGACCTCGTGGGTGCGGAAGATGCCGGTGCGGCCGAGCGAGGCCAGCACGGCGAAGAAGCCCTCGGCCGTGCGCACCTCCTCGCCGAAGATGTCCATCGCGCTGGGCAGCGCGTGGCACACCGGCGCCCCCAGGGAGCGCAGCCGGAAGGTCTGCAGCAGGACCGCGGACTGGTAGCGCGCCCGGTCCAGCGGGTCGGGCAGCCAGGAGAAGCCGAAGCCGATGCCGGGGTCGACGGCCACGCTGGGCACCCCGACCGAGCGGGCGTGCTCCAGACGGCGTCCGAAGCCCTCGAGCATGGCGGGGAACTGGTCGTCGGCGACGGGCACCTCGGTCGGGTCCTGCAGGTCGCGGGCGTGGGTGCCGACGATGTGGCACATCACCACCGAGGCGCCGTACCGCTCCGCGAGGCCGAACATCTCCTCGTCGTCCGCGGACCCGCTCAGGTTGACCACCGAGGAGCCGGCCTTCAGGCAGGCCTCGACGACCGAGGGGTGGTAGCTCTCCACCGAGGTCGCCACACCGTGCGCGGCGAGCTCCTCGATCACCGGCACCAGCCGGTCGGTCTGCTGCTGCGCGGCGACGCGGTCGGTGGAGGCGTCGCTGGACTCGGCCCCGACGTCGACGAGGTCGGCGCCCTGGGCGGCGAGCGTCCGGCCCCGGCGTACGGCGTGCTCGCGGGAGACCGCGACGCTCTCGCGGTACCAGGAGTCCTGCGAGAGGTTGACGATCCCCATCAGCGCGGGACGGGCGTCGGTGTCCAGGCTGCGGTCGCCCAGCAGGAACGGCGCGACCTCGTGGTCCAGGTCGGCGCCGTGCTCCTCGACGAGCGCGGCCAGCGTGCGGAGGTCGATCACGACGCGTCCCGGCGCACGTAGCGGCCCATCAGGAAGTCCTCGGCCGTCAGCACGTGCTCCAGGGCGAAGCGGCGCGGGTCGCCCAGCACGTCGGTCTGGGGGGTGGCCGAGGTGCCGACCAGCATCGGGGAGAAGGTCAGGTCGGCCTCGTCCATCAGGCCCGCGTCGGCGGCGCTGCGCAGCAGGGACGGTCCGCCCTCGCACACGATCCGCCACAGGCCGCGCTCGACCAGCTGGTCGACCACCCACGTGATCTCGACGGTGTCGCCCGGCGCCTGCACGACCTCGCAGCGCTCGCGCACCGCGGCGAGCCGCTCGGGGTCGGGGTCGGCGGTGGTGAACACCAGCGGCCGCACGGTCGAGCCGGTGAACCCGTCCTCGCCCAGCGGCAGCTCCAGCGAGCCGGAGACGACGGCGATCACGGGCGCCTCGGCCTGGCCGGCCTCGCGGCGCCGGGCGGCGTCCTCGTCGGTGGAGCGCAGCGGACCGTACTCCTCGGCCTTGAGCGTCCCGCCCCCGACCAGCACGGCGTCGGCGAACCGGCGTACGGCGACGAACACCTCGCCGTCGGCGTCGCCCGAGATCGAGCCGCTGAGCCCGTCGGAGCCCGCGGCCGCCCCGTCCAGGGTCGCGACCATCATGGCCCGCACCCAGGCCCGCCCCCCGCGGTCGGGCCAGGGGTAGTGCTCGGGCAGGTCACCGGACTCCACGGGGCCACGCCTCGGGCCGAAGATCATCTCCACGCCCGACAACATAGTCAGACCCCGGTTAGCAGGCCCGCCCCCCGTCCGCCTCACCCCGACGGGCGAAGCCGACCATCCGCCGGTCGAGCAGAGCCGCCCGGCCCGTCGTCGAGACCCCCGACCTCGTGACCGAATCCCCTGATCAGGAGCCTCCGGCCTGGGGTACGTTCCGCTCCTGGGGCCGATGGGGCCCTCGTCCCGAGAGCTCAGGTGTCCCGTGACCGGACCCGCCCGCCGCCCGCTCGCCGCAGTCACCCTCCTCGCTGGCCTCACCGTCGCGGCGGCCCTGGCCGCCGCGGCCCCCGGGGCGTACGCCGCCCCGCCGGCGTCCCCCGCCCGCGTCACCCGCGACGCCGCGACGGTGCTGGACGCGATGACGCTGCCCCAACGGGTCGGGCAGCTGTTCATGGTCGGCACCCCGGCGACGTCGGCGAACCGGCAGGTGCTGTCCCAGATCTCGACCCTGCACGTGGGCAACGTGATGCTCACCGGGCGCAGCCACGGCGGCACCGGCGTCCCGGCCCGGGTCAGCCGCGCTGTGCGGGCCCGGGCCACCCGTGCCGCGACGGACGGCGTCGGGCTGCTGGTGGCGACCGACCAGGAGGGCGGTCTCGTCCAGGTGCTCCAGGGTCCGGGCCTGTCGCGGATCCCGTCGGCGCTCACCCAGGGCGGGTGGAGCACGGGTCGCCTCCGGGCGAGCGCCGCGACGTGGGGCGGCCAGCTGCGGACCGCCGGGGTGAACATGGACCTCGCGCCGGTGCTCGACACCGTGCCGAGCGCCCGTGCGGCCGCGCACAACCCGCCGATCGGGGTCTTCCGGCGCGAGCTCGGCTTCACCCCCGGCAGGGTCTCCTCCCACGGGCTGGCCCTGGTTGGCGGGCTGGCGAGCCGGGGCGTCGTACCGACCGTCAAGCACTTCCCCGGCCTGGGGCGCGTCACGGCCAACACGGACACGACCCGCGGGGTGACCGACCGGGTGACCACCCGCGGCGACGCCTACCTGCAGCCGTTCCGGGCCGCGGTCGAGGCCGGTGTGCCGGCGGTGATGGTGTCCCTGGCGTACTACGCGCGCATCGACGCCCGGAACCCGGCCGTCTTCTCCCCGACCGTGATCGGCGGCGTGCTCCGCCACGACCTCGGGTTCGACGGCGTCGTCGTCTCCGACGACCTGGCCAACGCCCACCAGGTCTCGCCGTGGAGCCCCGGCACCCGGGCAGTGCGCTTCCTGGCCGCCGGCGGTGACCTGGTGCTGACGGTGAACCCGGTGACCCTGCCGGCGATGTACCGCGCCGTCCTGGCCCGGGCCCAGCAGGACCCCGCCTTCCGCGCCCGCGTGGACGCCTCCGCACTGCGGCTGCTGACGCTCAAGCAGCGCCACGGCCTGCTCTGACCCCACGGGGTGGTCACGCAGCGTCCCGCTGCGGCTAGCGTCGCAGGCATGCGTCTTCCCCCGCGTCGAGTCCGGCTGTCCGCGTGAGCAGCTCCTCGGGAGGCTCCGGGCGCGTCTCGGCCCCGAAGGGCGCTCGGGAGGAGCCGGAGCTGGAGGAGACCTACGACCGGCTGGTCGAGGAGGGCCACGACCGGCTCGACCGTCCGCTGCTGGCGCTGGTCTCGACCGGCCTGCTGGGTGGGGTCGACGTCGGCGTGGGGGTGCTGATGTACCTCGTGGTGAAGGCCGAGACGGGCAACCCGCTGCTGGCCTCGCTGGCCTTCACGATCGGGTTCGCGGCCCTGCTCCTGGCCAACAGCGAGCTGTTCACCGAGAACTTCCTGGTGCCGGTGATCGCCGTGGTCGGCAAGGTCGGCACGGTGGCCCAGCTGCTCCGGCTGTGGGCCGTCACCCTGGCGGCCAACCTGGTCGCGGGGTGGGCCATGGCCGCGATGATCGTCATCGCGCTCCCGGACGTGCACGAGGTGGCGGTGACGTCCGGGTCGCACTACGCCCACCTGGGCGTGTCGTGGCGCTCGTTCTTCCTCGCCGTCCTCGCGGGCGCCGTGATCACCCTGCTCACCCGGATGCAGCACGCGACCGACGACCTCGGCGTGCGCCTGGTGGCCGCGGTGATGATGTCGTTCGTGCTCGTGGGCGCCCAGCTCTTCCACTCGGTGCTCGACTCGATCCTGATGTTCACCGGGCTGCTGACGGGCCAGGCCGGCTACACCTACCTCGACTGGCTCGGTGCGCTCGGGTGGTCCGCGTCCGGCAACCTGGTCGGCGGGCTCGTGCTCGTGACCGGCCTCCGGCTCCTCCGGGTCCCCCACCGCGTCGCCGAGAGCCGCGACGAGGGCCAGACCGGCTGAGCCCGCGTCCGCGCGGCGTACGCCGACCTCAGCGGTCGATCATCCCCTGCATCGCCTCGTTGTAGCGCTCCCCCACGACCTCGACGCGCGCCAGCGCCTCGTCGATCGCCGCCAGGTCCGCACTGGTGAGCTCGAGGTCGACCGCGCCGAGGTTCTCGGTGAGCCGGTGGGCCTTGGTGGTGCCCGGGATCGGCACCACCCACGGCTTCTGCGCCAGCAACCACGCGAGCGCGACCTGCCCCTTCGTGGCGTCCTTGCCGTCGGCGACGGCGCCGATCGCCTCGACCACCGCCTGGTTGGCCTCGAGCGCCTCGATCTGGAAGCGCGGCAGGTTGGCGCGGATGTCGCCCTCGCCGAAGGTCGTGCTGGGGTCGATCGCGCCGGTGAGGAAGCCGCGACCGAGCGGGGAGAAGGTGACGAACCCGATCCCGAGCTCCTCCAGGGTCGGCAGGACGGACTGCTCGGGCTCGCGCCAGAACAGCGAGTACTCGCTCTGCAGCGCCGTCACCGGGTGCACCGCGTGGGCCGTGCGGATGGTCTGCGCGCTCGCCTCCGAGAGCCCGAAGTGGCGCACCTTGCCCTCCGCGACCAGCTCCGCGACCGCGCCGGCGACGTCCTCGATCGGCACGTCGGGGTCGACCCGGTGCTGGTAGAAGAGGTCGATCACGTCGGTGCGCAGCCGCCGCAGCGACGCCTCGCACACCTCACGGACGTGCTCGGGCCGGCTGTTGAGCCCGGGCTTCTGCCAGCCGTCGGAGTCGACGTCGAAGCCGAACTTGGTGGCGATCACGACCTGGTCGCGCACCGGCTCCAGCGCCTCGCCGACCAGCTCCTCGTTGGTGAAGGGGCCGTAGACCTCGGCGGTGTCGAACAGCGTCACGCCCTGCTCCACCGCGCCACGGATCAGCGCGATGCTCTGGGCGTGGTCCGCGGCCGGCCCGAGCCCGTGGCTCATCCCCATGCAGCCCAGCCCCAGGGCCGAGACCTCCAGGCCGTGGCTCAGCGTGCGTGTCCTCATCGTGGCGGTCCTCTCCTCGGCGTACGTCGTCGCCCACTGTGTCCCCACGTACCCCGTCCGCGGGTTTCGACGACGGGACCCCGCGCCTCAGACGGCCGTGAACCCGTTGTCGACGAACAGCTGCGCGCCGTTGACGAAGGACGCCTCGTCGCTGAGGAGGAACAGCGCGGCCTTGGCCACCTCGATCGGCTCGCACATCCGGCCCTGCTGCTCCTTGATCGCGGCGGGCGAGACGTCGACGCCGGCGGCGGTGAGCCACTCCAGCTCGCGCTGGCCGTGCGGGGTGTCGATGAAGCCGGGGCAGACCGCGTTGCAGCGGACTCCCCGGTCTCGGAACTCCACGGCGATGGCGCGGGCGAACTGGTGGACGGCGCCCTTGGTGACGTCGTACAGCACCTCGGCCGGGGTCGCCGCGACCGCCGAGATCGACGACGTGCACACGATCGCGCCGCCGCCGGCCTCGAGCATCCCGGGCAGGACGGCCTGGGTCATCACGAACATGGAGCGCACGTTGACGTCCATCAGGAAGTCGTACTCCTCCTGGGTCGTCTCCAGGAACGGCTTCACCACCAGCGTGCCGGCGTGGTTGAACAGCAGCGTCGGCACGCCGAGCGCCTCGGTCCCCCGCGCCACCGCGTCGCGGACCTGGTCGGGCTGGCTGACGTCGGCCAACGCGAGGAACGCGCGACCGCCCGCGGCCTCGACCTCGGCCACCAGCGACCGCCCGAGGTCCTCCTGCCGGTCGACCACGATGACGCTCGCGCCCTGCTCGGCCAGCAGCTTCACGGCCTCGGCGCCGCAGCCGCCCGCGCCCCCGGAGACCAGCGCGACCTTGCCCTCGAAGCGACCCGCGCTCACGATCCGCCCCCGACCCGCTCCTCGGCCGCCTCGATCGCGGCCTCGCGGGCGGCGATGACGTCACCCATCGGCGGGCCCTGGAAGCGCCGCCGCTCGAAGGCGACCCACACGACCAGCGCGAGCACGATGAACCCGATCGTGATCGGCAGCGCGTAGTTGTTGGGCGGCTGCACGCCGATGAACAGCAGCAGCGCCATGGCCAGGATCGAGAGCACCGCGACGACGCGGTAGGCCGTGATGCCGAGGTTCCACGGACCCATGTGCGGCCACTTGTTCCCGCCGATGGTGAGCAGGCCCAGCGCGATCGGCAGGGTGAAGGAGAGGAACAGGAAGATGACGGTGCAGGACACCACGATGCTGTACGCCGGCGTGCCCTTGATCGTGATCGCCGAGGTGAACCAGACGAACAGCGTGGCCAGCACGCTGGAGGTCCAGATCGCCGCGACCGGCACCCGGCGCTTGGGGCTGACCGTGGCCAGCATCTTCGAGGCTCCGGGGATGCCGCCGTCGCGGGAGAAGGCGAAGAGCATCCGCGAGACGCTGGTGACGGTGGCCAGGCCGCAGAGGAACTGGCAGACGAAGATCAGGACGTAGAGCACGTCGCGCACGCCGTGGTTCATCTGGGCGTCCATGGCCCAGAAGAAGACGTTGAAGCCCTGCTTCGCGGCCTGGTCCATGTTGGGGATCATCAGCACGAACGACGACAGCATGATCCAGCCGCCCAGGCCCGACCAGAACACCGACGACACCATGCCGCGGGGCACGTTGTGGGCGGCCTTCACGGTCTCCTCCGAGGTGTGTGCGGAGGCGTCGTACCCGGTGATCGTGTAGACGGGCAGCAGCAGGCCGAGCAGGAACGCCATGAAGATGCCGACGTGGTTCGGCCAGACGCCGCTCGCGCCGGGGGTGCCGGTGTAGTCGTGGAAGGTCCACAGCCGCGAGATCGGGAACCCGGACGCCGCGACCAGGCAGGCGATCGTCAGGGCGATCGCGGTGGCGAAGATCAGGTAGCCGGAGATGTCGGTGAGCTTGGCGGTCAGCCGGATCCCGAAGTGGTTGATCGCCGCCTGGATGCCGGTGATGACGGCCATGAAGAGGACCCGGTTGGTCAGGGTGTCGTCCCAGCCGACCCGCTCGCCGAAGGCACCGACGAGGAAGTAGTAGGTGCCGATGTTGATGGCGCCCAGCACCGTGACCAGGCCGAGCAGGTTGAGCCAGGCCGAGAGCCAGCCGGTGAACCGGTTCCCCAGGATCGAGCCCCAGTGGTAGAGCCCGCCGGCCGTCGGGTACGCCGAGGAGATCTGCGCCAGCCCCAGCGCGAAGACGCCCGAGATCGCGACACCGACCGGCCACCCGATCCCGATCGCCGCTCCCCCGGCCCCGGCCGTCGCCTGCCCCAGGGAGTTGATGCCGCCGGAGACGATGCAGATGATCGAGAACGAGATCGCGAAGTTGGAGAACTTGCTCATCGTGCGCTCGAGCTCCTGGGCGTAGCCCATCCCGTGCAGCGCCTTGACGTCGTCGTCCCGGTCGGTGTCGGAGTACTGCTCCTGCGCGTTCTTCTTCGGTGCCTGTCGAGCCATGGCGAGGGTGCCTTTCGAGCCGGGGGGCTGCGTCACCGTGGGTCCGAGAGATGACGACCTGAGCGCAGGATCCTCCTCGGCGTACGCCGTCCGCACCTGACACGCCGGGTGGTAACCCAGACGTCACGCAGGTATCGACCCTTCTGGCTACGGAATAGAAGTTCGCCAGCGAGCGCCTGTGGCCGAGCCGCTGTTGGCCCCGACCTCGCTGGTGCCCCGCCAGCGTCGAAGACGGATTGCGCCGCCCACGTCGCGCCCTCGGGATAGCCTCCACCGATGCGCATCGGACTGCTGGGGACCCCCGACCGCTTCGACGTCCCGCTCGAGCAGCCCGAGGAAGTGACGGGCTCCGCCGCGGATCTTGTGCGCGCCGCTGGCCACGAGCCAGTGGCGCTCGACCTCACGGTGCGCGACCTCCACCGCGTCGGGGCCGTCTGGGTGCACGACGACCCGGGTGAGCTGTGGCGGCTCGGCGCGCCACTGCTGGGCGACATGTCCATCGCGCTCGACCGGGGCATGCCGCTCCTCCTGACCGGTGGGCTCGTCGCCGCGACGGAGACCGGGCTGCTGCCCGGCACGGTGACGCCGGGGCGCGGCGGACGGCGTACGGCTCGCGTCGTGTCCGCCCAGAGCTCGTGGACGGCTTCGGCTCCCGGCGGCGTCCAGACGTCGCTGGCCGTCGACCAGTCGCGAGCTCGGTGGGCCGTGGAGGAGGACGAGCGCTTCCGGGTGGTCGCACGGTGGGACGACGTGGACCGCTGGGACGTCGCCGCGCTGGCCTCCGTGGACGGCAACGTCGTGGGGCTGCTCGGCGACCTGGACTCCCCGGAGGGAGACGCGACCGGCTGGTCCTGGCTGTCGGACCCGGTGGCGATGCGAGATGCCACGCCGCTCGAGCCGGTCGTGGAACACTAGGCGCTCGAACCGACCGGGGGGTTGTCTCGTGGGGATCAGCATCGACCACAACGCGGTCACGCGCGCGTCGGCGCAGATGGAGTCGGCAGCTGCGCAGATCGTGCCGGTGAAGCCCGAGACCAGGCTCGCGACCATCGCCACGGCCCTGCCCGGGTCGTCCAGCGCCGGGGCCGCCTCGAGCTGCGGCACCCGCTGGCGCACCGATCTCGACGCCTGGCACACGAACGCGACGGAGTACGCCCGGACGATGGAGGCCTGCTCCGAGGCGTACGCCACGACCGACAACACCGCGGCGGACAACTTCCGCCGCGCCGTTCCGAGGGGAGCGGCGTACTGATGGTCAGCATCTCCGAGCTTGCCTCGTGGAAGCCCGCGGACCTCAGCACCGCCGCCGACCTGCTCACGACCGACCGCGCGTCGATCCTCTCCCTCCAGGACGAGATCGACGGCGGCAAGCCACCGGCCGACTGGCAGAGCGACGACGCGACCAGGGCGCGGCAGCGGTTCACCACGATCCACGACGACCTGAACGACCTGGCGGCACCGTTGTCGCAGGTCATCTACGCGCTCGACGCCGCCGCCTCCGAGGTGCAGGCCGCTCAGTCCAGCCTCGCCTCGGCCCGGGCCCTGGCGGGCCAGCAGGGGTGGCAGGTCACCGAGACCGGCGGCCAGGTGGTGGTCTCCGACCCCGGCAGCACCTCGGGCGACCCCGACATGGTCCTGCACGCGCGCCTGGTGGAGTGCGCCACGCAGATCACCGACGCCCTCACCCGCGCCGACCGGGCCGACCACGACCTGCAGTCCGTGCTCACCTCCGCCGGGACCGGTGCCTTCGACGGCGGCACCGGGACGCTGGCCCAGGCCGGCACGCTCCCGTTCAGCCCGACCACCGAGGCCGACCGGCACGCCAACCAGATGGCCGCCTTTACCGCCTTCTACGGCCGACCGCCGACGAGCACCACCGACTGGAGCATGGCGGCGATGCTGGACCCCCACTCCTACCAGCCCAAGAACGCCGGCACCGACGCCGTCCTCCAGGTCGGCCGGATCACCCCCCAGCCCGGCAAGGGGCTGGTGCGGCTCGCGCTCTACATCCCCTCCGACGAGGTCTTCAACGTGCCCAACTACGACATCGGCGACAACCGGGGGCCCAACGAGCACTTCGACCCCGAGCAGGCGCGGGTGTCGCTCTACATCGACTACGAGACCGGCACGGTCGTGGCGCGTCAGAACCCGTCGGTCGACACCGAGGGTGAGGTCCGGGTGGCCTCGCCGCAGGTGCTGGTGTCGCAGACGACCACGGGCGCGGTGCGGGTGGAGTACGACGCGGCCAACCCGTTCTCCCCGCCCGACCCCACCGGCTCCCACACCGTCAAGGGCGACATCGTCGTCACGCCCGGCGGGGACGGCACCGACTGGGGCCTCGACGGCTCCATCGGGGACTACCCGGCGTTCGAGGTCTACCACGACGACCCGGCCGGCGGCGCGACGACGACGCTCGACCAGGACGCGGCCGACAACGAGGGGTCGCTCGGCCCCCTGCTCGAGCTCCCCCAGCACCACGACGTGGGGAGCGGGCCCGACTCGGACGCCATCAAGCAGTTCGGGCAGCTGGGACGTCCGATCTCGGGTCCCTACTACGAGTACGCGCCCCGCCACGGCGTCCAGCTGGGCGGGACCAGCGACCCGACCCAGATCGATCCCTGGCCCCCCTTCGGTCAAGAGGCTCCGGCCGGGGGTGTCTACGTATGAGCACCACGACCTCGTCCGAGACGGTCGTCCGCACGACCTCCTGGGCCGCCGCCACCTGGGTCACGCCGGTCGTCCCCGCCCTCTGGGTCCTGGTCTTCCTGCTGGTCGGGGGGAAGACCGGGGTCGGCGAGACCGAGACCGGTGGGTACGCCGCCGGCCTGGGCCTGGCCGTCGTGATCGCGCTCCTCGGCGCCGGGTTGACCCGGGCCCCGGGTGCGCACGCACGCGGACTCGGGATCGGCCTCGTGGCCGGTGGCCTGGCCTGCGCCCTGCCGAGCCTGTGGGTGCTGCTCACGTGAACGCACGCGCACTGCACGGCCCTCTGAGCCCCGTGGGCGCCGCTCTCGGGATCCTGCTGGTGGCCCTGCCCTTCGCCGTCGGTGGGATGGCCGCGCCCGCCGCCTTCACCTTCTGGCTCGGCGGACCGGTGGTGGGCCTGGGCCTGCTGACGTTTCCCGGCCGGGCCCGGCAGCTCGGCATCGGCCTGGTCGCCTCGGCCCTGACCTTCCCGCTGCTCCTGCTGGCCCTGGGCCTCGCCTCCGCGCTGTCCTGAGCCACGCCGTCCGGGGCTCGACCAGGTCCGCGGGCGGTCCCATGATGGACCCGTGCACACCTGGTGGCGGAGGGTCCTCGCGGCCGACCTGGAGCGCGTACGCCGAGACGGCCGCGAGCGGGTCGCGTGGTCGACGCGGATCACCGTGGCGGCCACGGCCAGCTACGTCGTCGGGATCCTGCTCTTCCCCGGCACCCAGCCGCTCCTCGCGCCGCTGACCGCCATGCTCGTGGTCCAGGTGACCCCGATGTCCCTGCTGGCCAGCGGCCTGGACCGCGTCGTCGCCGTCGTCTCCGGGGTCGTGCTCGCGATCGGCTTCGCCGCCGTCGTCCCCCTGCGCTGGTGGAGCCTGGGCCTGCTCATCCTGATCGCCCTCACGATCGGGCAGTACCTCCGGCTCCGCTCCAACCTGATCGAGGTCGCGATCAGCGCGATGCTCGTCCTCGGCGTCGGCTCGATCGGCGCGGAGACGGCCGCGTGGCAGCGGATCGCCGAGACGCTGGTGGGCGCGGCGGGCGGGGTGCTGATGACGTTGCTGTTCCCGCCCAAGGTCGCCGTCGCCGACGCCGGCGAGGCCATCGACGGGCTCGCGAACCGGATCCGCGCGATGCTCGACGACGCCGCCACCGAGGTGGACGACATCGCCGGCGACGGGGACCCCGAGCGGTTGGCGAGCCGGCTGCGGTCGGCGGCGGCCCGGTGGCTGGGGGCGGCACGCCAGATCACCTACGACATCCCCCAGGTCGGCGCCGCGCTGCTCCAGGCCGAGGAGGGCCGCCGGCTCAACCTGCGCGGCCTGCGCACGCCGCACGTCGAGCCCGGGCTGCGACAGGGCCTCGAGGCGCTCGAGCACTCCGCGGTCTCCCTGCGCGGCCTGATGCGCGACCTCGCCGAGGCCACCGACGGCAGCTGGCTCTCCGAGCCGGGGGGCAGCGCCGAGCTGCGTCGACTGGCCCAGTCCCTGCGCGAGATGGCCGCCGGCATCGGCGCGTTCGGCGATCTCGTGGCCAACGAGGGACAGGTCCGCACCGACCTGTCGCGCCACGACGTCGACCGCGTGCGCACCGCCCTGGACGACCTGCACCGCACCAAGGACCGGCTCGCCGAGGAGATCGCCTCGGCGTCGTCGACGGAGGTCCTCGAGCTGCGCAGCTCCCAGCGCAGCACGGTCAAGCGGCTGCTGCGCGAGCTCGACCTGGACCAGCGCGTACGCCGACAGCTGCGCCTGCGCCCCCACAAGCGCCCTCCGCTGCCGCCGCACCACTGGCCCCACCACGACGCCCCTCCCCCGCCGCCGCCCGGCACCGGCCCCGACGACGAGACCCAGGTGCTGCAGATGCCCCCGCACGTACGCCGGCCCCACCCGCCGCACCGCGGGGAGTTCTGAGGCTCAGCGCACGCCGAGCGCGTCGACTGCCGCGGCCACCTGCCCGGGACTGTTGACCGGGGTGAGGTGAGCCGCCCCCGGGATCACGGTGGGGGCCGGCGCCCCGATCCGCCGGGCCGTGGTGAACGGGGCCGACGCGGCGAACGTGTCGTCGGCGCCGCCGAAGACCACCCGCTTGGGGAACGGCAGGTCGCGCAGGCGGGCCAGCTCGGATGGGGGTACGCCGGGGACGCCCTCGTCGAGCATCGCCCACAGTCCCTGCTCGGCACCGACCACCTGGAGCGGCCGGCGCCACTGGTCGACTCCGCGAGCGTCGAGCCGGGGGCATCCGGCACCGCAGGCCGAGCCGTAGACCGACCGGATCAGCGAGTCCGAGCTCAGCACCAGGCGCAGCAGCGTGGTGCGGTACGGCTCGACCACCAGGTGCCGCAGGGGCGACTTCGCACCGGCTCCGGTGGCGAGCGCGTCGCCGTCGAGGAACACCACCCCACCCACCACCGACGGTCGTCGCAGCGCGGCCAGGGCGACGATCGCGGCTCCGCTGGAGTGGCCGACCAGCACGGGTCGACGCAGGTGCAGCGCCCGGACGAAGGCGAGGAGCTGGGTGGCCTGGTGCGCGGCGTCGTACGGCGCGACCCGCTGGCTGTACCCCCACCCGTCCAGGTCGAGCGCGAAGACGCGGTGCCCACGGGCCGCCAGCCGCTCCCCCACCGCCCGCCAGGTGTCGGCGGACTCCACGAAGCCGTGCACGAGCACGACCGGTGAGCCACTGCTCCCCCACTGCAGGTAGCGGGTGCGCACGTCGCCGGCCTGGACGAACCGCAGCCCCGCCGGCGCACTGCGGCGGCCGTCGGTGGCGGCGTTGAAGACCAGCGAGCCGACCGTCAGCAGGGCCAGCAGCACGACGAGGACGAGGACGACTCGACGCAGCCTGCGGAGGCGAGGCCTGGGTCGGCCGCCCTCGTCGGTGATGTCGGGACCCGTCAGTCGGCGAGCTTGGAGACGGCCTGGGCCCAGAGGAAGTACTTGTTGGTCCCGAGGTCGCGCACGGTCTTGATGCCGAACGCGCTCTGGAGGTGCTCGGCGTCGGAGTCGCTGACGCCCTCGAGCGCCGCCACCGGGGCGTCGGCCAGCTCGGAGATGGACTTGGTCTCCCACGCCTTGTCGAACTTGTCGCTGATGTCACCCATGCAGATCGTCCCTCTCGCCAGCGGTCCGTACGCCGGCCTGGCGGTCGGCCCTGTCAGGTCTAGCACCAGGACGGGCGCAGCGGAACACACGGAGCGTCGGGTCGGCGGGCACCTCGTGTCGGGACCGGCGGCCCTGCCCCCGAGGACCCTGTCCCAGGTGGACTGCACGCATGCCCCCGCGCCGCCGCCGCGCTCTCCTCGCCTCCCTCTCCCTCGCCGTCCTCTCCCTGGCGGCGTGCTCGGTGTCGCCCACCGCGATGCCGATGCACGATGGGACGACGGTGACACCCGGTGGAGGGGTGACCGGCCCGATGATGGAGCCCGGCGACGGTGCGGGTGGCTACCGGTGGTCACGGACCACCTGCGAGGTCCCGACCTCGGTCCCGGGCACGCCGGTGTCGGTGATGCTCGGCGACATGGGCATGGCACAGATGATGGGCGGGCAGGCGCCGCCGGGTGACCAGATGATGCTGCGCGCGGTGCCGATGATGGTCCGCCACGGCACCATCACGCTCGTGGCGTACAACCGCGGCTGGCGGGTACACGAGCTCGTCGTACTCCCCCTCGAGCCCGACCGCGCCGCGGGAGAGCGCGAGGTCGGAGGCGACGGCAAGGTCGACGAGGCGGGCACGCTCGCCGAGGCCTCGAGCAGCTGCGCGGCCGGGCACGGCGAGGGCATCGCGGCGGGCTCGGCGGGGTGGGTGACGGTGGACCTGCCGGCGGGCCAGTACGAGCTGGTGTGCAACCTGGAGAACCACTACGCCGACGGGATGCGGCAGGTGCTGGTCGTCACCTGAGGTCGGTCACTAGTCGGCCACGTCGACGTGGACGTGGTCCCGGTGGAGGAGCACGTCGGCGACCGCGGCGGGGCGGCCGGTGGTGTCGACGGCGTACGTCCTCCAGCCCTGGGCGGCACGAAAGGCCGACCAGATCCGGGCGTCGTAGATGACGGTGCGCACGCGGAGGCGCTCGGCGTGGGCCACGAGGTACTGCGCCACCGCCCAGCCGCGCTGCTTCTGCGTCGGCGTCGTCGTCGGCCGGTAGAACACGTCGATCGCGCGGCCCTCGTAGTGGGCGGAGCCCTCCATGTGGCCGGTGCTGACGCCGCCGGGGGCGTAGCCGCCGAGACGCTGCGGGCCGAAGGCGGCGAGCAGGTCGGCCCGGACCCGAGCGGCCCGCGCGGTCAGCCCGCGTCGGTCGAGAGCGTCGGGCTCCTCCCCCGGCGTACGGGGCGACGCGCAGGTCAGGGCACCGCGGGTGCGGCCGGTGAGCGCGTCGGTCACGACCGTGGTCTCCGCCGCGGTGAGCGTCACGCCGCTGCCGGCCGCAGCCCTGCGGACGGACGCTCGGGCGCGACCGTCCCCGGTGCGCGCCGCAGCGGCGGCTGTCGCGGTCGCTTCGGCCGCGTCGCGCGTCAGGCTCACGACCCGGCCCTCACCACCGCGGAGACCGGTGACGGTGCAGTCCGGGCCGAGCCCGGTCATGCGCCCCAGGGTGCCCCCGACCTCCGAGCGCGACACCGCCAGGAGGACCGCGACGAGGCCCAGGACCGCCGCGAGGCCCACGACGATGCGGATCCGCGGCATGGGTCCAGTGTCCGGGTGGGTCCAACCACGAGGACCGGCCGGTGGCGAGGAGCCGCCACCGGTAGTTGCCCAAGGGCCCGACCGTGCGGCGCCACGCCCGATAGCATCGCCGCCAGGGGGTCGGTCGCGGCTTCCCCACCGACTCGGGCGCCCGTCGGAGCCGGTCCTGCTCCCGACGAGAGGCGACGGTGACGATGTCCGAGATGCCCGCCAACCTGCCGCCGGTGCTCTACGTGCCGACCAGTCCGTTCGGTGACGACGGCCGCGCGCACATCGCCATGACGCCGCTGGCGGACGGGCGGATGGCCGTCTTCGCCTACTCCGCCCTGGACCGGCTCGCCGAGTTCTACGCCGCGGACGCGCCCTGGGCGCTGCTCACCATCGCCGACCTGCAGCGTGCCCACGCCGACGTGCCGTTCGACCTCCTGCTCGTCGACCAGCGACCCGTGGTCGCGGCCGGGGGGACGTCGTGAGCGCCGGCGCCGGGAGCCACCTGCGGGTCGACTACCAGGCGCTCGGACGGGCGCGCACCGCCCTGACGACGGCTGCCACCGACGTCGCCGGCACCGGCGACTCCAGCCCCGGCTCGGTCGACGCCGGCGACATGACCGGCCCCGTCTCGGCCCTGATCGGCGCGCTGACCGAGTCGGCGGCGGGCCTGGCCGAGGGCCTGCACGCCGCCGGGCAGAAGGTCGGCGACAACGCCGCCAGCTACACCGCCGCCGAGGAGAGCGCGGCGTCCGGGTTCCGACCGCCGGCCGGGGCGGCGTACTGATGGGCCTCGACACCGGGATCAAGGGCGACCCCACGAGCGTGGAGGCGGCCGGGACCTGGCTCACCTCCACCCTGGCCCCGAAGGTCGACTCCTCCGTGGACGCCCTCACCAAGGCGCGCACGACCGCCGAGGCCGACTGGGACGGCGCCGCCGGCACCGCGTTCGCCGCGACGATGCGCTCCTCGGCGACCAAGACGACCGCGCTGCACAGCGAGGTCACCAGCACCGGTCAGGCGCTGAGCACGTTCGGCGCCCAGCTGCGCACGGCCCAGCACGACATGGCCGACGTGCGGTCCACGGCCAGCGCCGCCGGGCTGACGGTCAGCGGCTTCACGATCACCGACCCGGGGCCGGGGCCGGCCAAGCCGGCGTACATCGCCCCGGGGACTCAGCTGCCCATCGAGGAGGCCAACACCTACAACTCGGCCCTCAAGGCGTACGACGACCACCAGGTCCTCGTCACGGCGTACGACACCGCGTGCACCCGGGTGAAGGAGATCTGGGACGCCTACGAGCGCCACAGCAAGGCCATCACCGACAAGTACCGCGGTCTCCAGGGCGCCCAGTGGGTGCTCACCGCCTCCGACATCTCCGGGGGCATCGCCGGCGGGGTGATGGAGTTCAAGGCCTCGTCGCTGCGCGGCACCGGCGAGTACTTCAAGGGGCTCTCCGCCCAGCACCTCGAGTGGGCGCGCAACGCCGACCCGGGGGTGGTCGGGAGGACCAGGTGGTACGCCGACCTCGACGACGCCACCAAGATGGGCCAGAACGCGGACGACCTGATCAGGTCGGCCGACGACCTCAAGGCGGGCAGCAAGTCGATCCCGCTCAAGGCCGGCGGCGTCCTGGCCGTCGCGGGCATCGCCTACGACATCTACAACGGCAAGGACCCCGTGCAGGCCACCGTCTCCGGCGGACTCGGCTTCGGCGCCTCGGTCGCGGCCGGTGCCGCGATCGGCACGCTGATCCCGGTGCCCGTGGTCGGGACCGCGGTCGGTGCGATCGTGGGCGCCGGCGTCGGGATCTTCACCAGCGGGATGGTAGACAACCTCTTCGAGGGCGGAGACCTCGGCGACGCGGCAGCAGCCGGCGTCGATGCGGTCAAGGACACAGGCGGTGCGATCGTGGACGGTGTCGAGTCGGTGGGCAGCGCCATCGGTGGTCTCTTTGACTGACGTGACCGATTCGAGACTCTCCTCGGGCCGACCCCGGATCCTGCCCCTGGTGGGCGCCGTGATCCTCCTGCTCATCGGCGCTTTCATGATCGTCGGGTCGATCGGCCGGTCCTCCGCCGTCCTGGTCCTCGGGGTGCTCGCCCTGGGCCTCGGCCTCCTCTCCGGCGCGACGCAGGTCCTGCGGTGGAGGACCTCGCCGCAGGCCCCGGGAACCGCGACGATCGGCTCGAGTCCGGACGGGCAGCCGATGCTGGTGGTGGCGGCTCCTCGCGCCACGCTGGTCCTCGCCGTCGCCGCCATGGCCTTCGTCGCGGCGTGCACGGTGATCGGTGCTGCCGTCGCCTTCGGCTCCGGGAACCCGACGACCGGGGTCGTGCTGGTGGTGATCGCCCTCGGCGTGCTCGCCTACCTCCTCGTCCCCGTGACGCGCGGGCTGCGCAGCGCCCGGGTCGAGCTGACGCCCGAGTGGATCGCCGCCGAGCGCTACGGCGCCCGCTGGCAGCTCCCCTGGAGCGCCGTGAGCGGCGCGGTCCCGCCCATGACCCCGGGCGCTCCCGTCGCCGTCACCGGGACGGGCACGACTGGCACGTCGCGGCCCTCCGGGTGGCCGGGGTGGCGCAAGCTCCCCGACGCTCCCCCCGGTGTGCTCCCGATCCCCACCGAGGAGCTGCCCGTGCACCCCGAGTCGCTCGCCCGGGTGATCGCCCTGTGCGCCACTGACGCCGACCTGCGGGCCCAGATCGGCACACCGGTCTCCACCGACTGGTCTCAGTGGCCGGCCGGGCCGCGCCGCTAGTAGTCCTGCCAGGTCCGTCCCGCACTGAGGACGCCGCCGCACCACCAACGCCGCCGGCCCGGCCCCTCGTGTGGAGGGACCGGGCCGGCGGCGTTCGAGCGTCAGACGGTCAGCTGCAACCGCTGGTGGAGCCGCAGCCCTCGCAGACGTAGCAGGAGCCGGCGGGACGCATCTTGGTGCCGCAGGTCATGCACAGCGGGGAGTCGATCGCGCTGCCGGTGATCTTCTCCATCAGCTCGGCCGAGGTGTGGGCCTCACGGGTGACCTGGGCCGGGACCTGACGGGCCTCGGCACCGTGGGTGTCCTTGGTCTCCAGCTCCTCGGCGCGGTTGTCGACGTCGTGACCGGTGGAGGTGGCCTCGACCGTCGCCGGCGTGGCCTCGGACTGGATCAGCTCGCCCGCCCCGCCGGTCTCCTCGATCGCCTCGTAGGACCCGGTCTCGAGCTGGCGCTGACGCTCCTCGGCGGAGTAGATGCCGAGCATGGAGCGCTCCTCGAAGGACAGGTAGTCCAGCGCCAGGCGGCGGAAGACGTAGTCCATCAGCGACTGCGACATCCGGATGTCGGGGTCGTCGGTCATGCCCGAGGGCTCGAAGCGCAGGTTGGTGAACTTCGAGACGTAGGTCTCGAGGGGAACGCCGTACTGCAGGCCGATGGACACCGCGATCGAGAAGGCGTCCATCACGCCGGCCAGGGTCGAGCCCTGCTTGCCGAGCTTGAGGAAGACCTCGCCCAGCTCGCCGTCGTCGTGGGCACCCGAGGTCATGTAGCCCTCGGCGCCACCGACGGTGAAGCTGGTGGTGCGCGAGGCACGGCTCTTGGGCAGACGCTTGCGGAAGGGCTTGTGGATCTCGACGATCTTCTCGACGACCTCGGGGGCCACCTCGGCCGCCGAGGACGTGGACTGACCCTGGTCCTTCTTGGCCTGGTCGGACTTGCCGTCGGACAGGGGCTGGCCGACCTTGCAGTTGTCGCGGTAGATCGCGGTCGCCTTCAGGCCGAGCTTCCAGCTCTGCAGGTAGACGTCCTCGATCTCCTCGACCGTGGCGGACTCGGGCAGGTTGACCGTCTTGGAGATCGCGCCGGACAGGAACGGCTGGCAGGCCGCCATCATCCGCACGTGACCCATCGGCTTGAGCGAACGGGCACCCATGGCGGTGTCGAAGACCTCGTAGTGCTCGGTCTTCAGGCCGGGGGCGTCGATGACGTGGCCGTTCTCGCCGATGAACTCGACGATCGCCTCGATCGACTCCTCCTGGTAGCCCATCTTCTTCAGGGCCCGCGGGATCGTCTGGTTGACGATCTGCATGGAGCCGCCGCCGACGAGCTTCTTGAACTTGACCAGGGAGAAGTCGGGCTCGATGCCGGTGGTGTCGCAGTCCATCATGAAGCCGATGGTGCCGGTGGGCGCGAGCACGGAGGCCTGCGCGTTGCGGAAGCCGTTCTTCTCGCCCAGCTTCTGGACCTCCGCCCAGGCCTTGGTGGCCTCCTTGTGCACGCCGGCGTCGTGGACGCCGAGGGTGCGGACCACGTCGTTGGCGGCCTGGTGCTTGCGCATGACGCGCTTGTGGGCGTCGGCGTTGCGGGCGTAGCCGGCGTACGGGCCGACGATCGCGGCGAGCTCGGCGGAGCGCTTGTACGACGTGCCGGTCATCAGCGAGGTGATGGTGGCGGCCATCGCGCGGCCGCCGTCGGAGTCGTAGCCCAGGCCCATCGCCATCAGCAGCGCGCCGAGGTTGGCGTAGCCGATGCCGAGCTGGCGGTAGTTGCGGGTGGTCTCACCGATGGGCTCGGTCGGGAAGTCGGCGAAGCAGATGGAGATGTCCATCGCGGTGATGATCACCTCGACGGCCTTGGCGAACAGAGGGGCGTCGAAGGTGTCGTCGTCCTTGAGGAACTTCAGCAGGTTCAGCGACGCCAGGTTGCACGAGGAGTTGTCGAGCGACATGTACTCCGAGCACGGGTTGGACGCGGTGATGCGGCCGGTCTCGGGGTTGGTGTGCCAGTCGTTGATCGTGTCGTCGTACTGCAGACCCGGGTCGGCACAGGCCCACGCGGCCTGGCTGATCTTGGTGAAGAGCTCGCGGGCGTCGACGGACTCGATGACCTCGCCGGTGTCGCGGGCACGCAGGCCGAAGGTGGTGCCGTCCTCGACGGCGCGCATGAACTCGTCGCTGACGCGGACCGAGTTGTTGGCGTTCTGGTACTGCACCGAGGTGATGTCGGCACCGCCGAGGTCCATGTCGAACCCGGCGTCGCGCAGCGCCCGGATCTTGTCCTCCTCCTTCATCTTCGTCTCGACGAACTCGACGATGTCGGGGTGGTCGACGTCCAGGACGACCATCTTGGCCGCGCGGCGGGTGGCGCCACCGGACTTGATGGTGCCCGCGGAGGCGTCGGCACCGCGCATGAAGGAGACCGGGCCGGAGGCCGTGCCACCGGAGGAGAGCAGCTCCTTGGAGGAGCGGATGCGGGAGAGGTTGAGGCCGGCGCCGGAGCCGCCCTTGAAGATGAAGCCCTCCTCCTTGTACCAGTTCAGGATGGAGTCCATCGAGTCGTCGACCGAGAGGATGAAGCAGGCCGAGACCTGCTGCGGCGACTGGGTGCCGACGTTGAACCAGACCGGGGAGTTGAAGGAGAAGTACTGGTTGACCAGCAGCCAGGTGAGCTCCTCGCCGAACACGACGCCGTCGGCCTCGGTCGCGAAGTAGCCGTTCTCCTGACCGCCCTTGACGTACTGCGTCACGACCCGGTCGATGAGCTGCTTGAGGCTCCACTCACGGGCGTCGGTGCCGACGGCGCCGCGGAAGTACTTGGTGGTGACGATCGTCGAGGCGTTGACGCTCCAGGTGGTGGGGTACTCCACGCCACGCTGCTCGAAGACGACCGCCCCGGTCTTCCAGTTCTGCTGGACGACGTCGCGTCGCTCCCAGGTGAGCTGGTCGTAGGGGTGCACACCCTCGGTGGAGAACGTGCGCTCGACCTTCATCCCACCCTTCTTGCGGGTGCCGCGTGCGTTCGTTCCGCTGACCGTCTCCGTCATGTCCCTGCTCCCTAGTGCTGCTCAGTGGTGGCGCTTCGCGTGGTGCGTCTGTCGGTGCTGCTGGTGGTGCCTCGGTGGTGCTCGGTCGTGCTGGGTGCTGCTCGGTGGTGCTGGTGGCCCGGTGCGGTCGCTTCCCCACGACCACACCGGGCTGATCGGGGTCAGCCGGTGGGCTGAGGTTGGTGCTCGCTGGGATCGCCGTCGAGCTGACGCTCGGCCTGGAGCAGCGCGATCTCGGTCTCGAAGTCGGCCGCGCTGGTGAAGGCCTTGTAGACGCTGGCGAAGCGCAGGTAGGCGACCGCGTCGAGCGTGCGGAGCGGACGCAGGATGGCCAGGCCGATCTCGTGGGCGGGCACCTCGGCCCAGCCCTCGGCGCGCAACGCGTGCTCCACGGTCTGCCCCAGGCGGGCCAGGTCGTCCTCGGAGACCGGTCGGCCCTTGCAGGCCTTGCGCACGCCCGCCACGGCCTTGTCGCGGGTGAAGGGCTCGCTGGTGCCGCTGCGCTTGACCACCATCAGCTGCATCTGCTCGACGGTGCTGAAGCGCTTCTCGCACGCGGGGCAGCTGCGGCGGCGGCGGATCGCGGACCCGTCGTCGGTGACGCGAGAGTCGAGGACCCGGGTGTCGGTGCTGCGGCAGAACGGGCAGTGCATCGCGGGGCCTCCTCTCACGGGGCGCAGGTGGTCTGCAGGACGTCCCAGAGGTAGAACCTGTGGTTCGACCTGTGGATTCCGGTGGGAAAACCCGCCTGCCCTGTGGGTAAGTCGGGATTTCTGTGACACCAGATGTGGATAACTACAACGTTGTAACTACTAGATGTAGTGGTAACCGTACGCGGGGTGGCGGTGGTGCGCAACACACTCCAGCGATTGATCCGGCGGTGGCGTCGGACCCTCGACGTTGTCCCAGGTCACGGGCCGGGAGAGGTCTGGATTCGTCATGCGGGGCACCCTGCCACCGAGGTCCGACAAGACCCTGGGGACGACCGCGGGGCCTGTGGAGAAGCGCCGGCGAGCCTTCTCGCCGCTCCCCCACGCGACCCCCGGCACAATGACCCCGTGGACCGCGCCCCCTTGCCCCGACGCCGACTGCTCACCCTCGCGACCGGCACGGCCCTCGCGGTGGTGGTCTGGGTCCTCCTGGTCGTCGCGGCCGTGCGGCTGGTGGGTGCGGCCTCCGACCGAGGGGTGGGCGGCTGGCTGCTGGTGGTGCTCGTGTCGGCCGGGGCCGCCGCCGCCCTGTTCGTCGGGCTGCTCCTCGGCGTACGACTGGTGGCCGTGGTGCGTCGCCGCGAGCCTGCTCCCGCACCCCCACGTCCCAAGGGCGGCAAGCGCGCCGCACGCTGACGCCCGGGGGTACGCCGCCGCGCCCGTGTGGGTGCCGCCGCGTAGGGTCCGACCTCGTGATCGCACGATGAGCAAGATGGACGCCCAGCGCGCCATGCGCGAGGCCAAGTGGGCCCGCACGCAGGCGCGAGCTGCCCAGGCTGCGACGACCCCGGCGGGCACACGCCCGCGTCCACCCGTCGCGCCACCTGCGGACCGCGCGCCGGCCCCGGGCCGGGACACCCCGCCCGACACCTCCGGGGCTCCGACCACCTCGGCCTCGGCCGAGGCGCTGTGCGGTCACGCCTCGATGAACGGGCGCACCTGCACCCGCCCGGCGGGCCACCCGCAGAAGTCGCACCGTTACTCCTGAGCCTCCTGGTGACCTCTGGGACGCAGCACCACCATGGTGACGTCGAGGTCCGCACGGTCTGTCCACAGGGCGGCTCGTCGGTGTAGCGAGTCCTGAGCCGGGGTAGTTGACTCCCCGATGTCTCGGGATCGACTCAAGGAGTGATCGATGCGCCCGCTCACCCGCGCACTCGCCACCACCGCCCTCACCGGCTGCCTCGTGCTGTCCTCCGGGTGCGGCGGCAACCCCACCCCAGCTCCCCCACCGAAGACCTCGCCCAGCCCCACGGCCTCCGCGTCCTCCGCCCCGACGCCCCCGGCGCTCCCCGCTGCGGCCAGGGAGAAAACGAAGGCCGGCGCGGTTGCATTCGCGAAGCACTACGTGTCGCAATTGAACTACGCCGCATTGACGGGTGACGTAGGCGAGTTGCGAGCCCTTGCTCTGGGTTCGTGCGCGGGGTGCCAAGCGCTAACGTCGGGGATCGCCAAGGTTTACGTCAACGGAGGCAGTATCCGAGGGGGAGAATGGACCGTCGTTGGCTCCAAGACCTATGGATTCACCCAGGGCCACTTCTTCTTGGACCTAGCCATCCGGTCCAGTCGTCAAGTGGTCAAGGAGTCCAAGACTTCGACACCCCGCACGTTCCCAGGATCCCGGGGGCAACTTCGTGCCTTTGTTCTTGAGCGACGCGCGGGTGCATGGCGTGTTTCTGAACTGGATCCCAAGGCATGAGGCACATCGGACTCATCGCCTGCGCATTCCTGCTTGCGTTGACACTTCCAACTGTCGCCCTGGCGGACTCCGGAAACGGTGTGAGCCCTAACGACGCAAAGGACTACTTCAGCGTTTTGCTTTCACGCGCCAAGAAGGGACAGGCGATAAAGGCCCCGCGTGCAGTCGCCCCAAGCAGCGTGTCCAGAGCATCAACAACTGAGCCGGCGCGACGAAGCGCGCCGACGGTCCGGTACGCCTATCGAACGCCCTGCGGCGGCGGGATTGGCAACCCCGCCACAGGTGCGTCGGTCTGCCCCGGCAACATCTGCGGGCCGGGTCAGACCATGTACCGACTGTGGCGAATTACGACTGCGGCAGAGCAGCCGCTGGGGCTCACCTGCACCGGCGGGGCCGGACCACCGGCTCTCCCCGCAGCGCTGGCTGCTCCCCCGCCGCCCCAGGTCACGGACGCGATGGTGCTGACGGCGTTCCGGCGCATCCCGGTGCCGGGGCTGAGGTCGATCAGCCAGCCGGCGGGGAAGACGCTCATCAACTTCGACACGATCTTCCACACCCAGGCGCAGCCCCTGACGCGGAACGTCACGCTGCTGGGGCAGCAGGTGCGGCTCGCCATCCGGCCGGCCCGCTTCACCTGGGTGCACGGGGACGGGACCAGCAGCACGACGACGACCCCGGGGGCGGCGTACCCGAGCAAGGAGGTCGTGCACCGCTACCAGCACGCCCACACGACGGTGGAGCACCGCGTGGTGGTCACCTGGACGGCGCAGTGGTCGCTCAACGGCGGCCCGCTGCGGCCGGTCACCGGGACCGTCACCACCACGGGCCCCGCGACCCCGCTGCGCGTGGCCGAGGCCAGCCCGGCCCTGTCCGGCGAGGGCCACTGAGGCACTGCTCGAGCCACCTCGGGACCGAGACACCGCTAGCGTCACCCCATGCTGCTGCGCCGACGTCCTCACCTGCCTCGGACCACCGGTGACGCCGGGACAACCTCCCGTCGACTCACCGCGGGGTACGCGGTGCTCGCGGCCACCGACACCTGGCTGGCCGGACGCCCTGAGGCGTGGGCGCACCGGGCCCGGGTGATCACCAAGCCCGCTCTGATGCCCACGCTCGCGGGCTCGTTGCTCCTCGCCCCGGGCGCCGCCACCTCGCCAGTGCGGTCCTCCACCCTCGTCGCCGAGGTGGCCGGGTGGGGTGGCGACGTCGCCCTGCTGCGTGAGGGCACCGGAGCCTTCCTGACCGGGGCGGGCAGCTTCGCCGTGGGCCACGCGGCGTACCTGTCGGGGTTCTGGAGGCACCGTCGACGCGAGCCCCTGCTCGACGCACTGGGTCCGCGCGTCGTGCTGGCGACCGCGGCGACCACCACGCCGGTGATCGCCGTCCTGGCCGGGCGGCACGACCGGGTCCTCGCCCTCGCCGTCCTGGCGTACGCCGGCGCGCTGGCCACCATGACCAGCGCCGCGCTCCACCTCGACCGGGAGCTGCCGACCCGCGCTCGCGTCCTCGTCGGGGCGGGGGCCGTCCTGTTCCTGGTCTCCGACACCGTGCTGGCGTGGAGGACCTTCGCACCGCCGCCAGCGCTGCCCCCCGCACCGGGGCCGGCGGCGGAGCTCACCTCACCCGCCACCGGGGTGCCGGCACCCAGCCCACGACCCGACCCGTGGGAGCGCCTGGTGATGGGGACCTACACGACGGCTCAGCTGCTGATCCGTCTCGGAGCCGGTGCCGCCGGCACACCGAGCGTGGTCTCGACGACGGACGCACGGCTCCGCGCCTGAGTGATCGCCGTCTCGACCGGCTGGACGTGACCGTGGGGCGGAACCGGTGTGATGCGGTCCCGCCCCACGTCTTCCCCTGCGCCACCGACCCGGGTCGAGGAGGTCGGTGGCGCGAGCAGTGTGATGCCTCAGCCGAGGGGAACGGCGAGCTTCTGGCCCTCGCTGAGCGAGGACGACGGGAGCGAGTTCAGCTCCTGGATCTGGTGCACCGTCTCGCGGATGTGACCCGGGGCGGCGACGTCTGCGGCGATCCCGTAGAGCGTGTCGCCCGCGTGGACCGTCACCACGCGCACCGGGGGCGGCGTGCCGGCGTCGCGGGTCGCGACCGCGGAGAACCCGCCGAGGGTCAGCAGGACGGTGAGGGCCGCACCCAGGAACACCGCGAGCGCGGTCAGCCGACCGCGCCGGGTCAACCGCACCCGGCTGCGGGCCGGGGCCGGGGCGGCCCGTCGCGCGGTGGCCCGCCGGGGGCCGGCGGTGCGCTGCTGCGGCACGACCAGGGCGAGCCGACGGTCGCCGTAGTCGAGGTCGAAGACCGTGGCGAACTCGACGTCGGTGGCGTCCAGGACCGGGCCCGCCGAGCGGACCAGGGCCTCGAACGCGGAGTCGTCGTGGACGTGGGGGGTGATGTTCAGCGTGCTCATCGGTCAACCTCTTTCGGGGAAGTGCCCGCTCCGGGTGGAGCGGACGAGGGAAGCGACCCCTGCTTGGTGTGTGCTCCGATGTCTATCGGCGACCACCGACAAGACCTTCCGCCCGGACGGGCTGGACCTTGGATCGGTGACGTCCGAACAGACATTCGATCGAACACATGAGCGACGTTAGAGCACGTGTTCGAACGGAATCAAGCATTTCGTCGAACAAATGTTCGGACGGGCTCGGCGCTGAGCGCGACACGCCGTTCGAACATGTGTTTGAAGTGACCCGTGTGACTGGACTAGGTTCCCTTCCATGGCGACTCGCGAATCCTCGAACGGCAAGAGCACCGCGGGTCGCGTCACGGAGCTCCCGGACGCGGCCCCCGACAGCACGGGACTGACCCCACGTCAGCAGCGCATCCTCAACGTGCTGCGCGAGAGCATCGAGAAGCGCGGCTACCCGCCCAGCATCCGCGAGATCGGCGAGCTGGTCGGCCTGACCAGCTCCTCGAGCGTGGCCCACCAGCTGCGCGTGCTCGAGCAGAAGGGCTTCATCAAGCGCGACCCCAACCGGCCGCGCGCCCTCGAGGTCTTCATCCCCGAGCTGATGGCCGCCCGTCGTGCCATCAGCGAGGCCGACGAGGCCGGCTACGACCCCACCGGGTCCGGCGACGCCATGCCGACCGCCACGATGGTGCCCATGGTCGGGCGGATCGCCGCCGGTGGGCCGATCCTGGCCGAGGAGCGGGTGGAGGAGATCTTCCCGCTGCCGAAGTCCCTGGTCGGCGACGGCACCCTGTTCATGCTGGAGGTCGCCGGCGATTCCATGATCGACGCGGCGATCTGCAACGGCGACTACGTGGTCGTCCGCAAGGAACAGACCGCCGAGAACGGCGACGTCGTGGCCGCCCTGCTGGACGGCGAGGCCACGGTCAAGACCTTCCAGCGCAAGGACGGGAAGGTGTGGCTGATGCCCCACAACGACGCCTACGACCCCATCGACGGCACCTACGCCACCATCCTGGGCAAGGTCACCGCCGTCCTGCGGAGGATGTGATCCCGAGATTGTGTGACTGCTTTGTCCGTTTTGGGTGACTAGGACGGTTTTGCGGCGCATGATCACGGGGTGACCCGACGTACGACCTCTGCCCTGGCTCTCGTGACCGGCGCCCTCGTGGCGTCCGGTGCCGTTGTGACCGTCGTCCACGGCGGCGCGGAAGCGGCGCCCGGCCCCGGCGCCACCCGGGAGCAGGCCGGTGTCCAGGCTGTCGCGGCGCCGCCCGTCACGGTGCGCACCTCGTCGATCGGGAGCAGGCGCGGGACGTCGGCCCCGACCGGCGCCCCCGCGCTGCCGAAGCCGGCCGCCACCGCCGGGTCGACGTCCGTGCCGACCAAGCCGCTGCGTCACGGCTCGCCGGTCCACGTGGTCGCCACCAGCAACCTGCTTGCCCGGCCGACCCACGGACAGGCCGCGGTCGACGCCCTGGGGGGCCGGATCCACGAGGCCGCCCGTCGCAGCGGCGTCAGCGCCGGTCGCCTGCGCCAGCTGCTGACCACCGACTCCACCGCCTGGGTGGGTCGCAACGGCAGCCTGTTCTACCTCGACCCCGCCGCCCACCGCGTCGAGGCGGGCGCGGCCACGACGTCCGGCCCGAGCACGACGGCTCGACTGGCCCTGCCGGCCGACCAGACCTTCAAGCTGCACAGCAACCCGGGCTCGACGCACAAGATCTTCCTCGACATGGACGGGGCCTACGTCAGCGGCACCGGCTGGAACTACAACGGTCTCGCCGCCGGCTCCGTGGCCGGCGTCAACGGCGGCGGCAGCACCTTCACCGAGGCCCAGGACGCCTGGATCCAGGAGGTCTGGCGCCAGGTCTCGGAGGACTACGCGCCCTTCGACATCGACGTCACCACCGAGGACCCCGGTGTCGCCGGCTACACGCGCTCGAGCGACACCGACACGGCGTACGGCACCCACGTCGTGTTCACGATGAACTCCGCCACCAAGTCCAAGCTCTGCAACGGCGTCAACTGCCTCGGCCTGGCCATGGTCGGCACCTTCGACCTGGTCGACTCGGCCGGCGTCTACCAGCCCGCCTGGGTCTTCGCCGACGCCACCACCAACGCCACGATCGCCGCACAGGGCGCCGCCCACGAGGCCGGCCACACCCTGGGGCTGAGCCACGACGGCACCAAGACCGCCGGCGCGGGCAGCTACTACGCCGGGACCGCCGCCTGGGGTCCGATCATGGGCTTCGCCACCAACCGGGCGTTGAGCCAGTGGAGCAAGGGCGAGTACGCCGACGCGAACGAGACCCAGGACGACCTGGCCGTGATCGCCGCCAACGGCGCTCCCCTCAAGGCCGACGACCACGGCGACACGACCGCCACCGCCGACCAGCTCGGCGCCGCGACGTCGTACGCCGCGACCGGGATCATCTCGACGCGCACCGACGTCGACGTCTTCGCCGTGGACCGTGCCTGCACGGGCACCTTCACCGCCAGCGCCTCCGGGATCGGCGCGCAGACGGCCCTCGACCTCTCCCTGTCGCTGCGCGACTCCACCGGCGCGCAGGTCGCCTTCAACAACCCCGCCAGCGGCAACACCGGCGGGTCGTGGCCCCAGTCGACCGGCATGAACGCCGCGATCTCCACGACGCTGGGGGCGGGGCGCTACTACCTGACCGTCGACGGCGTGGGCGCCGGCGACCCGACGAAGACGGGTTACTCCGACTACGCCAGCCTCGGGCAGTACACCCTGGCCGCCTCGGGCTGCAGCGCGGCCACCGCCTCCCCCACGACGCCGGCCCCCTCGATCACCCCCACCCCGACGCCCTCGCCCACCGGCTCCCCCTCGACGGCACCGGTCACCGCACCGGAGCACCCCCCGACGGTCACCGTGAGCGCCTCCCCGACCACCCCGCCCGTCACCATCCCGGCGCTCTCGCGCCCCGGCGCCCCGCGGATCGGCTCGGCCTCCTCGGGCTCGTACGGCGGCTCGGTCACCGCGACCGCTCGCTGGACCCCGCCGCTGACCCTGGGCGGCGCCCCCATCACCCGCTACCGCGTCGCCGCGCGCAAGCTCGACTCGCGCAACCGCACCGTCGCGACGTACTACGCCTCGTCCTACTCCGCTCCCACGGCCCGCAGCCTCTCGATGCGCCTGCCCCGCGGTCGCTACCAGTTCGTGGTGATGGCGTGGAACAGCGTGGGGGCCTCCACCTGGTCGTCGGCCTCGCGGATCGTGACTGCTCGCTGAGTCGCAGACCGGGGCGGGCTGGGTGGCTCTTCGAGGGTGACCTCGGCGTCATGCCCACACATTTGTGTAGCAACTGCAGCTCGTCGACCCGCTGACGACGCCGTTGCTACACATTTGTGTGGCAACGGCGCTCGAGGACCCCCGCCCCCGTCAGGACCTAGCGGGCGTCGGAGGCGAGGCGGGCGAGGGCCTTGCGGACGACGGCGGGGTCCTCGGTGGTCCACATCGGGGGGAGGCTGGCGCGCAGGAAGCCGCCGTACCGCGCGGTGACCAGGCGGGGGTCGAGGACGGCCACGACGCCGCGGTCGGCGGTGGTGCGGATCAGGCGGCCGGCGCCCTGGGCCATCAGCAGCGCGGCGTGCGAGGCGGCGACCTGCATGAAGCCGTTGCGCCCCGCCTGGTCGGCGGCCTTCTGGCGCGCCGACATCAGGGGGTCGTCGGGCCGCGGGAACGGGATCCGGTCGATCAGCACCAGCTGGCAGGTGTCGCCGGGGACGTCGAGGCCCTGCCACAGGCTCAGCGTGCCGAAGAGGTTGGTGTGGGGGTCCCCCACGAACTGGCGCGAGAGCTCCGGCAGCTGGGCCTCGCCCTGGGCGAGCGTGGTCAGGTGGGGCAGCGCCTCGCGGACGTGCTCGGCCGCGGCCTCGGCGGCGCGACGGCTGGAGAACAGCCCGAGCGTGCGACCGTCGGCGGCGTCGACCAGCTCGGTGATCTCCTGCAGGTGAGCGGCGGTCAGCCCGTCGCGCCCCGGCTGGGGCAGGTGGCGGGCGACGTAGAGGATGCCTTGCTTGCCGTAGTCGAAGGGCGAGCCGACGTCGAGCCCGGTCCAGGTGCCCTCCTGCGCCGCGGTGGCCCGCTCCGAGGGCCACATCCCCAGTGACCCCGCGACGGCGTCGAAGTCGCCGCCGAGCTTGAGGGTCGCGGAGGTGAACACCACGGTCTTCTCGGCCAGCAGGCGGTCGCGCAGGGTGCCGGCGACCTCGAGCGGGGCCACGCAGAGCGCAAAGCCGCCCCGGTTGCGCTCGCGCTCGTTGATCCACAGCACGTCGCGGTCCGAACCGGCCGCCATCCGCTCGGCGGTCGCGAAGATCTCCTGGGCCCAGCCCTTGGCCTGGGTGGCGCCGGCATCCGCGGGCTGCGCGGCGCCGGGCTGCTCGCGCGGGAAGGCGGAGACCAGCGTGCGCGCGGCGTCGCGCACCTGGGCCAGCGCGTCGGCCAGCTCGGCCGGCACCGACTCCAGCCGTCCGCCGCCGGCGGCCTCCATCGCCGCCGCGAGGGCCTCCCCCGCGTCCCCGAGGTCCACGGCCGCGTCGCCCTCGACGTAGCGCTCGGCCCGGCGGCTCGTGCGGTCGACCTCGGTGGCGGTCAGCTCGTCGGTGGCGGCCTGGGTGACCCGGGCGACCAGCTCGTGGGCCTCGTCGATCACCGCGACGTCGTACTCCGGGATCATCGGGACGCCCTCGATCGCGTCGATCGCCAGCAGGGAGTGGTTGGTGATGATCAGGTGCGACTGCGCGGCCCGCTCCTTGGCGCGCTCGGCGAAGCACTCGGTGCCGAAGGGGCAGCGGGTCGCGCCCAGGCACTCCCGCGCGCTCACGCTGACCTGGCGCCAGACCCGGTCGGTGTGGCGCGGGGCGTGGTCGCGCTCGCCGGTGCCGCCCTCCTGGGCCTCCTCCTCCACCCACTCGCGCAGGGCCAGGACCTCGGCGCCGAGACCGCCGGTGGGCAGGTCGACCAGCGTGCCCTGGTCGTCGGGCACGCCCTCACGCACGCGGTGCAGGCAGGCGTAGTTGGACCGGCCCTTGAGCACGGCGTACGACGTCTTCTCCTCCACCGCCCCCATCAGCGCCGGGAGATCGCGCTCGACCAGCTGGTGCTGCAGGGCCAGGGTGGCGGTCGCGATCACGACGCGCTTCTCGTGGAGCAGCGCGGGGACGAGGTAGCCCAGCGACTTGCCGGTGCCGGTGCCGGCCTGCACCAGGAGGTGGCGACCCTCCTCCATCGCGGCGGCCACGGCCTCGACCATGGCGACCTGACCGGGTCGCTCCTGGCCCCCCAGGGCCCTCACGGCGGTGGACAGCACCTCGCTCGCACCACGTCCGGACCCCTCGACCACCCGAGCACCCTACGTGTCCGCAAGGACACCGGTGGCCACGACCTGCGGACCTGGGGACGGCGCGCCCGCGGGTTCAGGAGGGGCGTGACCAGACCAGCTCGGCCAGGAGGCCCACGTGGTCGGTGTGGGGCACCTCGACGGTCCAGGTGCGCACCCCGAGCAGCTCCTCGGAGACCAGCACGTGGTCGATGGCGATCACCGGGCGCAGCCAGCTCTCGCGCCAGCGCGAGGGCCAGGTCGGCTGCCAGCCCGAGCCCGCCTCCTCCCCGGCGTCGCGCACCCCGGCCCCCAGTACCCGGCGGAAGGGCTGGTGGTCGCGCGTCGCGTTGAGGTCTCCTGCGAGCACGACCGGTCCGTCAGCGGCCGCCACGGCGGCCCGCAGGCGCCCCAGGTCCGAGGCCCACCGCCGCGGCGAGACCACCGGCGCCATGGTGTGCGCCGCCAGCAGCGTGAACGGCCGCGGGCCCGCGACACGCACCTCGTAGCCCCCGTTGGCCAGCCGCAACGAGCGCAGCGTGCGCAGCCCCCACCGCGACACCACCACGGTGCCGTCCGCCCCGGTCGAGGCCCGCCCGGCGCGGTGCGGCAGCAGGGCCATGAGGCCGGCGGCCTCCAGCCGCGCCAGGCACGCGGGCGTGACCTCCTCGAGGACCACGACGTCGACGTGGTGGCGCGACACCGCGCGGACCACGGCCCCCGCGTCCCCGGCTCCGAACTCGAGGTTGGTCGTCATCACCGTCGGTCCCGACCCCGGGGACGACGACGCCGTAGCGGCACCAGCAGGCGCGGCGGCGACGAACAGCGGAGCGAGCACGACCACGTGCACCGCCAGCCCCACCACGCTCGTGACCGCCACGCCGGCGCGGACGCGGCGCCAGGCTGCGGGCACGCCGCTCCCCCGGGCGCGGCGCACGCGCCCGAGCGCGGCCCGGCAGCGAGGACGACCAGGAGGGCGGCGTACCCCAGGACGGCGTAGGAGGAGAACGACGCCGCGGCCACGACGGGCCCGTGGTCACCGGGCAGGAACCGCGTCAGGCTCAGGACGACGAGCCCCGCGGTCGCCAGGACGACCGACGTCCACCACCCCCGGAGCACGTGGACGGGCGCCCGGCTCAGCTGCTGGAGTACGCCGAGAGCTCGCCCGCGAGCGACTCGTTGACGCGCGCGACCAGGGACGTGCCCTCGCCGGTGTGCTCCATCGAGACCACCTCACCGTGGTCGTGCACCTTGCTGAGCAGGTCGCCCCGGTCGTAGGGCAGCAGCACGGCGACCTCGACCGCCGGGCGGGGCAGGTCGGCCTCGACCGCGGCCAGCGCCTCGGCGATCCCCTCGCCCGTCCGGGCCGAGACCACGACGGAGTGCGGCTCGCGCTGGCGCAGCCGGGCCAGGACCATCGGGTCGGCGGCGTCGGCCTTGTTGATGACGATCAGCTCGGGCACCTTGTCGGCCCCGATCTCCGCGAACACCTCGCGCACGGCCGCGATCTGGCCCTCGGGGTCGGGGTGGGAGCCGTCGACGACGTGCAGGACGAGGTCGGAGTCGGCCACCTCCTCCAGCGTCGACCGGAACGCCTCGACGAGCTGGTGGGGCAGGTGGCGCACGAACCCGACCGTGTCGCTCATCGTGTAGACGCGTCCGTCGCTGGTCTCGGTGCCGCGCGTGGTGGGGTCCAGCGTGGCGAACAGCGCGTCCTCGACGAGCACCCCGGCGTCGGTGAACCGGTTGAGCAGCGAGGACTTGCCCGCGTTGGTGTAGCCCGCGATCGCGACGCTGGGGATCTCGTGGCGCACCCGGTTGCCGCGCTTGGTGTCGCGGGTGGTCTTCATGTGCGCGAGGTCGCGCCGCAGCTTGGCGATCTTGGTGTTGACGCGGCGCCGGTCGGTCTCGAGCTTGGTCTCACCGGGGCCACGGCCACCGATGCCCGCACCGCCCGCGACCCGGCCACCGGCCTGGCGCGAGAGGTTGCCGCCCCAGCCGCGCAGCCGCTGCTTGAGGTAGTTCAGCTGGGCCAGCTCGACCTGCGCCTGGCCCTCGCGGCTCTTCGCGTGCTGGGCGAAGATGTCGAGGATCAGCGCGGTGCGGTCGACGACCTTGACCTTGACCTTGTCCTCGAGGTTCCTGAGCTGGCTGGGCGCCAGGTCGCCGTCGAGGATGACGGTGTCGGCGCCGCTCGCGGCCACGATCTCGGCCAGGCCCTCGACCTTGCCGCGACCGATGTAGGTGGCGGGGTCGGGGCTGTCACGCCGCTGGTAGAGCGCGTCGAGCACCTCCGAGCCGGCCGTCTCGGCCAGCGCGGCGAGCTCGGCCATGGAGTTCTCCGCGTCGGCCACTGTGCCGCTGGTCCAGACGCCGACCAGGATCACGCGCTCCAGGCGCAGCTGGCGGTACTCGACCTCGGTGATGTCCTCGAGCTCGGTGCGCAGGCTCGCGACCCGGCGGAGCTGGTGGCGCTCGGCCAGGTCCATTGCGCCGGTGCTGTCGTCCTGCTCCTCGCCCTCGAGCGCGGAGGCGGGACGCCAGGTGGGCCCCGTCGGCTCGGCGGGCGTGGTCGCGGTGCCGTCGTCGGTGGTCGCCTCGGGCGCGGTCCCCTCGTCCCAGTCCGCCGTGTCGGCGAGCTCCTGGGCGAGGTCGAAGTGGTGGGGTGCGTTCGTCATGTGCCCTCCAGCGTAGTTCGCGGGGCGAGCGGCGGCGAGCCGGTTTCGTCCCGGCGCTCCCACGGACCACGGCATTCCTGGCCCAGACGGCGTCCGAGGCCTGAGACTAGGGGGGTGCACCGCGTCCCCCTGCGCCTGCTCGGGTGGGTCCTGGCCTGCCTGATGGCCATCGCGCTCGGTCGTCAGGTCGTCCTCGCCGACACCGGGCTGGCCCTGTTCTGGCCCGCCGCCGGCGTGGGCGCGCTCTGGCTGCTCTCCAGCGGCTCGGGTCGGCGGGCCGCCGTCGACGCCGTGGTCCTGGGGGCCACCGTGGCGGCGTACTTCCTCGTGGTGGAGCCGATGCCGCTGCTCGAGGCCGCGCTCCTGGGGGCGGCCAACGCGACCCAGGCCCTCGTCGTACGCCGCCTGGTGGGGACGCGTTCCGGCCCCGAGCCCGTGCGGACCACCCGGCAGCTGGCCCGCCTCTTCGCCGCCTCCCTGCTCGCGGCGCTCGCCGGGTCGGTGCCGGGCTGCCTGGCGGTCTGGACGAGCGGGGCCGACCTGGACCGCGTGCTGGTCGTGGGCTGGGTGGTGCGCAACGCGTGCGGCACGTTCGTCGTGGCGGCCGCCGTGCTGACCTGCCTCGGGGACGGGCTGCGGTCCCCCACCCGGGGGACACCCGTACGCCGACGCGCGGTGGCGGCCGAGCTGGCGCTGACGCTCGGCACCACCGTGCTGGTGGGGCTGGTGATGTTCGGGGCCACCCGAGGCACCCCGCTCGGCTTCCTGCTGATCGGCGTCGCGGCGTGGGTGGGGTTCCGGTTCGCCCCGGCGGTCGGTGCGATCTACTCGGCGGTGTTCGGGACGCTGGTCATCCTGCTGACCCTGCTGGGCCAGGGGCCGTTCGGGACGCTGACGAACCTCTCGGCCCGGGCCACGGTGGTCCAGGCGTTCGTCACCATGACCACCGGCCTGGTGCTGATGCTGGCCCTGGGGGTCGCGGAGAAGAACGCCCTGGCCCAGCGGCTGGCGAGCGCGGAGGCCCGGGCCCGCACCCGGGCCGACCTGCTGGACGCCGTCACCGAGGCGATGGCCGACGGGCTGTGCGTCACCGACTCCTGGGGCCACGTCGTCCTGGCCAACTCGGCCGCGGCCGAGCTGGCCGGCGGGGACGAGCACGGCCGTCACGTGCACGACCCGGACGACCCCGGCTTCCTGCACCCCGACGGGACCCGGGTGGCACCGCAGGACCTCCCCCACGCCCGGGCCCTGCGCGGCGAGCGGGTCGCGAGCACCGACGTGGTCCGCCTGGACCCGGCCACCGGCCAGGAGACGGTGCTGGCGACCACGGCCGTGCCGCTGCACCTCGACCGGTCGGGCTTCGAGGACGTGGCGCCCGACGAGGACGGCCCGCTCGCGGTCGTCCTGCTCCACGACGTCACCCACGAGCGGGCCGAGAAGCGGATGCTGGAGAACTTCGCCGGGGTGGTGGCCCACGACCTCAAGGGGCCGCTGACCGGCGTCCTGTCCTGGGCCGAGATCGCCCGCGAGCAGCTGGGCGGCCCGATAGACCCGGACTCGGTGGCGGCGGCCCGGGCGAGCCTGGCCCGGATCGACGGATCGGCGACCCGGATGAACGCCCTGATCACCGACCTCCTCGACTACACCCTGGCCGGCAGCGCCGAGCTCCAGGTGCACTCGATCGACCTCGACGAGGTGGTGGCCTCGGTGGTCGCCGACCTCGAGGTCACCGGGCCCGCGCCGGTGGTGCAGCACGAGCCGCTCGGCCACGTCCTGGCCGACCCGCTGCTGATCCGCCAGCTGTTCGCCAACCTGGTCGGCAACGCGGTGAAGTACGTCGACGAGGGGGTCCTGCCCCAGCTGACGATCGAGTCCCGGGTCCGCGGCGACCGCCTGCAGGTACGGGTCACCGACAACGGCATCGGCATCCCCAGCGCGGACCGGGGCAAGGTCTTCGACAGCTTCTTCCGCTCCACCACGACGGGCGCCTACCCCGGCACCGGCCTCGGCCTGGCCATCTGCGCCCGAGCGGTCGAGCGCCACGGCGGGCGGATCTCGGCCCGCCCGGGGCCCGAGGGCCAGGGCACCACGATGATCCTCACGCTGCCCCTCGACCCGGCCCCCCGCCCGGAAGCGCTCGGTCCGCCCGCCCTGCTCGAGCCGCTCCCGTCGGCCGACCTCACCGCGTCGGTCCAGCAGGGCCCGTCTCTCGAGCCGGCCTCGTCGGTCGAGCCGGTCGAGACCCCCGGCCCGCTGACCCTCCCGTCACCCCGGCCGTCGTCCGGGTCCGACCCGACCCCGCAGGGCGCGTCCGGCCCCGACGCGGAGGCGGCACCGGCCTGACGGTCGGCCCCGGCCCGGCTGACGGCCCGGCCGGCAGGGGACCGACCGCTCCCGACGGCTCAGCGGCGGCCCGGGCGGACCACCAGCGCCGACCCGCCGCCACGGCGCACCGGCTCCGAGACGGCCGTCAGGCGGCCACCGCGACCGAACTCGATCGCGGTGGCCGCCCCGATCTGGGCGGCGCTGGTGAAGGCGTCGCCCGAGGGGGTCAGGGTGTGGCCGTAGGTCTTCAGCAGGTCGCCGTACTTCGCGATGAACTCGGGCTCGGCGGTCACCGCGGGGGTGTTGCGCTGGGAGGCCCGGGGCGCGGCCATCGCCTGCTCGATCGTCATGCCGCGGTCGAGCCGGTCGAAGAGGAGCTGCAGGACCGTGGTGATGATGGTCGAGCCGCCGGGCGAGCCGAGCGCCAGGAACGGCCGGCCGCCGCGCAGCACCAGGGTCGGGGAGATCGAGGAGCGCGGTCGCTTGCCCGGCTGGATCCGGTTGGGGTCGTTCGCCGGCATCGTCGGGCCGTAGGAGAAGTCGGTGAGCTCGTTGTTGAGCAGGAACCCGCGCCCCGGCACGGTGATGCCCGAGCCGCCGGTCTGCTCGATGGTCAGGGTGTACTCCACGACGTTGCCCCACCGGTCGGCCACGGTCAGGTTGGTGGTGTTGATGTTCTCGGTGTCCTGCGCGACCTTCCCGCTCGCCGACGCCCCCGAGCAGCGGCCGTCGTACGACGTCACGTCGCCGGCCGCGACCGGCTTGGTCGCGGCGTGCTGCGGGTCGATCAGGCAGGCGCGCTCCGCGGCGTACCGGTCGGAGAGCAGGTCGGCCAGCGGGACGTCGACGTACGCCGGGTCGCCGACGTACTTCGCGCGGTCGGCGAAGGCCAGCGCACTGGCCTCGAGGTAGTGGTGCAGGGCGTCGCCGTCGCTCATCGCCGGGACGTCGAAGCGCTCCAGGATGTTGAGCGCCTCCCCGACCGTGGACCCACCGCTGGAGGAGGGCGCCATGCCGTAGACGTCGTAGCCGCGGTAGCCGATCCGGGTCGGCGCCTGGTCGCGCACGCGGTAGCGCGCCAGGTCGCCGGTCGAGAGGTAGCCGGCGGGCACCGGCAGGTCGGGGTTGGCCCGCGTCGGCGGGTGCTGGGCCGTGCGGGCGATCTCGGCGGCCAGCGGGCCGGAGTAGAAGGCGCGCAGGCCCTTCCGGCCGATCAGCGCGTACGTCGCCGCGAGGTCGCGGTTGCGCAGCACCGACCCGACGGCGGGCGGCTGACCGCCCGGGAGGAACAGCTTGCTGGTCGCCGGGAAGTTGGCGAACCGGCGCTGGTTGTCGGCCGTCTGGTCGTGGAAGGTCTGGTCGACGGTGAAGCCACGACGTGCGAGCCGCTCGGCGGGCCGCAGGGTGCTGGCCAGGCTGCGGGTCCCCCACCGGCGCAGCGCCCGGTCCCAGGTCGCGAGGCTGCCGGGGGTGCCGACCGAGACGCCGCTGGTGACCAGCTCCGGGGTGAAGTTGTAGGGCTTGCCGGTCCTCGGGTCGTCGAAGGCGTTGCTCGGCATGGTGGCGGGAGCCGTCTCGCGACCGTCGATGGTGCCCACGCGTCCGGTGCGCGCGTCGTAGTGCACGAAGTAGCCGCCGCCACCGATGCCGGAGCTGTAGGGCTCGGTCACGCCCAGGGCCGCCGCCGTGGCGACCGCGGCGTCGACGGCGTTGCCGCCGCGGCGCAGCACCTCCAGGCCCACGCGGGAGGCCTCGGGGTCGACCGAGGTGACGGCACCGCCGTAGCCCGTGCTCGTGGGGGTCTTGACGTTGTAGCGCCCGCCGACGGGGACGTGCGGGCCGTCGGGGCGGGTCGCCACGGGCTGGCCCGAGGCTCCCTGCGCCGGGGTGCCGGGCAGGGCCGCGACCCCGACCAGGCCGGTCAGGACGGCGGCGCCGATCGCGCCCGCGCGGCGGCGGCCGCTGGTGCGGCCCGCGTGGCCCGGGTGACCTGGGTGACCGGGGTGACCTGAGGTGGTGCGCATGCGTGCTCCCGAGAGGTGGTCGTCGTCGCGGCCCGACCGTGACGGCCGGACCCGGTCTCATTCAGGCACGGCCCACCGACACCGCACAAGCACCGGCCGGGCCGTGGGTCGCGCCGGTCGCGTGTTTCCCGCGGCCGGGCACGGGTACGCCACCCCCATGAGCGACGCCGACACCAAGCCCGGACCTGCCAGCCCCCGCGAGGAGGGCTCCGACGCCCCCACCCCGCCCGGAGGCCCCCAGCGCCAGGACACCCCCGGTGAGGCCGGCTCCGGCCTGGCCGGCGGCGACGAGGGCGTCGGCGCGACCGCGCAGGACTCGGTGGAGGACCAGCACGGGGGCACCCTGCCGATCGAGGACGAGCAGCCCCACGAGTCCCCCGCCGGCGAGACCGTCGGCGAGGAGCAGGACGAGGCGCGCCAGGAGCACAACGCCGAGACCACCGAGGACCAGCCCTCGCAGTAGCACCACCCGACGTACGCGGAGCAGGACAGGACACCCCATGAGCGAGCACCAGCCGACCGACGCCACCGACGCGACCGGGCCCACCTCCGCGACCCCACCCACGGAGGTCACCGAGTCCGACCCCAACGCCGACGGGCCCGAGGGCCTCGACGGGGGCATGGGCGTCAGCAGCGAGCACGTGGGGACGGTGCGCGGCGGCGACGAGGAGGTCACCTACACCACGGCGCCCACCCACCCCGACCCGCACGAGGTCGGCGCACCCACCGGCGACGACGTCCCGCACGAGCAGGACCGCCCCGCCCAGGGCGACGCCCCCGAACCCCACCCCGACGGCGTCGCGACCCAGGACCACGACCCCGACCGCAACCCGCGCCACGGCGTCTAGGAGAGCGCTCGTGCCCGGGACCGTGCACGACCACGTGGCTCGACGTGAGCTCTCCGTCAGTGGTGCTGCGGCTCCAGCCGCTTCGAGAACAGCACCGTCCCGGCGGTGTTGCGCAGGCTGACCGTCATCGCACCGGGTCGGTCGACGGCCACGTGGCCGAAGAACTGGTTGCCCCCGCGCGGTGACTGGTTGGGGTAGTCGGCCGGCTTCACGAACACGGCCTCCGGCCCGAAGGTCGCGTCGAGCTTGTTCGGTCCGAACCCGCCGGCGTTGACCGGCCCCGCCACGAACTCCCAGAACGGGTCGAAGTCGGTGAAGCTCGCCCGGGCCGGGTCGTAGTGGTGCGCGGCGCAGTAGTGCACGTCGGCGGTGATCCACACGACGTTCGGGACCCCCTTGAGGCCGCGCAGCACCCGGGCCAGCTCGAGCTCGCGCCCCAACGGACGACCCGGGTCGCCGTTGGAGATCGACTCCTCGTTCGTGCCGTCGGGGACGACCAGGCCGAGCGGCAGGTCGGCGCTGATCACCTTCCAGGTGGCCCGGGACCGGCGCACCTCGCGGATGATCCAGTCGGCCTGCTCCGCGCCGAAGATCGGGGTCAGGTGGTCCTCGGTCCCGGTCGTGTTCGGGCTCTTGTCGGTGCGCATGTCCAGGCAGAACACGTCGAGGTGGGCGCCGCGCTCGATCTTGCGGTAGATCCGCGCCTCGGCGAACCCGGTGCGACCCCGTCCGCGGACGTGGGCGGTGCTGATCGGCTGGTACTCCTGCCAGGCCTGACGCGCCCGGGCCGCGAGCACGTCGACGCGGCGCTCGGTGTAGCGGTCGTCGGTGAGGACCTGGCCGGGGTACCAGTTGTTGTGGGTCTCGTGGTCGTCCCACTGCGCGAGGACCGGCACCTCGGCGTACAGGGCCCGGACGTTGGTGTCGAGCAGGTTGTAGCGGTGACGGCCACGGAACTCCGCCAGGCTCTCGGCGACCTTGGACACCTCAGGGGTGACCACGTTGCGCCACACCTGCCCGTCGGGCTCGGTGACCGACTCCGGGATCGGCCCGTCGGCGTAGATCGTGTCGCCGGCGTGGACGAAGAAGTCCGGACGGGTCTCGAGCATGGTGCGGTAGGTCGTCATCCCGCCCAGGTCGGGGTTGATCCCCCAGCCCTGCCCGGCGGTGTCCCCCGTCCACACGAACGAGGTCTCCTCGGGGTGCACGGACGCCGTAGAGAACCGGGCCGTGCCGACCTCGCCGGCCCAGCCGTCCTCGGTCTCGAACCACATCCGAGCGACGTGCTCGCGCCCCGGCGCCAGGCCCTCGAGGTCGATCCGGGCGGTCAGGTCGGTGGCGGGGGTGGCCCAGGGCCCGCGGACCAGGCGCGGCCGGCGTCCCGACCCCACCTGGGCCACCAGCCGACCGGGGCCCGAGGACCGGGCCCAGAGGGTGCCCGAGCGGCTGGTGACGTCGCCGGTCTGGACGCCCGAGGTCAGCCCCAGGCGGCTGCGGCCCTGGCTCACCCCGGTCGGGGCGGCCCAGGAGGCCGACGGGGCGGCCAGCACCCCGAGGGTGAGCGCTCCGGCGCCCCCGAGCAGCACCCGACGCCGGGAGGGGCGCGGCGCCAGCGGGTCGGGAGCGGCGCGCTGGTCTCCGGGCTGGGGGCTGCGCTGGCTGGGTGTGCGGCTGGGGTCCGAGGAGGTCACGGGTGGATCCGAACCCGCCCGGGTGACCGGGGTGCGACGCCGGGGTGAACCCGCGGCGTCAGCTCCCGGGCCGGTCCTCCCACGCCTCGAGCATCTGCTGGGCCGCCGGGATCGTGGCCACCATCGCCTCGGCGATCCCCTCCAGCTGGGCGACCTGCTCGGGGGTGAGGGGGTCGAGTACGTGGGTGCGCACGTTCCCCACGTGGCCCGGCGCCGCCCGCACCAGCGCGGCGTGACCGGCGTCGGTCAGCGCCACGTCGGTGACCCGCCCGTCCTGGGTCGAGGGCCGCTTCTCCACCAGACCACGGTCGACCAGCCGCGCCACGACGTGGGAGAGCCGCGGGAGGGTGGCGTTGGAGCGCGCGGCCAGGGCCGTCATCCGCAGGGTCCGCCCGGGGGCCTCGGAGAGCATCGCGAGCACGGTGTACTCGAAGTGGGTCATCCCGGCGTCCCGCCGCAGCTGCCCGTCGAGCACGCCCGGGAGCACCTCGAGCAGCATCACCAGGCGCAGCCAGGCGCGGCGCTCCTCCTCGTCGAGCCAGCGGGGGTCGGAGTCCACGACGCCTACTTGGGAGGCATCCGGATGCCGCCGTCGACGCGCACCGTCTCGCCGTTCATGTAGGAGTTCGTCAGGCACTCCACCACCATGCTGGCCAGCTCGGAGGGGTCGCCCAGCCGCTTGGGGAACAGCACGCTCTCCCCCAGCTTGGCCTTGAACGCCTCGGCCGCCTCGCCCTCGCCGTAGATCGGGGTGTCGATCAGCCCCGGGGCGACGGTGTTGAGCCGGATCCCCACGGCGGCCAGGTCGCGCGCGACCGGCAGGGTCATCCCGACGACGCCGCCCTTGGAGGCGCTGTACGCCGCCTGGCCGATCTGCCCGTCGAAGGCCGCGACGCTGGCCAGGTTGACGATCGCGCCGCGCTCGCCGCTGGCGGTCGGCTCGTGACGGCTGATCGCGGTGGCGACCAGGCGCACGCAGTCGAAGGTGCCGACCAGGTTGATCGCGATCACCTTGGCGAACGCCCCCAGGTCGGCGGCGGAGTCGTAGGTGCCGTCGCGACCGACCGTGCGCTGGGCCCAGCCGATGCCGGCGGAGTTGACCAGCAGCCGCAGCGGGCCGAGCTTCTCGGCCTCCTCGATCGCGGCGACGATCTGCTCGGTGCGGGTGACGTCGACCGGGGCGAAGACGCCGCCGATCTCGGCGGCCAGGGCCTCGCCCTTCTCCTGGTTCAGGTCGGCGACGACGACGTGCGCGCCGCGCTCCGCGAGCTGGCGGGCCGCTGCGGCCCCGATCCCCGACGCGGCCCCGGTGACGATGGCGCTGGCTCCGTTGATGTCCATGGTCACGGACGATAGCGGCGCCGGATCAGAGCGCGGTGACCCCCTCCGCGACCAGGACGGCCGGGCCGGTCATCAGGACGCGGTCGGCCGATGTCCAGGTGATCCTCAACGTGCCCCCCGGGAGGTCCACGACGTACGCCGTGCCCCGGGGCGCGTCGTCGGCCGTGGCCGCCGCGACCGCGACCGCGCAGGCGCCGGTGCCGCAGGACCGGGTCTCCCCCGACCCGCGCTCGTGCACCCGCATCGCGAGGTGGTGCTCGCCGCGGCGCGCGACGAACTCCACGTTGACGCCCTCGGGGTACGCCGCCGCGTCGTGCCCGGGCGCCTCCAGGAGGGTCCCGGCGTCGGCGAGGTCCTCGACGAAGGCCACCGCGTGGGGGTTGCCCATGTCGACGTGGCTGGCGGTCCAGCTGCGCTCGCCCACGGAGACCTGCGTCTCGCCCCGCAGCGTGGGCGCGCCCATGTCGACGGTGATGTCGGCGCCGTCGAAGGTCAGCACCTTCACCCCGGCACGGGTGGCGATCGGGAGCGGGGCGCGGGTGTCGACGTCGGCGTGGGTGGCCAGGAAGCGGCCCAGCACCCGGATGCCGTTGCCGCACATCTCGCTGACCGACCCGTCGGCGTTGCGGTAGTCCATGAACCAGGTCGCCTCGCCCCGGGCCGCCACGGCCGCGGGGTCCTTGGTCGCGTCGGTGCGCACCACCCGGATCACTCCGTCGGCGCCGATCCCGGCGCGGCGGTCGCACAGCCGCACGACCTGCTCGGCGTCCAGCTCGCGCGCGCCGTTGGCGTCGGGCACCAGCACGAAGTCGTTCTCGGTGCCGTGGCCCTTGACGAAGGAGTACTCGCTCACGGGGACGATCCTGTCACGCCCGCGACCCGCGGCCGATCAGTCGTAGAGGTGCTCGGCGTAGGAGGGCCCGTAGTAGAGGTCCAGGTCGTCCACGGTGCTCCCCTGCCGCTCCAGCCGCTGGGCGATGACGGCGCGTCGAGGGACCACGGCCTCGGGGTCCCACCCCTCGGGCTCCCACAGCCCCGAGCGCAGGAACGCCTTGGCGCAGTGGTGGAACACCTCCTCGACCTCCACGACGAGCGCGAGCAGGGGCCGGTGGCCCTTGACCACCATCTCCTCGAAGAAGGGGGCGTCGCTGACCAGCCGGGCGCGTCCGTTCACGCGCAGCGTGTCGCCGCGGCCGGGGATCAGGAACAGCAGCCCGACGTGCGGGTTCGCGAGGACGTTGCGGTAGCCGTCGACCCGGCGGTTGCCCGGCCGCTCGGCCAGGGCGATCGTGTGCGCGTCCAGCACGTGCACCAGCTGCCCGGCCGGGTCGCCCTTCGGCGAGGCGTCGCAGCTGCCGTCGGCCCCGGTGGTGGCCACGACGCAGAAGGGCGAGGCCGCCAGCCAGGCGACGTCGAGCTCGGTGAGCGCGGGCCGGGTCTTGTCGCGTGCGGCCGGCGCCGGGGTGCCGACGACGGCCTCCAGGGCGGCGAGGTCGTCGACGCCGGTCCAGGTCGAGGGGATCTCCACGGCCCGGAGCGTACGCCGCGCGGCTGCGTCCGGCGGGCACGCTCAGACCGAACGCACGGCCTCCAGGGCCCGCTCGACCCGGTCGGGGTCGTCGTGGGCGACCCAGTGCACGCGGGGGTCCTTGCGGAACCAGCTGTCCTGACGACGCGCGAAGCGACGGGTCCCGGTCCTCGTGCGCTCGCGGGCCTCGGCGTCGGTGAGCCCGCCGTCCAGCAGGTCCAGCACCTGCTGGTAGCCCAGGGCCCGCGGAGCGGTGCGCCCCTCCCGCAGACCGCGCGCCACCAGCGACTCCACCTCGGCGACCAGGCCCTGCTCCCACATCAGGTCCACCCGGCGGTCGATGCGCCCGACCAGGACGTCCCGGTCGATGTCCACGCCGACCTGGACGGTGGCGGGGTCGGCGTACGCCTGCTGCGGGAGGGTGGCGGTGAAGGAGCGCCCGGTCAGCTCGACGACCTCCAGCGCACGGACGACGCGGCGGCCGTTGCCGGGGAGCACGAGCGCGGCCGAGGCGGGGTCCACCCGCTCGAGCCGGGCGTGCATCTCCTCGTGGCCCACCTCGGCCAGCTCGGCCTCCAGGCGGGCACGCAGGTCGGCGTCGGTGCCGGGGAACTCGAAGCGGTCCACCACGGCGCGGGTGTAGAGCGCCGACCCGCCCACCAGGACGGGTACGACGCCGCGGGCCCGGCAGTCGGCGATGACGGCGCGGGCCCACCCCTGGAACTCCGCCACGGTCGCGGCCTGGGTCACCTCGAGCACGTCGAGCAGGTGGTGGACCACCCCGCGGCGCTCCTGCGGCGGCAGCTTGGCCGTGCCGACGTCCATGCCGCGGTAGAGCTGCATCGAGTCGGTGTTGACCACCTCGCCGCCCAGCCGCTCGGCCAGGTCCAGGGCGAGGTCGCTCTTGCCCGACGCGGTGGCCCCCACGACCGCCACCACGGGGACGGTCCCGGCCCCGCGCGCGTCGGGGCGGTCGGCGGGCGGGCGGGTGGACACGCCCGCTAGTTTGGCAGCGCGGGCGCCGAGGGGCGCCCCCGGCGGGTCACCCGCCGCGGACGAGGTGTGGAGGAGCAGGTCCCATGGGTTTCCTGGACGACGCGAAGAAGAAGCTCGGCGACGCGGTCGACAAGCACGGCGACAAGATCAGCGAGGGCCTGGACAAGGCCGCCGGCGTGGTCGACCAGAAGACCGGTGGCAAGCACACCGACAAGATCCGCCAGGGCGTGGAGAAGGCCAAGCAGGGGCTCGAGGGCCTCGACGGCAAGAACGACGACCTGCCCACCCACCGCGACACGACCCCCAACCCCGACCCCAACGCCCCGGCCCCGCACCAGACGCAGCACCCGGCCGGCCCGAGCTCGCCGGCCGAGCCCACGGCGCCGCTGGACCCCAAGGCCCCCACCGGCCCGATGGGCGACGGCACCCCCGGGGCCGAGCGTTGAGCAGCGACTCCGAGCTCTCGGCCGCACCCGAGCCCACCACCGACCCCGCCCCGGAGGACGGTCCCGGCGGTCCCGCCGACGTCGTCGAGCGCGACCAGGACGACCTGCCGCTCGTGACTCCCGACCAGCCCCGCTCGGCCCAGGTGGAGGACCACGAGGTGCCCGACGGGCTGGAGGACCCCGAGGAGCTCGACGAGGGCGAGAAGGACGTCGACCCCGCCGAGGACGAGCCTGTCTGAGGACGGGCCCACCAGCACTCCCCCACCGGCGCGCGAGCACGACGTCGACCGCCCCCCGGGGCCGGACCGGCTCGACGGGTTCGACACGACACTCGTGCGCCGGTGGCACGCCGGCTGGGTGGCCTCCCGGGGCCTCCCTCCGCCCCGCGAGGACGACGGCGTCCTGCGCACGCTCGTCGGCGACCCCGGTCGAGACGTGGAGCGACTGGTCCTCGACGCCGACGAGCACCCCCGGCGGCTGGACCGGGCCGCCTCGGCGAGCTGGGACGACCGCGACCCCTGGATCACCGTCCCGACCCGCGACCCCGGACGCACCGCCGACCGGTTGGCCGAGCACGGGCTGGCCACCGCCGCCGCCCCCGAGTGGCTCATGCGGGTGGCCCTGGCCGACCAGCGCCGGGTCCCGCTGCCCCCGGGCTTCACGACGGTCGTGCGGCGCGACGCCCACGACGCGCTGCGGCTGCAGGTGGTCACCGACGACGGCACGCTGGCCGCGTCGGGACAGGTGGGCGTGGCCCTGCCCGACGGCTGGGCCGTCCCCGACCGGATCGGCACCGAGCGCGACCACCGTCGACGCGGCCTCGCCGCCGCGGTGATGGCGCTGCTGGTCGACGCCGCGCGCGAGCGTGGTGCGTCGCAGGGTGTGCTGGTCGCCTCCGACCAGGGCCGGCGCCTGTACGCCGCCCTCGGGTGGCGGGTCGTCGGCGCCGTCGTGGTCGCACGACGACTCTAGGGACCTCTAGAGCGCGCACCCCTGGGCCGGCGCGAGCGGGGCGGGCACCCCGACGGTCGGCAGGCCCAGCGAGACGCCCGTGGGTGCGGTGGGCGCCGCCGTCCGTGCCTCCCAGGCGTCACCGGCCCGGGTCCGGCGCACGGCCAGCACCGGTCCGTCGGCGACCAGGTGGTGCGGGGCGGCGTACGTGACCTCGACGGTGACCATGTCCCCGGGCCGGACCTCGACGGGGGCGAACCCGTCGCTCGAGCCGTCGTCGGGCGAGCCCGTCGCGACCACCGGCCGGAAGTGCACCAACCGGTTGTCGCGCGCCCGCCCCGAGAGCCGGTGCGTCGCGGCGTCCTTGCGCCCCTCGCCCTCGGAGACCATCAGCTCCACAGTCGTGCCCACCAGCGCCCGACCCTCCTCCCAGGCGATCTCGTCGACCAGCGCCACGAGTCGCTCGTAGCGCTCCTGGACGACCGCCTTGGGGACCTGGTCCTCCAGGACGGCGGCCGGGGTCCCCGGGCGCTTGGAGTACTGGAAGGTGAAGGCGCCGGCGAACCTCGCCCGGCGCGCGACCTCCAGGGTCTGCTCGAAGTCCTCCTCGGTCTCCCCGGGGAAGCCGACGATGATGTCGGTGGTGATGGCGGCGTCGGGCATGGCCGCGCGCACGCGCTCGATGATCCCGAGGTACTTGGCCTGGCGGTAGGACCGGCGCATGTCCTTGAGGACCTTGTCCGACCCCGACTGGAGCGGCATGTGCAGCGAGGGCACCACGTTAGGGGTCTCGGCCATCGCCTCGATGACGTCGTCGGTGAACTCCGCCGGGTGCGGGCTGGTGAACCGCACCCGCTCCAGACCCTCGATCTCGCCGCACGCGCGCAGCAGCTTGGAGAAGGCCTGCCGGTCGCCGAACTCCACGCCGTAGGCGTTGACGTTCTGGCCCAGCAGGGTGACCTCGGAGACGCCCTCGGCGACCAGCGCCTCGATCTCGGCCAGGATGTCCCCGGGTCGACGGTCCTTCTCCTTGCCGCGCAGCGCAGGGACGATGCAGAAGGTGCAGGTGTTGTTGCAGCCGACCGAGATGCTCACCCAGGCGGCGTACGCCGAGTCACGCTTGGTCGGCAGGGTCGAGGGGAACACCTCGAGCGACTCCAGGATCTCGACCTGGGCCTCCTCGGCCACCCGCGCACGCTCCAGCAGCACCGGCAGGGAGCCGATGTTGTGGGTGCCGAAGACCACGTCGACCCACGGGGCCCGGTCGGTGATCGTGGTGCGGTCCTTCTGGGCGAGGCAGCCGCCGACGGCGATCTGCATACCCGGCCGCTCGGCCTTGACCGAGGCCAGGTGCCCGAGGTTGCCGTAGAGCTTGTTGTCGGCGTTCTCCCGCACGGCGCAGGTGTTCAGCACCACCACGTCGGCCTGCTCGCCGGCCGGCGCCGGGGCGTAGCCGGCCGTCTCGAGCAGGCCGGTGAGCCGCTCGGAGTCGTGCACGTTCATCTGGCAGCCGTAGGTCCGGACCTGGTAGGTCCGGACCCCGGCGCCCTCGTCGTGGGTGTCGCGGGTGCCGTCGGCGGCTAGGTCAGGGGCGGTGGTGGTTCCAGTCATGGCCGCCCCAGCGTACGGGTCCTACTCGGCCTCGATCACGATCGGCTCGGGCAGGTCCTCGGGGGCCGGGGGCGCGAAGGTCGCCAGGTCCGGGCCGGGGATGTGGTCGCGCGGGTCCTCGCTCTCGCCCGCGTCGTGCGCAGACGGGGTGCTCTCGTGCTCGGGGTCCTTGCGGACGGCCTCGGTGTCGACCGGCTCCCCCGTCGGGGCCGTGCCCGCCGCCGGCTCGTGGGCGGGCTTGCCGGTGGTGGCCTCAGCCTTGGCGTTGCCGGCCTTCTCCTCCACCTCGTCCTCGGCCTCGGTCGCGGCCTTCTCGGCCGTGTCGGCGACCTTCGCGGCACCCGCGGCGACCTTGTCGGCAGCACCGGCCGCCGCCGGCTTCTCCGACGCGATCTCCTCGGCCGTGGCCTCCACCTTCTGGGCCGCGTCGGCGACCTTCTCCTGGGTCTTCCGGACGGCCTTCTCCGCGGTCCGGGCAGCCTCGGAGGACTCGGAGGACTCGGAGGACTCGTCGGACTCGGAGGACTCGTTGGACTGGGGCCGCGGCCGGTCCGCCTCGGTCCACGACGACTGGGAGCGGGAGCCGTGGACCAGGTCGAGGCCGAGCTCGGCGACCCCCCTGACCAGGGTGACGGCCTGGGTGGCCGTGCCGATCGGGTGGCGGGCGACGTGGGCGGCGGTGGAGACGGCGCTCCGGGTCACGGTGGAGATCAGCTTGGTGGTCATGGTGGTTCCTCTCGTCGACGTGCGTGCTCGGGGGACCGGCCGGGGCCGGGAGACGTGGCGCTACTGCTTCTTCGGGGTCACCCAGAGCCGGATGACGCCCTCGATGACCACGGTGCCATCGGTCCGTACCCCCTTCACGCGCACAGGTACGTCGGGTTCGTCACCCGTCCACTGCTCGGGATCGGTCTCGGCCACGCAGGTGATGTCGCTGGTCGCCTTGGCGGTGTAGCTGACCTCCATCCCCTTGGGGATCCAACGCTTGTCGCGGGGGATGCTCGCCTCGGCCAGGACCCCCATCGCCGCCTCGAGCCCGTTGCACAGTGCGATCGCGTGGACGGTCCCGATGTGGTTCTGGACTCCCCGTCGCTTGGGGATGACCACCTCGGCGCGGTTGGGCTCCACGACCGTGAAGCGCGGCCGGATGGTCCAGAAGTACGGCGCCACCTGGCTGAAGGCGAAGGAGAACAACCGGTCGCCCACCACCGGGATCGCGTGGGCCTTGCGGTGGAGGTCGAGGACTCTGCTCATGGCCCAGATGCTACTGGTCGGTAACTCCGTGGCCACGAGCAGCCCGCGAGAGAGACCTCGTGCCTCCACCTGGCGAGGATCCGCCGTCTGCTCGAATACCCTCCCAGAACGGGTGAAAGTGGTTGAATTCTTCCATGCTTGATCGGGGGATCGAGGCGGCCTTCACCGCCTACGTCGCGACGTTGACGCGTCTGCACCTCGATCACGACTGGCGCGCGTTCGCCGCCCGGTTCACCCCCGACGCGGTCTACCGACGCCCGCGTCACCCCGACGCACGCGGGCCCGAGGAGATCGCGAGCCTGGTCCGCAACGGCGTGACGAGCTTCCCGGGCACCCGCCTCGCGTCCACCGAGGTGACCTGGCGGGTGGTGGACCGGGTGCGGCAGACGGTGCTCTTCGAGGTCCGGCACCGGCTGCACGACCCGGGCGACGGGTCCGAGCACGCGGCCTGCACCACCACGCTCCTGACGTACGCCGGCCACGGACTCTGGTCGCGGTGCCAGGAGATGCACAGCCCGAGCGCTTACGAGGAGATGACCCGGGGCTGGCTGCGGGCCGCCGAGCGTCACAGCCCGCTGCTGACCGCGTCGCCCCTGCAGGTCCGGGTGCCCGATCACCAGGTGTCGGACGCCGACCCGTCGGAGTCGTCGTCGCTGACCTCGGGGGCTAGCGTCGCCAGCTCCTCCTTGACCACGGTGAAGGCCACCGACGAGGAGTGACCCTTGCGGGCCAGCATCCCCACGAGCCGACGCATCGCCTTGTCGTGCTCGAGGGACCGCACCGAGCGGAGCTTGGCCCGGACCAGGGCCCGGGCCGCCGCCACCTCGTCGTCGGGCTCGATCTCGTCGAGCGCCTCGCGGGCGACGTCGTCCACGATCCCCTTGCGACGCAGCTCCATCGCCAGGGCCCGGCGCGCCAGTCCACGGCCGGACTGACGCTGCTCGATCCACTCGCGGGCGAACTTCTCGTCGTCGATCAGACCGACCTCCTCGAACCGGTCGAGGAGACGCGTGGCGACGGCGTCGGGGACGTCACGAGCCGCGAGCTTGGTGGCCAGCTCGGACCGAGTGCGGGCCCGGCCGGTCAGCTGGTCCAGCAGGATCTTGCGCCCGACCGACTCCGGGTCCGCGTCCGGTCCGGTGTGCAGACCCGGGCTGGGCTCAGAAGTCGATGCCATCGGGGTCGATGCCCGGGGCGTCGGCGGCGAACGCCTCGGCGGCCGGGGCGTCCACCTGCGGGCCGATGCCGAGCTTCTCGAGGATCTTCTTCTCGATCTCGTTGGCCAGGTCGGGGTTGTCGCGCAGGAAGGTGCGGGCGTTCTCCTTGCCCTGCCCGAGCTGGTCGCCCTCGTAGGTGTACCAGGCACCCGCCTTGCGGACGAGACCCTGCTCCACGCCCACGTCGATCAGGCCACCCTCGCGGGAGATCCCCAGGCCGTACATGATGTCGAACTCGGCCTGCTTGAACGGCGGGGCGACCTTGTTCTTGACGACCTTGACGCGGGTGCGGTTGCCGACCATGTCGGTGCCGTCCTTGAGCGTCTCGATGCGACGCACGTCGAGGCGGACCGAGGAGTAGAACTTCAGCGCGCGACCACCGGTCGTGGTCTCGGGCGAGCCGAACATGACGCCGATCTTCTCGCGCAGCTGGTTGATGAAGATCGCGGTCGTGCCGGAGTTGTTCAGCGCACCGGTCATCTTGCGCAGCGCCTGGCTCATCAGACGCGCCTGGAGGCCGACGTGGCTGTCGCCCATCTCGCCCTCGATCTCGGCACGGGGCACCAGGGCGGCCACCGAGTCGATGACGATCAGGTCGAGCGCACCCGAGCGGATCAGCATGTCCGCGATCTCCAGGGCCTGCTCACCGGAGTCGGGCTGGGAGACCAGCAGGGCGTCGGTGTCGACACCGAGACGCTGGGCGTACTCCGGGTCGAGGGCGTGCTCGGCGTCGATGAAGGCCACGATGCCGCCCAGGCGCTGGGCGTTGGCGACCGCGTGCAGGGCCACCGTGGTCTTGCCGGAGGACTCCGGGCCGTAGATCTCCACGACGCGGCCACGCGGGAGGCCGCCGAGGCCCAGCGCGATGTCCAGCGAGATCGCCCCGGTCGGGATGATCTCCAGCGGCGCGCGGGTCTCGTCGCCCAGGCGCATCACCGAGCCCTTGCCGAACTGCTTCTCGATGTTGCCCAGAGCGACGTCGAGCGCCTTCTCGCGGTTGCTCTCCTGCTTGGTGCTGCCCGATGCGGCCATGGTGATCGTCCCTCGTGTGTCGTGTGCCCCGGATCCCGGAGCACGGCCTGACCTGATGTCTCGCCAGACGTTAGGGGCCGGCACTGACAACGCCGTGGGCGTCGTGCTGGCCTGTGGAGAACCTGGGTCCCGGACCCGCCTGTGGACACCGACGGTAGTACGAACATGTGTTCGACGCACGTCGGGACACGCCGAGGCCGCCCAACGGTCCGGGTGCAGCCGGAACCTCAGCGGTCGACGCTGGGCAGCTCCAGCTCGGACCACACCGCGCGCCACACCGCCAGCGGGGGCACCCCGGCCGCCAGCGCCTCGGCGGCGGTGCGCTGGTCGAGCTCGCTCATCACGTGCTGGTCGGCCCACGACCGGGCGTAGGCGCGACCCAGCGCCCGCTCCATCCGTGCCCAGAACTCCGTGTGCCTCACCGGACGAGTGTGGCCGAACGGTCCTGATCGGGCCAACCGACCCCGGGTGGCCGGGTGGCGGTGGGACGCACCCGACCGGCGATGCTGTAGACGTAGGGCGGGGTCCGGCACCGATGAGGTGCCGGCACGCGCACGTGAGAGGTGGTGGCGCATGGGCACGCTGGGCACGACCGTGGTCCTGGTCCTGGGCATCGCCCTGCTCGTGGCGCTGGTCGGCCTGCTCCGGAGCGGCCGGGCCATCACCTGGCCGAGCATCGGGCTCTCGGCCCTGGCCGCGGCGTTCTGCTTCGTCGTCGCCGGCACGCACGTCGGTGCCGGCCCGGGGCCCGGCCCGGCGATCGTCTGCGGCGGGCTCGCGGGCCTGCTCTGCCTGGTCGCGGTGGTGCTGGTGCTGGTCCCCTCGCGGCACACCGACGGTCCCCCCGGGCGCCTCCCCGTCTGGATCGCCAGCGCCGGCACGGTGCTGGGAGCGGTCGGGCTGCTGCTCGGCCCCGTCTACGGCTGACCCGGCCGGCTACGGCCGCGCGGACCTCCGCCCGGAGCGGCGACGCAGCGCGCGGCGCACGGGGTCGAGCAGCAGGGTCACCACGGCGACGAGCACGACCAGGACCAGCCAGCCGACCCAGTAGGGCCGGTCGAGCAGCGTCGTGTTGTCGGGCCGCGCGCCGAAGCGCCCCAGGACGGGCACGGCGGTGACGGTCACGGTGGCGACGACGACCAGGGCGGCGGCCACCCGGGCCCACCAGGAGTCGGGCACGACCCTGCGCAGCAGCCAGGCCGCCAGCAGGGTCAGCGGGGCCAGCACGACGTCGTGGACCAGCGCTCCCCCGACCATCCAGACCAGGGCGTCGAGCAGGCCCGAGGCGTCCAGGCGGAACAGCCGCAGGACCCCGAACAGGCCCATCAGGACGCCAAGGGCGCCGAGGACCAGGCGACCGGCCCCGGGCCGGTCGGTCCCGACACGTGCTCGCTTGGCCTCGTCGGTGCTCATGCGACCTCGATCCGGGTGACCCACTTGGTCTGGAGGACGCCCGGACGGTTCGGGGCGATCAGGCGGCAGGGGAAGCCGTGGTCGAGGTCGAGCTGCTCGCCGTTCACGCGCAGCGCGAGCAGGGTCAGGTCGTCGTGGGCGAACGAGGCCGGCAGCAACGTGGACCCGAACGCGCCGCGGGTCTGCAGGGACCGCACCTTCACGTCGGCGTCCGCCGGGGCCCCCACCAGGTCGAGCAGGTCGCGCAGGCGTACGCCGGTCCAGGTCGCCGAGGCGCTCCAGCCCTCCACGCACGCGATCGGCAGCCCGTGGGTGCGCTGCGGCATGCCCTGCAGGTCGGCCAGCGTCAGCACGCGCTCGCGACCGCCGTGCCGCAGCGTGAGGCGGTACGCCGGGTCGCGGGCCGTCTGCGTGACCCCGGCGGCCTGGGCCGAGCGGTTCACCGGCAGACCCTGGGGGCCCTCGCCGGTGCGCACGGCCAGCACCGAGACCTTGCGCAGCCACGGCACGGTGCCGCCGGCGACGCTCAGCACGGCCACCCCCGAGGCCAGGAACGCGGCCCGGAGCACGGTCCGCCGCCCGGCGTGGTCCACCGGGGTCGGCAGGGTCTCGGGGTCGTCCCCGGGGCCGGTCTCGGCGGCGGACCGCGCGTCCCCCTCCCCGGCGTACGCCGCCCGGATCACCGGCAGCTTGACGGCCACGTGCACCACGAGCGCACCGATCGCGATCCAGGCGCCGGCGTAGTGGGCGGGGCGGAACGAGAAAGACCAGGGGTACCACTGCGCCGCGTTGGCCAGCCCGGCCACGAGCTGGAAGATCGCGGCCGCGACCAGCACCAGGATCGAGCCGCGCTCGACCAGGTGCAGCAGCGCGCGCCGTGCCGGGGCGAGCGGCGGCCGCACGAACAGCTTGGGGTAGACGCTCCACAACTTGACCAGCAGCAGCGGCACGGCGGCCGTGCCCGACAGGACGTGCAGGCCCTGGGTGACGCGGTAGCCCCACACGGGCCGGGTCGGGGGCAGCACGGGGGCGTCGGGCAGGTAGTACCAGTGGCTGATCAACCCGGTGAGGAAGGCCAGCCCGAAGCAGATCCCGACCCATGTCCCCAGCCGTGCGGTGAGCCAGGGGCCACGCACGGCGGAGCTGAACGACCTGGGGGAGATCACTAGCGCACCAGGACGGCGAACCAGCGGCCGTGGTGCTCGCGGACCCGGTCGACCTGGATGCCGCACCGGGTGGCCAGCTCGGCGATCGCGTCGACGCCCACCTCGGCCCACGGGAACGACGAGGAGTGGCGCCCGCGGCTGACGATGCGGGCGTGGTGACGACGCAGCCCGGTGCCGGGCGGTGCCAGGTCGACCACGACCCGGCCGTCGTCCTGCACCAGCTCCATCGCGCGGCCGATCAGGGCGGTCGGGTCACCGCCGATGCCGATGTTGCCATCGGCGAGGAGGATCGTGTCCCAGCGCCCCTCCCCCGGCATCAGGTCGAAGACGTTGCGGCGCAGGGCGGGGACACCGCGTCGCCGGGCCTGGTGGACGGCCTCGTGGACGATGTCCACCGCCAGCACGGCGTGGCCCAGCCGGGCCAGGTGGGCGCTCATCCGGCCCGGGCCGCACCCGACGTCGATCGTCGCGCCCCGGCAGTGGCGCAGCAGCACGCGGTCGGAGACGGTGGCGTCCCGCAGCCAGTCGTGCACCGGCAGTGGCTGGTCGTCGGCGTGCATGCCGCGCACCGAGGTCGGCATCCCGCGCAGGGCGTCGGTGAAGACCTCGCTGAAGGTGCCCTGGTCGGCGCGGGCCTCCGGCGACTCGGCGAGGAGAGCGGCCTCGGAGACGGACGACAGCTCCTCGACCGGCTCCCCGACCCACTCGGCGGTGCTCATCTCCACCCCCGGGCGAACTCGGTGGTGGGGGCCGCGGCGGCCACGGCCTCGGCGTCGTCGACCTCGTCGACGTCGCGCAGGGTCTGGACCTGGACGGTGCGCGCCCCGGCCCGGTCCAGGGCGGCGCGCGTCCGCGCGCCGGTGTCCGGTGTCGACATGGGCACGTCCTCCAGGTGGGTGAGCAGATGGGGACCGGCCACCCCGAGCAGCCACCACCCACCGTCGTCGGCCGGGCCCAGCACCGCGGCGTCCTCGTCGGTCAGCAGGTCCCCCGCCTCGCGCAGGTGCGCGGGGTCGAGCTGGGGGGTGTCCATCCCCACCTGCACGACCGGCGAGCCGGTCGCACGGTGGACGTCGTCGTGGGCGTGCCGGAGCCGCTCGGCCAGACCGTCGCCGCGCTGGGCGTGCACGGTCCAGCCCGCGGAGGCCTCGAGCAGCGCGGCGGACCGCTCGGCCCCGGCCAGGTCGCCCTGGAGGGCCAGGTGGCAGCGCCGTACGCCGTACGCCGTCTCGCAGGCCCGCAGGGTGTCCAGGAGGGCGGCAGCGGCGAGGTCCGCGGCGCGCTCCATCCCCACCACGCGACCCAGGCGGGTCTTGGCCGTCCCGGCGACGGGGGCCTTGGCGACCACCAGCACCACCGGCGGCCTCATGCGAGCACCCGGGCGAAGTCGCGGGCCGCGCGCACGGTGCCGCGCACCGAGCCCGACACCTTCGACCTCGTGCCCGCCGCCCGGGGGTGGTAGTCCACGTCCTGCTCCACGAAGCGCCAGTCGGCGCGAGCCGCACGCTGGAGCAGCTCCACGGGGTAGCCGAACCGGCGGTCCTCGACGCCGAGGGCCAGGAGGTCCTCGCGGCGGGCGACGCGCATGGGGGCGATGTCGTGCAGGGGCATCCCGATGCGGCGGCGCAGCCACCAGAGCACGACGGCGTTGCCGGCGCGGGCGTGCCAGGGCCACACGCCGCGCGACACCGGACGACGCCGGCCGGTCGCCATGTCGGCCCGACCGGCGGAGACCTCGGCCAGCAGGGGCAGCAGCTGCCGGGGATCCATCGACCCGTCCCCGTCGATCACGGCGACGTAGTCGGAGGTCGCGGCCTCCAGGCCGGCGTGCACGGCGGCGCCGTAGCCGGGACGGGGCTCGCTGACCACCTGGGCGCCCAGCCGACGGGCCACCTCGGCGGTGTCGTCGGTCGAGCCGTTGTCCACCACGATCGGCCGCAGCCCCTCGGGGAAGAGGGCCAGCAGGGCCGGCAGGGCGGGCCCCTCGTCGCGACACGGGACGACCACGTCGCACGTCGCAGGGGGGAGAACAGGGTGAGCCATGGGTACACCGTATTGGTCGTGGACTACTCGTGTGTTCGCGTCGGCCGATCGGGAGCGCGTCGAGGTGATGAGCGACTCCTGGTGCGCTGGTCGGGAGGGGCCCTGCGACGAGGTCCGCGGCGGGACTGCGCCGGGCCCCTGCCGGGCCGTTCAGAGGTGTTCGTAGCCGTCGGCCCGACGGATGGCCGCACCGCTCAGGCGCGCAGGGGCGCGTCCGCGAAGGCGGTGATGCCCTCCTCGGGGCCGATCTCGGCGGTGAACCCCAGCTCGCGCGCGGCGAGCTCGGGCGAGGCCACCACGTGCCGCACGTCGCCGGCGCGGTAGTCGCCGGTCACGACCGGCTCCGGCCCCGACGCCGCGGCGCTGAGCACCTGGGCCACCTTGAGGATCGGCACCGGGGTCCCCGAGCAGACGTTGTACGTCGACCACGACTCCGGCTCGCGACCCACGACGGCGTCGAGCGCGAGCACGTTGGCGCGCGCGACGTCGTCGACGTGGACGAAGTCGCGCATCTGGCCGCCGTCCTCGAAGACCCGCGGCGCCTGGCCGTGCTCCAGGGAGGACCGGAAGATCGCCGCGACCCCGCTGTAGGGGGTGTCGCGAGGCATCTGGGGGCCGTAGACGTTGTGGTAGCGCAGCCCGATCGCCCGCGACCGCGCCTGCCGGGCCCACGCCAGGGTGTAGTGCTCCTGGGCCAGCTTGCTCGCGGCGTAGCTGCTGCGCGGGTCGAGCCGGGCGTCCTCGGGCACCAGCTGCCACCCCATCGCCCGCTCGCAGACGGGGCAGTGGTTCTCGAAGTCGCGGGACTCCAGGGCCTCCCGGCTGCGCGCGCGGGTGGTCTGCTCGCCGTGCTCCTCGCAGGCGTAGCGCCCCTCGCCGTAGACGACCATCGAGCTCGCGACCACGAGGTTCTCCACGCCGCGGGCGCTCATCGCGGCCAGCAGGACGGCCGTGCCGAGGTCGTTGTGACCGGCGTAGAGCGGCAGGTCGGCGACGGTGACGCCCGCCCCGACCATGGCGCTCTGGTGGTCGACCGCGTCCACGCCGTCGAGCAGGTCGGCCCACTCGTCGGCCCGGCGCACGTCGAGCCGGTGCACGCCCTCGGGCACCTCGACGCCCTCGGCGTGGGCCTGCGGGATCAGCGCGTCGACCCGGACGACCTCGTCGCCGCGGGCCTCGAGCCGGTCGGCCACGTGGGCGCCGATGAACCCGCAGGCACCGGTGACCAGGACCCTCATCGGGCCGCGCCCGGGACCGTGGGGAGCTCGAAGGGCAGCTCGACGTCGCTCAGCCAGTCGGCGCAGCCGCAGGTCGGCGCACCGGACGGCAGGTCGGCGACCACGTGGCCGAGCATCTCCTTGAGCCGGCCGATGTGCTTCTCGAACAGCGCGAAGACCGCGGCCTGGTCGACCGACTCCTCCGCGCTGACGCCCGCGTCGACGTCGGTGACCAGCGCGATCGTGGCGTAGCAGACCCCCAGCTCGCGGGCCAGGACGGCCTCGGGGTGACCGGTCATGTTGACCACGGTCCAGCCCTCGCGGGCGTAGCTCTGGGACTCCGCGCGGGTGGAGAACCGCGGGCCCTCGATGACGACCATCGCGCCGCCGTCGATCACGTCGTCCCCCGCGGCGCCGACCAGCGCCGTGCGCAGGTCGGGGCAGTAGGGGTCGGCGAAGGGCGCGTGCACGGCGCCGCGGTCGACGTAGGTCTGCACGCGCTGGGTGGTGCGGTCGACCAGCTGGTCGGGGACCACGAGGGTCCCGGGCTGGGTCTCGGGCTGGAGGCCGCCGACCGCGCACGGCGCGAGGATCCGCTCGACGCCGAGCGACCGCAGCGCCCAGATGTTGGCGCGGTAGGGGATCTGCGTGGGCGGGTAGCGGTGGCCGGCCCCGTGGCGCGGCAGGAACGCGACCGGCACTCCCCCGACCTCGCCGACCGCGATCGGCGCGGAGGGGTCGCCGTACGGCGTGGTCACCTCGACGGTCGTCGGGTCGGAGAGGAACTCGTAGAACCCGCTACCCCCGATCACGGCCACGCGCGGGTGGCGCTGGCCCGACTGCTGGGGATCCTGGCTCTGCTGCGGCGTCATGGGCGGCAGTCTGCCAAGCGGGTTCACGTCGTCACGGCCGCCCCTGCCGCTCGCCCCGGTCGTGGTGGCTCGCACCGTCCCGGTCCCGCTCCCGGTCGTCGCGCTCGGCGAGGTCGCGCAGCGTCAGGAGCTGACGCCGCATCATCACCAGGTCGCCGGCCCCGAGGAGCTCCTGGGCGACCGAGTCCACCCGCCCGCGAGGCGGCCCGGTGGCCAGGCAGGCCAGGATCCGCGAGCGCGTGCGCACGCCCGGGACGACCTCGTAGCTGAGCGCGACCGGGCCGCAGAGCCGGGCGGCCAGCCCGCGCGTGGCGGCCGTGACCGCACGTCCCTCCTCGAGCTCGACCAGGGGGCCGATCAGGAGCCTCTGCCCCACCCGCAGCTGCTCGGCCCCGGGGGTGAGCCGCCGCGGGCTGCGACGCCCCAGGTTGTCGACGAGGTCGTAGCTGTACGGCGCCAGCTGCAGCTGGCACACCCAGCGCCACACCAGCGCCGGGTCGGCCTCGACGTCCGTCGCGCGCACGACGTGCCCACCGCCGGCGGGCACGTGCCGGTCGGCGGGGTGGCGGGCCGCGCGCTCCGCGGGCGTGACGTTCCAGAACCGGACCCGGTCCCGCAGCCCGCTCATGCCAGCAGCAGGGCGTCGAGCCGTCGGCGTACGACGAGGAGGCCGCCGACCGCCATCAGCAGCAGGTAGACCACCGAGACCAGGGACGCGACGCCGACCGCCCCGGTGGTCAGCTCCCGCACGAGCACGACCCCGCGGTAGAGCGGCGTCGCCTCGACGACCCAGCCCAGCCACGTCGGGAAGGCCGAGAGCGGGAAGAAGGTCGCGGAGAACAGGAAGAGCGGGAGCGTGGCCAGGGTGATGTACTCGAAGTCCTGCCAGGACTTCATGAAGGTCGTCAGCGCCATCCCCGCCGCACCGAACGCCGTGCCGATCAGCAGGGCCGCGGGCAGCACGAGCAGCGCCCACCACGAGTGCACCAGCCCCATCGCGACCATGACCAGCAAGAAGACCAGCGAGTAGAGCCCGCCGCGCAGCAGCGACCAGCTCAGCTCCCCGCGGGCCACGTCGCCGGTGGTGAGCGGCGTGGCCAGCATCTGGTCGAAGGTCTTGTTGTACTTGAGCTTGAAGAAGAAGTTGAACGTCGAGTCCAGCAGCGCGCCGTTCATCGCCGAGGCGGCCAGCATCCCCGGGGCCACGAACTCGGCGTACGGCACGACCTGGCCGTTGAAGGTGAAGCCCGAGACCAGCTGGCCCACCCCGACCCCGATGGAGAACAGGTAGAACACCGGCTCGAGGAACCCGGAGACGAAGACCCACCAGGCGCTGCGGTAGACGGTGTAGTTGCGGTGCAGCAGCACCCCGACCGCACCGACCGCGCTCAGGCGGCGGCCCTCGGCGGTGGCGGCCGTCGCGGTCAGCGGGGTCACGAGCTCAGCCTCCGGGACAGGAACCGCACGGTCAGGGCGTAGCCGACGACACTCAGCGCCCCGAGGTAGGCCAGGTGGCCCAGCACCGGGAGCGCCTCGACGTGCCCGGTCGTGAGGCGGCGGGTGAGGTCCACCCCGTGCCACAGCGGGGTGACCTCGGCGACCCGCTGGAGCACGGGCCCGAGGTTGGCGACGGGGAAGAACGCCCCGGAGAACAGGAACATCGGCATCATCCCCAGCCGGAAGATCAGCGAGTAGCCCATCTCGTCCTTGAGGTAGGACGACAGGGCGAAGACGGGGGCGGCGAAGGCCGCCCCGACCAGCACCTGGGTCAGGAACGCCAGCAGCGCACCCGCGACGGAGTGGAAGACCCCGAACGGGGAGACCACCAGGCAGAACACGGCCGAGGTCATCGCGACGCGGGCCAGCACGAACCCGAGATGCGACTGCACCACGTCACGCACCGACAGCGGGGTGGCGACCATGGCGAAGTAGGTCTTCTGCCACTTGATCCCCGACATCACCGGGTAGGTGAGCTCGCCGAAGGCCAGCTGCATCGACTGCGCGGCGAGCATCCCGGGGACCACGAAGGCCAGGTAGGAGGTCGCCCCCTCCAGCTTCGCCGGGTCGCCCTTGATGAACCCGCCGAGGAGGACGCCCATCGCCACGACGTAGAGCAGCGGGGTGACGAAGGACGTCACGACGCTGCCCTTCCACGTGCGGCGGTAGACCGTCCACCAGTAGTCCGCCATCCGCGGCGCCAGGCTGGTGGCCATCAGTCGACCAGCGTCCGGCCGGTGAGGCGCAGGAACACGTCCTCGAGGGAGGAGCGGCGCACCAGCGTCGTCACGGGCTGGTGCCCCCGGGCGCGCACCGCTGCGACGGCCGCCTCGCCGTCGGCGGTGTAGAGCAGCACCCGGTCGGGGAGCACCTCGACCCGCTCGGCCAGGCCGCTCAGCGACGGCGCGACCAGCTCGTTCTCGCCGATGCCGAAGCGCAGCTCGGCCACCTCACGGGTGGCGTGGGTGCGGATCAGCTCCGCGGGCGACCCCTCGGCCACGATCACGCCCCCGTCCATCACCACGAGCCGGTCGCACAGCTGCTCGGCCTCGTCCATGTAGTGGGTGGTGAGCACCAGCGTCACGCCCTGCTGCTTGAGCCGGAACAGCCGGTCCCAGACCACGTGCCGGGCCTGGGGGTCCAGGCCGGTGGTCGGCTCGTCGAGCAGGAGCAGCTCGGGCCGGTTGACCAGTGACCGGGCGATGGTCAGGCGGCGCTTCATCCCGCCCGACAGGTCCTCGACCTTGGCGCCGGCCTTCTCGGTGAGCTGCACGAACTCGAGGAGCTCGTCGGTGCGGCGTCTGACCTCGGCCCGCGGCAGCCCGAAGTAGCGGCCGTAGACGTAGAGGTTGTCGCGCACGTCGAGCTCGGTGTCCAGGGTGTCCTCCTGCGGGCACACCCCGATCCGGCCCCGGATCGCCGGACCGTCGGTGGCGGGGTCCATCCCGAGGATCCGCAGCTCCCCGCCCGAGACCGGCGACACCGCCGCGACCATCCGCATGGTGCTGGACTTGCCGGCCCCGTTGGGTCCCAGGAAGCCGAAGGCCTCGCCCCGCCGGACGGTCACGTCGATGCCCTTGACCGCCTCGAACCCGCCGAAGGACTTGCGCAGCCCCCTGGCCTCGATCATCGGCTCGCCCGGCGGCGGCGGGGTCGGCGAGGAGGGGCCCGAGAACGTCTCCGTGGTGGTCACGAGCAACGACCTTAGTTGTCACCACCGACAGGACCCACCGGGTTTCCCCCTCCGTCCCGGGTCAGCGGCTGGTGGCCCGCCGGTAGCGCCGGGTGGTCAGCGGGACGAAGACCGCGAGCACGAGCGCGGCCCAGATCAGGGTGTAGACCTCGGGGTTCTGCAGCGCCCACGACGGCGTCGAGAGGCCGCCGCCTGGCGGCACGTTGCCGAAGTTCTCCCGCGCCGCCTGGGTGACCGCCGAGATCGGGTTCCACTCCGCGAACGCCTTGAGCGGGCCGGGCAGGGTGTCGAGGCCGACGAAGGTGTTGGCGATGAAGGTGAGCGGGAAGATGATGATGAACGAGGCGTTGTTGACCACCTCGGGGCTGGGGACGAGCAGCCCGACCAGCGCCATCACCCACGAGATCGCGTAGGCGAAGACCAGCAGGAGCACGTAGCCGACCAGGGCGTGCCAGAAGCCGTCACGGATGCGCCACCCGACGATCAGGCCCGTCACCGACATCACCACCAGCACGATCACGTTGTTGACCACGTCGGACAGGGTGCGGCCGAAGAGCACCGCCGACGGCGACATCGGCAGGGTGCGGAAGCGGTCGACGATGCCCTTCTGGACGTCGTCGGCGATGCCGGCGCCGGTGATCGTGGAGCCGAAGACGACCGTCTGGGCGAAGATGCCGGCGATCAGGAACTCGCGGTAGCCGCTGCCCCCGCCGCTCTGGTCGATCGCTCCGCCGAAGACGTAGGCGAAGAGCAGCACGAACATGATCGGCGAGAGCGTGGTGAAGACGAGCAGGTCCGGCACGCGCTTGATCTTGATCAGGTTGCGCTTGGCGACGACCAGGCCGTCGGTGAAGGGGCTCAGGGCGCTCATCGGTGGTCCTCCTGCGTCTCGGTGGGCTCGCTGCTGCCGGTCAGGGTGAGGAAGACGTCGTCGAGGGTCGGTCGTCGCAGGCCCACGTCGTCGAGCGCGATGCCCTCGGCGTCGAGCAGCCGCAGCGCCTGGGAGAGCTGGGCGGCGCCCCCGCTGACCGGCACGAGCAGCGAGCGCCGCTCGGGCTCGCGGACCACCGGGCCCACGGCGAGCGGCGTCAGCAGCTCTTCGGCGCGGCCGAGCCGGTCGGCGTCGCTGAGCGTGACGTGCACCCGCTCGCCGCCGACCTGGGCCTTGAGCTGGTCGGCGGTGCCCTCGGCGAGCACCCGCCCGTGGTCGACCACCACGATGTTGTCGGCCAGCAGGTCGGCCTCCTCGAGGTACTGCGTGGTCAGCAGCAGCGAGGTGCCGCCCGAGACCAGGCCGCGGATGACGTCCCACATGGAGGTGCGGCTGCGCGGGTCCAGTCCGGTGGTCGGCTCGTCGAGGAAGAGCACCGGCGGCCGGGCCACCAGGGCCCCGGCGAGGTCGAGACGGCGCCGCATGCCGCCGGAGTAGCCCTTGGCCACCCGGTCCCCCGAGTCGGCGAGGTCGAACTGCTCCAGCAGCTCCCGCGCCCGCTCCCGGCTGGCCCGGCGACCGAGGTGGTAGAGCCGGCCGATCATGTCGAGGTTCTCGAAGCCGGTGAGGTACTCGTCGACGGCGGCGTACTGCCCCGAGACGCCGATCTTGCGCCGGGCCGCGGCCGGGTCGCGCACGACGTCGATGCCGGCGACCTGGGCCGTGCCCGCGTCGGGCCGCACCAGCGTGGTCAGCACCTTCACCGCCGTCGTCTTGCCCGCCCCGTTGGGCCCCAGCACCCCGAGCACCGTGCCCTCGGGCACCCTGAGGTCCAGGCCCGCCAGGGCCGTCACCTTGCCGTAGGACTTCGTGAGCCCCTGCGCCACCACCGCATCAGCCATGGCAGCAGCCTGGCAGAGACCACCGACAGGACCGCGGGGGGTGGGCTGGTCCACCTCGGGTCCACCTCCGTCGCCGGTCGCCCCGGGGTCCTGTCGGTGCCCTCCGGCAGGATGGACCGGTGCACCAGTTCAGCGAGCCCACGCGGGCGTGGTTCGAGGCGGCCTTCGCCGCGCCCACCCCCGCGCAGAGCGGTGCCTGGGAGGCCATCTCGGCCGGCCGCCACGCCCTCGTGGTCGCCCCGACCGGGTCCGGCAAGACCCTCTCGGCCTTCCTGTGGTCGATCGACCGGCTGGCCACGAGCCCGGTGCCGGAGAAGAAGGAGCGCCTGCGGGTGCTCTACATCTCCCCGCTCAAGGCGCTGGCCGTCGACGTGGAGCGCAACCTGCGGGCACCCCTGGTCGGCATCCGCCAGACCGCGGAGCGGCTCGGCGCCAGCGTCCCGGAGATCCGGGTCGGCGTGCGGTCCGGCGACACCCCGGCCGCCGAGCGGCGCACGATCGCCACCACGCCCCCCGACATCCTGATCACCACGCCGGAGTCGCTGTTCCTGATGCTGACCTCGCAGGCCCGGGAGGTGCTGCGCAGCGTCGACACCGTGATCCTCGACGAGGTGCACGCCGTGGCCGGCACCAAGCGCGGCGCCCACCTCGCGCTGTCCCTCGAGCGTCTCGACGACCTGCTCGAGAGGCCCGCGCAGCGGATCGGGCTGTCGGCCACGGTGCGCCCGATCGAGGAGGTCGCGCGGTTCCTGGGCGGACAGGCCCCGGTCGAGGTCGTGTCGCCGCCCAGCGAGAAGACCTGGGAGGTCTCGGTCGTGGTCCCGGTCGAGGACATGACCGAGCTCGGCGAGGAGGGCGACGACGGACCCCGGTCGGGGTCGCTGTGGCCCCACGTCGAGGCACGCGTGCTCGACCTGATCGAGCAGCACACCTCCACCATCGTCTTCGCCAACTCCCGGCGCCTGGCCGAGCGGCTGACCGCCCGCCTCAACGAGCTCGCGGGCGAGCGGGCCGGCCTGGACGCCGAGGTCATGGAGCGGATGGGCTCCCCCGCCGAGGTGATGGCCCAGTCCGGCCAGAGCGAGGGCGCCCTGCCGCTGGTCGCCCGGGCCCACCACGGGTCGGTGTCGAAGGAGCAGCGCGCCATCATCGAGGACGACCTCAAGCGCGGCCGGCTGCCCTGCGTGGTGGCCACCAGCAGCCTCGAGCTCGGCATCGACATGGGCGCGGTGGACCTCGTGGTCCAGATCGAGTCGCCGCCCTCGGTGGCCAGCGCCCTGCAGCGGGTCGGCCGGGCCGGTCACCAGGTCGGCGAGACCTCGCGCGGCGTGCTGTTCCCCAAGCACCGGGGCGACCTGGTGCCCTCGGCGGTCACCGTCGAGCGGATGCGCACCGGCGGCATCGAGGCGCTGCACGTCCCGGCCAACCCGCTCGACGTGCTGGCCCAGCAGGTCGTCGCGGCCACCTCGATGGAGGCCTGGCCGGCCGACCGGCTCTTCGACGTCGTACGCCGTGCGGCGCCGTTCGCGACCCTGCCCCGCTCGGCGTACGACGCGACCCTGGACCTGCTCTCGGGCCGCTACCCCAGCGACGAGTTCGCCGAGCTGCGCCCACGCCTGGTCTGGGACCGCGTCTCCGGGGAGCTGGCCGGCCGGCCGGGGGCGCAGCGGCTGGCCGTGACCAGCGGCGGCACCATCCCCGACCGCGGCCTCTTCGGGGTCTTCCTGGTCGGGGAGAAGCAGAGCCGCGTGGGCGAGCTCGACGAGGAGATGGTCTACGAGTCCCGCGTCGGCGACGTCTTCACCCTGGGCACCACCAGCTGGCGCATCGAGGACATCACCCACGACCGGGTGCTGGTCGTGCCCGCGCCCGGCCAGCCCGGCCGGCTGCCCTTCTGGACCGGCGACACCCTGGGTCGCCCCGCCGAGCTCGGGGCCGCCATCGGCGCGTTCACCCGCGAGGTCGCGGCGATGACCCGCGAGCAGGCGATCGCCCGCTGCACCGACGCCGGGCTGGACGCGTGGGCCGCGGACAACCTGGTCTCGCTGATCGAGGAGCAGCGCGAGGTCACCCAGGTCGTCCCCCACGACCAGCAGCTGGTCGTCGAGCGCTTCCGCGACGAGCTCGGCGACTGGCGGATCGTGGTCCACTCCCCCTTCGGCACCCCCGTCCACGCGCCCTGGGCGCTGGCGCTCAACGCCCGCCTGCGCGAGCGCTACGGCGTGGACGCGCAGGCGATGGCCACCGACGACGGCATCGTGCTGCGCATCCCCGAGACCGACCAGGAGCCGCCCGGGGCCGAGCTGATCGCCTTCGAGCCCGAGGAGCTCGAGCAGATCGTCACCACCGAGGTGGGCGGGTCCGCCCTGTTCGCCTCCCGCTTCCGCGAGTGCGCGGCCCGTGCCCTGCTGCTCCCCCGGCGCGACCCCGGCCGCCGCGCGCCGCTGTGGCAGCAGCGCCAGCGCTCGGCCCAGCTGCTCGAGGTGGCCTCGCGCTACCCCTCCTTCCCGATCATCTTGGAGACCGTCCGCGAGGTGCTCCAGGACGTCTACGACCTCCCCTCCCTGGTCGCGCTGCACACCCGGATCCAGGACCGCCGCCTGCGCCTGGTCGACGTGACCACCCAGCGCCCCTCCCCGTTTGCCCAGTCGCTGCTGTTCGGCTACGTCGCGGCGTTCATGTACGAGGGCGACTCCCCCATCGCCGAGCGCCGGGCCGCGGCGCTGACGCTGGACCAGGGCCTGCTGGCCGAGCTGCTGGGGCGTGCCGAGCTGCGCGAGCTGCTCGACCCCGAGGTGCTGGCCGAGCTCGAGCTGGAGCTCCAGCGGCTGGCCGAGGGCCGCCGGGTCAAGGACAGCGAGGGGGTCGCCGACCTGCTGCGCCTGCTCGGCCCCCTGACCCACGACGAGGTCGTCGAGCGCTGCGAGGTCCCCGGCGAGGTCGGCGACTGGATCGCGGGGCTGGTCAAGGCCCGCCGCGTCGTCCCGGTGACCATGTCGGGCCAACCGCGGTACGCCGTCGTGGAGGACGTGGCGCGCCTGCGTGACGGCCTCGGGGTGCCGGTGCCCCCCGGCGTGCCCGACGTGTTCACCCAGCCCGTCGAGGACCCGCTGGGCGACCTGGTCGGCCGCTACGCCCGCACCCACGGCCCCTTCCTGGCCTCCGAGGTCGCCACCCGGCTCGGGCTCGGCGTCGCGGTGTGCCAGCAGACCCTGGCCCGGCTCGCCGCCCAGGGCCGGGTGCTCGAGGGCGAGTTCCGGCCCCAGGGGTCGGGTGCGGAGTGGTGCGACGCCGAGGTGCTGCGGATGCTGCGGCGGCGCTCGCTGGCCCGGCTGCGCCACGAGGTCGAGCCGGTCGAGCCCCGCACCCTGGCCCGGTTCCTGCCGGCCTGGCAGCACGTCAGCGCCGGCACCCCCGTCTCCGTCGAGGACCCCGGCGCCCCGCAGCGGGCCAAGGCGCCCAGCGGTCGCGGACGCGGGCTCCGCGGTGTCGACGGCGTCGTGACGGTGGTCGAGCAGCTGGCCGGGTGCGCGGTGCCCGCCTCGGCCCTGGAGTCGCTGGTGCTCCCGGCCCGGGTCGGCGACTACTCCCCCGCGATGCTGGACGAGCTGACCGCCAGCGGGGAGGTCCTGTGGGCCGGTCACGGTGGGCTGCCCGGCTCCGACGGCTGGGTCTCGCTGCACCTGGCCGACACCGCCCACCTCACCCTGCCCGACCACGGCGAGCTCGAGCTGGGCGAGGTGCACCAGGGCGTCCTGGAGGCCCTGGCCGGCGGCGGGGCGTACTTCTTCCGCCAGCTCGCGACCGCCGTCGGCTCCAGCGACGACAAGGCACTCTCCTCCGCGCTGTGGGACCTGGCGTGGGCGGGCCACCTCGGCAACGACACCCTCGCGCCCCTGCGCGCCCTGACCCAGGGCGGTCGCAGTGCCCACCGCGTCAAGCGCGCCCCGGCCCGCGCCCGAGGTGCCCGCACGGGCCGTCCGCGCCTGAGCGGGGCCGCCCTGCGCGCGGCGCCGCCCGACGTGGCCGGGCGCTGGTTCGAGCTGCCCGAGCGGGAGCCAGACCCCACCAAGCGGGCCCACGCGACCGCCGAGAGCCTGCTGGAGCGGCACGGCGTGGTCATCCGCGGCGCGGTGATGAGCGAGCGCACCCCGGGCGGCTTCGCAGCGACGTACAAGGTGCTCTCGGCCTTCGAGGACTCCGGGCGCTGCCGTCGCGGCTACTTCGTGGAGGGGCTCGGCGCCGCGCAGTTCGGCACCGCGGGCGCGATCGACCGGCTGCGCACCCACCAGCGCGCCACCCCCGACGCCGACTCCTCCCAGCCGCCCGAGGCGCTGGCGCTGGCCGCCACCGACCCCGCCAACCCGTTCGGTGCCGCCCTGCCGTGGCCCGCCCAGGAGTCCGGCCACCGCCCCGGGCGCAAGGCCGGCGCCATCGTGGTGCTGGTCGACGGCGAGCTGACGCTGTACGTCGAGCGCGGCGGCAAGACGCTGCTGACCTTCGTCGAGGACGAGCAGCGGCTCGCGCACGGCATCGAGTCGCTGGGCCGGGTGGTCCGCGACGGCGCCCTGGGACGGCTGACCGTCGAGAAGGCCGACGGCGAGAGCATCCTGGGCGCCGGCTCCGAGACGTTGCGGCGCGCGATGGAGTCGGCCGGCTTCATCGCGACCCCCCGCGGCCTGCGGCTCCGGGGCTGACGGCGTGCCCGAGGGCGACTCGATCTACCGCGCGGCGGCCAAGCTCCAGCCCCTGACCGGCCAGGTGATCACCCGCAGCGACTTCCGGATCCCGTCGCTGGCGACCCAGGACCTGGCCGGTGCCACCGTGCTCGAGACGGTCCCGCACGGCAAGCACCTGCTCACCCGGGTCGAGACCGCGAGCACGCCCGACCGCCCGGCCAGGCTGCTCACGCTGCACACCCACCTGAAGATGGAGGGCACCTGGACCGTGGCGCCCCTGGGCTCGCGGTGGCGGCGGCCCTGGCACACCGCCCGCGTGGTCCTGCGCACCGACCGGCTGGAGGCCGTGGGCTTCCAGGTGCTGCTCGACCTGGTCCCGACCGCCACCGAGGACCGCCTGGTGGGGCACCTGGGTCCCGACCTGCTCGACCCGGCCTGGGACGACGCCCACGCCGCGGAGGCCGAGGCCAACCTGGCGGCGGACCCCGACGCCCCGCTCGGCGAGGCCCTGCTCGAGCAGCGCCACCTGGCCGGGGTCGGCAACGTGTTCAAGTCCGAGATCTGCTTCCTGACCGGTCTGCACCCCGCGACCAAGGTCGGCGACGTCCCCGACCTGGGCGCGGTGGTCGCCACCGCGCGGGCCCAGCTGGACGCCAACAAGGACCGGCCCTTCCGCACCACGACCGGCGACCGCCGGGCGGGGCACCGCTACTGGGTCTACGGCCGCACCGGCCCGTGCCTGCGCTGCGGGACCCGCGTGGTCAAGCGCGACCTGGGCCAGGTCGGCCGCGAGCGCCCCACGTCCTGGTGCCCGACCTGCCAGCCCGCCCCCGACCGGGCCCGCCCAGCGGGTCGGTAGGTTCACCGGCGTGACGTCACGACGCCCGCGGTTCCTGCTCGAGGTCGTCGTCTTCGCGGTCGGCATGGCCAGCCTGGGCGCCGAGATCGCCGCCGCCCGCCTGCTCGCCCCCTGGTTCGGCGCCAGCACGATCGTGTGGGCCAACACCATCGCCACGGTGCTGGTCGCCCTCTCGATCGGGTACGCCGTCGGGGGCCGGCTCGCCGACCGCACCCCGACGATGGCCGGGCTCTCGCGCTGGGTGCTCGGCGCGGCCGCGCTGCTGGCGCTGGTCCCGTTCGTCAGCGGGCCCTTCCTGCGCGAGTCGACGACCGCCTTCGCCGAGCTGTCCGGCGGCCTGTTCGTGGGCTCGCTGCTGGGCGTCGGCGTGCTGATCGCGGTGCCGGTGCTGATGCTCGGCATCGTGTCGCCGTACGCCGTGCGGCTGAAGATCGACCAGGTCGCCGACGCCGGCCGCGTCGCCGGTCGTCTGTACGCCGTCGGCACCCTCGGCTCGCTCGCCGGCACCTTCCTGGCCTCGCTGCTGCTGATCCCCGTCGTGGGCACCCACCGCACCTTCCTGCTCTTCGCCCTGGTCCTCGTGCTGGCCGCCCTGCCCGGCCTGGGCCGGCGCTGGCTGGCCGTCGGGGCGGCCGTCCTCGTCGGGGTGCTCGTGCTGATCGCCCTGCCGGTGGGCAGCACCAAGACCGTGACCAGCGGCGGACGCGTGATCTGGGAGCGGGAGACCGAGTACCAGTACGCCCGCGTGATCCAGCGCGACGACGGCCAGCGGCTGCTCGAGCTCAACGAGGGCCAGGCCGTGCACTCGGTCTACCGGCCCGGCCAGTGGCTCACCGGCGGCTACTGGGACGAGATGCTCGCGCTGCCGTTCGCCGCCGACCACCCGCCGCGTCGGATCGCGATCCTGGGCAGCGCCGCCGGCACCACCGCCCGCGCGCTGGCGCACTTCTTCCCCGACACCCGGATCGACGCCGTCGAGATCGACCCCGACGTCACCGAGGTGGGGCGTCGGCTGTTCGACCTGCGCGGCGCGGGGGTGCACACCCACGCCGCCGACGCCCGCCCCTGGCTCCAGCGCCAGACGGGCACCTACGACGCGATCCTCGTCGACGCCTACCGCCAGCCCTACATCCCGTTCTACCTGGCCACCCGGGAGTTCTTCGACGTGGTCCGCGAGCGGCTCGCCCCGGGCGGGGTGGTGGCGATCAACGTGGGTCACCCGCCGCAGTCGGCGAAGCTCGAGCAGGTCCTCACCGCCACCCTGGCCTCGGTGTTCGGCCGCGACCGGGTGCGCCGCGACCCCGTCGACCAGACCAACACCATGCTGCTCGGCACGACCACCGGGGCCGACCCGGCCGCGGCGCTGCGGGCGGCCGACGTGCCCGCCGAGGTCCGCCCCGTCCTCGACGCGACCGCCGACCGGCTGGGGCGCGGGCTGTCCGGTGGCACCGTCTACACCGACGACAAGGCCCCCGTGGAGTGGCTGGTGGACGCCTCCCTGGCCGAGGTCGCCCGCTAGGGGATGATGCGGCGGTGGAGCCCGAGGACGTGCCCGACGCCGAGGACCTGTGGTGGTCCTGGGTCGTGCTGTCGGCGCTCCACCGGGCCACCGGCGACCCGTCGTGCCGCTTCGACCCCGACGACCTCGTCCTGAGCCTGGACGCCACCGACGGGTCGTGGTTGCGGATGCAGCGCGTCCTCGGCTCGCGCTCGGTGCTCTGGGGCCGCTCGACCCTGGCCGCGCCCGCGCCGGCCGACGCGCGACGCGGGGCCCCCGACTGGGCGCTGACGGAGGCCACCGACGGCGACCGCCCCACGTTCGTGGCCTGGCACGCCCACGGCGAGTGGGACCTGAGCCACCACGACGAGGACGACGGCCTGGTGCCGCTGCTGCGACCGGTCCTGGCGGTGGACCCCCGGCTGGCCGCGCTCGCCCGCGCCGGCGACCTGGTGGCCGGGCACCTCGCCGACCACCTGCCGGGTCCACGGCCGGACGAGTGCCACCTCGCGGCCGGCCTCGCCCTGGTCGCGGCGGCGGGCGCCACCCCACCCGCGGCCACCGCCGGGTCGGTGCTCTCCCGGCTGCGCTACCAGATCCACGAGCAGATGCGCGACGCCGCCGAGGGGCGGGTGGTCCCGGCCGGTGCGGGCGGGTCCGGGGCCGACCGGGTGCTGCTCCAGCGGCCGCCGGCGGTGGTGCACTGGGCCCGGACCAACGGTCCCGGCACGCCCTTCACGTGGTCGGTGATGTGGCTGCGCGGCGAGGCGGTGCCGGGGGCCGGCAACACCCGCCTGCCCGACGCCGTGCGTCGGAGCCTGACCAACGTGCTCACCGAGCTGCACCGCTCCGAGGCCGGCGAGGAGTCCGGGGCGTGGCTCTTCGCCCGGGTGCACTCCCCCGACGGCGTGGTGGTCGCGTTCGACCGGGCCTTCGACAGCTGGCCGTCCTGGTTCGCCGTGCACGACCGCGACCGCGGTCCCTCCCTGGCCGACCTGGCCTGGGAGATGTCCCAGCGCGCGCCCGCCTGGCGCCCGACGTGGGCCTCGCTGCTGCCCCACCGGTGCGACGGGCCGACGGTCTCGCGACGGCTCAGAGCAGACGACGGTCCGAGGCCCAGCGGGTGAGCTCGTGGCGCGAGGAGAGCTGGAGCTTGCGCAGCACCGAGGACATGTGGGTCTCGACCGTCTTGATCGAGATGAACAGCTCGGCGCCGACCTCCTTGTAGGAGTAGCCGCGGGCGATCAGCCGCATCACCTCCCGCTCCCGCTCGGTGAGCCGGTCGAGGTCCTCGTCCACCTGGACGGCGCCCCCGCCCGTGCCGGTGAAGGCGTCGAGGACGAACCCGGCCAGCCGCGGGGAGAACACCGCGTCCCCGGAGGCGACCCGCTCGACGGCGGCGACCAGCTCGGGGCCGGTGATGGTCTTGGTGACGTACCCGCGAGCACCCGCGCGGATGGTGCCGATCACGTCCTCGGCGGCGTCGGAGACCGACAGCGCGAGGAAGCGGGTCGGGGAGGCGTCCTGGGCGGACGGCGCCGCCGCGCACCGTCGCATCACCTCCGCCCCGCCACCGCCCGGCAGGTGGACGTCGAGCAGCACCACCTCGGGCCGGTGCTGGAGCACCGCCGCGACCGCGCCGTCGACGTCGGCCGCCTCCGCGACCACGTCCACCGCGGTCCCGATCTCGGACCGGACCCCGGTGCGGAACATGGCGTGGTCGTCGACGATCACGACGGTCCGGGTCACGGGGTCTCCTCGGGGGTGGTCCGGGGGGCGGTGGTCGCGCCCGGTCGTTCGGGTCGGACCGTCGGGACGGTCGGGAGGGACAGGTGCACCTCGGTGCCGCCGCCCGGCGTGCTGCGCACCGACGCGCTGCCGTCGTGCCGCTCCATCCGGCCGACGATGCTGCTGCGCACGCCGTGCCGGTCCTCGGCGACGAGGTCCGGGTCGAAGCCGGCGCCGCGGTCGCGCACGAACACCTCGGCACCGGAGGGGGTGACCTCGGCGTAGACGTCGACGGTGGGCGCCCCGGAGTGCTGGGCGGCGTTGGTGACGGCCTCGCGCACGGCCAGCACCAGCGGCCGGTCGCGCTCGGTGACCGGTGCGTCGCCGACGCAGACGACCTCGACGTGCACGCCCGGGAAGGTCTCCTCGACGGCGGCCGCCACCGCCGTCAGCGCGGCCGCCAGCGTGTCGGGTCCGGCCTCGCCGGCCCCGAAGAGCCACGAGCGCAGGTCGCGCTCCTGGGCCCGGGCGAGCTGCGCGACGGTGACGGGGTCGGCGGACGAGCGCTGGATCAGCGCCAGGGTCTGGAGCACCGAGTCGTGCAGGTGGGCCGCGACGTCGGCGCGCTCCTCCGAGCGCACCCGGGCCTCCCGCTCCTCGCTGAGGTCCGAGGACAGGCGCAGCAGCCACGGACCGACCATGAAGCCGAGACCGACGATGCCGAGGGCGCCCGCCAGTCCGACGTTCAGGGCTGCGCCGAGGTCGCCCGAGCGCAGGGAGAACAAGGTGATCGCCGCGAGCAGCAGCAGCAGCCCGCACGCGATCCGGCTCCAGGCGCGCCAGCCACCGTCCCCGACCACGGCGCGCAGCGGCCCCACCCGGCTCGACGGGTCGCGCCAGCGCTCGCGCTGGGCCTCGTCGGCCTGCCACCACAGCACGGCGACGCCGGCACCGGCCAGCAGGAGCGGGCCGTAGGAGAGGGTCTGGCCGGTCACGAAGGTGACCATCAGCACCACGCCGACCGCGATCGCGCCGAGGGCGACGAGCGGCCCGTAGTCGGCCAGCCGCCGAGGTGGACGACCGGCTCGCCTGCCCTGCCGGGTCGCGGCGTCCAGGCCCGGCGACGAGGTCGTGACGTGGCGCTGGACGGGCAGGAACAGCCACAACCCGGCGTACAGGACCGCGCCGAAGCCGCCGAACGCCGACGTCGCGACGAACCCGACCCGGACCCACGTCACCGGCACCCCGAGGTGGTGGGCCAGCCCGGAGCCCACACCTCCCAACCACCGGTCGTGGCCCGAGCGGTAGGCGCGCCGGGGTCCGTCCCCGAGCCCGGGCGCGGGCGCCGCGGACCCGGGGGCGTGCCCCGGCGCCGGCGGAGGAGTGCTGGTCGCTGCCATGTCGCGGCCATCGTCCCACCGCCGACCCCGGGCCGACATCAGGTGCGCACCCTGAGGGTCGGCCCCCGGGAACCAGGGTGTTCCCCGATGGTGCCGACCCGGCCGCTTCACCACGATGGAGCCATGGACGAGCAGACCGCACCGGGCGACGACCACCCCGGCCCCACGACCGGCACCGCGACCGGCACCGCGACCGACGACCGCACGACCGACCGGCCCGGTCCCCGGGTCACCGGGGACCAGGCACGCGACGTCGCCCGGCTGCGTCGCAGCCGCAGCGACCGCTACGTCGCCGGGGTCGCCGGCGGGCTGGGCCGCCACCTCGACGTCGACCCGACCGTGATCCGGGTCCTGCTCGCGGTGCTCACCCTCTTCGGCGGCGCCGGGGTCCTGGTGTACGCCGCCGTGTGGCTCTTCGTGCCCGAGGACGACTCGGACCGCGCACCGATCGAGGTGGGCCCGGACACCCGCCGGGTGATCCTCGTGGTCGCGGCCGCACTGGCGCTGATGATCGTGTTCGGCAGCCCGTTCCTCGACGGCGGCTGGGGCGGGTCGTTCCCGCTCCCCCTCGTCGTGCTGGCGCTGGTCGGCGTCGTGGTCCTGACCCGTCGGCAGCGGCGCGACCGCCGCGTGGCCGGCCCGACCGGTGCGGCGCCGCCGTCGCCGTACCCGTCCGCCCGCCCGTTCGTAGGGGACCCCGGCCAGGCGCCGCCCGCGTGGGTGCCGCCGACCACCCCGGCGCACGTCCCCCCGCCGCGGCCCCGGCGTACCGGGCCGGTGCTGTTCTGGCCCACCCTGGCGCTGATCGCCATCGCGCTGGGCACCCTGGGGATCGTCGACGCCTCGAGCAGCGTCCCGGTCTCGGCGTACGCCGCCCTGGCCCTGGCCGTGACGGGCCTGGCCCTGCTGGTCGGCGCGTTCGTCGGCCGACCGGGCGGGCTGATCGCCCTGGGCCTGGTCACCGCCGCCACGCTCGTCGTGGTCAGCGCCGTCGGGGCCGCCACCGGCGGGGCCACCCGCGACGAGGACGTCCGGATCGCCCCCTCCAGCGCGGCGGGTCTCCAGGACCGCTACGACATCGGCACCGGCACGATCGTGGTCGACCTGAGCGGCATCCGCGACGTGGCCGCCCTCGACGGCCGCGCCCTGCGCGTCAGGGCCACGGCGGGCGAGGTCCGCGTGGTGCTGCCGCCCGGCGTCAACTCCGAGGTCGCCGCCCGGGTCCGGTACGCCGGCCAGGTGGACCTCGGGAGCTCCTCGCGGGGCGGCTTCGACCTCTCCACCACCCGGACGCTGACCGGCTCGACGGCGCCCGGCACCCCGACCATCGACCTCGACCTGGCCGCCCGGATCGGCCACATCACCGTCGAGCAGCGCTGACCCTCACCACGACTGGAGCCCCACCATGAACGACGCACCCCTCCCCCAGGACCACCTTGACGGGCCTCCGCCCGACACCTCGGTGAAGGTCACCCACCTGGTCTTCGCCCTGCTGTTCCTCGGCACGGCCGGCATCTGGGCGCTCGCCCGGACCGGCGTCGTCACCGCCGACCGGCTCACCGTCGTGGCGCCGGCCCTCTTGATCGCCGCCGGCGTGATCGGGCTGGTGGCGAGCCTGGCCAGCGGCCGCAACCGGCGCCGTCGCCCGTCCTCCGCCCCCCTCCACCCCGACCCCCACGACGCCGCCACGGACGACCGCGACGACACCGAGCCCACCCAGGAGATCCGATGACCGCCCCGCAGCAGCAGCCCCCGACCCCGCCGTACCGCCGGCTGACCCGCTCCTCCTCGGACTCCCGCGTCAGCGGTGTCTGCGGCGGCGTGGCGCGCTACCTCGGCGTCGACCCGACGCTGGTGCGGGTGCTGGCGGCGATCGCCATGATCGTCACCTTCCCCGCCGGACCCCTCGTGTACGCCGTGATGTGGGCCGTCGTCCCGAAGGAGTGAGGCGGACCCCGGCTAGGGGTGGTTCGCGCGGCCCGAGGAGCCGGAGAACGACCGGGTGATCACCTGGTTGGCCGCGCGCTGGAAGCCCGCCACCACCGCCTCGAGGGTCAGCTCGCGCAGGCGCTGCACGGTGACCTCGAAGCGCGCCTTGTCGGCCTCGGAGTGCTCCTGGCCGCGGAACGGCTTGAGCACCCGGGTGCGCAGGATGTCGGTGAGCTCGTCGGCCAGGGCGTCCATGTGGCGGGTGATCGCCTCGGAGGCCTCCTCCAGGGAGTCCACCGGGATCTCCAGCGCCATCAGCTTCAGGGCCACCTCGAACGGCGGCAGCACCTCGAAGCGGTCGCCCTCGGCGCGCACGGCGTAGATCTTCTCCAGCCGGGCCACGTCCTCGTCCGCGAGCGGGCGGCCCGCCCGCGCCTCGAGCTGGCGCCGGCTGACCGTCTCGCGGCGCCCGCCGCCCCACGAGGTGAGCATCGCGCGCTGCAGCGCCAGGTCCTCGACGCTGGCCTCGGCCGGCACCCGGGCGAGGTACTTCTCGATCGCGGCCAGGGTGAAGCCGTGGTCCTGCAGGGCCCGCACGAGGTCGAGCCGCGCGCGGTGCACCTCGGTGTAGTAGGCCATCCGGCCGCGCCGCTCGGGGGGCGGCAGCAGGCCCAGCCCGGCGTAGTAGCGGGTGGTGCGCACGGTCAGGCCGGCGGTCGCGGCCAGCTCGTCCACCGTGTAGACGGGATCGGCCCCCTCGTCGGCCCCCAGGCCCTGCGCAGTCACGCGGCGACCGTAACAGCCGGGCCGACGGGTCGCTTGAAGCGTGACAGGTTTGCTGTAACAGTGGGCCCGTCACCGACCTGGGGCGCGTGCCGCCTCCGCTCGCTCACCCGCACCGAGGGGATCCACCATGTCCGACCTCTACACCGCCGAGCACGAGGACTTCCGCAAGACGGCGCGCACCTTCTACGAGCGCGAGGTGGTCCCCCACCACGACCAGTGGGAGCGCGACGGCATCGTCCCGCGCGAGCTGTGGCGCAAGGCCGGCGAGGCGGGCCTGCTCTGCTTCGACGTCCCCGAGGAGTACGACGGCCCGGGCGTGGCCGACTTCCGCTACAACGTGATCCTCTCCGAGGAGCAGGCCCGCGCCAACGTCAGCGGGCCCGGCTTCTCGGTCCACACCGACATCATCGTCCCCTACCTGACCTCGCTGGGCACCGAGGAGCAGAAGCGCCGCTGGCTGCCCGGCTGCGTGTCGGGCGAGATCATCACCTCGATCGCGATGACCGAGCCGGGGGCGGGCAGCGACCTCCAGGGCGTGCGCACCACCGCGGTCGACCAGGGCGACCACTACCTGGTCAACGGCTCCAAGACCTTCATCAGCAACGGCATCAACGCCGACCTGGTGATCGTCGTGGCCCGCACCGACCCCGAGGCCGGCCACAAGGGGATCAGCCTGATCGTCCTGGAGCGCGGCATGGAGGGCTTCGAGCGCGGTCGCAACCTGGACAAGATCGGGCTGCACGCCCAGGACACTGCCGAGCTGTCGTTCACCGACGTCCGCGTGCCCAAGGAGAACCTCCTGGGCCAGGAGGGCGAGGGGTTCATCTACCTGATGATGAACCTCCCCCAGGAGCGCCTGATCATCGCCGCCCAGGCGGTCGCGGCGTGCGAGGCGATCGTCGAGATGTGCCTGCTGTACGCCAAGACCCGCGAGGCGTTCGGCAAGCCGATCGGCAAGTTCCAGCACAACCGCTTCCTGGTCGCCGAGATGGCCACCGAGACCCGGGTGGCGCGAGCGTTCCTGGAGGAGTGCCTGCGCAAGCACCTCGACGGCGACCTCTCCCCGGTCGACGCCGCGATGGCGAAGTACTGGACCACGGAGCTGCAGAACAAGCTGGTCAACCAGGGCGTGCAGCTGCACGGCGGCTACGGCTACATGATGGAGTTCCCGATCGCCAAGGCCTACCTCGACAGCCGGATCTCCACCATCTACGGCGGCACCACCGAGATCCAGAAGGAGATCATCGGTCGGTCGCTGGGCCTCTAGGTCCAGCGCGCCCCTCCCCCCACCCGCTCCGGCCCGCCCAGGAGGACCCCGTGACCGCGACCCACCCCACCCAGGACGTCGACGCGCTGCGCGGGGAGGTCACCGCGGCGATGCCGCCGAGCCTGGCCCACGCGCTCGAGGCCACGGTGCGCGAGCTCGCCGACGCCCCGGCGTACGCCGACGACCGGGGGCCCGAGCGCGCCGCCCGCACCCTGACCTGGCACGAGCTGCGCGAGACCGCGCTCGACCTGGCGGCGGCCCTGGTCGACCTCGGGGTCCAGCCCGGCGACCGCGTGGCGATCATGGCCACCAACCGGCTCGAGCACGTCCTGGCCGACATCGCGGCCGTGCACGCCGGTGCGGTGCCGATGTCGGTCTACAACACGCTCTCGGCCGACCAGGTCGCCTACGTCGCCGCGCACGCCCGCCCCGCCCTGGTCGTGCTGGAGGACGCCGACCACGTCGCCCGCTGGGAGCAGGCCCGCGCCGAGGGCAGCGTCCCCCGCGCGGTCGTCGTGGAGCCGGACGCCACCTTCGAGGGCGCCTCGACCTGGACCGAGCTGCTCGAGCGGGGCCGCGCCGTGCGCACCGAGCACACGGGCGAGGTGGACCGGCGCTGGCAGGGGCTGCGCCACGACGACACCCTGACCGTGCTCTACACCTCCGGCACCACCGGTCACCCCAAGGGCGTGACGATCACCCACGGCAACGTGCTCTTCGAGGTCGGCAGCAGCAACCGCACTGCGGCGCTCGAGGACCGCACCGTCGGGGTCTCCTACCTGCCCTTCGCCCACATCGCCGAGCGCAACCTCGGCCTCTACATCCCACAGGTGCGCGGCGCCGAGGTCCACCTCGTGCGCGACCCCTCGGAGCTCCTCCCGACGCTGACGCGGGTGCGCCCCACGGCGTTCTTCGGCGTACCCCGCGTGTGGGAGAAGCTCCAGACCGGCATCCTCGGACTGCTGGGCGCCGAGACCGACGAGGCCAAGCGCGCCGCGGTCACCGAGGCGATGGCCGTCGGCCTGGCCCACGTGGAGTCCCAGCAGGTCGGGCACGCCACGACACCCGACCTCGAGGAGCGGTTCGCGGTCGCCGACCGGGAGGTGCTCCGCCCGATCCGTTCGCTGCTGGGCCTGGACCGGGTCACCTGGGCCGGCAGCGCCAGCGCCCCGATGCCGCTGGAGACGGCCCGGTTCTTCGCCGGCCTGGGGATGGCGGTCTACGACATCTACGGCCTGACCGAGACGACGGGCTCGGTCACCGCGTGCGGCCCGGACGCCTTCAAGCTGGGCACGGTCGGACGGGCGGTGCCCGGGGTCGAGATGGCGGTGGCCGAGGACGGCGAGCTGCTCGCGCGCGGCCCGGTGACGACCGTCGGCTACGTCGGCGACGCCGAGGCCACCAGCCGGCTCCTCGACGCCGACGGGTGGCTGCACACCGGCGACATCGGGTCCATCGACCACGACGGCTTCGTCACGGTGCTGGACCGCAAGAAAGAAATGATCATCACCTCCTCGGGCAAGAACGTGGCCCCCTCCAACATCGAGAACCTCCTCAAGGAGAGCCCGCTCGTCGGCCACGCCCTGGCGTACGGCGACGGCCGCCCCTACGTCGTCGCGATCCTCACCCTGGACCCCGACGTGGCGCCCGTCGTCGCCACGCGACTGGGGCTGGGGACCACCGACCTGGCCGAGCTCGCCCAGCACCCGGCGGTCCTCGAGCTCGTCGAGACGGGGGTCGCAGCGGCCAACGCGCGACTGTCGCGACCCGAGCAGGTCAAGCGCTGGACGCTGCTCCCGGTGGAGTGGACGGCCGACTCCGAGGAGCTCACGCCCACCCTGAAGCTGAAGCGTCGGGTGGTCCACCGGACGTACGCCGAGGAGATCGCGCGCCTCTACGTCTCCTGACCCGTCGGTGAAACCCGACACGCGAGAATATTCCTCACCGGTCTAGACGGCTGGACGCTTGCGTCTCGGACGTTCCGGGCTATGGTGGACAACACGCGCCACCTCTTGGTGGCGGGCGTCTCGTTGAAGCCACCGGCCCGATGCCCTTGAGTGCTCTAGCCCTTGCGGCACTCGCAGCCGTTCGGACCTCCCCCGCGTCGTCGGGGTCGAGGACTACCAGGTCGGTGAGCGATGACAGCAACAACGCATTCCGGTACCCCGGAGCGCAGCACCCAGTCCCAGGACCGTTCCAACCACACCCGCGAGCTCTTCACCCTGGCCCTGGCCACGGACTCCGACGAGGAACGTCGTCGGCTGCTCGACACGGTGATCGTGCTCCACCTCGACCTGGCCCACGCCGAGGCCGGTCGCTACCGCAACCGTGGCGTGCCGCTCGACGACCTGCGCCAGGTCGCCGCACTCGCGCTGACCAAGGCCACCCGCGGCTACGACGTCACGACGGGTCACGACTTCCTGTCCTACGCCGTGCCCACCATCCGCGGCGAGCTGCGCAAGCACTTCCGCGACCACGGGTGGATGATCCGGCCGCCGCGTCGGATCCAGGAGCTCCAGGCCCGCATCAACGTCGCCGACTCCGAGCTGTCCAACAAGCTCGGACGCGCGCCGCGGCCCGCGGAGATCGCGGCGCTCCTCGAGGAGAGCACCGAGAGCGTCATCGAGGCGCTGGCCAGCGACGGGTGCTTCGTGCCCGCCTCGCTGGACCACCCGGCCGGCGACGGCTCGACCACGCTGGGCGAGCTGCTGCCGTTCGACAACGCGGAGCACGGCGCCTCCGAGGCCCGGCTGATGCTGCGCCCGGTCCTGGGCAGCCTCGGCGAGCGCGACCGCCGCATCCTGAACATGCGCTTCTACGAGGGCCTGACCCAGCGCGAGATCGCCCAGCGCATCGGGGTCACCCAGATGCAGGTCTCGCGACTGCTCACCCGCATCCTCGGCCAGCTCCGCACCAGCGTCGGCGACATGCCGCAGAGCTGACCCGCACGAGCTCGGCCCGACCCCTCACGGTGAGCGGTCGGGCCGCTGTGCGTCCGGGGGCGGGTAGACGCCGTACCCACACATTTGTGTAGGCGTCGCACCACGAACAGGCCCCGAAGGGCGCCGCACCCACACATTTGTGTAGACGCCGCACCACGAACAGGCCCCGAAGGGCGCCGCACCCACACATTTGTGTAGACGCCGCACCACGAACAGGCCCCGGAGGACGCCGCACCCACACATTTGTGTAGCCGCCGACGCGCGCCCCGCAGCCCGAGGTGTCAGCTGGTGCGGGCGAACCGGGTGCTCTCGACCCGGCTGCGGCAGACGTCCACGGCGACGTCGGGGAAGTCGGTGAGCAGGCCGTCGACGCCCGCGTCGAGCATCCGGTGCACCTCCTGGTCGGCCGCGCCGTGGGTCCGCTTGGAGCCCTCGACGCGCAGGTTGGCCGGGAGGTGACGGTTCTCGCTGCGCAGCGTCCAGACCAGCACGTCGAGGCCGGCGCCGATGGCCTTGCCGACCGCCTTGCCGGGAGCGCCGACGTTGTCCTGGGCGTCGCGGGGCAGGACGTGGTCCTTGTGCAGGCCCACCCCCGTGGCGTACGACGCGATCCGGGCCAGCCGCGAGCGCTTGATCGAGGCCGGGTGGTCGACGAGCTGCACCAGGTCGACGTCGACCTCGTGGCGCAGCGAGCGCAGCACCGAGCTCTCGAAGCCCATCACCGTCACGGGGCTCAGCGGCGAGGTGTGGCGGCGGCGACGCAGCACCTCGACCAGCAGGTCGTCCAGCGGCAGCCCGAGCGAGGCCTGGTGCTCCGCGTGCTTGAGCTCCACGTGCACCCCGAGCTCACGCCCGGCCCGGGCGGACTCCTCCTCGCGCAGGTCCAGGAGGTCCTCGAGGGTCAGCACGCCGACGTGGCCGTCGAAGCGGGCGCTCACCGGGCGCTTGCGCGGCCACCGCTCACGGGCGCGCAGCGTGCGCAGCTCCGCGAGGTCGAGGTCGTGCACGAACCAGCCGCGCCGCTCGGTGCCCTCGACGACCAGCGAGCGACGCCGGGAGGCGAACTCCGGGCGCTCGGCGATGTCGGTGGTCAGGGACAGGTCGAGGTCGTGGCGGCACACCAGCACCCCGTCCCGGGTGCTGAGCACGTCGGGCTCGACCGAGTCGGCACCGGCGCGGTAGGCGTGGCGGTAGGCCAGGGCCGTGTGCTCCGGGCGGTGCCCGCTGGCGCCGCGGTGGCCGATGACGAGGGCTGGGCTCACGCGCCCCAGCGTGCGCGGCCCAGGTGGCCGGCAGGTGACCAGCGCCCGAACACGACCCCTACCGTGGTCGTCGTGCAGATGATCGGACGACTGACCCTGACCCCCGCCCTGGAGCGACCGGACCTCCTCGGCGAGCCCGTGCGCCGCGCCCTGGACGGCTGGGAGCACGCCGACCAGGCCCTCGTCGCCGAGATCGACCCCGCCCTGGCCGACACCGTCGCGATGTCGGAGGCCTACGAGGTGCCGCTCGACGCCGGCGCCAACTGCGTCGTGGTGCTCGGGCGTCGCGACGGGGAGGAGCGGATCGCCGCCTGCGTGGTGCGCGCCGACACCCGCGCCCAGGTGAACTCGGTGGTCAAGCGCACCCTCGACGTCCGCAAGGCCTCCTTCCTCGACCACGACCGCGCCGTGGGCGAGTCCGGGATGGAGCACGGCGGCATCACCCCCCTCGGCCTGCCGTCCTCGTGGCGCGTCCTGGTCGACGAGGCGGCGACGCGGATCGAGCTCGCGGTGATCGGGAGCGGCGTACGCGGGTCCAAGCTGTTCGTCCCCGGCCCCCTCCTCGCCCTCCTCCCCGGCGCCGAGGTCGTCCCCGACCTCGCCCGCTGACCGCCGAGAGGCGCGCAGCGGCGTCCTGTCGGACGGGCGCGCGGTGGCGGGCTGACCGTGCCACCTCTACTGTCACGGTCATGAAGATCTCGACGATGCTGAACTACTCCGGCAACCCGCGCGACGCCGCCGACGAGGTGGCGCGGCTGGAGGAGGCCGGGCTCGACACGGTGTGGGTGGCCGAGGCCTACGGCTTCGACTCCCCCACGCTGATGGGCTACCTCGCCGCGCGCACCGAGCGGGTGGAGATCGGGGCGGCGATCCTCAACGTCTACTCCCGCACGCCCGCGCTGCTGGCGCAGACCGCCGCCGGGCTCGACAACGTCTCGGGCGGCCGCGCGATCCTCGGGCTCGGCGCCAGCGGCCCGCAGGTGATCGAGGGCTGGCACGGGATGCCGTACTCCAAGCCGATCGGGCGCACCAAGGAGGTCATCGACGTCGTGCGGGCCGCGATCCGCCGCGAGGTCGTGGAGTACGCCGGGACGTCGATCACCCTGCCGCTGCCCCCCGACCAGGGCACCGGTCTGGGCAAGCCGCTGAAGATGCTGACCCGCCCCGAGCGCTCGAGCGTGCCGATCTACATCGCCGGGCTCGGCCCGAAGTCCGTCGAGGGCGCCGCGACGTACGCCGACGGCTGGCTGCCCTTCCTCTACTCCCCCGAGGGCTCGAGCAAGGTCTGGGGCGACGCGCTCGCCGCCGGGACCGCTCAGCGCGAGGAGGGCCTGGCGCCGCTCGAGGTCGTGGCCGGCGGCATGGTCGCGATCGGCGACGACGTGAAGGGGATGCTCGACCTGGCCCGCCCGCAGTTCGCGCTCTACATCGGCGGCATGGGCGCACGCGGGAAGAACTTCTACAACCAGCTGGCCTGCGACTACGGCTACGAGGCGGAGGCCAAGCAGATCCAGGACCTCTACCTCGACGGCAAGAAGAAGGAGGCGGAGGCGGCCGTCCCCCTCGAGCTCCTCGAGCAGGTCAACCTGGTCGGCCCGGCGTCCTACGTCCGCGAGCGCATCGAGGCGTTCCGCGAGTCCGGCGTGACCAACCTCCAGGTGACGCCGGCCTCCGAGGACCCCGCGGGCGTCGTGCGCCAGCTCAAGGAGTGGCTGGCCTGAGCAGGCGCCGGACGTGGCTGTCGGCCCCCTCGTTAGCGTAGGGGGGGTGACCCCCTCCCCCACGCCGCAGCAGGTCCGTCGCGCCCTGGCCCGTGCCGAGCGGGGGGCCGCGCTCGACGTGGCCGAGGCGACCGTCCTCCTGGCCGCGACCGGCGACGACCTGGCCCGGCTGACCGCGATCGCGGGCCGGGTCCGCGACGCCGGGCTGGAGGCCGCCGGGCGACCCGGCGTGGTGACCTACTCCCCCAAGGTGTTCATCCCGGTCACCAAGCTGTGCCGCGACCGCTGCCACTACTGCACCTTCGTGGAGACCCCGGGCCAGGCGGCGCGAGAGGGCCGGTCGGCGTACCTCTCCCCCGACGAGATCCTCGAGATCGCCCGCCAGGGCGCCGAGTTGGGCTGCGCCGAGGCGCTGTTCACCCTCGGCGACCGCCCCGAGGACCGCTGGCCCGAGGCGCAGGCGTGGCTCGACGAGCAGGGTTACGACTCCACGCTGGCCTACGTGCGGGCGATGGCCGTGCGGGTGCTGGAGGAGACCGGGCTGCTGCCCCACCTCAACCCCGGCGTGATGACGTGGGAGGAGATGAACCGCCTCAAGCCGGTCTCCCCCTCGATGGGGATGATGCTGGAGACCACGTCGCGCCGGCTGTTCGAGACCCGCGGCGAGGCCCACCACGGCTCCCCCGACAAGGACCCCGACGTGCGCCTGCGCGTGCTGGAGGACGCGGGCCGGCTCTCGATCCCGTTCACCACCGGTCTGCTGATCGGCATCGGCGAGGACCTCACCGAGCGCGCGGAGTCGATCTTCGCGCTGCGCCGCGTCGCCCGGCAGTTCGGGCACGTGCAGGAGGTCATCGTCCAGAACTTCCGCGCCAAGCCCGACACCGCGATGCGCCACACCGACGACCTCGCCCTGGAGGAGTACGCCGCCGCGCTGGCCGTCTCCCGGATCGTGCTCGGCCCCAAGGTCCGCCTCCAGGCCCCGCCCAACCTGGTCGATCTCGACGAGTGCCGCCTGCTGCTCGCCGCCGGCGTCGACGACTGGGGCGGCGTCTCGCCGCTGACGCCCGACCACGTCAACCCCGAGCGCCCCTGGCCCTCGCTCGACCGTCTCCGCCAGGTCACCGCCGCGGCGGGTTTCGAGCTGCGGGCGCGCCTGACCGTCCACCCGGCGTACGCCCTGGCCGGCGAGCCGTGGATCGACCCGCGCGTCAGCGGGCACGTCTCCGCCCTGGCCGACGACGACGGCTTCCTGCGCCCCGAGATCACCTCCGGAGGCGCCCGCCCCACCGGCCTGCCGTGGCAGGAGCCGGACGGCGGGTTCGCCAGCGTCGGCCGCGTCGACCTGCACGCCGAGGTCGACACCGAGGGCCGCACCGAGGACCGCCGCTCCGACTTCGCCGACGTCTACGGCGACTGGGACGAGGTCGCCGCCGACGCCGCCCGCACCGGCGTCTCGGGCCGCGCCGACAGCGACGGGCTGGCCGCCCTGCGCGCCGCCGAGCGCGACCCCGGCCACCTCTCCGACGAGCACGCGCTGCGGTTGATGACCGCCGAGGGCGACCTGCTCGACCAGGTCTGCCGGCTTGCCGACGACCTGCGCCGCGAGACCGTCGGCGACGACGTCACCTACGTGGTGAACCGCAACATCAACTTCACCAACGTCTGCTACGTCGGCTGCCGCTTCTGCGCCTTCGCCCAGCGGCGCACCGACGCCGACGCCTACTCCCTCTCGCTCGACCAGGTCGCCGACCGGGCCGAGGAGGCGTGGGGTCTGGGCGCCACCGAGGTCTGCATGCAGGGCGGGATCGACCCCGAGCTGCCCGGCACGGCGTACTTCGACCTGGCCGCGGCCGTCCGCGCCCGCGTCCCCGACATGCACGTGCACGCCTTCTCCCCCATGGAGATCGTCAACGGCACCGCGCGCACGGGTCTCTCGATCGAGGACTTCCTGGTGCAGGCGCGCGAGTCCGGGCTCGGCTCGATCCCCGGCACGGCCGCGGAGATCCTCGACGACGACGTCCGCTGGGTGCTGACCAAGGGCAAGCTGCCCACCCGCACCTGGGTCGAGGTCATCTCCACCGCCCACCGCGTGGGCATCCCGACCACCAGCACGATGATGTACGGCCACGTCGACAACCCGCGCCACTGGGTGACGCACCTGCGCGTGCTGGCCGGCATCCAGGACCGGGCGCTCGAGCACGGTGCCGCGCGCTTCACCGAGTTCGTGCCGCTGCCGTTCGTGCACACCTCCGCGCCGATCTACCTCGCCGGGGTGGCCCGGCCGGGTCCGACGCTGCGCGACAACCTGGCCGTGCACGCGATGGGCCGGATCATGCTGCACGGGCGCATCGACAACATCCAGACGTCCTGGGTCAAGCTCGGCGTCGAGGGCACCCGCGCGATGCTGCGCGCCGGCGCCAACGACGTCGGCGGCACCCTGATGGAGGAGACCATCTCCCGGATGGCGGGCTCCGAGCACGGCTCGGCCAAGACCGTGGCCGAGCTGGAGGAGATCGGCGCGGGCATCGACCGCCCGGTCGTGCAGCGGTCGACGACGTACGCCGGCGTCCGCCCGAAAGCATTACGAGACTGACGAAAGGGACATATCCTCGCTGAGTGCGAGGATGGAAACAGCGGGCCGCGGCCCTGGGAGTGACGGTCGCCCTCGTGGGCGCAGCGGCCGGGTGCGGCTCCCACCAGGACGCCTCCGGGCCCCGCTCGACCGACTGGGCTCCAGCGGCCCGCACGGTGGGCGGTCTGCGGGTCCTCGCGCAGTCCGACGCCCGCGGCCTGCGCCTCCACACCGCGTCCGGTGACAAGACCTTCCTGCCCGGGATCAACCTCGGCAGCTCGGTCCCGGGCCACCAGCCCGGCGAGGTCGGGTCCATCCCGGCCTCGCAGTACCGCACCTGGTTCGGCCAGATGCACGACCTCGGCATCCGGGTCGTCCGGATCTACACGCTCCTCTCCCCCGGGTTCTACGACGAGCTCGACCGGTGGAACACCGCCCACGCCCGCGACCCGCTCTACCTGGTGCAGGGCGTCTACCTGCCCGACGAGGACTACAACACCCCCGGGCACACGCTTTACACCCCCGCGGTCGACCGGGCGTTCACCGACGAGATCTCCGACGTCTCGGCGGCCGTCCACGGCGACCTGACCCGCCCGCAGGTCCCCGGCCGGGCCGGAGGCACCTACCGCACCGACGTGTCGCGGTGGGTGGCCTCGTGGATCATCGGCGTGGAGTGGGACCCCGAGGGCACGCTCCGGACCGACCGGGTGATGCGGCGGGCGGCGTACACGCCGGGTCGCTACTTCCGCGCCACCCCGGGCGCCACCGCCACCGAGCGCTGGATCGCCCGGCACGTGGACCACCTCGCGACCCTGGAGGCCGCCCGCGGCACCTCGGTCCCGGTGGCGTTCGCCAACTGGCCCACGGCCGACCCGCTGCACCACCCCACCGAGCCCCTGCGTCAGGAAGACCTGGTCTCGGTCGACGCCAACCACGTCCTGCCGACCCGCGCCTGGCCCGGTGGCACCTTCGCCAGCTTCCACGCCTACCCCTACTACCCCGACTTCCAGCGCTACGAGCCCGGCCTGGACAAGGCGCGCTGGCAGGGCCGCTCGGACCGGTACGCCGGCTACCTGCTCTCGCTCCAGCGCCACTTCGCCGCCCACATGCCGCTCGTCGTCAGCGAGTTCGGCGTGCCGGCCTCGCTGGGGACCGCCCACGCCGGCACCAACGGTCGCGGGCAAGGCGCCCACTCCGAGCAGGAGGCGATGGCGATGGACGCCTCGATGATGCGGATGATGCAGTCGATCGGCCTCGGCGGCGGCTTCGTCTTCTCCTGGGCCGACGAGTGGTTCAAGCGCACCTGGAACACCATGGAGCACCAGGACCCGGCTCGGCGCCAGCTGTGGCACGACCCGCTGACCAACGAGCAGTGGTTCGGCATCACCGCGACCGACACCCCGCAGGTGCCCGATGCCGCGGCCGAGAAGCTGCCGACCACCGGCGCGACCAAGTACCTCTACGCCTGGGCCGACTACTCCTACGTCCACCTCGAGGTCACCGGCCGGACCGCGACCCCCACCACGCTGACGGCCGAGGCCGACGTGGTCCCGGGCGCCGAGAAGGCCGACTACCGGCTCGCCCTCGACCGCGGCACGGGCGCGGCCACGTGGGAGGTGCGCCGCGCCCTGGACCCGATGCGGCTCGACACCGACCAGACGCCGTACCGCCCCGACGCGGCCGCGCCCTGGCACCTGTTCGAGCTGATCACAAACCGCGCCCAGCGCGGCCACCCGGCGGAGTACGCCGACATCGGCCGGCTGCGCCGCGGCAGCTGGGACCCTACGGCCAAGGGCTACGACTCCCGCGCGACCTGGGACGTCGACGAGGCGCACGACACCGTGCGCGTGCGGATCCCGTGGAGCATGCTCGGCATGGCCGACCCGTCGTCCCGCACCGCGCTCGGCGAGGGCACCCCGGCCCGGATGGTGACGATCCCCGGTATCGGCCTCGACCTGGTCGTCGACGGCCAGCCCGAGCACCTCGACCTCACCTGGCCGACGTGGAACCGGGTCGTCTCCACCGAGCGGGTCAAGGCCGGCGCCGGTGTGCTGGCGCAGGCCTACCGCGACCTCGCCCCCTGATCTTCCGCGCGAACGCCGCAGGGACCCCGCCCGGTGGGCGAGGTCCCTGTCGGTGCGGAGCAGGTGAGGTCAGCGGCGAGCGGCCCGGCGACGCGAGATCGCGTCCACGGCGGCCGCCAGCAGCAGCACGACGCCGGTGATGACCTGCTGCCACTGCGCTCCCAGGCTCGGGCGCAGGCCCAGGCCGTTGGGGATGATCGCGATCACGAGCGCGCCGATGATGGCGTCGCGCGGCTTGCCGCGACCACCGAACAGCGAGGTGCCGCCGATGACCGCCGCGGCGACCGAGAACAGCAGCACGTTGCCCGAGCCGAGGTCCAGCGAGGCCGAGGACTGCGACGAGGCCAGCAGGATGCCGCCCAGGGCGCCGAAGGCCGAGCAGAGGGTGAAGGCGTTGACCTTCATCCGGACCACGTCGATGCCGGCACGACGCGCGGCCTCGATGTTGCCGCCGGTCGCGTAGAGGTGACGGCCCCAGGTGGTCTTGGTCAGCGCGATGGTGCAGCCGATCATCAGCACGATGGCCAGCGCCGCCGGCACCGGGATGCCGTCGATGACCCGGAACGGGTTGGTGTTGCGGTTGGAGCTGGCCAGGATCGTGATGACCACCGCGACCACGGCGATCACGCCGCCGCGCAGGAGCACCAGGCTGACCGAGTCGCGGGCGAGCTGGGCCTTCTTGGCCGACAGCGAGGCCCACAGCGTGTAGGCGAGGTAGCCGCCCACCGTGACGATCACGAAGATCCAGCTCCACAGCGGGGTGAGGTTGCCGTAGGTCAGGTCGTGCCACAGCGCGTAGTTGGAGGTGTTCACCGGCTGGCCGTTGAGGGCGAACTGCAGCACGCCCTGCCAGGCCAGGAACAGCGCCAGGGTGACCACGAAGCTGGGGATGCCGACCTTGGCGACGAGCCAGCCGTTGAAGACGCCGATGGCCACGCCGATGCAGATGGCCGCGATCAGGGCCGGCACCAGGGTCTGGGTGGCGTTGACCAGGATCAGCACGATGCCGACCGCGATGAAGACCGCGGCGGTGTAGGTCTTGAGCCAGATCGCGAGTGCGATGCAGGCGACCATGCCCACGATCAGGGCCCAGTAGAGGAGGCTCGGCAGCCCCTTGTGCAGGTCCTTCGACATCACGCCCACCGCGGCGATCGCCGCGCAGGTGCCACCGGCGGTGCCGGCCGAGAGGTCGATCTCGCCGAGCAGCAGGACGAAGACCAGGCCCAGCGCGATGATCGCGATGTAGGCGCCCTGGCCGGGGATGTTGCCGATGTTGAACTTCGAGAGGAACCGGTCGGAGACCTGCATGAAGATCAGGGCCAGGACCACCAGGCCGAGGACCGAGGGCAGCGCGCCCGGGTCACCGGTGCGGATCTTGATCGTCCAGTCCTTGAAGGCCTGCGGGATCGAGCGCTCCTCCACGTCGAGGGAGAAGGAGCTGGCCCGGTCGCTCGCGGGCAGGGCGCCGGCGTCCACGTTGGTGGTGCCGGGGGTGATGTCGGGTGGGGTGCTCATCGTGGTCCTCAGATGCTCTGGTTCGCGGTCGAGGCGGCCAGGCCCAGGTCGCCGCTGCGACCGGCCGTGATCAGCTCGACGATCTGGGTGGTGGAGGTGTCCTTGGTCTTGACCTCGGCGGCCACCCGCCCGAGGTAGAGGGCCGCCACGCGGTCGGCGACCTCCATGACGTCGTTCATGTTGTGCGAGATCAGGACCACGCCGCGGCCCTGGTCGGCCAGCCGGCGCACGAGGTCGAGGACCTGGCGGGTCTGGGCGACACCCAGGGCGGCGGTGGGCTCGTCCAGGACGACGATCTTGCTGTTCCACAGCACGGCCTTGGCGATCGCCACGGTCTGGCGCTGGCCACCGGAGAGGCTGGCGACGAGCTGGCGGACCGAGGAGACGGTGCGGACCGAGAGCGACTTGAGCGTCTCGCGGGCCTGGCGCTCCATCTCCCCGTCGACCAGGAAGGTGCCGCCGCGCTTGATCTCGCGCCCGAGGAACATGTTCTGGGTGATGTCGAGGTTGTCGGCCAGCGCGAGGTCCTGGTAGACGAACTCGATGCCGAGGGCGGTGGCGTCGCGCGGGTCGTTGAGCGAGACCTCCTTGCCCTCGAACTTCACGGTGCCGGAGTCGATGCCGTTGATGCCGGCGATGCACTTGACCAGCGTGGACTTGCCGGCGCCGTTGTCGCCCACCAACGCCGTCACCTCGCCGGGGTAGACATTGAGGTCCACGTCGTGCAGCACGTGCACGGGGCCGAAGCTCTTGTTCAGCTTCGAGATCTCGAGGATGGGTTCGGGCACGGTTCACCGTCCGGGTCGTGAGGGGGTGCGGGAGGGCCGGACCACGGCCGGGCGCGACGCGCGCGCCCGGCCGTGGTCACAGGTGGATCAGTGCTGCTGGTGGTGCAGGTGTGGCAGGTGCGAGCCGGTCAGTTGAGGCCGACCTTGGCGCAGGCGGAGGTGATGCCCTTGCACAGCTCGGCCTTGGTCAGCGCGCCGGCGTCGACGACGTCCTTGACGTTGGCCTGGGTGATGACCTGGGCGGGCAGGAGCAGCGCCTGGATCTTGTGGCCGGAGGCCTGCGGGTCGGCGAACGACGACAGGGTGAGGCCGGCGGAGGAGGCGTCCTTGCCGCCGATCAGCGCGATGGCCAGCTGGGCCGCCGCGGTGGCCTCGAGCTTGACGTCCTTGAAGACCGTCATGCTCTGCTTGCCGTTGATGATGTTCTGCAGACCCTCGACGCCCGAGTCCTGACCGGTCACGACGACGTGGCCGTCGAGGCCCTGGTTCTTCAGGACGCCGATGACGGCGTTGGCGATGTCGTCGTTGGCGGCCAGCACGCCCTGGACGTCGCCGCCCGAGGCGGTCAGCGCCTGGCTGAAGGCGGGAGCGGCGTTCTGGACGTTCCAGCCCTTGACGACGGCCTCCTGCTCGATGGAGAGCTTGCCGGCCTTGACCAGCGGGTCGAGCACCTCGTGGGCGCCCTTCTTGAACAGCACCGCGTTGTTGTCGACGTCGGTGCCGCCGTCCATCATGATGATCTTCGGCTTGGAGACCTTCTGGGCGTCCAGGCAGTCGACCAGGGTCTGGGCCTGCAGCTTGCCGACGTCCTCGTTGTCGAAGGAGACGTAGTACCCGGCCGAGCCGCCGAGGTTCACGCGGTCGTAGTCGATGACCTTGACGCCGGCCGCAGCGGCCTGCTTCTCGACACCGGCGCCGGAGGCGGCGTCGATCGAGTCGATGATCAGGACCTTCACGCCCTCGCCGATCATGTTCTGGGCGATCGAGGCGAACTTGTTCTTGTCACCCTGGGCGTTCTGGATGTCGGCGGTGACGCCGGCGCTCGAGAGGGCCTTCTGGAGCAGGGGCTTGTCGTAGAGGGTGTAGCGCGTCGAGGACGTCGTGTCGGGGAGGATCACGCCGACCTTGCCGCTCGCCTTGGCGCTCGAGGTGTTGGTCGAGGGGGCCTTGGCGGCGCTCTTCGGGGGGTTGGTCAGCTTGCAGGCAGCCGTCAGCTTGGCGGCGCCGGAGCCCGAGCCGCTGTCGGACTTGCTGCTGCTGCTGGAGCCGCTGCTGCCACAGCCGGCCAGGGCCGCGACCCCGAGGGTCACGGCGATCCCGGTGACGGATGCGCGACGGAAAAGTGATGGCACGGTGGTTCCTCCTGTGAGTGGGTTAGCTCTGGCCACCGCGCGGCGGGGCGAGACTCATGCACCGCAGTGTGCTGCGTCACGCGGTTGCGGTCAAGAGTCGAACGCTACGAGTCGATAACGAACTAGACCTGCCACTTTTGTGCTCACTACTTGACGACAACCTCGCATGTCCTTCATGGTGTCGCCATGTCGGCCACCAAGCCCGGGACCGCCGCGGGCTCACGTGACGCCGCAGGCTCCCCCGGCTCCACGTCCTCGCTGCGCACCGCCAACCAGCGGCGCGTCCTCGACGTGGTCCAGCGCTCCGGCACCACGACCCAGTCGGAGATCGCCCGCGAGACCGGGCTCGCCGCCGGCACCGTCTCCTCGATCGTGCGCGAGCTCGCCGCCGCGGAGGTCCTGTCCACCGTGGCCGGGGCCGGACGACGCGGCACGACCGTGCGTCTCTCGCGAGGCGCCGGAGTCGTGGGCTCGGTCGACTTCGGCCACAGCCACGTGGGCGTCGCGCTGGGCGACATGCGCGGTGGCGTGCTCGGCGAGCGCAGCCGCCAGCTGCCGCCGGCGTACTCCGTGGACGAGGGGCTCGGGCGCGCCTCGGAGCTGCTCGAGGCCCTGCTCACCGAGTCCGGCGTACGCCGCTCGGACCTGCGCAACCTCGGGGTGGGACTCCCCTGCCCCATCTCCGACGGCATCGTGATGTCCTCGGCGATCATGCCGGCCTGGGTCGGCGTCAACGCCCGCGAGATCGTCCAGACGCGCCTGGGCGCCCCGGTGGTGGTCGACAACGACGCCAACCTCGGCGCCCTGGGCGAGCACCGGCTGGGCGTCGGCCGCGGCCACGCCAACGTCGTCTTCGTCAAGGTCTCCTCCGGCGTCGGGGCCGGGCTGATCCTGGACCACCGGATCTTCCGCGGCGCCCACGGCACCGCCGGCGAGATCGGCCACCTCACCTTCGACGAGCAGGGTCCGCTGTGCCGGTGCGGCAGCCGCGGCTGCCTGGAGGCGTACGCCGCCACCGGCTCGGCGCTGGCGATGATGGCCGGCCAGATGCGCCGTCCGGGCCCGGACGGCTCCCCCGCGCCCGAGCCCGTGATCGACGACGTCATCCGGGCCGCCCACCGGGGCGACGTCTCGGCCCGCCGCGTCTTCGAGGACGCCGGGCTGCACCTGGGCTGGGGCCTGGCCACGATCACCAACCTGCTCAACCCCGGCGTGATCGCCGTCGGCGGCGACATGAGCCACGCCGGTGAGATGCTGCTGGAGTCGGTGCGGGTGGGCCTGCGCCGCCACGTGCTCGCCGGCGCCGCCTCGACGCCCATCAAGGTCGCCCAGCTCGGCGACCGGGCCTCGATGCTGGGCGGCCTCCTGCTGGCCGTCGACGCGACCGACCTGGTCCCCGACGCCGGCTGACCGCCCCGAGCCGAGGAGGCTCACCTGGCGGCCCAGGGGGCTCACCTGGCGCGCGAGGAGGCTCGTCCGGCGCCCGAGGAGGCTCATCTGGCGCCCGAGGAGGCTCATCCGGCGCCCGAGGGGGCTCGTCCGGCGGGCTCAGCCCAGGTGCACGGGCACCGAGTCGACGCCGTAGACGATGCTCAACGGGCGGTAGGGCAGGTCCTCGACGGCCTGGGCCAGCCGCATCTCGGGGAAGCGCGCCGCCAGCGTCGGGTAGGCCATGGTGAGCTCCATCCGGGCCAGCTCGGCCCCGATGCAGCGGTGGAAGCCGTAGCCGAAGGCCAGGTGGGACCCGTGCGACCCGTGGGCGGCACCGGCCGAGGCACGGTCGAGGTCGAGACCGTCGGCGCGTCCGGCGCGCGGGTCGCGGTTGGCGGCCGGGAGCGAGCAGAGCACGACCGAGCCCTGCGGAATGTGGTGACCGGCGACGACGACGTCGGTCTTGGCGAAGCGGGGGAAGGCCACCTGGACGACCGAGAGCAGGCGCAGCAACTCGTCGACCACCGGACCGATCTGGTCGGGCTCGGCGGCGACGTGCTTCCACAGGTCGCGGTCGTCGAGCAGGTGGGCGGTGCCCAGGGCGATCATCGAGGCGCTGGTCTCCAGCCCGCCGGTGAAGACGCCGTCGGCGAGGCCGCCGAGCTCGAAGTCGGTGATCTCGTCGCCGTGCTCGCGGATCAGCTGCCCGATCAGGCCGGGCCCGGGGTCCAGGCGCTGCCGCGCGGCCTCGGCCAGCAGGAACTCCCGCGAGCCGCCGATGGCACCGACCGTGCCCTGGCCGCCGAGGGTGACGTCGAAGCGCGCGGTGGCCAGGGAGGCGAAGGTCTCGCGCTTCTCGTCCGGCAGGCCGAGCAGCTCGCAGATCACCAGGAACGGGATCGGGAAGGCGAAGGTCGGCACCAGGTCGACGACGCCCCCGGACGCGCCGAGGCGGGCCACCTCCTCGACCTGCTGGTCGACGATGGCCTGGATGGTGGGCCGCAGCCGCGCGAGGCGCCGCATCGTGAACTCGGGGGTCAGCAGGCGGCGCAGCCGGGTGTGGTCGGGCGGGTCGGTGAAGCCGAGGCCGCCGATGTCGCCGTCGGTGGTCGACCCGCTCTTGCCCATGTAGGGCCGGATGTCGGTGGAGTACGTTGTGGTGTCGCTGAGCACCTCACGCGACTCGGCGTCACCGGTGACCAGCCAGATCTCGAGACCGAGCAGTCTGGCGTGGCGGCGTACGGGGGCCTCGTCGCGGGAGTCCTGGAGCCGACGGCTCGGCGCCATCACCTCGCGGTGCAGCGGCCACGACAGGGAGGGGGGCACCTTGTCGAGCTTGGTCAGGTCGATGCCACCGGTGCGCGCGATCACGCGCTGGCGCACGACGCGCTTGACGGTGCTGACCACGCTCACTGACGTCCTCGTTCCGCTCGGGATGCGCGAACAGTTTAAGAAGACAACCTGACAACTGCACGACGGACACCCCGCGGTGGACCGGAGAGGTCGATCACTCCCACTCGATGGTGCCCGGCGGCTTGCTCGTGATGTCGACCGTGACGCGGTTGATCTCGCGGACCTCGTTGGTGATCCGGGTCGAGATCGTCTCCATGACGTCGTACGGCAGGCGCGCCCAGTCGGCGGTCATCGCGTCCTCCGAGGTCACCGGCCGCAGGACGACCGGGTGGCCGTAGGTGCGGCCGTCGCCCTGGACGCCGACGGAGCGCACGTCGGCCAGGAGCACCACCGGCATCTGCCAGATGTCGCGGTCCAGACCGGCGCGCGTCAGCTCCTCGCGGGCGATGGCGTCGGCCTCGCGCAGCACGTCGAGGCGCTCGCGGGTGACCTCGCCGATGATCCGGATGCCCAGGCCGGGCCCGGGGAAGGGCTGGCGCCAGACGATGTCGGCGGGGAGGCCGAGCTGCTCGCCGACCAGGCGGACCTCGTCCTTGAACAGCGTGCGCAGGGGCTCGACCAGCTCGAACTCGAGGTCGTCGGGCAGGCCGCCGACGTTGTGGTGGGACTTGATCGTCGAGGTGCCCGCTCCCCCGCCGGACTCGACGACGTCGGGGTAGAGCGTGCCCTGCACGAGGAAGGCGACCGTGTCACCGGAGGCGGCCGCGCTGCCGAGGACGTCGGCCTCGGCGGCCTCGAAGACCCGGATGAACTCGCGGCCGATGACCTTGCGCTTCTCCTCGGGGTCGGTGACCCCGGCGAGGGCGTCGAGGAACTGCTTCTCGGCGTCCACGACGACCAGGTCGACCCCGGTCGCGGCGACGAAGTCGCGCTCGACCTGCTCGGTCTCGCCCTTGCGCATCAGGCCGTGGTCGACGTACACGCAGGTCAGGCGGTCGCCGATGGCGCGCTGCACCACGGCGGCGGCCACGGCGGAGTCGACGCCGCCGGACAGCCCGCAGATGGCCTGGCCGCGGTCGCCGATCTGGGCGCGGATCTTCTCGATCTGCTCCTCGACGATGTTGACCATGGTCCACGTCGGGCGGCAGCCGGCGATCTCGATCAGGAAGTGCTCGAGCACCGTCTGCCCGTGCTCGGTGTGCATCACCTCGGGGTGCCACTGCACGCCGGCCAGGCGGCGCTGCACGTCCTCGAAGGCCGCGACCGGGGTCGCCGTGGTCGAGGCCAGCACCGTGAAGCCCGTCGGCGCCTCGCGCACGGAGTCGCCGTGCGACATCCACACGCGGTGGGCGGCCGGGACGTCGGCGAGCAGGGTGCCGGGGGTGGTGACCGTGACGGGGGTGCGGCCGTACTCCGAGACGCCCGTGCGGGCGACCTCGCCGCCGAGCGCGGCAGCCATCGCCTGGAAGCCGTAGCACATCCCGAAGACGGGGACGCCGGCCGTGAAGAGGTCCTCGTCGACCCGGGGTGCGCCCGGGGCGTAGACCGAGGATGGTCCGCCGGAGAGGATGATCGCCGCGGGCCGGCGCTCGAGCATCTGCTCCACCGGCATGGTGTGCGGCACGATCTCGGAGTACACCTTGGCCTCGCGGACGCGCCGCGCGATCAGCTGGGCGTACTGGGCGCCGAAGTCGACGACGAGGACGAGGTCGTGGTCGGTCACGGGTGACCCTTTCGACGGGTGGCGAGGCGGGTACGGCGGGTGGTGGAGCGGGCCCCGCTGAGCCGCCGAGTCTGCCAGAGAACAGCCCGTGAGATTTCCTCGGGCCGGGCGTGACCCCCGTCAGGTGGCCTCGTTGTGCGATTCGGATCCGGCGCACGACCTCCCTCCCTGGCCGGTTCCAGCCAGGCTCGCGACGCGGGCCGCGCCCAGGGCCCGGCCACCCTCCCTCCCCGGTCGGGCCCTGGAGCTGTGTCCGGGGTCTTCCGCGGGTGGTCGGGCTGGCCGGGGCCGGGGCCGGTTTCCCAGGTGATGAACCCACACTCCCTCTCCACACACCAGATCTGGTGTGCACAGAGGCAACATGGGTTCATCACCTGGGAAACTGCCAGGCCGCGCTGGAGCCCCTAGCTGACGCCCACGATCGGGAGCCGCAGGGCGCCGTACGCGCTGGGCGGGACGACGGGGTTGCGGGGCTCGACCGGCGCGATCCGCTCGTACGCCGCCTCGACCGCCGGGCGCGGGTCGGCCTCGCCCTTGTTGGGCCAGAACGCCATCGCACGCTCGGCCTGGGCGGTGATCGTCAGCGACGGGTTGACCCCGAGGTTGGCGGTGATCGCCGAGCCGTCGGCGATGTGCATGCCGTCGTAGCCGTAGACGCGCTGGTAGGGGTCGACGACGCCGGTGCGCTTCGACTCACCGATCGTGCAGCCGCCGATGAAGTGGGCGGTCATGGGCATGTCGAACGGCTCGCCGATGGAGCCGCCGGCGGTGCCGCCCATGATCGTGGCCATCTTGCGCACGACCGTGTTGGCCACCGGGATCCACGTCGGGTTGGGCTTGCCGTGGCCCTGCCTGGAGGTCAGGCGGTACTTGTTCGTGCCCGGCACCTTCTTGGGGTAGACGGTGATCGAGTTGTCCAGCGTCTGCATCACCAGGGCGACCACGGTGCGCTCGGACCAGTGCTTGACGTCGTAGAGCGACCGGATGTTCTTGCGCTGGACCCACAGCTCCTTGAGCCAGGTCTTCCAGCGGCGGCCCGGCACGTCGCCGTCGGTCAGGACGGTCTGCATCAGCGCCATCGCGTTGCTGCCCCGGCCGTAGCGGCAGGGCTCGACGTGGGTGTCCTCGTCGGGGTGGAACGAGGAGGTGATCGCCACCCCGTAGCTGTAGTCGATCGAGGTGTCCGGCGCGATCGCGCCGAGGATCGACTCGGAGTTGGTGCGCGAGAGGTGGCCCAGGCGGTCCGAGAGCTTGGGCAGGTGCCCCTCGGCCTTCATCTTGTGCAGCAGCTTCTGGGTGCCGATCGCGGCGGCGGCGAAGACGACCTGCTCGGCCGACAGCGTGCGGGTCGACGCGGCGGTCGCCCGCTTGGCCTTGGTGTAGCGGATCCGGACGTCGTACCCACCACCCTCGCGCTGGCTGACGCGGGTCACGGTCGAGAGCGGCATCACCTTCGCGCCGTTCTTCTCCGCGAGGTAGAGGTAGTTCTTCACCAGGGTGTTCTTGGCGTTGTAGTTGCAGCCGACCATGCAGTCACCGCACGCCACGCACGTACGCCGCGCGGGGCCCTCGCCGCCGAAGTAGGGGTCGGCGACCTCCTCGCCCATGGAGTTCTCCGGGCCGCCGAAGAAGACGCCGACCGGGGTGGGGTGGAAGGTGTCGGCCACGCCCATCTCGCTGGCGACCTTCTCCATCACGTCGTCGGCCGGGGTGCGCAGCGGGTTCTCGACGACGCCGAGCATCCGCTTGGCCTGGTCGTAGTACGGCGCGAGCTCGGACTTCCAGTCGGTGATGTCGGCCCACTGCGGGTCGCGGTAGAACTGCTCGAGGGGCTCGTAGAGCGTGTTGGCGTAGACCAGCGACCCGCCGCCGACCCCGGCACCGGCCAGGATCAGGGAGTCGCGGACCGCGTCGATGCGCTGGATGCCGTAGCAGCCGATCTCGGGGCGGTAGAGGAACTTCTTGATCTCGAAGGAGTTCTTGGCGAAGTCCTCGTCCTCGAAGCGGGCGCCGGCCTCGATCACGCCGACCTTGTAGCCCTTCTCGGTCAGCCGCAGGGCCGTGACCGAGCCACCGAAGCCCGACCCGATGACCAGTACGTCGTAGTCGAACTCGTCGTGCCCGCTCATGCGCGTCCCATCTTCTTCAGCAGCCGCAGGTTGACGTTCATCACCCGTGCGTAGGTCTGGTCATTCATACCCAACATGGGTCCGAAGCGGAGCAGCTTCTGCACCGCGACGGACTGGCTCTCGGTGTAGCGCAGCACGCCCTCGGCACCCTGGCGCCGGCCCATCCCGGAGGTGCGCATGCCGCCCATCGGGGAGTCGATGCTGGCGAAGGTCGCGGCGAAGGCCTCGTTGATGTTCACCGTGCCGCACTTGACCCGGCGGGCCAGCTCGCGCGCCCGCTTGGTGTCGCGGCTGTAGATCGCGGCGTTGAGGCCGTACTCCCCCTCGTTGGCGACGCGGACGGCCTCGTCCTCGTCGGCGAAGCGGTAGAGCGAGATCACCGGGCCGAAGGTCTCGTCGCCGAAGCAGGTCATCTCCGAGGTGACGCCCTCGAGGATGGTCGGCTCGTAGAAGAAGGGCCCCAGGTCCGGACGCGCGCGGCCGCCGGTGAGCACGGTGGCGCCCTTGGCGACGGCGTCGTCGACGTGGGCCACGACGGTGTCGAGCTGGTCCTGGCTGATCAGCGACCCCATGTCGGAGCCCCACTCCAGGCCGGGACGCAGGGTCATCGCCTCGGTGCGCTTGACGAACAGCGCCTTGAAGCGGTCGTAGACCGAGTCGGCGACCAGCAGGCGCTCCATCGCGACGCAGAGCTGGCCGGCGTTGGAGAAGCTGGCCCGCACGGCTCCCTCGGCGGCGCGGTCGAGGTCGGCGTCCTCCAGGACGAGCATCGGGTTCTTGCCGCCGAGCTCCAGGGAGCAGCCGATCAGCCGCTCGGCGCACTGGCGGGCGATGATCCGGCCCGTGGCGGTCGAGCCGGTGAAGCAGACGTAGTCGGAGCGGTCGATGATCGGCGTACCGAGCTCACGGCCCGGGCCGGCCACGACGTTCCACAGCCCGGCGGGGAAGCCGGCCTCCTCGAGCAGCTGCGCGCCGTACAGCGCGGTGAGCATGGTCTGGGCGTCGGGCTTGGTGACCACCGCGTTGCCGGCGAGCAGGGCGGGCAGGCCGTCGCACAGCGCCATCGTGAACGGGTAGTTCCACGGCGCGATGATGCCGACGACCCCCTTGGGGGTGTGGTTGAGCTCGACCCGGGTCAGCCCGGGGACGACCCCGCTCTTGCGCTCGGTGCCGACGTGGCGACGACCGGTGCGGCCGTAGTAGCGCGCGGTGAGCGCGATGTGCAGCGGCTCGTCGTAGGCGTGCTTGCGGGCCTTGCCGGACTCCCAGCAGATCAGGTCGAGGATCTCGTCCTGGCGCTCCATCACCAGGTCGTGCAGGCGCAGCAGCAGGCGCTGGCGCTCCTCGATGCTGGTGCGGGCCCACGCCACCTGGGCCGTGCGGGCGCGGGCGAAGGCCTTCTCGACGTCGTCCTCCGAGGACTGCGGGACGTGCGCGAGGGGCTGGCCCGAGATCGGGGAGAAGGTCGCCTTGGTCCTCCCGGTCGTCGAGACGACGCGGTTGGTCAGGCTGCGCACGAAGCCCTGGTCGAGGGCGTACGACGCGGTCGGGTCGTGCTCGGGATCTGCGGGGCCGTCGGCGACGGGCTGGCGGGGCGTGCGGTCGGGCTGACGATCCGGCTGGGCAGACATGTCCGCCACACTAAACCGGCGGGTAACTTGACACAACGAGCCGTCTTGTCAAGTGGCGTCGGGGTCGGCCGGCGGGGCCTCCCCCGCCTCCTCGTCACGCTCGGCCCAGTCGAGCAGGGGGCTGATGTCGAACACGTGGTCGTCGATGTCGGCGTGCAGGTCGCCGAGGTCGGCGTACCGCTCGGGGACGGTGGCGATGGTGAAGTCGTCGGGCCGCACGCGGTCGACCTCGTCCCAGCGGATGGGGGTGGAGACGGTGCCGATCGGGTTGCCGCGCACGCTGTACGCCGCCGCGATGGTGTGGTCGCGCGCGTTCTGGTTGTAGTCGACGAACAGGTCGGCCGGGTCGCGGTCCTTGCGCCACCAGGCCGTGGTCACCTCGTCGGAGCGGCGCTCCACTTCGCGGGCGAAGGCCAGCGCCGCACGGCGTACGTCGGTGAAGGAGTGGTCGGGCGCGATCCGGACGTAGACGTGCATGCCGTTGCCGCCGCTGGTCTTGGGGAACCCGGTGGCGCCCAGCTCGTCGAGCACCTCGTGAGCGACGTGGGCCACCCGCTGCACGGTCTCCCAGGGGCAGTCCGGGCCGGGGTCGAGGTCGATGCGCCACTCGTCGGGCTTCTCGACGTCGGCGCGGCGGCTGTTCCAGGGGTGGAACTCCACGGTGCTCATCTGCACCGCCCAGACCACCTGCGCCAGCTCGGTCACGCACAGCTCGTCGGCCGTGCGGTTCCAGCGCGGGAAGTGCACCCGGACGGTCTCCATCCACGGCGGCGCCCCCTTGGGCAGCCGCTTCTGGTGCACCTTCTCCCCCGCCACCCCGGTCGGGAACCGGTGCAGCATGCAGGGCCGCTCCCGCAGGGCGTTGACGATCCCGTTGCCCACGGACAGGTAGTACCGCACCAGGTCGAGCTTGGTCTCGCCCCGCGCCGGGAAGTAGACCCGGTCCGGGTTGGACACCCGCACGACCTTGTCGTCGACCTCGATCTCGACCGCCGGGGATGCCATGTGGTCAACCTAGTGGCCGGCGCCACCGACGGAGCGACGCGGAGGAGGCCGGTCGGCCAGGTCAGGCCCAGGAGATCTCGCCGTGCCGGTCCACGAAGCGTCCGGAGCCGTGGCCCGGCCCCTCCGTCGCCAGCGTCACGACGGCGTCGGTGCCCTCGGTGAGGGTCTGCGGGCCGCTGTGGGCGTTGAGGTCGGTGGCCGTGTAGCCAGGGTCGGCGGCGTTGACACGGACGTCGGGGAACGCCTTGGCGTACTGCGTGGTCAGCATGGTGAGCGCCGCCTTGGAGGCGGTGTAGATCGGCGCGACGACGTGGGACTCGGGGCGGGACGGGTCGTGGGTGTGCTCGAGGGACCCCATCCCGCTGCTGACGTTGACGACGACGGGGTCGCTCGACCGGCGCAGCAGGGGCAGGAAGGCCGTCGTGGTGCGCACGACGCCCGCGACGTTGACGTCGAGGACCTCGAGGACGTCGGCGCCGGTCAGCTCGGAGGCGTCGGCGTGGGTCCCGGCGACGCCGGCGTTGTTCACGAGCACGTCGAGGTGGCCCTCGTGGGCCTCGACGTCGGCGGCCGCGGCGCGCACGGACGCCTCGTCGGTGACGTCGATCTGGACGAAGCGGACGCCGAGGTCGGCTGCGGCCGCGGTGCCGCGCTCGCGGTCGCGGGCGCCCAGGACGACGGTGTGGCCGAGCTCGGCGAGGCGGCGGGCGGTCTCGAGGCCGAGGCCCTTGTTGGCCCCGGTGATGAAGGTGGTGGTCATGGGTCGATCCTCACGGGTCGAGCAGCGGCCCACCAGGGACGCGGTGACGGTAGGAGTCGCCGTACCACCCTCGTCACCACCACGACGTCCCGTCGCGAGGGATGATCGACCGGTGACGACCATGCATGCCCTCGGCCCCACGATCCGTGCGTGGCGCGACCGGCTCGTGCCGTCGGAGGTGGGGCTGCCACCGCGCCACGGCCGGCGCACGCCGGGGCTGCGACGCGAGGAGCTGGCCGAGCTGGCGGGGGTGTCGGTCGACTACGTCGTCCGGCTCGAGCAGGGGCGCGCCACGACCCCCTCGGCCCAGGTCGCCACCGCACTGGCCCGGGCGCTGCAGCTGAGCACCACCGAGCGTGACCACCTGTTCCGGTTGGCCTCGCTCGCCCCACCCAGCAGCGGCCGGGTCTCCGACCACCTCACCCCCGGCGTCCACCGGCTGGTCTCACGACTGGGAGACGCCGCGATCGCGGTCTTCGCCGCCGACTGGCAGCTGATCTGGTGGAACCGCAGCTGGGCCGCGCTCCTCGGCGACCCGTCGGTCGTCCCGCTGCCGGTGCGGAACTTCGCCCGGTGCATCTTCCCCACCGCGGCGGACGGTCCGGCCGTGGCCCAGTGGCCGGTCGTGGTCCAGGACCAGGCCCGCACCGAGGCCGCCGTGGCCTCGGACCTGCGTCGCGCCACGGGCCGCTTCCCCGACGACCCCCGCCTGGCCCACGTGGTCACCAGCCTGCTCGCCGGCAACGCACGCTTCGCCGAGCTGTGGGCCGAGGGCACGGTCAGCGCCCACCGCGAGGACCGCAAGATCGTCCACCACCCGACCGTCGGCCCCGTCGCCGTCGACTGCGACACCCTCACCGACGGCGAGGACGACCTGAAGATCGTCGTCATGACCGCGGCCCCCGGTTCGGAGGACGAGAGCCGCTTCCGCCTGGCGCTGCTCGCCGGCGTCCAGCACGTGCCGGTGACGTCGGCACCCTGACGTCGACAGGCTCGCGGTCACCCTGGCCGTGGCACTCGCGTGCGGACCAGGACGGACGTGTGACGGTCGTGCGGCCGCCCGAGGACGACACCGCCGTCACCTGACCTGGACCCGGACCACCTTGCTGTAGCCGGTGACGTGGTGGGAGTCGGGCGCCTTGGTGACGCGGTACTGGTGGGCGCCGGCCGTGCGCTCCCGGTAGGGGATGGCCATCCGGCTGGGGCCGCTGGTCGCGATCCGCTTGGTGACCAGCGTCCGCCAGGTGCGGCCGTCCAGTCGCTGCAGCCGGGCGGTGCCGTTCGAGCCGGTCCGGGCCCGCGAGGTGGAGAAGCGGATGACCGAGCCACGGCGTACGACGCCGGTGCGCGCCTCGGCGACCTGGCTCGCGGGTGCCGACAGATCGGTCTGCGGGGACACGTAGGCGGTGCTGTTGAAGTCCGCGACGTTGCCGACGAGCGTCGGTCCAGCGGGCACCCGCACGCTGTAGTAGCTGTTCTGGACGGGGCGCACGGTGAAGGTGAAGGCCCCGTTGGTGGTGGTCGTGGTGGTGGCGATGAGATCGCAGGCGCCGAAGACGAAGTGGGTGCTCGACTGGCGGCAGAGCAGGACGCGCTGCCCCTCGATGCCCGGCCCCTTCATCACGTCCTTGAAGTCGACGTAGTCCCACGACTGGCTCAGGCGACCGGTGAACGACGCGCTCTCCCCCACCTGGATCCGCTCGGCGCTGCTCGGCAGCGAGATCCGGGTGCCGTAGACGGTCAGCAACGCCGGTTCTCGGAGGCGGCCGCTGGCCAGGCGCGGGGTGACGCGGTAGGTGCGGGTGTCCATGAACTCGACGTGGTCGTCGTAGTAGCGGCTGGCACTCCCGCTGGTGTGGCGCACGTACATCGCCGCGGGGAGCGCCATGACTTCGCAGTCGACGCCCACCGTCCGGGAGACCCCTGCGTAGGGGCTACAGCTCCTCGAATGGGATAGCCGGCGCCATGTGGGCAAGCCTGCGGCTAGAACCGCCGAGGTCAGCGGACGTACAGATTGCCAGCGCGTTCGGTCACGTGGCCGCGGCGCAGCGGGAAGGCCCGGGTAAGCGCTTTGAATGCCGACCCGAGGCCCGGAACCTTGGCGAATATCCCCTGCGGACCACGGACCATCAGACCCGTGTGAACGTCGTACGTGGACTGATGCCACGGACAGACCAGGCAGCCTTCCGCATCGATGCTGCCGTTCGCCAGGTCCGCGCCGAGGTGTCGACACCTGCGGCTGACCGCGAAGTACTCACCGTCGTTGTTTCCGGCGGCATACGGCCCCGCCGCAACGACCTTGCCCGAGGGGATTCCGGTGGTAGGTCCTAACGCGTACTCCTTGTCCATGCCGTGACCCTAACCCTGGGAGCTCGAGCTCCAGTAGGAACGAGAGGGTCAGTGCGGACCTGCCAGCGGGCGCTGGGTTCCGCCCCATCTGGATCGAGCTGCACATTGTCGCGGCGGCGCTATGACGTACTTCCGTCGCCGGCCGAATCGGCGCATGCGGTCGTCGGCTGCATCGCGTGCCACTCAGTTGGGCGGAGCGGGGACGGGGACCACCAGGCCGTGACCGCCGAGCGCCGGCGACGCAGCCGCGTACTTCGGCCGAGGCTCAGCCCAAGTCCTGTGCCGCCAGCAGCTGGCGGGCGAGAGGTTCGAGAGCAGCGATCAGCTCTTCGCGTTCGCCCGGTTCGAGGATCTCGTACGGCGCGACGGCGAGCTCGTCGGTCAACGCCTCCAAGCGGTCCTTGACCTGTCGGCCGAGGGGGGTGAACGTCTCCTCGTCCTCAACGAGTCCCCGATCCTTCATCTTGTCGATCAGATGCTTCAGTTGCGCGGACGGGAGGTGGTGGATCCGACCGAACGTCGTAGCCAGCATCCCCATGTCGAGGGCAAGAAGGACGTGGGCCTCCAGGCCGTCGATGCCCTCCGACATGAGGGCGGCGATGTGCCCGTCGCCGCGGTGCTCGCGTAGCAACGAGGCGGAGTGGAAGAGGCGGGCAATCGGCTCCTCAGGGCGAGGGAGCGCGCGCAGCGCGGCGTACATGGGCCGGCCGTCGAGCGAGGCGCTGATCGCTGCCTTGGTAAGCAGCTCGACGGCTCGCGCGAACTCCGGTGTGTCGACGAGGTCGCCGAGGATGCGACGTAGCGCCTTGACGCAGCCCTCCTGGCGGGCGGCGATCGCCGCCTCCGGTGTAGTCGTGCTCCAGACTTTCGGGATGTGGCGGGCCACCTCACCCGGGGCGAAATTGTAGAAGAGCGCGTGAACGACACCTGCCGGCACAGAGCTGCCAAGCGGGGCAGCGCGGCCGGCAAAGTAGGTGTCCCAGTAGTTGGTGAACCCCAGGGCGAACATCGCCTCGTCGGGTTCCTCAGCCGAGTAGGGAATGGCTCCTATCGGCTCAACAAGGTCGAACATCCTGCGAGCCAGCGAACCCATGGCGCTCACGAGGGGTGGCCTGTGTTCCACGCAGTGGGGATGACCCGTTCCATGGCGTGCTCCTTTCCTCAGGGATCGCCTTCCTCGTACCCACCGGTGAGGCGGACCGAAGTCAACGCATCGTCACTATCCTCGGTCTCCGCGCACCCAGCCTGGAACGCGGCGGAGTGGGGCGCCTCATCACGGCCGGCGACACGACTGGGAACTAGTTCAAGGGTGGGCACGAGCCACGATGCCAGGCGATCGGTGAGCGCGCCGAGGCCGTCGGTGTGGTGCCAGTGCACGGCGTGGATCCCGATCGAGGCGGCGCCCTCGACGTTCGGGAGCCGGTCGTCGACGAAGGCCACCCGGTCGGCGGGGAGGTCGAGGTCCGTCAGGACGTGCGTGAAGTACGCCGGGTCGGGCTTGGCCAGCCCGAGGTCGCAGGAGTAGTAGCTGCGGTCGAGGAGGTCGGCGTACCCCATCTGCTCGCGCATCACGGCCGCCCTCCAGTCGTCCTGGTTGGTCGCCAGGTGGCAGGCCACACCCGGGCGCGCATGTCGAGCTGGCCGAGCAGGGCCGGTCGCAGGTCGGCGAAGATCTCGTCCCCGATCGGACCGGCCCGCTCCCCCAGCGGCTCGGCGAAGAAGACCGGCCACGGCGGCGGATCGTGCTGGAGCACCCCGTCGGCGTCCCACAGGACGGCCTCGACGCGCGGGGTCGACACGTCAGTCGGTGCCGTGCTCGGCGACGTAGTCCAGGATCGCGTCCGACAGCTCCGGTCGGCACACAATCAGGTCGGGCAGGGAGACGTCGTCCTGGTTGTAGCGCAGCGGGGAGCCGTCGACCCGGCTGGTGAAGAGGCCGGCGGCGCGGGCGACGGCGACCGGGGCGGCGGAGTCCCACTCGTACTGTCCGCCGGCGTGGATGTAGGCGTCGGCGACGTCGCGGACCACGGCCATCACCTTGGCGCCGGCGGAGCCCATCGGGACCAGCTCGGCGTCGACCTCGGCGGCGAAGGCCTGCACGAAGGCCGGGGGGCGGGTGCGGCTGACCACGATCCGGGGGCGGGCGGCCGTGGAGGCAGGTACGACGGGCGGCTCCCCCGTGCCGAACGTCTGGCCGATGCCGGGCTGCGCGACCGCACCGGCGATCAGGTCCCCCTCCCCTGTCGAGCCGTCACCGGCGCCGCGCTCCCACAGGGCCACGTGGACGGCCCAGTCGTCGCGCGGGGGCTCGGAGAACTCGCGCGTCCCGTCGAGCGGGTCGATGATCCACACCCGGTCGGCCGTGCGCCGGTCGTGCTCGGACTCGGTGCCGCGCCACTCCTCCTCCGACAGGATCGCGTCGTCGGGGCGGTGCTCGGCGATGACCTTCATCAGGTGCTCGTGGGCGGCCAGGTCGCCGGCGTCCTTGAGCTCACGGCCCACGAGGCCCTGGCGGCGTACGTCGAGGAGGAGCTCCCCGGCGGAGGTGGCGGCCCAGGCGGCGAGCTCGTGGTCAGAGGCGAAGTCGGTCACCGACCCAGCCTAATGACTACGAGTTGTGCCTCTGCTGGGTGGCGTCGAGGCCCTGGGTGATCAGGCACTCGATCGCGTCGGCGCACGCGTCGACCTGGAAGGGCAGCTCGTGGCGCTCGACCTTGGAGTAGGGCCCCAGCACGAAGTCGGCGGGGTCCTGGCGACCCGGGGGCCGGCCGATGCCGGCGCGCACGCGGAAGAAGTCGCCGGTGCCGAGGGAGGACCTCATCGACTTCAGGCCGTTGTGGCCGTTGTCGCCGCCGCCGAACTTCACCCGCAGCGTCCCGAAGGCGATGTCGAGCTCGTCGTGCACCGCGATCACGTGGTCGGGGTCGACCTTGTAGAAGGTGGCCAGCGCCTTGACCGGCCCACCCAGCTCGTTCATGAACGAGCGCGGGCGCGCCAGCACCACCCGCGGGGCGGGGGTGCCGGGCGCGCCCAGCCGGCCCTCGACGACCTCGGCGCGGCCGCTCTTGTGGGAGCGCCAGCTGCCGCCCAGTCGCCGGACCAGCTCGTCGAGCACGAGGTAGCCGATGTTGTGCCGGGTGTTGGCGTACGTCGGCCCGGGGTTCCCCAGGCCGACGACCAGCCAGACGTCATCGACCACCGCAGCGGATCAGCGCTGGCCGTTGTTCGCGTCGGTCTCGGGGACGGTGTCCCCCTCGCCCGCAGCCTCGGACTCGCTGCCCTCGGTGGCCGCCGCCTCGGCGGCCTCCTCGTCGCTCTCGTCGCGCTCGATGCCGGCCTCGGCCTCGGCCTCCTCCAGCTCGGCGTCGACCTCGGCCGCGGTGGGCGCGTGGATCACGTTGACGACCAGCAGGTCCTCGTCGGTGAGCATCGTGGCGCCCTTGGGGAGCTCGAGGTCCTTGGCGAACACCTGGAAGCCGACCTCGGCGTCCTCGACGGAGACCTCGAAGAACTCGGGGATCGCGGTGGCGTCGGCCTCGACGGAGACGGTGTTGAGCTCGGTCACCGTCAGGGCGTCGGACTTGGACTCGCCGGTGACGTGGATCGGGATGTCGACCGTGACGAGCTCACCCTTCTTGACCTCGACGAAGTCGACGTGCTCGAGGAAGCCCTTGATCGCGTCGGCCTGGATCTGCTTGGTCAGCGCGAGGCGGGTCACGCCCTCGACCTCGAGCTGCAGCAGCGCGTTGGCGCCGCCGTGCTTGAGGGCCATCATCGTGTCGTGACCGGGCAGGGTCAGGTGCACGGGCTCGTTGCCGTGGCCGTAGAGCACGGCGGGCACCTTGGAGGCGCGGCGGATCCGGCGGGCGGCACCCTTGCCGAACTCGGTGCGGGTCTCGGCCTTGATCTGGTCTTCGGACATGCTGGGGATGCTCCTCGGGGGTTGTCGATCAACTGCGTCGCGTGTGGTCGCCCCGGGGCCGGAGGTCGAGGACCTGCACCGGGCTCGAGCGCCCGGCACCCACGTCCTGCGGGTGTCCGGCCACGTCGATCACGGAGGTCTCTCCCTCGCCGAGGCAACTGCGCGATCCTACCCGTGTCCCGGGGCGGAGTGCCAATCGGGGACGGTCCTGCGGTGACGCCTCGGATCAGGCGTGGCCGTCGAACATCGAGGTGACCGAGCCGTCCTCGAAGACCTCCTTGATCGCCCGCGAGATCAGCGGGGCGATCGAGAGGCAGGTGAGCTTGTCGAACTGGTGCTCGGGGCGCAGCGGGAGGGTGTCGGTGACGATGACCTCGGTGGCCGGGCTGTTCTTGAGCCGGTCGATGGCCGGGTCGCTGAGGATCGCGTGGGTGGCCGCGATGATCACGCCCGCGGCACCGTCGGCCATCAGGGCCTCGGCGGCCTTCACGATCGTGCCGCCGGTGTCGATCATGTCGTCGGTGAGGACGCAGATCCGTCCGGTGACCTGGCCCACGACGCGGTTGGCCACGGTCTCGTTGGGCCGGTCCTCGCGACGGGTCTTGTGGATGAAGGCCAGGGGCGCGCCGCCCAGGCGGGCCGACCAGCGCTCGGCGACCTTGATCCGGCCGGCGTCGGGCGAGACCACGGCGAGCTGCTGGTCGCCGTACTTCTCCTTGACGTAGTCGGCCAGGATCGGCAGCGCCATCAGGTGGTCCACGGGACCGTCGAAGAAGCCCTGGATCTGGTCGGCGTGCAGGTCGACGGTGATCAGCCGGTCGGCGCCCGCGGTCTTGAACAGGTCGGCCATCAGCCGCGCCGAGATCGGCTCGCGTCCGCGGTGCTTCTTGTCCTGGCGGCCGTAGCCGTAGAACGGCATCACCACGGTGATCCGCTTGGCCGAGGCGCGCTTGAGCGCGTCGACCATGATCAGGTGCTCCATGATCCACTCGTTGACCGGAGCCGTGTGGCTCTGGATCACGAAGGCGTCGGAGCCGCGGACGGACTCCTCGTAGCGGACGTAGATCTCGGAGTTGGCGAACTCGTACGCCGACGTCGGCACCAGCTCGGTGCCCAGGTGCCGGGCGACCTCCTCGGCCAGCTCCGGGTGGGCCCGGCCGCTGAAGACCATCAGGTTCTTCTCGGTGGTCTTCTTCAATCCGCTCACGCTGGGGGACTCCTCGCTCGTGCGGGCTGCTGGCCGGTGCCGGTCGCCGGACGATTGTGACCCACGCAGGGCCTCCGACGAAACCGGGTCAGGCCGGATCGGCACCCTGGTCGCGCTCTGCGATGTGGCCTTCGCCACTGCGCGCCCGCTCCGCGGCCTCGGCCTGCTTGGTGCCGGGACGCCGTCGCTCGCTCCAGCCCTCGATCAAGCGCTGGGGGCCCGCGCTCACCGCCAGGGCACCGGGGGGCACGTCCTCGCGGATCGTGCTGCCCGCGCCCGTGGCCGCTCCGTCGCCGACCGTGACGGGCGCGACGAAGGTGTTGTTGCTGGCCGTGCGGGCGTGCTTGCCGATCGTGGTGCGGTGCTTGGCCACGCCGTCGTAGTTGGCGAAGATCGTGCCGGCGCCGATGTTGGTGCCCTCGCCGATCTCGGCGTCACCGACGTAGGACAGGTGCGGCACTTTGGCGCCCGCGCCGATCGTCGAGTTCTTGATCTCCACGAACGCGCCGACCTTGCCGCCCTCCCCCACCTCGGCGCCCGGGCGCAGGTAGGAGAACGGACCGACGTCGGCGCCGGCGTGGATCACGGCGAGCTGGGCGTGGGTGCGCACGACCTTGGCCCCCGCGCCGACCTCGACGTCCTTGAGCGTGCAGTCGGGGCCCACGACGGCGTCCTCGGCCACGACGGTCGCGCCGAGCAGCTGCACGCCGGGCAGGATCGTCACGTCGCGCTCGAGGCGGACGTCGACGTCGATCCAGGTGGTCGTGGGGTCGACGATCGTGACGCCCTCGCGCATCCAACGGGCCAGGATCCGGCGGTTCTTCTCCGCCGCCAGCGACGCGAGCTGGACGCGGTCGTTGGCCCCCTCGGTCTGGAGCACGTCGTCGAGCGGCAGCGCACCCACGGGCAGGCCGTCCTCGCGGGCCAGGGCGACGGTGTCGGTGAGGTAGTACTCCCCACCGGCGTTCTGGTTGCTCAGCCGCGGCAGCGCCGAGGCGAGGAAGTCGGCGTCGAAGGCCAGGATCCCGCTGTTGATCTCGGTGACGGCCGCCTGCTCGGGGGTCGCGTCCTTCTGCTCGACGATCCCGGTCACCTCGCCCGACTCGTCGCGCACCACGCGGCCGTAGCCGTGGGGCTGCTCGACCACGCCGGAGAGGATGCTGACCGCGCGTCGGCCGGCGACGTGGTCCGCGACCAGGGCGGCGAGGCTCTCGCCCTCGAGGAGCGGCGTGTCGCCGTACGCCACCAGCACGGTGCCCTGACGGTCCTCGGCGTCGAGCGCCTCCCAGGCGATCCGCACGGCGTGCCCGGTGCCGTCCTGGGTCTCCTGCACCGCGATCCGCGCCTCAGGGAGCAGCTGCTCCACGTGGGGCGCGACCTGCTCGCGCTGGTACCCCACGACCGCGACCGTGCGCCGCGGGCCGAGCTCGTGCACGGCGGCCAGGACGTGCCCGACCATGCTCCGCCCGGCCATGGGGTGCAGGACCTTGGCGGTCTTGGACTTCATCCGGGTGCCGCCACCGGCGGCCAGGACGATGACGGTCAGGTTCTGGGTCACGTGTCGAGATCTTAGATGGGTCAGGACGGCCCGATGTGGGAACGGGCCTCCTGGGCGCGTGAGTGCCGCGTGCCTGCCAGATCCCCTGCAAGACCCTGGAGCGGAGCGACATGACGGACTACACCGAGTACGACGACGTGCTCGAAGGAAAGTGCCCCTTCGGCGGCAACACGGTGGGCGGCGCCGCCACCTCGAAGCCGACCCTGTCGGACTGGTACCCCGACCGGCTGCGCGTGGAGCAGCTGCACACCGACGGCCCGGCGGCGAACCCGCTGTCGGACCAGGACTACGAGGCCGCCTTCAACAGCATCGACCTCGACGCGCTCAAGAGCGAGATCAAGACCTTCCTGACCACCTCGGTCGACTGGTGGCCCAGCGACTACGGCAACTACGGCCCCCAGATGATCCGGCTGGCGTGGCACTCCGCCGGCACCTACCGCATCGCCGACGGCCGCGGCGGCGCGAGCCGCGGCATGCAGCGCTTCGCACCCGTCAGCTCCTGGTGGGACAACGGCAACACCGACAAGTCGCGCCGGCTGCTGTGGCCGATCAAGAAGAAGTACGGCAACGCCCTGTCGTGGGCCGACCTGATGATCCTCACCGGCAACTGCTCGCTGGAGATCATGGGCTTCCCGACCACCGGCTTCGGCGGCGGACGCCGCGACGCCTGGGAGGCCGACGACGCGACGTACTGGGGTCCGGAGTGGATCGACAACACCCACCCCGACGCCCAGGACGACATGGTCATCCGCGGCCCGCGCTGGACCGGTGAGCCAGGCGACGCCGACTACGAGCTCGAGCAGCCGCTCGCCGCCTCGCACCAGTCGCTGATCTACGTCAACCCCGAGGGCCCCAACGAGAACGGCATCCCCGAGGACTCCGCCATCGACATCCGGATCACCTTCGGCCGGATGGCGATGAACGACGAGGAGACCGTCGCGCTGATCGCCGGCGGCCACGCCTTCGGCAAGAGCCACGGCAAGGTCCCGACCGACAAGATCGGCCCGCCGCCGGAGATCGCCCCCATGGAGCAGCAGGGCCTGGGGTGGAACAACCCGCAGGGGTCCGGCAACGCCGAGAACACCATGACCAACGGCATCGAGGGCTCCTGGACCCCCAACCCGACGGTCTGGGACAACGACTACCTGACCAACCTGTTCCGCTTCGACTGGGAGAAGATCGAGAACCCCGACACCGGGGCCGTCCAGTGGAAGCCGAAGGACGACGGCGCCCCCCGCACCCCCGACGCCCACCTCGAGGGTGAGTCCCACCAGCTGATGATGATGACCTCCGACATCGCGCTCAAGGTCGACCCGACCTACCGCGCGATCTGCGAGAGGTTCCTCGCCGACTTCGACTACTTCACCAAGGCCTTCTCCGAGGCTTGGTACAAGCTGACCCACCGCGACATGGGCCCGAAGTCGCGCTACCTCGGCCCCGAGGTCGCGGAGAAGGACTTCCTGTGGCAGGACCCCGTGCCCGTGCACGAGGGTCCCGTCGTCGGTGACGCCGAGGTGGCCACGCTCAAGCAGGCCATCCTCGACACCGGCCTGTCGGTCTCGGACCTCGCCTACACCGCCTTCTCCTCCGCGGTCACCTACCGCGACAGCGACAAGCGCGGCGGCGCCAACGGGGCCCGGATCGCGCTCGCCCCGCAGAAGGACTGGAAGGTCAACGCCCGCTGCGGCGACGTGCTCGACCGGCTCGCCCAGGTCAAGGCCCAGTCCGGCGCGAACGTCAGCCTCGCCGACCTGATCGTGCTCGGCGGTTGCGTGGCGGTCGAGCAGGCCGCCAAGGCCGCCGGTCACGACGTGCAGGTGCCGTTCACCCCGGGGCGCACCGACGCCACCGCCGAGCAGACCGACCCCCAGCAGATCGAGTGGCTGGCCCCGGTCGTCGACGGCTTCCGCAACTACGTGATGCCGGAGTTCTCCAGCATCTCCAAGGTCGCGCCCGAGGAGATGTTCCTCGACAAGGCCGGTCTGCTGGGCCTGACCGCTCCGGAGTGGGTCGCGCTCACCGGGGGCATGCGCGCCCTGGGCTGCAACCACGACGGCTCGGCCAGCGGCATCTTCACCGACCGCGTCGGCCAGCTGACCAACGACTTCTTCGACGTGGTCACCTCGATGGACTTCACCTGGTCCAAGCTCGACGAGGAGGGCTACGCGTTCTCGGTCGACGACCGCGTGACCGGTGAGAAGAAGTACGACGCCTCGCGCAACGACCTGCTCTTCGGGGTCAACAGCCAGCTGCGCGCGATCTCCGAGGTGTACGCCGCCTCCGACGGGGAGAGCCGCTTCGTGCGCGACTTCGTCGCCGTCTGGGACAAGGTCATGATGAACGACCGCTACGACGTCCGAGTGGGCTGATCCACCGGCGGCGCCCCGGTCCCCCGCGTGGGGGCCGGGGCGCTGCTGCGTCTCGGCTCCCCGGGTAGGAGTCGAACCTACGTCGCTTGTCCTGATTCAAAGTCAGGCGGGCCCTGCCGGCAGACCAACCGGGGAAAGTGTCGCGCCAGGCTACCGCCCTCCGCGGTCGTCACCTCCGCGTCACCTCCCGGTCACCTCGGGCCGTTTCGGTGTCGGGCATGACCACTCTCGGGAAGTTCCGTGGTGCCCTGCTGCTCGCAGTGCTGGCCACCCTCACCCCTCTGACCTTCGTCACCGTCGCCGCGGCGCCGGCCGACGCCCGCCCGCCCGGGCAGGCGCGCACGGCTCCGATCGTGATCGGCCACCGCGGCGCGTCGGGCTACCGGCCCGAGCACACGCTGGAGTCCTACCGGACCGCGATCGCGATGGGCGCCGACTACGTCGAGCCCGACCTGGTCTCGACCAAGGACGGCGTGCTCGTCGCGCGCCACGAGAACGACATCACCGGCACGACCGACGTCGCCGACCACCCGGAGTTCGCCGCGCGCAAGACCACCAAGACCATCGACGGCAAGCCGGTCACCGGCTGGTTTACCGAGGACTTCACCCTGGCCGAGCTCAAGACGCTGCGCGCCAAGGAGCGGCTGCCGAAGGTGCGGCCCGCCAACACGGCGTACGACGGGAAGCTCCAGGTGCCGACCTTCGACGAGGTGCTCAGCCTCGTCCAGGCCGAGGAGCGGCGGCTGCACGAGAAGATCGGGGTCTACCCCGAGACCAAGCACCCGACGTACTTCCGCTCGATCGGGCTGCCGCTGGAGCAGCGGATGCTGGACACGCTACGGCGCCACGGCCTCGACAAGCCCGGCTCGCGGGTGTTCCTGCAGTCCTTCGAGACCGGCAACCTGCGCGAGCTGAACCGGATGACCAGGCTGCCGATCATCCAGCTGCTCGACTCCTCAGGGGCGCCGTACGACCTGGTGGCGCGGGGTGACCGGCGCACCTACGCCGACCTGACCACGTCGAGCGAGCTGCGCCAGATCGCGACGTACGCCGACGGGATCGGCCCCAACAAGGACATGGTGCTGCCCCGGGACGCCTCGGGGGCCACCACGACCCCCAGCGCGCTCGTCCGTGACGCCCACCGCGCGCGCCTGGTGGTGCACGTGTTCACGCTGCGCCGGGAGAACCAGTTCATGGCCACGAACTTCCGTCGCGGCACCGACCCGAACGCCACCGGCGACCTCCAGTCCGAGATCCGGGCCTTCCTCGACGCCGGCGTCGACGGCATCTTCACCGACAACGCCGACCTCGGCGTGGCCGCGCGCGACGCCTGGCTGCGCAGCGGGCGCGCCGTGGCCTGACGCGGTCGCCGGGTTCCGCTGTCAGGCGCCTCGGCGGGCGCGCACGTCGTACTGGCTGCCGGCGAGGTCGACCGTGCGCCGGGTGTTCGCGATCGAGGTGACCACCACGCTGCCGAGCCGGCCGGTGCGGTCGAAGACGACCACGTCGCCCACCGCGATGCCGTCGGCGGAGACCCGGTCGCGCGCCTGGAGGCCGATCTCGATGCCGTCGGGCTCGCGGGCGAGGACCAGGGTGATGTCGGTGTTGATCTGCTCGATGCCGCCCTCGCCCCAGTTGGTGACCATGCTGGCGATGTCGGCGATCCCGGCCGCGGCGACGAAGCCCGACGGCTTCTCCCCCGGCACGACGGGGACGGCCACCTGCCAGGTCGACTTGCGCCCGGCGTTCTGGTGCTCGGAGAACGACGGCGCCCACCCGCCGGGCTCGCTGGCGAACAGCGGCACCTGCGGGCGGTCGGTGCGCGGGGCGAGCTCCTCGGGCGGCGGCGCCGGTGAGTCCGCGGGCTCCCAGACCGCTCCCGGGGCGGGGTCGCCGGTGGCGAGGAAGAGGGCGCTGGCGCGGGCGACCGCGACGCCCTCCTGCTCCAGCAGCGCGTCCACCAGGCAGAGCCGGTTGCCCTGGCGCACGACGGTCGTCGTGGTCGTCGTGGGCCGCGAGCGGGCCGGGGAGAACAGGTCGACGTCGAACCGGGCCGCCCGCAGGTCCGTGCGGCCCTCGTCGCGCACCCGCGCCTCCAGCGCCCGAGCCAGCACGCTCCCGACCGCGACGCCGTGCAGCTGGTCGGTGCTCCACATGCTCTGCGCCACCTGGGTCGGGTGCAGCGTGGCGGGGTCCTCGGGGTCGGGCGTGAAGTAGGACAGCGGCATGGCGGCGATCCTGTCAGCCGCGGCCGCCGGTGCGACGGGCGACCACGAAGAGGCGGCGGAACGGCAGCACGACCACCCCGCCCCGCTCCGGGTAGTCCTCGCGCAGCCGTCGCCCCAGCTCGGTCGTGAAGCCCGGGCGCAGCTCCTCGGGGAGCGCGTTGATCGTCGGGCGGGCCCCCGTCGAGCTGACCCAGTCCAGGACCGCGTCGGCCCCGTGGAGCACGTGCAGGTAGGTGGTCTCCCAGGCGTCGACCTCACACCCCAGGTCGCTCAGGGCGTGCAGGTAGGTCGCCGGGTCGTGGACCCGCGGGACGGGCGCGTCGCCGGTGTGAGCGGCGTACGCCGGCTCGGCGGCCAGCTCGACGCACCGGGTGTGGCTGGGGGCGGCGCCGTTGCCGGGCACCTGGACGGCCAGCCACCCGCCCGGGGCGACCGCATCGACCAGCCGCGGGAGCAGCGCGAGGTGGCCGGGCACCCACTGCAGCACCGCGTTGGAGACCAGCACGTCGACCGGCTCGGCCGGGGTCCAGTCGCGCAGGTCGGCGACCTCGAAGTCGACGCGGGCGTCGGTCGGAGCGGCGGCGATCATCTCGGGGCTGGAGTCGAGCCCGTGGACGCGCGCCCCGGGCCAGCGCCGGGCGAGCAGCGCGGTCAGGTTGCCGGCACCGCAGCCGAGGTCGACCACCGTCCGGGGATCCGTGGCCCCGACCCGGGCCAGCAGGTCCACGAACGGCCGGCCGCGCTCGCCGGCGTAGGTGAGGTAGTGGTCGGGTCCCAGGCGTCGCTCACCGCGTCAGGGTAGCCAGCCTCGCGCAGTATCTCGATGTCAAGAATCTTGTCCGGCTAGTCTTCCCGGGTGGAGCGCGACGAGGTGGACGAGCTGGTCGAGGCCTGGCACCGCGAGCGCGCCGACCTCGACCTCGGCCCCGTCGAGGTGTTCAGCCGGGTCGGACGGCTGGCCCGGCTCCTGGACCGGGTCCGGCGCGAGGCGTTCAGCGCCCACGCGGTCGAGTCCTGGGAGTTCGACGTGCTGGCGGCGCTGCGACGGGCGGGCCGACCCTACGAGCTGACCCCGGGTGCGCTGCTGCGCCAGACGCTGGTCACCAGCGGCACGATGACCAACCGGGTGGACCGGTTGGTCGGCCGGGCCCTCGTCGTACGCCGTCCGGACCCGGGTGACCGCCGCGGCGTGCTCGTGCGGTTGACCACCGAGGGCAAGGACACCGTCGACGCCGCCTTCGAGAGCCTGCTGGCCCGCGAGGCCGACCTGTTGGCCGACCTCCCGGCCGAGGACCGCACCCGCCTGGCCGCGCTGCTCAAGCAGCTGATGGACCCGCTCGCCCCCTGACGCCGAGGAGGCTCACCTGGCGGCCGAGGAGGCTCATCCGGCGCGCGAGGAGGCTCGTCTGGCGCGCGAGGAGGCTCGCCTGGCGGACGAGGAGGCTGGTCTGGCGGGCGAGGGGGCCCATCCCGCTCGGCTACTCCAGGAGCTCGGAGGCCTCGAGCCACTCCATCTCGAGCGACTCCCGCTGCTCGGCCAGGTCGTGCATCTGCTTCGCCAGCCCGGCCAGCTTGCCGGTGTCGGTGCCGTGGGCGGCCATCTCGTCGGTGATCCGCAGCTCGTCGACGGTGATCTTGGCCAGCTGCTTCTCGACCCGGTTGACCGTCTTGCGGGCCTCGCGCTCCTGGGCGCCGCCGACGCGGGCCTTGGGTGCCTCGGCCGGACCGCCAGACGAGCCTCCTCGGCCGCCAGACGAGCCTCCTCGCTCGCCAGACGAGCCCCCTCGGCCGCCAGACGAGCCCCCTCGGCCGCCAGATGAGCCTCCTCGCTCGGCCTGCGCAGCCTGCGCAGCCTGGGTCGCCTGGGCGGAGCGGATCTCGAGGTACTGGTCGACTCCCCCGGGCAGCATCGAGATCTGGCCGTCGCCGGTCAGGGCCCAGGTGGCGTCGGTGACGCGCTCGAGGAAGTAGCGGTCGTGGGAGACGACGATCAGCGTGCCGGGCCAGCTGTCCAGGAAGTCCTCGACCACGTTGAGGGTGTCGATGTCGAGGTCGTTGGTGGGCTCGTCGAGCAGCAGCACGTTGGGCTCCGACAGCAGCAGCTTGAGCAGCTGGAAGCGTCGCCGCTCGCCGCCGGAGAGGTCGCCGATGCGCGTGGTGAGCTTGTCGCCGGTGAAGCCGAACCGCTCGAGCATCGAGGAGGCCGATACCTCCTGGCCGGTCGCGGTGCGGGTGACCCGGCGGATGTCCTCGATGGCGGGCAGCACCCGGGCGTCGGGGTCCTCGGGCGGCACCTGCTGGGTGAGGTGCTGCAGGGCCACGGTGCGCCCGCGCTTGACCTTGCCGGCGTCGGGCTCGAGGGCACCCGCCACGAGGTTGAGCACGCTGCTCTTGCCCGCGCCGTTGACGCCGACCACGCCGACGCGGTCGCCGGGACCCAGGCGCCAGGTGGCGTCGCTGAGCAGCTGGCGGGTGCCACGGGTCAGGTCGACGTGCTCGAGGTCGACGACGTCCTTGCCCAGGCGCTGGGTGGCGAACTTCTGGAGCTCGAGGCGGTCGCGCGGCGGCGGCACGTCCTCGATCAGCGCGTTGGCAGCGTCGATGCGGAACTTGGGCTTGGACGTGCGGGCGGGGGCACCGCGGCGGAGCCAGGCCAGCTCCTTGCGGGCGAGGTTCTGCCGGCGCTGCTCGGAGGAGGAGGCCTGGCGCTGGCGCTCGGCGCGGGCCAGCACGAACGCGGCGTACCCACCGTCGTAGGCGTCGACCACCCCGGCTCCGTTGGCCGCGGGGTGCACCTCCCAGGTGCGGTCGCAGACGGCGTCGAGGAACCACCGGTCGTGGGTGACCACGACGAGGGCGGAGCCACGGGCGCGCCGCTGCCGCTCCACGAGGTACGCCGCCAGCCAGGCGACCGCCTCGACGTCGAGGTGGTTGGTGGGCTCGTCGAGGATCAGCAGGTCGTCGTCGGTCAGCAGCAGCCGGGCCAGCGAGCAGCGCCGCCGCTCGCCGCCGGACAGGCCGGACACCTCGCGGTCCAGGGAGATCCCGGCGAGCAGCACCTCGACCACCTCGCGGGCACGGGAGTCGCCGGCCCACTCGTGGTCGGCGCGACCGGCCAGGACGACCTCGCGCACGGTGTGGGTGTCGTCGAGCAGGTCGCGCTGGTCGAGGTAGCCGATCCGCAGGCCCCGGATCGTCGAGACCCGGCCGGTGTCGGCGGACTCGCGGCCCGCGATCAGGTTGAGCAGGGTGGTCTTGCCGTCGCCGTTGCGGCCCACGATGCCGATCCGGTCGCCCTCCCCCACGCCGAGGCTGACCTCGTCGAGCAGGATCCGGACGCCGTACGACTTCGAGACCTTCTCCAGGTTCACCAGGTTCGCCATCAGACGTACTCCACCACGTGGGCGCCCGCGACCGGACCGGTGGCCACCTGGGCCGTGACGAACCCCTCCTCCAGGAGCAGCCCGCGGGCGGTGCGCGCCTCCTCCTGGGTGGCGCACAGCACGAGCAGCGTCGGGCCGGACCCGGAGACCTGGACGGCCGGGCCGGCGGCGGAGGTGAGGGCCGCCAGCCGCTCCCCCAGCTCCGGCCGCAGCCGCAGGGCGGGGTCCTGCAGGTCGTTGCGCAGCGCGGCGGCGAGGGCGGCGTGGTCGCCCGCGGCGAGCGCGGCCAGCACCGGCTGCGAGCCCGCACCGGTCGGCGGCCCGGGCTGCCGGTCGAGCTCGGCGTAGACCGCCGGGGTGGAGAGCCCCTCGCTGTGGGGCACGACGACCCACCACCAGGTGCCGGCGTCGTCCACGGGCTCGACGACCTCGCCGCGGCCGGTGCCGTGCGCGCTGCCGCCGACCAGGGCGAAGGGCACGTCGCTGCCCAGCTCGCCGGCCAGCCGCAGCAGGTCCTCGTCGCTGGTGTGCAGGTCCCAGAGCCGGTCCAGCGCCACCAGCGTCGCGGCGGCGTCGGCGCTGCCGCCGGCCAGGCCCCCGGCGACGGGGACGCCCTTGCGGACCTCGACGGCCGCGGCCCGGTCGAGACCGTGGTGCGCGGCGAGCAGGCGCCCGGCCCGGACGGCGAGGTTCCCCTCGTCCAGGGGTACGCCGGAGCAGTCGACCCCGCCGACCGGCGTCACGACCACGCTCCACGACGGGGCGTCGGTGACCGTCACGTCGTCGTACAGGCTGATCGCCTGGTAGACGGTGTCGAGCGGGTGGAAGCCGTCCGGGCGGACCGGGCCGACGACCAGGGACAGGTTGACCTTGGCCGGCGCGCGGACCGTCACCGAGGGGGCGGACGTCACGGGCGGACCTCGGCCAGCAGCGCCTCGGTGAGCCGCACGAAGTCGGCCAGCACGAGGGCCTCGCCCCGGGTCATCGGGTCGATGCCGGCCCGGGCGAGCGCGTGCTCGGCGAGCTCGGTCGACCCGGCCAGCTCGCGCAGGCAGGGACGCAGGGCCTTGCGCCGGTGGGCGAAGGCGGCGTCGACGACGGCGAAGACCTGCTCGCGGGTCACCTCGGTCGTGGGCGGCTCGCGACGGGTCCAGGCGACCAGCCCGGAGTCGACGTTGGGGGCCGGCCAGAAGACGTGGCGCCCGATGGCCCCGGCGCGCCGCACGTCGGCGTACCAGGCCGCCTTGACCGAGGGCACCCCGTAGACCTTGGACCCGGGTCCGGCGGCGAGGCGGTCGGCGACCTCGGACTGCACCATCACCAGGCCGCGCTCGAGCGAGGGCAGCAGCGCGAGCAGGTGCAGCAGCACGGGCACCGAGACGTTGTAGGGCAGGTTGGCCACCAGCGCCGTCGGCGCGGGGCCGGGCAGCTCGGTGACGCGCAGGGCGTCGGCGAGCACGACCTCGAACCGGTCGGCCTGCTCGGGCGCGCGGTCGGCGATCGTCTCGGGCAGCAGGCCGGCCAGCGCCGGGTCGATCTCGACCGCCACCACCCGCTGGGCGACCTCGAGCAGCGCGAGGGTGAGCGAGCCCAGCCCGGGGCCCACCTCCAGCACGACGTCGTGGGCCCCGATGCCGGAGTCGCGCACGATCCGCCGCACCGTGTTGGCGTCGATGACGAAGTTCTGGCCGCGCTGCTTCGTGGGACGCAGGTCGAGGCGGTCCGCCAGCAGACGCACCTCCGCCGGACCGAGGAGTCTCGGTCCGGCGGAGGATGGGGTGCTCACAGGCAGGAGCGTAGGCGGCGGCGAGCTAGGCGCCGCACACCGGCCACGCGCCGTAGCCGCCGGAGGCGGCGCGCACGCGCTCGGCCACGGCGATCTGCTGTTCGCGGCTGTTCTGGTCGGGACGACCCTGGCCGCCGTAGGCGGACCAGGTCTGCAGGTTGAACTGCAGCCCGCCGTAGTAGCCGTTGCCGGTGTTGGCGGCCCAGTTGCCACCGGACTCGCACGCGGCGATGGCGTCCCAGCGGGAGCCGTTGGCCGACGACGACGGCGTGGCGGGCGCCGCGGGCGCCGCGGGCGCCTCCTTGGTGCCGACCTTGACGACCTGGGCCACCGGCGCGCGGAGCACGCGGGCCCGGACGACCTGGGTCGAGACGGCGTGGCCGTTGCGGAACTTCGTCCGGTAGGTCACGTCGCGCACGCCGTCGACGCCCTGGCGCACGGTCTTGGTCGTGCCCTTGTCCAGCGAGGAGTCGTTCTCGCGGCGGGTGCCCGCGGGCAGCACCTCGCGGGGGACGTGCTTGGTGCGGACGCCGATCTTGGTCACCACGATGCGGGTGCCGTCGGTCAGGCGGGTGCCGCGCGAGGGGCTCACGAGGTCGTTGGCGTCGACGTTGGGGGCGCTGCGGCTGAGCAGCTGGCCGACGGTGGCGACGGGCAGGTCACGCTTCTGGACCTTGCCCTCGCCGACCTTGAGGGTGACCGCCTTGGGCGTGGTCACCGACAGGGCCAGGCCCGAGCGGTCGATGGTGGTGCCGCGGCTGACCGACAGGGCGGCGTCGCCGAAGCGCACGCCGAGCTGGGTCAGGGCCGAGGAGACCTTGGTGGCGGTGGTCCACAGGACCTGCTTGTCGCCGTCCACGTCGAGCTGCAGCGGGCGGCCCAGGCGGACCGCGACCTCGCTGCCGTCGGCGACGGGGCTCGAGGCCGAGGGGACCACGGAGTCGTGGGCGCCGGGCTTGATGCCCTGGTCGGCCAGGACCTCACCGACGGTGCCGCCGAAGGTCCGCACGGTCTGGGGCTTGCCGTCGACGCTGATGGTGACGGTCTTCGACATGGTCGCGTAGGTGGCGCCGGTGCCGACGAGGGCCAGCACGACCGCGGCGGAGACGCCGCCGGCCACCTTCTTCTTCTTGCTGAGGTGCGTGAGGGACGCGCGCACGGTTCTCCGATGTTCGAGGGTCCCGGACCACGGGTCCGGCGAGGCCTGCGAGCCAGCGCCACGTCCCGTTCGGGACGACGCGGCTCCACCGAGAGGCGCCCACCGGCAGGGGTACGACGCACACCCGCTTCCGGCCAACAGCGCCCGACCCTAGGCAAGACCGGGGGGCCTTAGCAAACCCGTGTGACCGCCCCGACACCGGGGGGCCCGGCCCGATCGAGCGACACGCCGCGGTCCCGACGGACCTCCTACCGGCGTGTCCCGCCCCACGTCCCACCGAACGCCGCGTCGGTCGCGGCGTCGATGGAGCGGCACAGCTCCTCGACCTCGATCCCCAGCGTGCCGGCCATCGAACGGACCGTCAGCGGGACCAGGTAGGAGGCGTTGACCTGCCCGCGGTGGGGCGTCGGGGTGAGGAACGGGGCGTCGGTCTCGACCAGGATCCTGCCCAGCGGCGTGACCCGCAGCGCCTCGCGCAGCGGCTCGGCGTTCTTGAAGGTCACCGTGCCGGAGAAGGACAGGTAGGCGCCCCGGTCCAGGCAGGCCCGCGCGAACTCGGCGTCGCCGGAGAAGCAGTGCATCACCCACCGCTCGGGCACGCCGACCTCGTCGAGCACCTCGAGGACCTCGGCGTGGGCGTCGCGGTCGTGGATCACCAGCGTCCTGCCCAGCTCGGTGGCCAGCTCGACGTGGGCGGCGAAGGAACGGCGCTGCGCGGCCCTCCCCTCGTCGCCGGTGCGGAAGTGGTCCAGGCCCGTCTCCCCGATCGCGCGGACGCGGTCGCTGCTGCGGGCCAGGGACTCGATCTCGGCGAGGGCGTCGTCGAGCAGGCCCTGCTCGGCCAGCACGGGCGCCTCGTTGGGGTGCAGCGCGACGCCGGCCACCACCTGGTCGTGGGCCAGCGCGGTCTCGACCGCCCAGCGGGCCCCGGGCAGGTCGCAGCCGATCTGGACGATCCGCGGCACGCCGACGCCGGCCGCCAGGGCCAGGGCGTCGGCGACGGCCAGGAGCGGCTCGGCGTCGGGCGACGGGTCGCCGCGGACGGTGTCGAGGTGGCAGTGGTTGTCGACCACCGGGTGCGGCAGCGGCTCGGGCACCTCGGGGAAGCCCTCGGGCAGCGCGACGGTCGTGCCCGCGCTCACGGCTTGTGCACCGCGTCGTAGACCAGCCGCTTGGGCACCCCGGACCGGCGGGCCACCACGGCGATCGCCTCCTTGCGGGAGGTGCCGCCGGCCTCCTCCTCGCCGACCAGGTCGGCCAGCGCCGCCGGGTCGGTCACGGCCTCGGGCTCGGGAGCGCCCTCGACGACCAGGGTCACCTCCCCGCGCACGCCCGCCTCGGCCCAGCCGGCGAGGTCGGCCAGCGTGCCGCGGCCTACCTCCTCGTGGGTCTTGGTCAGCTCGCGGCACACCGCCCCGCGGCGGGCCTGCCCGAACGCCTCGGCCATCGCCAGCAGCGTGGCGTGGGTGCGGTGGGGCGCCTCGAAGAACACCAGGGTGCGCTGCTCGTCGGCCAGGCCCGCCAGCCGCCGGGCCCGCTCGCCGGCCTTGCGCGGCAGGAAGCCCTCGAAGCAGAACCGGTCCACCGGCAGCCCTGAGACGGCGAGGGCGGTGAGGACCGCGGAGGGCCCGGGCACGGCGGTGACCCGCACGTCGTGCTCGACGGCGGCGGCCACCAGGCGGTAGCCGGGGTCGGAGACGCTGGGCATGCCGGCGTCGGTGACCAGCACGACCCGCTGGCCCTCGAGCAGGGAGTCGAGCAGCCCCTGGGTGCGCAGGTGCTCGTTGCCCTCGAAGTAGGAGACGACCCGTCCGGTGAGCTCCACCCCGAGGTCGGTGGTCAGCCGGCGCAGCCGCCGGGTGTCCTCGGCGGCCACCACGTCGGCGGCCGCCAGCTCGGTGGCCAGGCGGGGGGCGGCGTCCTCGGGACGCCCGATCGGCGTGCCGGCGAGCACCAGCACCCCGGCCCGACCGGGCTCGGAGCCCTGCTCGACGTTCGGCGGTGCGCTCATGCCCGCGATCATCGCAGCCGTAGCCTGGTCGCCGTGAGCATCCCCGTCCGGCTCGAGCGGACCCGCGGCGCCTCCGGCTTGGCCCGCACCGCCTCGGGCGACCCGGTCCCCTCCGCGTGGACCCGTGCCCGCCTGCGCGCCCGCGACTCCGACCCGGTGATCTCGTGGGTCGGCACGCTCGCGATCACGGCCCTGGCCGGGTTCCTGCGACTGTGGGACCTGGGCCGGCCGCGGACGCTGCTCTTCGACGAGACCTACTACGCCAAGGACGCGTGGTCGCTGCTGCACTTCGGCTACGCCCAGAACTACGTCGACAAGGCCAACGACCTGATCGTCGGCGGGAAGACCACCGGCATCTGGACCGGCACCCCCGAGATGGTGGTGCACCCCGAGGTCGGCAAGTGGCTGATCGCGCTGGGTGAGTCCGCGTTCGGGATGAACTCCTTCGGCTGGCGGTTCGCCTCGGCCTTGGCCGGCACCCTGATGGTGCTGGTGATGATCCGCCTGGCCCGTCGGGTCACCCGGTCCACGATGCTCGGCCTGGTCGCCGGCGTGCTGATGTGCTTCGAGGGCCAGCAGCTGGTGCTGTCGCGGCTCGCCCTGCTCGACATCTTCCTGGCCTTCTTCCTGCTGTGCGCCACCAGCTGCCTGGTCGCCGACCGCGACTGGGGCCGGGCCCGGCTGGCGTCCGCGGTCGGCGAGGGCAACCGGCTCTCCCCGGCGGCCTGGGGACCGCGGCTGCTGTGGCGTCCCTGGCGGCTGGGGGCCGGGGTCTGGCTCGGCCTGGCGCTGGGCACCAAGTGGTCCGCGCTCTACCCGCTGGCGGCGTTCGGGCTGCTGGTGTGGGCCTGGGACGCCGGGGCCCGCCGCTCGTTCGGCGTACGCCGGGCGGCGCTGAAGTCCGCCGCCCTGGACGCCCTGCCCGCGGTGGGCTACCTGGTCGTCCTGCCGGTGCTGATCTACGTCGTGAGCTGGACCGGCTGGCTGATGCACGCCGACGTCTACGAGCGCTACCTCTCCGACACGCAGTACGGCCCCTACTGGGGCAACTACCTCAAGGCTGACACCCACGGCTTCTTCCCCGAGCTGGTGCGGTCGCTGCGCTCGCTGTGGCACTACCACCACGACGTGTACTCGTTCCACACCGGCTTCCTGAACCAGGCCACGCACGTCTACCAGTCCAACCCCTGGGGCTGGTTCGTGCTCAACCGCCCGGTCGGCGTCGACTCCCAGCTCGACATCCAGCCCGGTGCGCAGGGCTGCGCGGCCGCGGCCGGCTCGACGTGCCTGCGCCAGGTGCTTCTGCTGGGCAACCCGGTGGTCTGGTGGTGCGGCACGCTGGCGCTGCTGTGGTCGGTCGTGGCGTTCGCGACCCGCCGCGACTGGCGCCACGGGCTGGTGCTGGTGGGCGTGGCCTCGACCTGGCTGCCGTGGTTCCAGTACGACGACCGCCCGATCTTCAGCTACTACGCCTCGATGTCGCTGCCGTTCATCCTGCTCTCGCTGGTGCTCGGCCTCGGCGAGGTGCTGGGGCGCGCGGGCTCGAGCCCGCGACGTCGCACCCTGGGGGCGGCCGCGGCCGGCGCGGTCGTGGTGGCCGCGATGCTGGCCTTCGCGTGGTTCTGGCCGATCTGGACCGACCAGCTGGTGACCAACCGCCAGTGGGTCGAGCGGATGTGGTTCAAGCGCTGGATCTGACCCGGGTCACCGGGTCGTCGCGCAGGCCCTCAGGCGGCGGCGGGGAAGCCGGGCAGGCCCGAGTGGGCGGCGACCGGAGCGGTCGCGGCCGGGCGCTGGGCACGACGGAGCCGCGTCTCCAGCCAGGCGATGCGGGCGAGGCCGAAGCCCAGCACGAGCAGACCGAGCAGTCCGACCAGCACGATCGACGACGGTACGGCGTCCATGGTCATCATCCCTTTCGCCCTGCAGCCCCGGGGCCCTGTGATGGAGCCCACCCGATGTCCACGAGCCTACGCCGCCAACCGGAATACGGACATAGTTCATCTGGACTAGATCGGAGATTCTTCCTGGACCCGCGAAGTTGACAACTGGGCCCACCACAGTCCGGCGGTCCCGAGGCCGATGAGCGCCATCCCGAGGGCTCCCCACGGGGCGAAGATGTGGTCGGTGTGCACCCACCAGGCGCCCGGGACCAGCAGCAGGCCGGGGCCGCCGCGGAGCCCGTGCCGACGCAGCGCGTCGGCCGCGATGACCACCGCGGCCAGCAGGAGCGCCCACGAGCCGATCTCGCCCAGGGGGGTCCCGATGCGGAACAGCGAGCGCACCTCGTCGGGCCGCGGGGTGCCGGTCGGCAGCCGCGAGGTGACCCACCCGGCGCCGACGCCGCTGAGCACGTCGAGGGCGTTGTAGAAGATCGCGTACGCCGACGCGGCCAGCACCGCCACCGCGGCGACGGGGTCGCGACGGCCGCGGAAGAGCAGCACCAGGGCCACCCCGACCAGCGGGAAGAACACCATGCCGGGCACGTGCAGCGTCCACCACCGGTGCGCGGTGGCCTCGCTGAGGTGCGTGGGGTGGAACAGGCCGGCGACGCCGAGCGCCAGGCCGGGGACCGCGGCCAGCGCCGCGGGCCAGGTCGCGCGGGCCCGGGACGCGCGGTCGGGGTGGAGCGAGGTGTCGGTGCTCATGGCCCGACCCTAGGGGCCGGGCCCGAGCGACCGCGGGTGGCTCAGCGCCAGCCGGAGTTGTAGACGTCCAGCCCGAACCGGTTGAGCCGGTCGGAGGCGGCGTACCCGATCTTGGACAGGCCGAAGATCTCCTCCATGGAGGCCAGCAGGCTGTAGTGGTTGTACGGCGTGGTCGACCACGTGCCGCCGCGGGTCCAGCGCGAGATCACCAGCGCGCCGATCCGGCCGCCGCCGGCCCCCACGATCCCGGGCATCGGTGCGTTGGGAGCCGCTCCCTCGCCGCAGCAGGCCGTCGCGTCGCTCTGGGGACCGTCGGACTCGTCCGCGGTGATCACCAGGACGCCGTCACGACGGAAGGCCGGCGAGGCCAGGATCTTGGGCACGTAGGTCTTCATGAACGCGTCGACCGACCGCAGGCCGCCGGGACGGCCGTCGGCGCACGGGGCGTCGTGGCCGTCGGAGCACAGGTCCGGGGTGATGTAGGTCAGGCGCGGCGTCGTGGAGACCTGCTGGAGGTCGCGCGAGAGCGAGGTCAGCGGCCGCACGTGGCGCGCGCAGTAGCGCGGGTGGTCGATGATCGAGCGGAAGTAGACGAACGGGTCGTGCCGCGTGGCGTACATCTGGGTCGCGGTCGCCTTCTGCGTGGTGTCGCGCGAGTCCAGCGCGGGGTGCTGGCAGGGGCGCGTCATGTCCTGCATGTAGCCCTTCCAGCTCATTCCCTTGGCGGTGAGCTGGCTGGCCAGGTTGGGGGTGCCGGCCGGGAACACGCACCCGGTCCCCCGCAGCTGGCCCGGGGTGGCGGTCCCGACCTTGACGAAGCGGGAGAACACCTGGCAGTCGCTCTGCATCTGCGGGTCGGGGCCCTGCCCCGAGATCTGCGCGACATAGTTGGGCTGGGAGTTGTGCGCCGTGCCGTAGTAGGTGTTCAGCAGGACGCCCTTGGCGCGCAGCGTCCTGGCGAGGTACGGCGCCGCGGAGCTCGGGCCCCAGGTCTCGTCGTAGCCCTTGTTCTCGATGTTGATCACGAACACGTGCTTCGCCGGGGGGACGTACGCCGCGGTGGCGGCCGTGCGGGCCGGGGTGGACGCCGCTACGGCCCGGGCGCCGTCGGAGGACGCCGAGCCCAGCGTCAGCGCCCCGAGGGTCAGGGCGGCCACCAGGCCGGTCGCCAGCAGGGTCAGGGAGGTGCGCGTGCGGTTCACAGGATCTTCCACCCGTCCTTGATCGCTCGGTCCTTCAACGGTCCCCACTCGCTCTCGGGGGCCAGGCTGCGGGGCACCGGGGCCGGCGCCTCGCACGGGGTCGGCACCACGGCCGGCACGCTGATCGCCGGCGCCGTGAGCGACGGCGGCGAGGAGAAATCGAGCACCTCGGCCAGGTTGCGGGCGTGGGCGTCGCGCGTGGTCAGCGGCGCGAGCCCGAACCGCCACTCGATCATCTTCAGCACCGAGGTGTGGTCGTAGGTCCAGGGCGCCACGAACTTGCGGCGGGCCCGGGGCGACACGACCAGCGCCGGGACCCGGAAGCCGCGCAGTCCGTTGGAGGCCGTCACGTCCGGCGCGGTGCCCGGCGCGACGTGGTCGAAGAAGCCGCCCCACTCGTCGTAGTTGACCACCAGCAGCGTGTTGGCCCAGCCGGGTCCGTTGGTGATCGCGGTGTAGACGTCGGCGAGGAACTTCTCCCCCACGCGAATGTCGGCCGAGGGGTGGTCGTCGCCCGAGATGCCGTCGCCCTCACCACCGAAGCGAGGGTCCAGGAAGCTGACCTGCGGAAGCGTGCCGGTGGCCGCGTCGGCGAGGAACTTCTCGTAGGGCGAGGAGATCGAGAGGTACTTGCTGCCCCACAGGGCCAGGAACGGCACGTCGGAGTAGTAGTAAGTGTGGCTGACCCCGGCGGCGGCGCACCGGTCCCAGATGGTGGGGAGCGTCGAGGTCGTCGAGGAGTTGTGGATCCGGTCGGTCTGCGCGCTGTGCTGGTAGAACCGGTTGGGGTAGGTCTCGGCCATGATCGCGCTGAAGTACTGGTCGCAGGTCGTCCAGTACGGCGCCGCCTTGCCGAAGAAGCCCAGGTCGGACTGGCCGTAGTAGCCGATCGAGAGCAGGTCGTTCTCGCCGGTCTTGAGCCAGCCGTCGGCGTGGCCGGCGCCGAGCTCGATGCGCCCGCCCTCGTAGGAGTGGTCGGGGTCGGTGTTGCCGCACGAGGCGAAGGTCTTGAGGTGGTGGGTGCCGTGCCGCACGCCGTACCGGTCGGTGAAGGTCAGCCCCGACTGCCGGCCGCGCGCCCCGGGCAGCCAGCCCAGGAAGTGGTCGAAGGAGCGGTTCTCCATCATCACCACGACCACGTGGTCGATGCCGGAGGTGCCCGGCGCGACCTTGGTGAGGTCGGTCGGGGTGACCGAGGTGGTGGCGCTGGCGTCGGGCAGCGAGCCGGAGGCGGCGGCCAGTCCGGCGGTGGCGGCCGAGACGCCGAGGAGGGTGCGTCGTGAGATCACCGGCCGATTGTCACCCCGGGAGCCGCGATCCGGGCCACAACGCCGCGACGGGTCCCGAGGGGTGGAGTGAACAGTCGGTGACGAGGACCGTCGGCACGCTTGCGTGACCCCCAGGACTGGTGTACTAATCAGGAAACCTGATTGTCTCCCCCGGAGGTCCCGTGCCCGAGCTCGCCGAGCTTCCCCCGCTCCCCCCCACGCTGTCCGCGCACCGCGAGGGTGCCGGAGGTCGGGTCGCCGTCCTCACCCTCGAGCGCCCGGCCAAGCGCAACGCCCTGGACGACACGACCGTGCTCGGCATCGAGCACTTCTTCACCCGCCTGCCCGGCGACGTGGGGGTCGTCGTGCTGGCCGCCGCGGGCGACCACTTCTGCGCCGGCCTGGACCTCGCGGAGATGCGCGGGCGGGACACCCTGGCGGGGGTGCACCACTCGCGGATGTGGCACCGGGCCTTCGAGCACGTCGAGCTCGGCCCGGTGCCGGTGGTCGCGGCTCTCAAGGGCGCCGTCGTCGGTGGCGGGCTCGAGCTCGCGGCGGCCGCCCACCTGCGGGTGGCCGAGCGGTCCACCTTCTACGCCCTCCCCGAGGGGATGCGTGGGCTGTTCGTCGGCGGCGGCGGCGCCGTGCGCCTTCCCCGGCTGATCGGCGTGGCCCGGATGACCGACCTGATGCTCACCGGGCGGCGGTACGACGCCGAGGAGGGCGCCGCCGCCGGCCTCTCGCAGTACGTCGTGGACGACGGCGCCGGTCTCGACACCGCGCTCGAGCTGGCCGGCCGGATCGCCCAGAACGCCCCCCAGACCAACTACGCGGTCGTGCAGGCGCTCCCCCGGATCGCCGAGGCCGACCCGCACCAGGGCTACCTGATGGAGTCGATGATGGCCGCGATCGCCCAGGGCACCGACGACGCCAAGGGGCGGATGCAGGACTTCCTGGACGGACGCGCCGCGAAGGTGACGGACCGGTGAGCGCGACGAGGTCGAGCGGGCCGGCGACGGGCGACGTCGTCTGGACGCCCACCGAGGAGGGCTTCGCCGCCACCGAGCTGGGCCGCTTCGTCGCGGGCCTGCGCGAGCGCGGTCACGACCCCGCCGACCTGGGCGACCGAGCGGCCCTGTGGCGCTGGTCGGTCGAGGACCTCGACGGTTTCTGGGCCGCGGTCTGGGACCACTTCGGCGTGGTCGACCACGGCGCGCGCCAGGCCGTGCTGGCCGACCGGTCGATGCCCGGCGCGGTGTGGTTCCCCGGGTCGCGCCTGAACTACGCCGAGCAGGCCCTGCGCGGCGCTGGCGTGGCCGACGACGCCCCGGCGGTGCTCGGGCGCTCCCAGTCGCGGGACGACGTGGACCTCACCTGGGCGCAGCTGCGCGACCAGGTGGCCCGGGCCCGCCGCGTGCTGCTCGACCTGGGCGTCGGTCCGGGCGACCGGGTCGCGGGCTACCTGCCCAACACCCCCGAGGCCGTCGTCGCGTTCCTCGCCGCCGCCGGCCTGGGCGCCGTGTGGACCAGCTGCGCCAGCGAGTTCGGCCCCCGCAGCGTCGTGGACCGCTTCGGGCAGGTCGAGCCGGTCGTGCTCGTCGTCGCGGGCGGCTACCGCTACGGCGCCAAGCAGGTCGACCGGCGCGACCAGGTCGCCGAGGTCGTCGCCGGCCTCCCCACCCTGCGCGCCGTGCTCGACATCGGGTACGCCGACGCCCCCGTCGAGGGCGCCCTGTCCTGGCCCGCGCTGCTGGCCGCGGTCGTGGACCCCGTGCCGGAGACCACCCCGGTCGCCTTCGACCACCCGCTGGTCGTGCTCTTCTCCTCCGGCACCACCGGCCAGCCCAAGGCGATCGTGCACGGCCACGGCGGGATCACGCTCGAGCACCTGAAGAACCACGCTCTCTCCTGGGACCTCGGGCCGGGCGACGTGGTGCTGTGGTACTCCACCACCGCCTGGATGATGTGGAACGCCCTGGTCAGCGGCCTGCTGGTCGGTGCCACCATCGTCACCGTCGACGGCGACCCGGCCTTCCCCGACCTGGGGTGGCAGTGGCGGCTGGCCCAGGAGACCGGCGCGACCCTGATGGGGGCCAGCCCGGGCTTCGTGATGGCCTGCCGCTCGGCCGGCCTCGACCTGGGCGACCTCGACCTGCGCGTGCGGGTGGTCGGCTCGGCGGGCTCGCCGCTGCCGGCCGAGGGCTACGCCTGGATCGGCGAGCAGCTCGGCCCGGACGTGCAGCTCAACGTGGGCAGCGGGGGCACCGACGTGTGCGGCGGGCTGGTCCAGAACGACCCGTGGATGCCGGTGCGGGCCGGGATGATCTCGGGCCCCGCGCTCGGGGTCGACGTGCACGCGTTCGACGAGGCGGGACACGAGGTGGTCGGCGAGCCCGGCGAGCTGGTCGTGACCTCCCCGATGCCCTCGATGCCGGTGGGCCTGTGGGGTGACGCGGACGGGTCGCGACTGCGAGCGACGTACTTCGACACCTACCCGGGCGTGTGGCGCCACGGCGACTGGATCGTGGTCGAGGCCGACGGCAGCTGCGTGGTGACCGGCCGCAGCGATGCCACCTTGAACCGCGGCGGCGTGCGGCTGGGGACCGCGGAGTTCTACCGCGTGGTCGAGGAGCTGCCGGAGGTGGCCGACAGCCTGGTCGTGCACCTGGAGGACCCGGCCGGCGGCAACGGCGACCTGGTGCTCTTCGTGGCGCCGGTGCGAGCGGGCGGGCTCACCGCGGAGCTGCAGGACCGGGTCCGGCGCGAGCTGCGCACGGCGCTCTCGCCGCGCCACGTCCCCGACCGGATCCTCGAGGTCCCGGCCGTGCCGCGCAACCTCACCGGCAAGAAGCTCGAGCTGCCGGTCAAGCGGATCCTCCAGGGCGTGCCCGCCGAGCAGGTGGTCAGCCGCGACGCGCTGGCCGACCCGGCGGTGCTCGACCCCTTCCTCGCGCTGGCCGCGAGCGGAGCGGGGGTGGCCCGGTGAGGACCCAGGTCGACACCGTCGCCGTCGTGGGCGCGGGCTCCATCGGCGGCAGCTGGGCCGCGCTCGCGCTGTCCCGGGGCTGCGCCGTCCGCGCCGCCGACCCCGACCCGGCCGCCGAGCCGCGCCTGCGCGCGGCCGTCGCGGAGCACCTCCGCGCGCTCGGGACGGACGCCTCGGCGCTCGCGTCGCTGGCTTTCGACACCGACCCGGCCGCGGCCGCCGCGGCCGCCGACCTGGTCCTCGAGGCCGGTCCCGAGCGGGTCGAGGTCAAGCGCGAGCTGTTCGCGGCTCTCGACGAGGCCGCTCCGGCCGACGTCGTGCTGGCGAGCAGCTCCTCGGGCCTGGGGCCGAGCTCGTTCCAGGACGCCTGCCGGCACCCCGAGCGGGTCCTGGTCGCCCACCCCTTCAACCCGCCCCACCTGGTCCCCCTGGTCGAGGTCGTCGGCGGACGGCGCACGTCGCCCGAGGCGGTCGCGGCGACGATGACGGTGATGCACGCCTGGGGCCGGGAGCCGGTGCACGTGCGCGCCGAGCTGCCGGGCCACGTGGTCAACCGGCTGCAGGCCGCCCTGTGGCGCGAGGCCTACGACCTGGTCGGCCGGGGCGTGGTCTCGGTGGCCGACCTCGACCGCGCGGTGGCCTCCGGCCCGGGCCTGCGCTGGGCGCTGCTCGGCCCGATCGCCACCCAGCACCTGTCCGGCGGACCCGGTGGCCTCGAGCACGTCCTGGAGCACCTCGGCCCCCCGATGCTGGACTGGTGGGCCGACCTGGGGACGCCCGAGCTCACCGCGGACCTCTCGACCGCGCTGGTCGACGGCGTCCGCGAGGAGCTCGGCGGGCGCGAGACCGACGTGCTGGCCCGGCGCGACGCCGGCCTGGGCGAGCTCGTGGCGCTCAAGGACCGGCTCGGCCTCGGCGCGTCCGGCGAGAGGAGCGGGTCGTGAGGGACCAGGGCATCGGCTCGTGGGCCCGTCGCCGCGCCCGGATGACCCCCGGGGTGACGGCCCTGGTGCAGGACGGCGTCCCCACGTCGTACGCCGAACTCGACCGCGCCTGCACCCGGCTGGCGCACGCCCTGCGGAGCAGGGGGATCGTCCACGGCGACCGGGTCGCCTTCCTGGGGCTCAACTCGGTCGAGCTGGTGGTCGCGCTGTTCGCCACCGCCCGGCTCGGGGCGGTCTTCGTGCCGCTGAACACCCGGTTGGCGCCCCCGGAGCTGGCCTACGTGCTCGAGCACAGCGGGAGCCGCCTGCTGATTGCCGAGGACGCCCTCGCCGGCGCCCTCGAGGACCCGGCCGTCGCCGGCCTGGGCCCGGGCACCCTGGACACCCACGTCTTCACCCGCGCGGCCGGGGCGGGCCTGTACGCCCTGCTCGCGGGCGTGCCGCCGGAGGCGGAGGCGGTCGACGAGCCGGTCTCCCTCGACGACGTGTTCATGATCCAGTACACCTCCGGCACCACGGGGCGCCCCAAGGGCGTGGTGCTGACCCACGGCAACGTGACCTGGAACGTGCACAACCTGATGGTCGACGTCGACCTCACCAGCTCCGAGGTCGCCCTGGTCACCGCGCCGCTGTTCCACACCGCGGCGCTGAACCAGGTGCTGCTGCCGACCGTCCTCAAGGGCGGCACCTCGCTGGTCGAGGCGCGGTTCGACCCGGTGCGCGCGATCGACCTGATCGAGTCCGAGCGGGTGACGCTGCTGTTCGGGGTCACCTCGATGTACCTCGCGCTGGCCGCGGCCCCGCGGTTCGGCGAGGCCGACCTGACGTCGCTGCGGATCGCGCTGAGCGGCGGGGCGCCGATCCCGGAGTCGCTGCTGCACACCTGGCTGGACCGGGGGCTGATGATCGTCCAGGGCTACGGGCTGACCGAGTCCTCCCCCGGGGCCACGATGCTGCGTGCCGCGGACGGGGTACGCAAGCTGGGGTCGGCCGGCACCGCCTGCTTCTTCAGCGACGTGCGGGTCGTCGACGCGACCGGGGCCGAGACCGGGGACGGCGAGGCCGGCGAGGTGCTGGTCACCGGCCCGAACGTCTCGCCGGGCTACTGGCGCGACGAGGCCGCGACCGCGACCGCCCACCGCGACGGGTGGCTGCACACCGGTGACGTGGCGGTGCGCGACGACGAGGGCTTCCTGCGGATCGTGGACCGCCTCAAGGACATGTACATCTCGGGCGGGGAGAACGTCTACCCCGCCGAGGTCGAGGCCGCCCTGCACGCCCACGCCGACGTCGCGGAGTGCGCCGTGGTCGGGGTCCCTGACGAGCGCTGGGGCGAGGTGGGGCGCGCCTTCGTGGTGCTGCGCGCCGGCTCGAGCGCGACCCAGGACGACCTGCTCGCCCACCTCGACGGCCGACTGGCGCGCTACAAGCTGCCGCGCTCCGTCGTCCTGGTCCCCGACCTGCCCCACAACGCGTCCGGCAAGCTGCTGAAGTCCCGACTCCGAGAGGCACCTGAGTGAGCGACACCCGCTACGAGCCCCGCATCGACCTCGACGCGGTCTCCGCCATCGACGTGCACGTGCACGTCGAGGCCGACGACCACGGTCACCACTCGCTCGACGACGAGCTGATGGACGCCTCCGCGGCGTACTTCAAGGGCGCGGAGAGCCGCACCCCGACCGTCGCCGACCTGGCCGCGCGCTACCGGGTGGCGGGGATGGCGGCGGTGGTGTTCACCGTCGACGCCACCACCGCGACCGGCCACCCGGCGCTGTCCAGCGAGCAGATCGCGACGGAGGCCGCCGAGCACGCCGACGTGCTGATCCCCTTCGGCTCGGTCGACCCCCATCAGGGCGAGGCCGCCGTACGCCGGGCGCGGACCCTGGTGGAGCAGCACGGCGTGCGCGGCTTCAAGTTCCACCCCAGCCTCCAGGCCTTCTCCCCCGACGACCCGCAGTTCTCGCCGCTGTGGGCGGTGATCGAGGAGCTCGGCGTGCCCGCGCTCTTCCACACCGGCCAGAACGGCATCGGTGCGGGGCTGCCCGGCGGGCGGGGCATCAAGCTGCGCTACAGCAACCCGATCCTGCTCGACGACGTCGCGGCCGACTTCCCGGACCTGACCGTGATCCTGGCGCACCCCTCGGTGCCCTGGCAGGGCGAGGCGATCTCGATGGCCACCCACAAGGCCAACGTCTTCATCGACCTCTCCGGCTGGCGCCCGAAGTACTTCCCGCCCGAGCTCGTGCGGGCCGCCGGCGGGATGCTCAAGCGCAAGGTGCTCTTCGGCAGCGACTACCCGTTGATCACCCCCGAGCGCTGGCGCGAGGACTTCGAGGCCCTCGGCCTGGACCCGGCCGTCCTGCCCGGGATCATGAAGGACAACGCCGTCCGCGTGCTCGGCCTGACCTGAGCACCGTGCCGGTCGCGACCACCTGGGAGGATGGCGGCATGCCGGACTCCGCTCCCCCGACGCTGCTCTACCTGATGAAGCAGGTCGAGCTGGCCGTGCGCGCCGAGCTCGACGACCTCACCCGGCCGGTCGGGCTGACCGCGCTGCAGTACACGGCCCTCACGGTGCTCGAGCGCCACCCCGACCTGACCGCGGCCCACCTGGCGCGGCTCTCCTTCGTGACGGCGCAGTCGATGAGCGACATGGTCACCGCCCTGATGGGGGCCGGTCTGGTGGAGCGCCACCGCGACACCGTCGACCGCCGCCGCCTGGTGCTGGCCCTGCGGCCCGAGGGCGCCCGGCTCCTGGACGACCTCCGCCCCCGCGTCGCGGCGCTGGAGGCGCGCATGCTCGCGCCGCTGAGCCAGGACGAGGCCGACCAGCTGCGGTCCTCGATGGAGCTGTGCCGCCGCGCACTGCACGACCGCGAGGAGCAGCCCGCGGGCGCCTGATCCACCCAGCGGAAAAGTAGTAAGGAAACCTGTACATCAGGTTTCCGTTGTGGTTCTCTTCACAGCTATGAGTGACACCGTCTCCGCGCCTGCGACGCCCGGGCAGAGCCCCGCCCCCCTCGCCACGCTGACCACCGGGACCCTCGTGGCCGCGGTCACGGCCTGCTTCGTGGCCCAGGTGGGCATCAGCATCCCGGCCGTCATCAACGGCTACATCAACCTGGACCTGCACACCACCTCGACCCAGCTGACCTGGGTGTCGGACGCCTTCCTGGTGCCGGTCACCCTGTTCGAGCTGACCTTCGGCGTCCTGGGCGACCTGTTCGGCCGCAAGCGCCTGCTGGCCATCGGGGCCGCCCTGATGGTCGTCGGCGGGCTGCTCGGCTTCCTGGTCCCCGCCGGCGGGGTGGGCCTGCTGCTCACCGGCCAGGTCGTCTCCGGTCTCGGCGCCGCCGCGATCCTGCCCACCTCGGTGGCGATGATCGCCGCCGGCACCCACACCGTGCGCGACCGGGCGCACGCCATCTCGATCTGGGCCGCCGGCCTCACCGCGGGCGGCTTCATGTCCCCGCTGCTCGGTGGCGCGCTGGCCGAGGTGAAGCACTCCGGGGGCGAGTTCTCCAGCTGGCGCTACGCGTTCCTGGCCATGGCCGTGCTCGCCGCCGTGTCGGTCGTCGCCACCCTGGCGATGGCGCAGAACTCCTCCGCCCCGCAGGGTCGGTCGCTGGACTGGCCCGGGCAGATCACCGTGGCCGTGGCCCTCTTCGCGCTGCTGTACGCCGTGATCCAGGGCGCCGAGGACGGCTGGGGCAGCCTCTCGGTGATCGGCGGGTTCGTCCTCGCCGTGGTGTTCCTGGTCGTCTTCGTCGCCGTCGAGCGGCGTACGGACAAGCCGCTGATCCAGCTCTCGCTGTTCAGCAACCGGATGTTCACGGTCTCCGCCGTGGTGACCGTGCTCGGCATGTTCGCCTACCTCGGGACGGCGTACGCCACCAGCATCCGGCTCTCGGCCATCCAGGAGTACACGCCGCTCAAGACCGCCATCGGCTTCGTGCTGCTCAACATCATGGGCGTCGTGCTGTTCCCGGTGAGCTCCCGGGTGCTCCAGCGCTACAACCCGGGCTGGGTGCTCGCCGCGGGCATGGCCATGATCGGTGTCGGCGACATCGCCCTGGCCGCCATCCCCGCCACCCACATGTCGATCGCGCTGATCGCGCTGCCGCTGCTCGTCATCGGCGCCGGCTTCAAGACCGCCGTCACCGCGATCACCGTGGTGGCCGTCAACAGCGTGCCGACCGACAAGGCCGGCATGGCCAGCGGCGCGACCAGCATGCTGCGCGACTTCGGCCTCACCCTCGGCCCGGCGATCGTCGGGGCGATCGCGCTGACCAACGCCGCCAGCGCGATCAGCGCCAAGATCGCCTCCACGCCGTCGCTCAAGACGGCCGTAGACGCGTTCAACTCCTCGGACAAGATCCCGCCGCCGCTCAAGGGCGCGGTGAACTCCGGGCCGCTGGGCGCCAACGCCATCCCCAACCCGCCGAACCCGCTCAAGGAGGTGGCCTTCGCCTCGCTCTCCCACGCGTACTCGATCGGCTACCTGGTCTGCGGCATCGCCGCCCTCGCCGCGGCGGTCATCGCGGCGGTCCTCCTCGGCGGCCGCGCCCACACCGGCTCCTACGTCACCGACGAGCCCGCGGCGCGCTGATCGGCGTACGCCCCCGGCCAGGCCCTGCTCGCACCCCGAGCAGGGCCTGTCGCCGTCCACGGCCGAGCTCCTCCCCGGCCTGCCGAGTCACGGCGACGTTCGTGGGCCGATCAGCGCCGCTCAGGGTCCGTCGGTCGAGCAGGGCCGCCAGGCCCGTCGTCGAAACCCGACCCACCGCGGTCGCAGGAACTTCTCGAAGAAGTTTCCCACCCTGTCCGATTCACCCCGGTTCCCCGGCTCGTCTTGTCGGTGGTCGCTGGTTGAGTTTGGTCATGGCCACCTCCTCCCGCACCCACCGATCGCGTCGCCCCGCGGCCGTGCCGGTGCGGGTCGAGGTGCCCGACCTCGACGACGCCACCGACGTCCTCGCCTACGCCCGCGACCGCCGGGACGCCCGCGACCACGCCGACGCCCAACTGTTCATGGCGGCCGCCATCTGGGGTGAGCAGCACCCGGCCGAGTCCATCCACGACGCCGCCTGGATGGCACCCACCTACCTCGAACGACCCCTGGCCGTCGCCGGCCACGGTGCACCGTTGGTCGCGGAGTTCGCGATCCCCGAGCTCGCCGCCGCCCTCGGCCTCTCCACCGACTCCGGCCGCAACCTCATCGGCCGAGCCCTCGAGGTCAAGCACCGCCTCCCCCGCCTCTGGGCACGCGTCGTTGCCGGTGAAGTCCCGGTGTGGCGGGCCAAGAACATCGCCGACCAGACCATCACCCTCACCCCCGAAGCCGCCACCCACGTCGACAACCAGGTCGCGGCGTACGCCCACAAGGTCGGCTACGCCGCGGTCGAACGGCTCGTGGCCGAGGCGATCGCGAGGTTCATGCCCGACCGGGCGCGGGAGGACGCGGAGAAGGCCGCCGATGGCCGTCACGTCACCTTCCAGCACGACCGCCCTACCCCGGACTCGGCGATCGGCGGGATGACCTACCTGCACGCCCAGCTCGACACCGCCGACGCCCGCGACCTCGACCACGCGCTCTACCACGAAGCAGCCGTCCTCAAGGCGGCCGGCTGCGACAAGTCGTTGGACGTCCGTCGTGCCATGGCCGCCGGGGAGCTCGGACGCCGCCACACCCGCGACCAGCTCACCCTCGACCTGCTCACTGAGGCTGCCAACGGGCTCATCGATCCACTCGCCCCGGCCGGGCCGGTCGCCCCGGTCGCGCCTTTGCCCGGCGACCGGCCCAAGGCACGCCAGGTGGTCCTGCACGTCCACCTCTCCCACGCCGCCATCAACGGTACCGATCCCGACTGCCTCTGCCTGGCCCGGGTCGAGGAAGGCCGACGCATCGTCACCACCGACCAGGTCCGCGGCTGGTGCGCCGACCCCGACACCCAGATCACCGTCCGGCCCGTCATCGACACCGCAGACCTGATCCACGTCGAGGCCTACGAGGTCCCCGACCGGTTGCAGCACCAGGCCCAGCTCCGCGACCACACCTGCGTCTTCCCCTGGTGCAGCGCCCCAGCCCGCAGGTGCGACTGCGACCACGTGATCGCCCACGCCGACGGCGGACCCACCTGCTCGTGCAACCTCGCGCCCCTGTGCCGACGACACCACCGGCTCAAGACCCACGCACTGTGGACCTACACCACGGTCAGTCCCGGGGCGTACCTGTGGTCGAGTCCGCACGGCTACCAGTTCCTGCGCGACCCCGGCGGCACCAGAGACGTCACCACCGACCGACCACGGGTCCCACCCGGGCCGATCCACCTGCCGCGCCAGCGAACCGCGCCCTCCTAGCCTCACCGCCCCGGCGACCTGTCCAGACGGCACCACCTGGACAGGCCACCGGCATGCCCGGACGCAGTCCCTCGGGTCACCGGGCCTCGACGACGGGCGCAGAACGCCCTGCTCGACCGTCGACCGACCCCTGGTGACACCTGGTCGTGCCACGAGGCCTGCGTCAGGGGACGAGCGCCCGGAGGTAGCGCTCGGTGATCAGTCGCTGCACGAGGCGACCCAGCGGTCCGGCACAGCGTGCGAGGCGGGTGGCGGGCCGGGAGAAGGCCGTGATCTGGAGGAAGACGGTGCCGTCGCGGTCACGCTCGACCACGAACAGCTCCTCGCCGGCCTCCGGGTGGCCGACGAGGGTCCCGTACGCGAACCCGCGCCGATCGAGCTCGTCGACCTCGTTCACGACCCGCACGGGCGCCTTGATCGCGACCCGTCCGAGGCCGAGCCGGAGGAGGGCGACCGTGCCGCGCGTGATGGTGGCCTCGGCCGGGTCGACCCGTACGCCGGCACGACGGTGCATCTCCCACCCGAGGAGCCCGGTGGCGGCGTCGTCGAACACCTGCGGCCCCGCCCCGAGCCGGACGCGTTCGCTCAGGTGGTGGTAGCCGGCCGGAGGTGTCCCCCGCGTGGCCCCCACGTCGGGGTAGTTGAACGCGACCTCGCGCCACCGCTGCAGCGACCCGTCTCCGCGCACGCTCCATCATCACCCGACCCGCGCCCGCCGAGCACGTCGGACCGCGGGCTCGAGCGCCGTACCGACCGCACGGGACACCCCCGAGAACGACGACGTCCCTCCCGCGGATCGCGGGAGGGACGGATCGTGACCGGTGGAGCTGAGGGGATTCGAACCCCTGACCTTCTCAGATGGACGGGGCCTTCACGGCCGTCCTCCGATCTCGATCAGTCTCGACCGAACCCGCTTTATCTGACGCTCTGCCACGGATCAATCCGTTACCGAGGTCACACGCTACCCGATGGTCTCGGAGAGGCTCGGACGACTTCGCGCGGTCTTTGTGCTGACTTTCCGCTGAGTCGCCGCAGTACGCACAGTCGGCGTTGTCCCCTCCATGCCGCTGCCGACAGCTCAGAAGCCTCGTCGGCGGTCCGGGCCTCGCGAACGTGGGGAGAGGGACTGCGCCGGAGCAGGAGGCCGAATCCCCAGGCCGGCAACGGGTGGTCGTGGCAGTCAGGCGAGTTCCCTGATGAGATCCGTGATGTGGCGAAGCAGTGGGACCGCGATGCCCCGCTCCTCGGCGCTGAGGGATCGCCATGCGGTCGAAAGTCGACCTGCGACTACGTCGCGCTTTGCGGCCAGGAGCTGCTCGCCGCGTTCGGTGAGTGTGAGCACTCGCCGCCGCCGATCGTCCTCGGCCGGGATGCGACGCAGCAGCCCGGCGACTTCCAGTGCGGCCGCCTGCTGGGTCACCGTCGGTTGGCTCAGCAGCGTGTACGCCGAGATGGCACCGATGCCCTCGCGGCCGCACGCCTGCACAGCATCGAGCAGCACCAGCTGCGGCACCGTGATGTCGTCGAAAAGCGGCTGCAGTCGGCCCCGGGTCCGCCGTGCGACCGCGAGCAGTGCCAGCACTGCATCAGCGAACTGCGCTCCGTCGCCGGTCGCCGTCCGGTTCGGGCCATCGTCACTCCCGGCCCCTCCGCCATCAGCACCCATACGCACTCCCGTAGGTCGATGGCCACTCTTGGACGAGACCGGCGCCGATGGTGGAGCGCCAGTTCCATGTCGTCGTCACGCTACTGGCCTGCCCTTGGCCAGCTGCTGCTTTGAAGCAGGGGCAGTGCGAGGAGTCTGTCTGCTCACTGGGCATTGTTGCCCATTGGGCAGGGCTGGTCATACTGAGGGAATGGATCGTGGGTTGCGGGACTTGAAGCGCGAGGCGACGGGCCAAGCGCTGGCGCACGCGGCGTTCGAGCTGACCCGTGAGCGGGGGCTGTTCGGGTTTGTCACCGCGGACGTGGTGGAGCGGGCGGGGTACTCCCGACGCACTTTCGCCAACCACTTCTCCTGCAAGGAGGAGGCAGTCGCCTCGGTCGCGTTCGGTGGCGTCGACGACGCCAGCGCGATCCTGGCTGGCCTCCCCGCAGACCTGCCCCTGCTCGATGCCCTGTTGGCCGTGATGAGGGATCAGCTCACCGCGGACACGTTGATCAGGATGCGGGAGCTGATGGCGATGGCGCGGCAGTACCCGACCCTGGAGCCGTACGTCCTGGGCGTTCAGCAACGCATGCGCCACACCGCGCAGGAACTTTTGGGCTCGGTAGCCGGGGACCGGTACCCCGCCGTCTACGTACCGCTGCTGTTCGGCGCCGTGTACGGCGCCGTGATGGCTGCCCTGGAAGGAACTCTCGACGTGCACCTGGACGGCGAGAGCGACGCCACCCCCGCTTCGATGGACTACGCCGCGTTCCTCGACATCACCTTCGACTACCTGCGCCACGGCCTCTAGGCACCGCCGCGCCTCCCGCCCCCAAAGGAGCACTAGATCCATGTCCACCTTCTTGTACCGGCTCGGACAGACCGCGTTCGGCAGGCCGTGGCTGTTCATTGCGGGCTGGGTCGCGGTCCTCGCCGCGGTCGTCGGTGCCGTGGCCATCAACGGCGTGAGCGTCAGTTCCGAGATGAAGATCGAGGGCACCCAGGCCCAGACGGTGCTTGACCGCGTGGCCGACGAGCTCCCTGAGGCCTCGGGGGGTCAGGCCAGTGTGGTCTTCACCGCGCCGGACGGCGGGCGGCTCGACACACCGGAGCGACTTGCGGTGATCAGCCGCACCGTCAGCGACGTCTATGAGCTCGAGAAGGTCGTCAACCCGCTCGACGCCGCGCTGGGTGGCGCTGAGGAGGGGCCAGCGGGCTCTCCGCGAGAGGATGCACCGGTCGAACCCCAAGCGGGGTCGGACCAGCAACAGGCGCCCCCGTACCAGCCGCTCGTGGTGGATGGGGCCCCGGTGCCCGGCGTGCTGGTGTCCTCGGACGGACAGGTCGCGCTGTTCCAGTTCCAGTTCACGGTCGCCTCGACCTCGTTGACCGATGACGACGTCACCTCAGTGGTCGAGGTGGTGGAGCGCGCCGAGCAGGGAACGGGGATCACCGTTCTCCCGAGCGACTCGCTCAAGGCCCTCGAGGTCCCCGTCGGTATCGGCGAGGTGATCGGTCTCGCCGTCGCTGCCCTCGTGCTGGTGCTCACCCTGGGCTCGGTCATCGCGGCCGGGCTGCCCCTGGTCACGGCGCTGGTCGGCGTCGGAATCGGCGTGGGTGGCGCGTACGCGCTCTCCACGGTCATCGAGATGAACTCCGCCACCCCCGTCCTGGGACTCATGGTCGGCCTCGCCGTCGGCATCGATTACGCGCTGTTCGTCGTCAACCGGCAGCGACGGCTGATCCTCGACCGGGGACTCACCGCACGAGAGGCAGCCGGCAGAGCGGTCGGCACTGCGGGCAGCGCCGTGTTCTTCGCCGGCCTCACCGTCCTCATCGCGCTGACCGCGCTGACTGTCATCGGCATCGCGTCGTTGTCGACGATGGCCCTGGTCGCAGCGTCCACGGTGGCCCTCGCTGTGCTCATCGCCCTCAGCCTGCTTCCCGCGCTGCTAGGACTGGTCGGGGAGCGCATCTGCTCCGACAAGGCCCGATCCCGGCGCCGCGCCAAGGAGGACGCGGAGTCGCACGGCGTCGCTGACCACTGGGTGAGGAGTGTGATCAGGTTCAGGTGGCCCGTCATCGCCGGCGTGGTCGCGATCCTGGGCGTGATGGCGCTCCCCGCAGCCAGCATGAACCTTGGCATCCCCTCCGGCGCGACCGCGAACCAGGACACCGCCGCCCGGCAAAGCTACGAGGCCGTCTCCCAAGGCTTCGGTGAGGGATTCAATGGCCCCCTGCTGGTCACCGCCGAGCCCACCGGCACCGCAGGCCGCGTCACTCCCGACCTGACCGCGAAACTGATCACTGGGTTCCAGGACCGAGACGACATCGTGCTGGCCGCCCCCGTCGGCGTCAACGAGGCCGGTGACCTCGCCGTCTTCAGCATCATCCCCACCTCAGGCCCCAGCGACGAGGCCACCAGCGACCTCGTGAAGTCGCTGCGCGGGCCCGACAACGCGATCGCCGAGGCCAACCAGGTGCAGCTGGGCGTGACCGGGTTCACCGCCATCGGAATCGACATGTCCGACAAGATCGCCAGCGTCCTTCCGCTCTACCTCGGCATCATCATCGTGCTGTCCGTCCTGATTCTGATGGTCGTCTTCCGCTCGGTGGTCGTGCCGATCAAGGCCACAGCCGGCTTCCTGCTCAGCATCCTGGCCACTTTCGGCGCCACCACCGCCGTCTTTCAATGGGGCTGGGTCAGCGAACTCTTCGGCTTCGACACCGGTGGTCCGCTCATGAGCTTCATGCCGATCATCGTGACCGGCATCCTCTACGGGCTCGCCATGGACTACGAGGTCTTCCTGGTCTCCTCGATGCGCGAGGCACACATCCACGGCCAGGCAGCGCGACCAAGCGTCATCCATGGCTTCGACCAAGCCAGCCGCGTCGTCGTCGCAGCCGCCGTCATCATGGTCGCGGTGTTCTCCGGCTTCATCTTCAGCCACGACATCATGATCAAGCAGGTCGGCTTCGCACTCGCCGCCGGTATCCTGATCGACGCATTCATCGTCCGGTTGACCCTCGTCCCGGCGCTCATGGCTGTCTTCGACGACAGAGCCTGGTGGCTGCCTCGATGGCTTGACCGCCTGCTGCCCGACCTCGACATCGAGGGCGACAAGCTGCTCACCATGCTCAACCAAGAGACCGAGGCCACCGGTCGTCGAGCTCCGGAATTGACGCCACCAGGGCCTAATGGCCGGGCATGATGTGGTGCTGCACGCCAGACCCCCCACGGTCTGACGGCCGACCGAAAGCGATCCAGCATGAACCTCGGAGGCTCGGTCACCGAAGATCCCGACGGTACTCTGCCCAGCGCTCCCGCATCCGCTCCGTCTCGCTCGCAGGAACGCGATGAACGTTGACTGATCGGCCGATCGGCGGTCACCACTGTCCTCAGCACCGAACTCGACCGGGTGATCTCCATCGCGGGCTCCCACTGCTTGACAACCAGGATCCAGGCGGCACGATCACGTCGCAACACGGGAGACTGTTCTTAGTCACTTCTTCCGCATTGGCGTCGGCGTTCGCAGGGTTCCGGTTTCCCGTGAGGCGATGTCGGTCGCGGTGCGATGGCACCAGCGGTATGGCTGTCCTACCGTGACGTAAAGGGCTGCTCGCTGCTGCGTGGCGTGGACGCCGATCACGTCACCGTTCGCGATGAGTCATACGGCTCACGCCGGAGTTCATCTCCGCGGCCCGGCCACGCCGCCACTGTCCCGGTGCCCGCCAACCTCTGCGGCTGACGACCGGGCCACGGAGTGAGTGGGCTGCCTCAGCCGACGTGGACGCCCTCGGGACCGTCGGTGGCTAGCTCCTGGTGCTTCACGTCGAGGAAGATCCAGATCACCGCGGATGCCGCGAGCATCAGAATCGAGCCGACTAGGAAAGCCTGGGTCGAGCCCTCGGTGAAGATCTGCTGCTCGACGATGGCCTGCATCCGCTGCATGACCTCCGCCGACGGGGCCTCGCCGCCCGCAGCGGCGCTGGCCTGGGCCAGCTCGGCGCCCCGGTCGGTGAACGTCTGTGTCGCGACGGTGGCGAGCACTGCGAGGCCGAGCGCGCCGCCGACCTGCTGCATCGTGTTGAGCACCCCGGACCCGACGCCGGACTCCTCCGAGCGGAGGTGGTGGACCGCCGTCAGGGTGACCGGCACGAACGTCAGGCCCATGCCGATCGCCATCAAGACCGTGTACGGCAGGATGTTGGCGAGATACGTCCCCGTCACGTCGCTGACCGGGAACTCGGTGTCGAACGGGATCCGGGAGAAGCCGAATAGGGCGCCCGCTGCGAGCAGCGTGCCGACTCCCGAGATGTAGCGGGGGGCGATCCGGTTCACCAGGTTGGAGGCCAGACCTGCCCCGAACACGATGCCCACCGTGAACGGCAGGAACGCTACACCGGTCTTGAGCGGGCTGTATCCCATGACGTTCTGCAGGTACTGGCTCAGGAAGTAGAACATCGCGAACATCGCCGCGGGCGCGAGGAACATCGCTACGAAGCTGGCCGCCCGGGTTCGGTTGGTGAAGATCCGGAACGGGAGCAGCGGGTGCTCCACTCGGCTCTCGACCAGCCCGAAGACGGCAAGTAGCAAGCTGCCCACGATCAGGCTGGCGATGGTGAGCGCGTCGCTCCACCCCTCAGTGCCGGCTCGCGACAGGCCGTAGACGATGCCGACCAGCGCCAGGGTGCCGAAGACGGCGCCGGGCAAATCGAGCTCGCCCGGGTGGGACTCAGACTCGTTGAGGAAGCGCGGCGCCAGAGCGGCGGCACCAAGGCCGATCGGCACGTTGATCAAGAAGGTGAGGCGCCAGCCGTCAACGACCATGCCGAAGAACTCCGGCGATGTACCGGTCAGCCAGCCACCGAGGATCAAACCGACGGCCGCACCCGCGCCGGACATCGCCGCATAAACCGCGAAGGCCCGGTTGCGGGCTGGGCCTGCGGGGAACGTGGTGGTGATCAGCGCTAGGGCGGCCGGGGAGGCCAGTGCAGCACCGAGGCCCTGCAGTCCGCGGGCACCGAGCAGCAACGGCTCGTTGGTCGCGAGCCCACCGAGCAGGGAAGCGACCGCGAAGATGCCGAGGCCGGCCATGAACACCTTGCGGCGGCCGTAGAGGTCACCAAGCCGGCCGCCAAGCAGCAGCAGGCTGCCGAACGCCAGAGCGTAGCCGGTGACGATCCACGCCAAGTTAGCGTTGCTGATCTCCAGGTCGACCTGGATGAAGGGCAGCGCGATGTTCGCGATGGTGGCGTCGAGCACAACCATCAGTTGGGCAATCGAGATGAGGACCAGAGCCCAGCCCAGGTGGAGCTCGCGCTGTGGGGCGGCCATGCGGGCCGCGTCGGCGGGTGGGGTGGTGACGCGGTCGATTTCAGTCACGAGCTATTCCTTGTCTTCGCGAGGTGCCTGGGCCTGCGGGCGGCAGGCCGGGATGATGATCTGGTCGATCAGGGCGGTGATCAGGTCGGGGGTGGCGTGCTCGCCCATCAGGAAGATTCGATGCAGGACCATCCCGGTCAGCGCCGGCGTCACTAGGTCGATGTCCAGGTCGGCGCGGATCTCGCCGCGGGCCTGTGCTCGCTCGTAGACGAGCCGACCGATGGCCACCTTGGGGCCGATGAAGTCTCGCCGAAATCGCTCGGCGAACTCGTCGTCGAGGTTGAGCGCGGTGATGATGCTGGCCAGCATCCCGAGCGGTTTCGCGTCGGTGAGGCCGCCAGCCCCGCAGCTCATCGCGATGAGGTCCTGACGGAAGCTGCCGGTATCGGGCGAGGCGGCCGGACCCTTGTGGAGCATGACGGCCTCGATCACCAGAGCGGCCTTCGAATGCCACCGGCGGTAGAGGGTGGCCTTAGAGGCCCTCGCGCGACACGCGACGGCGTCCATGGTGAGGCGGTCGTAGCCGACGTCGGCTAGCACGTCGAGCGTCGCGACCAGGATCTCCTGCTCGCGCTCACCTTCGATGCGGGGCCGGAGGGCCGCCTCCTGTGGTGTCACGTGTGGTGCTCCTGATGCTCGATCGAAACGGAACGGTTTCGTTTCAATCAAAACTGTAGGCAGGCCGGGGAAATTCCTCCGAAGGAGAGGCTGCCGATAGGCAAAACATCGAGGTCCGCGCCTGAGAGACACCCCGGCGGGTCGCCGGGCACCCGAGACCTGGCTGCGGCACCCCCAGACAGTCGAGGCATCACGGCTATCCGGCATAGCCTCTCGATCAGAGCCCGCCCTGGTGCCTCCAGGTCCACGACCGGCCCGGTCGAGCCGCCCTGTCGCTGGCGCGCGCCGGATCGCCCTCGCGGAGGTACTTCTCGAGATCGCTGAACCCATGGGCGAAGTCCCGGCGCAACCTGCGTTCTGCCAGGAAGCGGAGTCGTGGCGGAGGATGCTCGCGGACCCAGTCCGTATACAGGAACTGTCCCAGGTACCAGCATCCACCAGTCGCGATGAGGCCAGCGATGAGCGTCCACCCCACGACGGCCAGCACCTCCCAGAGCGCGCTCCCGAGCTGTTGCCATGCCGGCACGTTCGGACCCGGGTAGCTCACGTCGCTCACCTCCAACCCCTGCGGCCGAACCGGGCAGCACCATCACCCCGACGCATCGGTCGCCACCCACGCTACGCCGAACTAGATAGGAGGGAAAGGGTAGTGTTGGGGCCTCTCTCTCGCTGTACCACCAGCTGCCCGTGACCGCACATCGCAAGGCGTCTGCAGCGCCGTGCAACATACATTCGTGCATGCATGTAAGTTGTGACCGTGCACATTCAAGCGAGGCGGCAGGAGGAGCGCTCCGCTGCCACCCGCCGCCTGCTGCTGGAGGCCACCGTCGCGTGCCTGGTCGAGGTGGGCTACATCGGGACCACGAGTGCGGCCGTGGCCGAGAAGGCCGGGCTCTCGCGAGGCGCACAGCTGCACCACTTCGGGACGCGGGACCAATTGGTGGTCGCGGCAGTCGAGCATCTGGCGCACAAGCGCCTGACGCTGGTACACGAGGCATTGGCCGCGCTGTCGTCGGCCACGACCGGAGGAGAGAGGCGGACACCACATCCGCTCGAGCTGCAGGAGGCTGCGCTCGGGCTGCTGGCGGACGCGCTGTCGGGTCCGCTGTACGCCGCCACCCTGGAGCTGTGGGTGGCGGCGCGTTCACACCCCGACCTGCGCGCCCAGTTGATCCCAGCCGAGGAGCGGGTCAACGACGAGCTTGCGCAGATCTGCCGCCGCTACGTCACCGACGACCCGGTCTCGATCCGGCTCACCCTCGACCTACTCCTCGGCAGGGGTGTCAGCGGCCTGCTCGCCCCCCACCCAGTCCATCGCCAAGAACAGGTCCTCGCCGCCTGGGCCCAACTCTTGAGAGGCCGTGCACCCCATGACTGACCTGCCTTCCGTGCTCGCCACCTGGGTGGACAAGTTTCGCCCACACCCGGACGGAGTCGACCTCCCGCCCCACCACGAGCAGTGCCTTGGCTGCGGGCCCGACAACCCGCACGGCCATCACCTCCAGGTTCGCCGCGACGGAGACGGCGTCGTGGCCGATCACACCTTCGACAACCGGCACGTCGGCGCTCCCGGCATCGCGCACGGCGGCGCAGTCGCCACCGTTATCGACGACCTCTACGGCTTCCTGCTCTACCTCGTCGGCACACCCGCGGTCACACGCCAGCTGACGGTCGACTACCGAGCACCGGTACTGATTGGCGTCCCCTACCGGATGGAGGCACACGTGAGCAGCTACGAGGGGCGCAAGCTGTTCCTCACCGCCAGCCTGACCGATCCCGAGGGGTCCCTGGTGGGGACGTCGAAGGCGGTGTTCGTCACGGTCGGCGTCGAGCACTTCTCCCGAGGTACTCAGTAGCCGTCATCGGACGAGAGAGAACAAGGCGACACACATCTGCCCGACGGGAAAGACCTGCCGGCTTCCGGCGCCAGACCTCCAGGAACACTTCCGCATTGCCGTGCCGCTCTGGCTCCATGACGACCTAGACCCAGGTACGAGCTGTCACCCACCACGACACGTGTGCCCGCTGCGTTCCGTTCGAGAGCTAGGTGTAGTTCCCCGGCAGGTTGTGAACAGCGTGGCGTGAGCGGATAGACGAAGACCTCCGGTACGGAGGGGGTTACCACACCAACCCTCGCCCGGAGGTCTTCGTTGACTCACGCTAACGCCCCGCTGACCCCACTTGGTCGCCGACGTCTGGCCGAATTGATCGTGGTGCAGCACTGGCCGGTGCGCCGTGCGGCTGAGCGGTTCCAGTGCTCACCGGCCACGGCCTCGAAGTGGGCGGCTCGGTATCGCGCTGGTCTGCCGATGACCGACCTGCCGTCGCGGCCGCACACGACGCCGACCAGGACACCCACGCGGCTCGAGCGGCGCATCGTGAAGCTGCGGTACTGCCGCCGATGGGGCCCGCACCGGATCAGCTACCACCTCGGCGTCCCACGCTCGACCGTCGGACGAGTGCTGCAGCGTTATCGGATGCCGTTGCTGGCCCACCTCGACCAGGCCACCGGACTCCCGGTCCGCAGGCCCCGCCCTCTGCGTTACGAGGTCGCCCGTCCCGGCGAGCTGGTCCACGTCGACATCAAGAAGCTCGGCCGCATCCCCGACGGCGGAGGCTGGCGCGTTCACGGTCGCGGCTCGGCCCAGGACCGTCGCGCCGGAGCTGCCCGCGACGCAGCAGCCCGTCGTGGCGCGACACCCTCACGCGGCTACGTCTACCTCCACCACGCCGTCGACGACCACAGCCGCCTGGCCTACTCCGAGCAGCACACCGACGAGCGCAAGGAGACCGCCGCCGGGTTCTGGCTGCGGGCCAACGCCTTCTTCGCCGCGGCCGGCATCACGGTCACCGCAGTGATGACCGACAACGGCGCCTGCTACCGCTCCAACGCCTTCAACGCAGCGCTCGGCGAGACCATCAAGCACCGCCGGACCCGGCCCTATCGACCACAGACCAACGGCAAGGTCGAACGCTTCAACCGGACCCTGAACAGCGAGTGGGCCTACGCCCAGGCCTACTCCTCAGACGAAGCTCGCGCAGCCACCTACGCCGACAACTGAACCGCCCCGGGTTCAGTGGAGGCTGGGTTCTGCCATCTGCAGGGTCGCAGAGGGCTCGTTGGTGCGGTAGTAGGTCGCTTCGGCTTCGGCCGGTGGGACGTTGCCGAGGGCCTCGTAGAGGCGTCGGTTGTTGAACCAGTCGACCCATTCCAAGGTCGCGATCTCAACGGCGTCCGGGCCCCGCCATGGGCCGTGCCGGCGGATCAGCTCGGTCTTGAACAGCCCGATGACCGACTCGGCCATGGCGTTGTCGTAGGAGTCGCCGACCGACCCGATCGAGGGCCGCGCCCCGGCCTCGGCGAGCCGCTCGGAGTACCGGATCGAGGTGTACTGCGACCCGGCGTCGGAGTGGTGCACCAGGCCCTGGACCGAGTGGCCCTGACGCCTGCGTTGCCAGAGCCCCATCTCCAGGGCATCGAGGACCAGGTCAGTGCTCATCGAGGTGCTCGAGCGCCAACCGGTGATCATTCGGGAGTAGACGTCGATGCAGAACGCGACGTAGACGAACCCGACCCAGGTCGGCACGTAGGTGAAGTCCACGACCCACAGCTGGTTGGGACGCTCAGCGGAGAACCGCCGCTCGACCAGGTCCTCCGGCCGGGCCGCCTTCGGGTCCGGACGAGTAGTGCGGGTCCGGGCGCCGCGGACCGCGCCGGCCAGCCCGTCAACGCGCATCAGCCGCTCCACGGTGCACCTGGCCGCAGGGGTCCCTTCACGGTGCAGTTGCCTCCACACCTTCCTGGCCCCATAGACGCCGTAGTTCTCACCATGGATCCGATGGATCTCGACGCTCAGCTCCGCGTCGCGAACCGCCCGGGCACTGGCTGGTCGCTTCAACGCGGCGTAGTAGGTCTGCGGGGCGATCGGGCAGCCGTGCTCCGAAAGCACCCTGCAGATCGGCTCGACCCCGAACTCCCCGCCGTCGGCCCCACCTGCGGTGGTGAACCGGTCGTGGCGATGTTCCTCGATGAACCTCACGATCGTGGTGATGGGCGGTCGAGCTCCGCCGCGAAGAAAGCCGAGGCCGTCTTCAAGATCGCGTTCGCCCGCCGCAGCTCACGGTTCTCCGCCTCGAGCTCCTTGAGCCGCCGCGCCTGATCGGTCGAGACCCCGGGACGGGCCCCGGAATCGATCTGAGCCTGCTTGACCCAGCCGCGCAACGTGTCGCGGTTGATGCCCAGCTGCTGCCCGACCTTGCTGCACGCGCCGGTGATCGAGATCTCGACCTCCGGGTCAGCGAGCAAATCCTGGACCAGACGCAACGCCCGGTCCCTCATCTCCTCCGGATACTTCTTCGGTGCCGGCATGGGCGCCACCCTTTCGCGGGATCAGCGCCTCCACCAGAGCCGGGGCGGTTCAAACTGGCTCCACTCCTACAATCACCACCGACCCCACACCGGCATCGGCGGCCAAGTCCCCGCAGCCCGCGTTCACAACCTCACGGGGAACTACAGCTAGGGATTAACGATTCAGACTGGCCCTGTCAGCCCTTCGCTGACTAGGTGTGATGTCCATCCAGGTTGGTCAACCGGGTGATGGGCGGGAGGCCGCCGAGCGCTGAGTGGGGCCGGTGGTGGTTGTAGGAGTGGAGCCATCCTGGCAGGGCGGCCCGTCGGGTGTCCTCGGAGGTGTAGAGCTTCTTGTAGGCCCAGCCGTCAGCCAAGGTCCGGTGGAGTCTCTCGATCTTCCCGTTGGTCTGGGGTCGTCGGGGGCGTGTCCGCTTGTGCTCGATGCCGAGGTCGGCGCAGCTGTCGCGCCATAGGTGCGAGATGTAGGCCGACCCGTTGTCGGAGAGCACACGTTCGACGGTCACGCCGCGTTCGGCGAACCACGCCACTGCGCGGTAGAGGACTGCGGTCGCGGTAACCGCCTTCTCGTCGTCGTGGATCTCGGCGTAGGCCACGCGGGAGTAGTCGTCGATGACGGTGTGCACGAAGCAGTTCCCGAGCCTTGGTTGGTGGCGCTTGCTGCGCTGGCCGGTCCTGTCGCGGGTGGTCTGTCGGTTGGCCCAGCCCTGTTCGATGCCCACGAACCGCCAGCCGCCTCCGTCGGGGATGTTGCCGAACTTGGTGACATCGACGTGGATCAGCTCGCCGGGCTGGGCCCGTTCGTAGCGGCGGGCCGGTTCGCCGGTGACCCGGTCGATATGGGAGAGCCGGTTGAGCCGGCATCGGCGAAGCACGGCGTGGACGGTCGAAGCAGGCATCCCGAGCCGGCCGCCGATCTGGACCGGCCCGAGCCGCTGCTTCCACCGCAGGTGCACGATCTTGCGCACCAGAGGCTGGGGCGTCTTGGCGTGCTGGGTCTGCCGGGCTGAGGAGCGGTCGTTCATACCGACCGGCCCCTCCGTTCGGTAGCGCTGCGCCCATCGGTCCGCGGTCCGCCAGGAGACGTTGAAGAACTTCGCCGCCCGCGAGGTCGGCCAACCGTCGTCGACGATCAGCCGCGCGAGCCGCAGTCGGTGGCGCGGGGTCAGTGCAGCGTTAGCGTGGGACACGAAGGCCTCCTGGGTGTGAAGCGGTTCCTAGACAGCTCCACTCCACATCGGGAGGCCTTCACCCATTTACGACATCAGATCGTGTCGTCGCACCTGCTCGACCAACCTGCCTGGACATCACAACTAGGCGCGCGCCTGGATGCCGTAGAGCAAGAGATCGCAGATCGCCTCTGAAGCGCGTCCCGCATGACTGCCGGCGTCCCGGGACGGATCTTCGACCATGAGGCTGAGGCCTGCCACGGTGACTGCACCGAAGATGCTGAGGGCAACGTTCGGCGGGTCCTTGACCTGACGTAGCGATCCGTCAGCCACACCGTCGTGGAGAAGCTGCTCGATGGGCTGGTGAAAGGCGCTTCTCAGCGCTAGGGCGAGCTCGGGCAGCCTGGTGGCTCGGCCCAGGTCGCCGACGAGGGCTCTGCACACGGCCGGTTGCTCAAGCATCACCGTGAGTTGGGCCAACACCGCCGCCCGGAGTCGCTGCTCGGCGGTGCCGGGCGCGGCGACTGCGGCCCCGACCTCTCCAGCGATCAGTTCAAGAACGTCCCCGAGGAGGAACGCCAGAATCTCCTCTTTGCCAGTGAAGTAGTAGTAAAGGGTCGCCTTGGGGATCCCAGCCGCATCGGCGATCTCATCGATCTTGGCGTCGGCCAGACCGCGGTCGGCGATCAGATCCGCCGCGCCATAGAGCTTGCTGGCCAGCTTGGCCGGGACCTGACGCATTGATCCGCCTCCTTCCCAAATCCCAGGGCACTACCACTGTCCCAGGGCGGGGAGCACCCCGGCGTTCTCCGCTTCACCCCTGGCGCCTGACCTCATCCTATGTTGTACTCGTAGTACAAACTCTCTGTCGGCCATGGGGAAGGCATCATGACGGACAACACTGCGACTTACAGTCCTGTGACCTATAGCCCGTTCGACCCTCAGGTCGTCACAGACCCCTACCCGATCTATCGGGAGCTGCGCGAGCACGCGCCGGTTTACTGGTCGAAGGCGGCCGGGTGCTGGGTGCTCAGCAGGTACGACGATGTCAGCGCTGCGCTGATCGACCCCGACACCTATTCCTCGGCCTCGGGCGTCTTCCCCACACCCCCGGGTGTGGACATGACCCAGCTGTTCCTGCCGATGATGATCATGACTGATCCGCCGCGCCACACCCAGCTTCGTCACCTGGTCAGCAGAGCCTTCACGGCACGCCGGATCGCTGCTCTGGAGGACACAATCGGCGGTCTCATCGAGGAGCTGTTGGACCAGACTCCAGGGTCGGGCACGCCATGGGACTTCGTCGACAACTTCGCCGGCCCCTTGCCTGCCATCGTGATCGCCGATCTGCTCGGCGTTCCTCGCGCAGATCGCCCGCAGTTCCGCAGCTGGTCCACAACTCTGATCCAGTCCAATCCCGTTCGGGGGGAGTTCGGCGAGGGCCTGGAGGCCGCGGCTGCCCTCTACGACTACTTCACTGGCTTTCTCGAGGAGCGTCGCGTCCGCCCCCAGCCGGACCTGATGTCTGCTCTGGTCCACGCCGAGGTGGAGGGTCAGCGACTCAGCGACGACGAACTGCTCGGCTTCTGCCTTCTCCTCCTCGTCGCCGGACATGAAACGACCACAAACCTGCTCTCCAACAGTGCCGTGGTCCTCGCGGACCACCCCGGCGCGAGAGAGCGCCTCGCCAACAACGGCGAGCTCATCCCCGCGGCGGTGGAGGAGTTGCTTCGATTCGACTCACCCGTCCAGGGGCTCTCGCGCACTCTGACCCGCAACGAGACTCTCCATGACGTCCACATGGGTGCCGGCGACACGGTTCTCCTGCTGTTCGGTTCAGCCAACCGTGACGATCTCGCGTTCCCGGGCGCGGACCAGTTCGACATCGACCGCAAGCCCGAGCGCCAGGTCGCCTTCGGCCGTGGCATCCATTTCTGCCTCGGCGCTGCGCTTGCGCGCATGGAGGCCCGACTCGCGCTCGCCGCACTCCTGGCTCGGCATCCCCACTGGGACGTGGACCACGACTCGGCGACGCGACTGAGGTCCGGTCCCATCCGCGGGTTCACCTCGCTGCCACTGATCACGTCACCTGGCCGGTGACGTCAACGGGGCACCTTGGTGCCCCGTCTCAGCCCCGGCGGCGCGAACTCAGGCCTCCACCCCGCGCGGTTCGATGAAGCGCAACGCGAGGCTCGCCAGACGCGCGGCGGTCTGGTCGGGTGACTCCTGAGCAGGCATCACGATGTGACTGACCGTGAGGCGTACCAGGGCATCGACGGCGGCCTCGACGTCCCCGTCCGGGAACTGCGGGAAATGTAGGGAGAACCACGCGACGAGGGTCTCGGAGGCTGCCCGGAAGATCGGGGCGGCATCCGTGGTGAGCAAGGGCAGCAAGTCCTGATCGACACCCCGGGTCGAGGTCAGGATCGCCCTCAGGAGGGGGCTGGCCTCGGCCTGCTCCAGGGCGTAGCGCACGGCCTCGGTGACCGCGCCCTGAGCGTCGTCGTGGTGATGACGGAGCACCTCGGCGATGCCGGAGAGGAAGGCATCTGTCTCGCGGAGGACCAACGCCTCTCCCAGCCCGTGCTTGTCTCCGAACTCCGCGTACAGCGTGGGCCGCGAGACCCCGGTGAGCTCCGCGACCTCGTTCACTCGCACCTGAGCCCACCCTCGTTCAACGGTCAGCGATTGAGCGACCTGCAGGGCGCGTTCGCGCACCTGATGGCGGAACTGCGCGCGCAGGGATGGCGTGGACACGCGCACACCTTACATATTGGCGATTCTGTCTGAACGCTGACAGCCGCGCACTACATCTATATCGGCCGATCATCTCTAATCGGCCGTTTACATAGTTGCTAGTTCTGTCACCGTATGGTCAGATGACCGCTCACTGTCAATCAGGCGAGGTCCATGACCACTTCTGCAGAAGCACGAACGTCGATGACATCGCTCACAAGGGCGAGATCGACTTCGTGCACGAGGTGGCCTACGAAGCGAAGCTCGCCAAGCTCCAGGAGCTGATGTGACAAGTCCCGGCATCTCCGACGAGCCCGCTCGGGTAGTGCTCGACTACCCCCACCGGATGGCGGGTCACTGCGGCTCGGGAGCCCTGCGAGACCTTCTGGAGTGGGCAGGACTCGGCTGGAGTGAGCCTCCCAGCGAGGGTCTGGTGTTCGGACTGGGTGGCGGTCTCGGCTTCACCTATCTCAGGCTGGCCGATCTCAGTCCACCGATCTACCTGGTCGGCCGCAGCAGCGAGCTCGAGCTCGACCTGCTCACCCGGCTGGGCGCCGAGGTCGACCTGCGCGACACGGATGACCCGGTGCTCGGCTGGGAATGGGTCCGGCAAGAGCTCCAGCAAGGCCGACCCGTCATGGTTTGGGCCGACATCGGCGAACTCCCCTACCTCAACGTACGACTCCGCATGAGCCGCCACGACATCGTAGTAATCGGCTACGACGACGACGCCGAGGTGGCCCACGTCGTCGACAACGACCGCACCGAGGTCCAGGAGGTCCCTTACGCTGCGCTGGCGCGAGCCCGGTCGTCACGGGCATTCCCGGTCCCGACCCGGCACACCACCTACTTCGTCCGCTGGCCACGAACCCTGCCTGAATTGCACAGCGCCGCAGCCTCAGCCCTCAGGTCATCCGTCCAGCAGCTGCAGGGCGGCGATGCCTCGATCATCCCCGGCGCAGCTGTACTGCCAGCCGGCGCGGTCACCGCAGCCGGGCTCACCGGGGTGAGCGTGTTCGCGGAGGACGTCGAGCGGTGGCCCGACCTCCTGCCCGAGGCCGAACTCGACGTCGCACTCCGTTCGCTCACCGCCTTCGTCGAGAAGGCCGGTACCGGCGGCGGCCTGTTCCGACGGCTGCAGTCCCAGTTCTGCTTCGACGTGGCGCGTCACACCGACGTCGCCGAACTGACGCACGCCGGCACCGCAGTCTTGCGGAGCGCCGATGGGTGGTCCGCGCTGGCTGCAGCCGGCCGCAGCCAAGGCACCACCATCGACCGCTGGAGATCTGTGGCCGAGGTAGCCGCAACCCTTCCCGCCCAGGAGGAGTCCGCTGTGTCCACCATGGAAGTCGCTGCGGCGGCTCTCGAACTCCAGGGGAAGCCATGAACGATGAGACCAGCGCCCAGGTGGTCCGGCGCGAGGGACGCAGTCTCCACTGCTCCGCAGCACTGGTCGACGCAGCCGATCGACTCACGGTCCGCCCCGATGCACTCTTCATCGTGGTGGACATGGATCAGTCCCACCGGGTGGGCGTGCTCCGATGAGCCGGTCCCTCGGCGTCACCGAGCCCGAGTCGCTGCTGGTCGAGATTCTCCTCGGAGACCACGGCACCGCTGGCCCGTACGATGCCTACCGCCGACTGAGGGAGAGCGCACCGGTCTTGCGCAGCAGGTCGGGAGTCCTGGTGCTCAGCCGATATGCCGACTGCGACGCCGCCTTGCGGGACCGTTGCCTCGGCAAGGTCGACGAGTCGCTGGGGTTTCGACTGACCGACGTTCCCGAGGAACTTTCCCGCAGCGCCATGAAGCGGTTCCGACGCACCATGCTGTTTCGTAACCCGCCCGACCATGCTCGGCTGCGGCGGCTGGTCACCGACGTGTTCACCCACCGCCACGTCGAGGGGCTGCGTGACTCCGTCATCCGGTGGACCGACACCCTCCTCGATGCCGCCTCCTCACAAGGTGAGATCGATGCCATCGCCTCGCTGGCGCTGCCGCTCCCCGTCCACGTCATCAGCGACCTCGTGGGGGTGCCCGTGGCGGACCGGGAACAGGCAGCCCCCCTGGTACGGGCTCTGGTGGCGCCCCTCGAACCAACCGCGGACGCCGAGGCCGTGCGGCGCGCAGCTGACGCCGAGAACCAGCTGGCCGAGTACTTCAGCCATCTGCTCGCATCCAAGCGCAGCGACCCTCAGGACGACCTGCTCAGCCGGATCTCTCAAGCCCAGGGTGACGACACGCTCGACGACGAGGAAGCCGTCGGCACCGCCATCCTGCTCTTCGCCGCCGGGTTCGAGACGACAAGCAACCTCATCGGCAACGGGCTGACGGCGCTGTTGACCCATCCCGCTCAGCTTCATCGGCTACGCACCGACCCTGACCTCGCCCCCAATGCCGTCGAGGAGCTGCTGCGCTACGACACCCCGGTGCAGACCGACGGCCGTACAGCCCTGGCCCCGACCAGCATCGCTGGGGTTGACATTGCCGAAGGCGAGATCGTCCTGACGCTCCTGGGGGCGGCCAATCGCGACCCTGCCCGCTTCGCGGACCCAGAGACGCTGGACGTGACCCGGCCCTCCCCCTCCCCCCTGTCATTCGGCGCCGGCATTCACTTCTGCCTGGGTGCGGCCCTCGCACGGGCCGAGGGCGTCGAGGTCTTCCCCCGGCTGCTGACCCGGTTCCCACGCATCGAGCTTGCCGGCCAGCCGCAGTGGCGGTCAGGACTCACCTTTCGAGGGCTCACCTCGCTGCCAGTTCGCCTGCGATGACGCCGAAACCCGGACCGAGTCATAGGGCACCGGTTCCACCAACCCCCCGTCAACTGGAGGGGCTCGGTCGTGACCTGGCTCGGAGCGCCCCGTGGGCTCGTTGAGTCCGAACACCATCTGCTACCGGCTCCGACAAGGCGAGGAAGCTCTTGGGCGGCGCAGTAACGAGTGCCAGCGCGGAGGTCGCCGTCGCCCTTCGCCGTGTCGAGGTGTGTCACAGTCGACGACGCTCCACGACACCGAGTCATGGGACGGTGAGCAGGCTTTCGTCGTCGATCGCCAGCCCCACGTTTTGGGCAACGTCACGCAGAACCAACCAGACTTGGTGGGCGACCCGGGTCACGACCTCAGGTTGGGACTCGTCGTGGTGGTCAAGCCACCAGATGATGCCGGCGTCGACCATGCCCATCAGGCCCGCCATGACGCCATCAGGGAGGTCGACCTCCACGTCGGGGGTGCGCAGATAGGCCGATGCGGCGGCTACGACCTCCCCCAGGAATCGCGTGCGCCCCAACCGGGCTCGATGGGTTGCCTTGGTCTGCTGACGGGCCGCCATGAAGCGGTAGAGGTTCGGGTGCTCCTCAGCCCAACCTACGGCGGCCGCGATCACACCCTCGATAATCACCGGCGCGGTCCCGCTCCGCCGCATCGCGGGACGCACTGCCTCGATGAGCTGGGTGGCGGCGAATCGCAGCACCTCGCCCTCGAGGTCGTCTTTGCTGTCGAAGTGCCGGTAGACGTGGGGTCGCGCAACGCCGGCCCGCTCAGCGATCTGAGCCGTGCCAACCCCTGCGCCGTACTCCTCGATCGCGGCAGCCGCAGCGACAACGATCTGCTCGCGTCGTGGCGCTCGGTGAGACTCGTGCGCGGTCGACCGGCGGACGACTGCCGTGTCCACCCACTTCGCGAGATCCACGGCGGGCAATCTAGCTCATGGGTCTGGCGCCGGTCCACGTTGCACCCGTACGCTTGGTACAGCTTGTACCCGGAGCACGACCAGCCCTATGGAGGATTTATGCCTGGCCGCCGTTCGCCCTGGATGAACCAGGACCTCGACGACTTCCGCGATCTCGCCCGCACCTTCTGCGAGAAGGAGATCAAGCCCAACATCGAGCGTTTCATCGAGAACAAGCGAGTCGACCGCGAGCTCTGGACCCGCGCCGGCGAGGTGGGTCTGCTCTGCGCCTCGATCCCCGAGGAGTACGGCGGAGGTGGCGGCGACTTCTTCCATGAGGCGGTTCTCATCGAAGAGCAGGCCCGAGTCGGCGACGGCAGCTGGGGCGCCTCGCTGCACAGCGGCATCGTGGCCCACTACTTGTTGCACTACGGCACCGAGGAGCAGAAGCAGGAGTGGCTCCCCAAGATGGCGTCCGGAGAGGCCGTCACCGCCATTGCGATGACCGAGCCCGGAACCGGATCGGACCTGCAGGGCATCAAGACCAAGGCGATCCGAGAAGGTGACGACTACGTCATCAACGGCGCGAAGACCTTCATCACCAACGGCTACCACGCCGACATGGTGCTGGTGGCCTGCAAGACCAACCCCGAGGAAGCCGCGGCCGGCGTCTCGCTCATCCTGGTCCCGACCAGCTCAGAGGGCTTCCGGCGTGGCCGGGTCCTGGACAAGATCGGCCTCAAGGGGCAGGACACCTGCGAACTCTTCTTCGACGACGTGCGCGTCCCTGCCGGCAACCTGCTCGGCACCGAAGAAGGTCAAGGCTTCATCCAGCTGATGATGCAACTCCCTCAGGAGCGACTCATCGTCGCTATCAGCTGTGCCGCGTCGATGGACCTGATGCTTGACATCACCCACGAGTACACGCTGTCTCGTGAGGCGTTCGGCAAGCCGATCTTCGGATTCCAGAACACCAAGTTCAAGCTTGCCGAGGTCGCCACCGAGGCCCGCGTGACCCGCGCCTTCGTCGACGAGTGCATCGAACTCCACGTCAAGGGTGAGCTCGACATCCCGACCGCCGCGATGGCGAAGTACTGGTCGTCGGAACGCGCCCAGCAGGTCGCCGACACCTGTCTGCAGCTCCACGGCGGCTACGGATACATGGAGGAATATCCCATCGCGCGAGCTTGGACCGACCTACGGATCAGTCAGATCTACGCCGGCACCACTGAGATCATGAAGGAGATCATCGCGCGGTCACTGCCGAAGCCGAGTTGATCTGGCAGCGCTCGCGAGGAGCAGCGGTACGTGGCTGAGAGAATCGCGACGCGGGCAGGACCACTGCCCGCCACTCGTGCATCAAGGAGGTGGGGACGTTGAGAACGGGCGGGTGCCCACAGACCGCCCGTTCCGGCTCACGGGTGCAGTAGCCAAAGTGCGCAGAGAAGGCTCCGCCGCCCGCCCCGAGACCGGCGGCAGAGACGGCCCACTCGCTGGCCCCTGCCGTCGTCACCGACTCACTGGAGAGGTGGTGACGACCAGATGTGTGCTCACCGCCGACCCGGCCGTCACGTGGCAGCCAGCGATGTCCATGAACCGCGGCAGTTCCCCGGGTCAAAGCAATGTGGGAACGCACACGTGCCCGAGAGATCCCAGTCGGCTACGTGCGCTTGCCACCACGAGCCCTCGAGTGATCAGTCTGCGCGTCCGCGGATCGTCTCGAGCGGCCTTCGCGGGAGCTTCGGCAGCTGGGAGGCGCGCCCGTGCAGAGCGAGGAGGATGGTGGCCAATGTCGAGTCCTGGGCCGGGGTGCGGTCGAAGGTGGTGAGGTTCAGCGGCGCTCTGAACCGGGTCCGGGTGACGGCCTTTGCGTAGGCGAACTCCCGCAGCCCCTCGGGCCCATGGATCCGCCCGAAGCCCGAGTCACCCACCCCGCCGAAGGGAAGCGACGGGACCCCCGCGAACGAGATCACCGAGTTGATCGAGGTCATTCCGGTGCGCAGCCGGCGCGCGAGATCGTCACCGCGCTTGGCGGTGTAGATCGCCGACCCCAGGCCGTACTTGCCGCCGTTGGTCAGCTCGACTGCCTCGTCCATGTCGCGCACCTTGCGGACGGTCACCGTCGGCCCGAACGTCTCCTCCGCAACCGCCTCACTGTCCTCGGGCACGTCGACGAGCACGGTCGGCTGCACGAACCGGTCCCCCACCGCTTCGGCGCCGCCCACGACTGCCCGTCCGCCGTGCGCGAGCGCGTCGGCAACATGACGGCGTACGACGTCGAGCTGGCCGGGCATGGTCATCGGGCCGATCTTCGCGTCGACGTCGGTGCCGGCGTGCACGGCGCGTGCGCGCTCGGCGAGCAGTTCGACGAACCGGTCGTGGACCTGCTCGTGGACGTAGACCCGCTCGACACCGGCGCACGTCTGGCCGGCGTTGCTGAACGCCCCCCACGCGGCCGCGTCTGCCGCGGCCTCGAGGTCGGCGTCCTCGTCGACGAGAAGCGCGTCCTTGCCGCCGGCTTCGATGACAACCGGGGTCAGTGTCTCGGCGCAGGCGGCCATCACCCGTTTGCCGGTGGCGGTCGAGCCGGTGAAGGCGATCTTGTCCACGCCGGCCCGGCACAGCGCCGCACCGGTCTCGCCGTAACCGGTCACGACCTGCAGCAGTGCGTGATCGGGCACGACCTCGCGCAAGCTGTCGGCGAGCCAGGTGCCGACACCGGGCGTCAGCTCGCTCGGCTTGTAGACGACGGTGTTCCCGGCGGCCAGGGCGTAGGCGATCGAGCCAATCGGCGTGAAGACCGGATAGTTCCAGGGGCCGATGACACCGACGACGCCCATCGGGAGGTACTCCACTGATGCGGCCTGGTTGGCCAGTAGCAGGCCTGACGAAACTCGCCGGCGGCCGAGCACCTTCTCGGCGTGTGAGCCGGCCCAGGCGAGGTGGTCGATCGCCAGGGCGCACTCGAGCTGGGCGTCGCCGTGCGGCTTGCCGGTCTCCTGGTGGACGAGCTCGCACAGCTGCGCGAGCCGGCGGGTGATGACGCCGCGCCACTGGGTCAGCACCTGCTTGCGGCCGTCGAAGCCGAGCCCGGCCCACCAGTCCGCAGAGGCACGCGCCCGGGCGACGGCCGCCCGCACGTCGGCCTCACCGTGGACGGGGTGGACACCCACGACGTCACCGGTCGCGGGGTTGACCGACTCGAGCGTGGCCCGCCCCGATGCGCTGTCCTTGGGCGTGGTGGAGGTGGTCGTCGTCATGTCAGGCCTTTCCGCGCAGAAGGTCGGCGGCACGCTCGCCGATCATGATCGTGGGTGCGTTGGTGTTGCCGCGGGTCACCATCGGCATCACGCTGGCGTCCGCGACCCGAAGGCCCTCGACGCCGCGGACCCGCAACTGCGGATCGACCACCGCGCGCTCGTCGCCACCCATCGCGCAGGTGCCGACGGGGTGGTAGAGCGTCTGGGTGTAAGCGCGGATGTGATCGACGATCTGCGCATCGGTCGGGTCCTCGCCCCAGGCCTCCATCGTCGGCAACCCCGGCCCGGCGACGTGCCCGGCAAGCGGACCCGTCGAGGCCGTCTCGAGCATCCGGCGCACGCCGGCGGTCATCGCGTCGAGGTCAGCCGGGTCGTCGTAGTAGCCGGGATCGATTTCGGGGTGCCAGCGCGGGTCGGTGGAGCGCAGCCGCAGCGTTCCGCGGCTGGCCACCGATACGAGGGTCGGCGCGACGGTCACCTTCCGTGCGGTGGCCTCGTGCAAACCGTTGTCCCAGAAGCCAGTCGGAGCCACGTGCACCTGCAGGTCGGGCGCCGGGAGGTCGTCCCGGCTGCGCCAAAAGCCGCCGCCCTCGGCGACGTTCGAGACCAACGGGCCTGTGCCGGTCGCCTTGGCCCGGGCGAACTGCACCAGGTTGTTGTGATCCATCAGGTCGGTCGTCCCGCGGGTGCGGAACACCAGCGGCACGGCCGGGTGGTCGTGGAGGTTCTGCCCGACGCCCGGCAGGTCGACGACCACCTCGACGCCCACCTCGCGCAGGTGCGCACCGGGCCCGATGCCGGAGAGCATCAGCAGCTGCGGAGAGTTGATCGCGCCTCCCGCGAGCACCACCTCCCCGTCGACGTACGCCGTGCGGGTCCCGCGCCCGTGCTGGTAGGCGACGCCCACGGCCCGGCCGCCCTCGACGACGACCCGCTCGACGAGCGCGCCGGTCCGGACCGTGAGGTTCGGTCGCCCGTCCGCCGGCTCGAGGTAGGCCTTCGCGGTCGACCAGCGCCGCCCCTTGCGGCAGGTCACCTGGTACAGCCCGGCACCCTCCTGCTCGGCGCCGTTGAAGTCGTCGGTCGGCTTGAACCCGGCGGTCACGGCCGACTCGACCCAGGCGGTCGTGAGCGGATGGGTGTAGCGACGGTCCTCGACGTGCAGCGGCCCGTCCTGGCCGTGAAACGGCCCGCCTAACCGGGTATTGCCCTCGGACCGGACGAACGCAGGCAACACGTCCTCGAACCCCCACCCCGTGGCACCGTAGGCGTCGCGCCAGGTGTCGTAGTCCGCACGGTTGCCGCGGATGTAGATCATCGCGTTCATCGACGAACAGCCGCCGAGCCCCTTCATCCGCGGCCAGTAGGCGCGGCGGCTCTGCAGCTGCTTCTGCTCGGCTGTCTGGTAGTTCCAGTCCCACCGGGTCTTGAAGAGGTTGGCGAATGCCGCGGGGATGCTCACCTCGTCGGCGTCGGCGGGGCCTCCGGCCTCGAGCAGCAGGACCGAGACCGACGGGTCCTCAGTCAATCGGGCCGCGACCACCGCGCCGGCACTGCCAGCCCCGACCACCACGTGGGTGAAGACTTCTCGGTCCGTCACGACGTCCCCCTTGACTCGACCGCCTGCTCGAGCGCACCGGGGTCGACCCGGTCTCCCTGCGCGAGCATGCGCTTGCTGGTCACGAAATCCCGTGGGCGGTTGACGCAATCAGCGGCTAGCAACTCACCGCCGCGCAGGTAGTAGCAGGTGAAGTCGCGGTCACGGGTCGGGTCGCCGTTCAAGACGATGTCGTCGTAGCCGGTGTTGAGTCCCGCGATCTTGAGCTTGAGGTCGTACTGATCGGACCAGAACCACGGGAGTGCCGCGATCTCCTTGTCCTTGCCACAGATGGTTGCCGCCGCCACCTTGGCCTGCTCCACCGCACTTGGAACCGACTCCAGACGGATCCGGCGGCCGTAGCGGGGCATGTCCTGCGAGGTGCAGTCCCCTGCCGCCACGATGGTGGGATCGCTGGTGCGGGCGTGGGCGTCGATCAGGATTCCGTCGTCCACGACCAGGCCGGCTTTCTCGGCCAGCTCGGTGGTCGGCTCGATCCCGATCCCGACGATCACGAGGTCGGCCACGACGGAATCCCCACTGGCGAGCACGACCTCCCGCACACGGCTGTCGCCGACCAGGGCCTCGACCAAGGCGTTCGTCCTCACGTCGACACCCTCACTTTGGTGAACCCGCGTGAAGAACGCCGAAACCTCCGGAGCGGTGACCCGCTCGAGGACTCGGTCTGCGGCCTCGAGGACCGTGACGTGGAGGCCCAACGCGCGCAGCGACGCCGCGGTCTCCAGACCGATGTACCCACCCCCGACGATGACGGCGTTCCGCCCCGGTATCGCGTCCTCGCGAATCCCCTCAACGTCTGATGACCGACGCAGGTAGTGCACGCCGTCGAGATCGGCGCCCTTCGCGGCGAGACGTCGGGGGCGCGCTCCTGTGCACAGAGCAAGAGCGTCGTACGCCAACCGCTCACCGGTGCCGAGCACGAGTTCGCCCGCCGACCTGTCGATCTCCTCCACGGTGGCGGCCACGCGCTTGATGTCCTGCTTGAGGTAGAAGTCCTCCGAGCGGATGGCCAACTCCGTCAGGCCGAGCTTGCCGGCGAGGTACGCCTTGGACAACGGAGGTCGCTGGTACGGGAGCACCGGTTCGTCGCCGACGAGCAGGATCTCGCCTGACCAGCCTCCCTGGCGAAGGCTGGTGACCAGCTGCGCGCCGGCGTGGCTGGCCCCGACGACCACCGCCCGCCCTGAGCTCATTCGGCGCGCTTGGGGGTGAGCTCGACCATCAGCTTGCTGATGCCGCGGACGAAGTTGGACTGCACGTATTCCGGCTCTCCGACGACGTCGATCCGTTCGAAACGCGGGAGCAGCTCTTCCCAGAGGATCCGCAGCTGCAGCTCGGCCAATCGGTTGCCCATGCACCGGTGCACGCCGAACCCGAAAGCGATGTGGTTGCGGGCGTTGCGGCGGTCGATGATCAACTCGTCCGGTCGCTCGAACACGGTCTCGTCACGGTTGCCGGAGGCGTACCACATGACTACCTTGTCACCCTTGCGGATGAACTGGCCGTTCAGCACTGTGTCGGTCTTCGCGACCCGCCGCATGTAGGCGAGCGGCGTCTGCCAGCGGATGATCTCCGAGACCATCGTTGGGATCAGCTCGGGGTTGGCCTTGAGCTTCTCGAACTGGTCGGGGAACTGGTTCAGCGCGAGAACGCCCCCACTCATCGAGTTGCGTGTGGTGTCGTTGCCCCCGACGATGAGCAGGATCAGGTTGCCTGCGAACTCCATGGGACGCTTGATCAGGTCCTTGGTGCTCTCGTCGCTTTGCAGCATCGTGATCAGGTCGAACCCGGGCTCTTCGCCGGCGGCGAGCCGGGCGGCCTTGTCGTGCCACAGCGCACTGAGGCCCCGCGCCATGCCCACCATGCCGCGGAACAGCTCGTCGTTGTCGGATGGCCCGCCGTTGGCTTGCTCCATCGAGGTCGCCAGGTCCGACCACTCGACGAGCTTGTGGCGCTCTTCGAAGGGGAAGTCGAGCAGCGTGGCCAGCATGCGCGCGGTCAGCTCGATCGACACCGTGCTCACCCAGTCGAAAGGTTCGTTGACCGGCAGGCTGTCGAGGACGTCCCTGACGCGCTCGCGGATGAGCCCCTCCATCTCGCGGAGGTTCTTCGGAGCGACGACACCTTGAACGGCGCGCCTCCGGACGTCGTGCTTGGGCGGGTCCATGGCGATGAACATCGCGATGTCCATGAATCGCGGCGGTTCCCCGATGATGATGAATGGTTCTGCCGAGAAGACCTCGTGGTTCTTGTCCACCGCGATGATGTCGGCGTGCCGCGTCACCGACCAGAACGGCCCGAAGGGACTGTTGGGCTGGTAATGCACCGGGGCTTCGTTGCGCAGCCGCTCGAAGTAGGAGGCCCAGCGCCCCTGCCGGTAGAGGAAGGGGTTGCTGAGGTCGATATCAGCCAGCGCGACGTCCTCGACGGGCGGGATCGGGCGTTCGACGAACATCTTCTTCCCGTTCGTGCCGGTGAGCCACCGTCGACCCTTGTCGTACAGGTGCGCGCCCTGGACCTGTCGATCCAGCGGGATGGCCGCCTCGACCTTCGTCTTCACTGTTTCGGGGATCTTCATCTCGTCGAACCTCCTGCTACCACTGGGACTCGGGCAATTGCACGGTCAAGCCGTCCCACGACTGGGAGACCTTGACTTGGCACGACAGTCGGGAGGTCGGCTGTCGGTCGGGGTTCATCGACAGCATCTCTTCCTCCTCAGGGCCGGACGTGCCGACCTTGTCGGCCCAGGAGGGATCGACGACGACGTGGCAGGTGCCGCAGGCGGCCTCTCCCCCGCAGTCAGCATCGATGCCTGGAATGGCGTTGTTCGTCGCCACCTGCATCAGCGAGCTGCCCTCCTCGAGAGGTGCCTCGTGCTGTTCCCCGTCGTATGACATGAAGGTGACCACTGCCATCTGCAACTCTCCTTATCGCCGCAATTGACGTCTCCCCTGATGGTGGTCGTCGACCACCCTTAGGGCCATGTCGTACCGTGTCAGGATGTTGTGAATTCGGATCACGCTTGGGGGTTGCTGTGTGGACTGAGGAGCCAGGTGTCCCGTCGCTGGCCTTCGTGCAGCTGCTGAGCAGTCCGGCGATCGACGAGGACGCCGTGGAGCGTTTCCGCGTCATCATGGCGCGCGAGGGAACCGGTGAGCTGGCTCTCATCCAGACCCAGGACGAGGCGCCGCTGCGGTGGTTCCGCGAGGTCTATCCCGACCTCGACACCGAGCAGGCCACCCGGCTCGGGATCGCTTGCGCAGAACAGGCCCAGCTCACGTCATTCGGACCGTTGAGCGTCCCGTTGGTCAGCGCGTGCACCGTCGCCGAGGTCGTGCAGCTGCTCACCTATCTGCCCTTGATCACCAAAGCGGTCACCACGGAGTTCCATCCACAGAAGGACGACCTGACGATCCGGTTGTCGGGGAACGCAGGAGACGCCGATCTCGACTGTCTGGTCGTCACCTACTGCGGACTGGCGCTCATGCGGTTGATCGACCTGCTGGTCGGCGAGGCGTCGGAGGCGACCATGCACAGCCGCTGGCCTGAGCCGAGCTTGCTACCCCGAGAGGCCAAGGGCGCGTCCCGGCTCGTCTTCGACGCCCCGTTGTCCTACCTGCACATGCCTGCGACGACGCTTGCCGCCGCCTGCCGCTTCCCCGACCCGATCACCTACGGACTTGCCGTCACCCAGCTCCAGGAGGCGCTCGCACGCCGAGCCGGCACGCCGGAGTTCACCCGCAAGGTGCAGGCCCTGTTGGACGAAGGGTGCGGGGCCAGGACGATCCAGTCGGTCGCGGACGAGTTCTCGATGTCCGCGAGCACCCTGAAGCGCCGCCTCGCCGCTGAGGGGACCAGTTTCCGCGAGCTGCTCCAGGAGTCACTGCTCGGCCGCGCCTCGATGCGGCTCCTCGACCCCGCCAGGTCAGTCAGCGAGGTCGCCACCGAGCTCGGCTACAGCGATCTCACGAACTTCTCGCACGCCTTCAAGAGATGGACCGGCAGCTCACCGAGTCACTTCCGACGGGTGCACCAGCAGCCGTGAGCACACGGGTTCATGCGGGTTCATGCGGCGCCGACAGGACCTAGTTGTACCGAGTCGCGGGAGATCGTCGACGCTCAGGCTCACGTGTCGCCCAATCAGGAGGGACGAGGCAACCACCTGTGACCTGGGACGCCGGCTGCCCTGGCTTCCCCGCGGTCAGGGCCGCCGGCTCCCGCTCGGCTGCGGGGATCCCGGGGCCTGGAACTCGTCCGTCGGGGCTTTGGCTCCGACAAGGTCGCCGTAGTGACTGCGGAGGGCAGCGAGGATCTCGGGGAGCGGGAGGTCGGCGAACCAGCCACGGTCGCGGACGTAATCCATGTGCTGGGCGCCGTCCGCACTGTGCTGGTGGAGCAGCGCGTCGCTGCGGCCGTCGAAGTCGATCGGTTCGACGCCGAAGCGTGCGCAGAGCTCTCGGTTGAACGCCGGGGTCGCCTTGACCCAGCGACCGTCGAGCAGGAGCTCGCTGTAGCCGTGGTAGACGAACAGATCGGTACCGCCCATCCGCTGACGCAGCGCGTATGTCTGCAGGTGGTTGCGGACATCGCAGAACCCGAGCCGGGAGGGAATGCCCGCGGCCCGGGCCACCGCCGTCAGCAGCACCGCCTTCGGTACGCAGTACGCCGCCCTCGCAGTCGCGACGTACGAGGCGCGGTAGTGGACGGGGTCGTCGGAGACCGAGTACGGGTCGTACCAGACACGGTCGCGCACCGCCGCGAAGATGCGCGCGGCGACATCGAGCGGCTCGGTGGCGTCCCCGACCGCGGATGCGGTGAACAGCTGAACTGATTCGCTCTCCCAGTCGAGGAAGAAGGTGGACTCGAGGAACGTGCTAGACGCAGATGCTACGGATTCCCCCGCTGGCGTCTCGTCGTCCGATGCGTCCCTGCTGATCACCGGTCGACTCTCGTGAACCGCACCGGAAGTCCGTCCACAGGAATGGGAAGCGAGGTGTTGTCCCACCTCACCTCGTAGTCATGTGGCACCGTCCAGGAGTGGGTGAGCAGCATCTGGTGCAATATCGCCTTCACCTCCAACGTCCCGAAGTGCAGACCGATGCACTTGTGCACGCCCCCACCGAAGGGGATCCAGGCGTTGCGGTGGGACCTGTCCTCTCGACGGGCCGGCCCGAATCGGTCGGGGTCGAAGTCGTCGGGGTTCGACCAGCATGCCGGGTCGAAGTGGTTCACCGCCGGCGCCACCGCGACGAGCGAACCCGTGGGGATGAAGTGCCCCTCGACCGCGGTGTCCTTGACCGCTCTGCGCATCACCAAGGGGACCGGCGCTACCAGTCGCAGTGACTCCTTGACGATCAGGTCGAGCGCGGTGAGGCCCTCCAGGGCCTCGATGTCGATGTCGCCACCCGACTCGGCCAATGCGACCGACTCGCGTCGCGCCCGCTCCTGCCACTGGGGATGCTTGGCCAGGAAGTAGGTGGCGGCGGCGGTGGCGATCGTCGAGGTGTCGTGAGCGGCCATCATGAGGAAGATCATGTGGTTGACGACATCCTCGTCCGAGAAGCTCTCGCCGTCGGTCGTACCGGCGTGGCAGAGACCGGCGAACAGGTCGTTGCCCCCGCTGGCCCGCGTCTCCGGCAGGTGGCGGTAGAAGTAGTCCTCCAACACCCTGCGACCTTTGATTCCGGCGCGGTAGCGGGTGCCGGGAAGCGGTAACCGCACGATCGAGCTGGAGGCGCGCACGGTGTCCACGAAGGCTTTGTTGATGGCGCGAGTGTCCTCCCCGCCCCGACCCCCCATGAACACCTCGGTGGCGATGTCCAGGGTCAGCTCCTTCAACAGCGGGTAGAGCGTGATCGTCTCGCCTGTCGTCCACGCCTCCACGCCCTGGCGTGCCTGGGGGAGCACCTGGCCCACGTACCCGGCGAGCCGCTCACGGGTGAATGCCTCTTGCATGATGCGCCGGTGCATCAGGTGCTCATCGAAGCTCATCAGCATCAGGCCGCGGTGGAAGAACTTGTCGATGAGGAAGGTCCACCCGTCCTGGGAGAACGCCTTGTCGGTGTTGGCCAAGGCGGTCTGCGTCGCGGAGGGACCCGCGATGACGACCACCTTCTTGCCGAACGCCCCCATCCAGGACACGGGGCCCAAGCGCTGCCACCTCTCGCGACCGAGCCTGGAGCCGAACCGGATGTAGTCGACAGTGTGACCGAGGAACGGCAACCCGCTGTCTCCCATGACCGCCTTCAGCCCGCTACCGGCCGGGGGGTCGGCCAGGACCCGGTTCGGCCAGCGCCGTGTGAGATCGAAGAGCGCGTCGTCGACTGGTCGTGGCGTCGGAAACAGAAGGAGGGAGGAGTACCGATCGCGGAGTCTCCTGCCCGGTGACAGCAGAGTGATCATGACTTCCGGGCCCTTTCCTCATAGGCGCTTCGCGCCTGTTGGTCGACACCACCCAGGAACATGCGGTCGCTACCGAGTCGTCGCGCGAGGCCTTCGGACCATGCCGCAGGCATGAGCCGTTGTGCCTTGAGCAGCGCGCCCATGGGTCGGGTGACATAGACCCGTGGCCGCGGGTGGGCCAGCAGGTCAGCGATGGCCTCGGCGATCTGCTCGGGCTCGGCGTTCCGGAAGCCCTTGGGGCCCTGCGTGCCGGCGACGAGCTCGGTGTTGGTGAACGTTGGCAGCACGAGCGAGACGTCCACTCCGCTGGTGCGGTGCTCAAGCCTGACGGCATCGGTGAACGCGATCACGGCCGCCTTCGTCCCGCAGTAGGTCGCAAGGCCAGGGACGTACGCCTCCCCCGCCATCGAGGCGATGTTGATGATGTGGCCACTGCGGCGCGGCAGCATCGAGTCCAGGGCCAGCTTGGTGCCGGTGATCACTCCATGGACGTTGATGTCGACCATGCGACGAGCAACCTCCTGCCCCTCGTCCACCGTGGGCCCGACGGGCATCACACCGGCGTTGTTGACCAACGCGTGAGGAACTCCGAGTCGGTCGGTGACCATGTGGTAGAACGCCTGGAACGACTCCGGGTCGGTCACGTCGAGTCGGCCCACCGCGTCGAGATCAAGTTCTCTGTCAGTCTCGAGCAGACGGGTTTCGTCGACATCGCCGACGGCCACCTTCATTCCCAGGCTCTTCAGCGTCCTGGCGGTCGCGTAGCCGATCCCGCGGGCGCCGCCAGTGATGACCGCGACCTTGCCTTCCAGTGCTGGAGCAGTCATGTGCCGTTGACCTTTCGTGTGTCGGCCCAACCCGCGTGGGCTGGCCGGTTGGTGTCCTGACGTGGGCAGCAGGTGGTTCTGATCCGGTCGACCACCCGCGCACGGAGCGCTGGAACGTCGTCGCGGGAGAGCCCCGTGGTGGTCAGGGGTTCGCTGATGATCACGTGGACGGTCCCGGGGCGGATGAGCAGTCGCTTGGCGGGCCAGACGTCTCTGGTGTCCAGTACGCACGCCGGAACGATCGACACTTGGCTTGCCACTGCGACCTCGAACGCGCCGGCACGGAACGGGAGGAGCTCCCCGCGACGGGAGGTCGTTCCCTCCGGGAAGACGAGCAGTGGCACGCCTTCCGCCAGGTTTCGGGCCGATTCGTCCTGGATCGTCGTCCGGTCCGGGGTGAGCCGGTCGACCTTCACCATTCCCAGCGCCCGGAGAGCTGCCCCGAGAAGCGGCACGTCGAACAGCTCCCGCTTGGTCATGATGCGGAGCGAGCCGCGGGACAGCGCCAGATAGACAATGGGGTCAAGGTTCGACTGGTGGTTGGACACCACGACGCAGGCGCCGCCATTGCCCAGGTGCTCTCGACCATGGACCCTGAGCCGGGCACCAACGCACAGCAGCCAGCAGCGACTCCACAGATAGAGCATCCGGTTCGAGAAACCGCGAGACCGCCACCGTGCGGGACATGCCAGGAGTCCGGTCGCAATGACCATCGTTGCCAGGCCTCCGCCTCCCAGAGCGAGCGGCGTGCGGAGCGCGGCCCTCATCTCCCCCCAGGCGAGCGCTGGCACCATCACAACGGCGTCCCCGTCAGCGGTGTAGTGCTGGAGCGAGGACCGAGGACGAGGCGATCGCGGCGAGGACGCCGCAGAGCGGGAACGCTCATCGAACTCTCCATCCTTCCGTTTACAGAAATCTAGCAAGTGATAACGAAACTTACTAGATTGCTCGATGTGTAAACGCCCCAGTCCTGCGAACGCCGACTTTGATGGGGAGGTCCAGGGCAAGCCGCACGAGCACGAGTCCCGCGTCGTTGGCAGCGGCAGACGACCACGCCGCGGGCGGCGTCACACACCGAGAAAGTGGACCAGCTCCGCCATCGCCGCGCCGCAGGTTGAATCCTGGATGGGGGATGTACAGGCGATGACCAGGGTGAGGTCACCCGGAACGCGGGTGCGCAGAAGCCGTGCTCCACCTACATCCCGGATCCATAGCCAGCTCGCCGCGATCTCCAGACCCCCTGCACGGACCACGTACTCGACGTCGCGGCAACGGCCCCCTCGGATCCCGCGGCCGTCGCTCCCGGAGGTACTCTCGTCCCGCACGCCGCGAAGCACCGCCACCCACAACACAGGACGCATGCCCGCCGCATACACCCCGCCTTCAGTCCTCGTTCCACCAAACCCATTGGAGGGCGCCGGACCTTGGCCGCGAGCCGCACAAGTTGGATCGCGTTGCGCGGCCCGCAAACCAGCCTCGCTCAGCCTCGTCCCGGCCGTTGACATCGCTGGGTACCCACCCAGGGATGGCGGTAGCACGACACCCGTTGGGCGGTTGTCGACGGGTCGATGGACTCCCGGATCCACCCCCCTGATCACGCGAGACACATCAACTCGACCCGTCCGCGGTTCAGTTTCGTCCACAGATTCCACGCAGCCGCTGGCGAGAACTACGAGGGCCAGAACGGCCGTTGCCGCGCTCCGAGCAGGCACAACTCACCTCATCCCTCACGAGGACTTGTAGAACTGCTGTTTGTACTAGCAGTCTAAGTCCGTCTCACCGTCTAGGTCGAGCGGCTGCCTGCAGTGCATGCCAGCGAGCGTCGACCCGCGAGGCTGGGTTTGCTGCGGGCGTGGAGTCTCACCGCGATGCCGGAGTGGCCGAGCTCCTCCCAGACTCCACTGGTGCCTGCCGCCCCCAAGAGTTTTCGAGCTCCGGAAACTAGACCGGGCCACCCACCGTTGGTTCGCGGGGCTCAAGGCCTTCGACCTAACCTGGAGCAGGCGCCACCACTCGGGATTTGAACCGAAGGCCTCTGGACGCCATCAGGGGCATCGCGGCTACTACGATCTCGGGCCGGAAACTACCGATTCGCTCGGTGTGGTGAGGGATTCGCCCTCGCTTCCAGTCTCAGGCTACCCGTCTAGTACCGAGTCGGACTGACCCAATCTGGACACAAAATGGACCCGATCGAATCCGGCTAGACGTTGGTTCGCGGTCACGAGGCGCAGCGGTAGCCGCCCATGCGCACTCGGGTCGGTCCGGCTACTCGTCCGGCGAAGAGGGTGAGCGTGGTTCTTCAGACACTGGCGCCTTGTGTCGCTTCCACAGGTCGTCAACGTCAGCGCCCTGCTTGTCGGCGATCTTCTTCAGGTACTCCCACGCCGGCCTTGGCGTCGTCGCTCTCGGGCGGTGACGGATGACGTTGGCCTGGTTTGGCAGCAGCCGGTGTTCGAGACCCGGCAACTCCTGGAGCAAGGCGGCCGTCGCCTTCAACGGATCGTGGCCGGCTGCCTCGATGACCAGCACTGTGAGCTTGGTGTCGACCATCGCTGCGACCGTCGGGGGGTCGTCGAGCATGTGGTAGTCGGTAGTCACCAGGCCGTCATAGTTGCGGCGGCTGAGTTCGCGGACGAGTTCGCTGTCAGCCATCCGTGAGAGGGCTGGGTCAATCTTGGTGAGGTGTTCCAGGGTGAGGCCCGGCGGAACGAACTGCTGGAAGGCGTGGACCAGTGGCAGCGGGAAGTTCTGGTCGAGGGCGAGCCGCATGGTCAGGCGGCGAACTCAAGGGTGCCTAGCTGTTTCTCGAGGCTGACAGCGTCATCGACGACGTGCTCGGACAAGTCGTACATGGCGGCGATCTGCCCCGTCGAGAACCCGTCCCGCGACAGTGAGGCCAAAGCGAGCGAGGTAATGCGGGTGTCGACCACATGCGGCTCGCCGGAAACCTTTCCCGGGATGATGCGCAGGTTCGCGCGTGGCGCGAGCAGGTCCGGGCCCTTGACTTCGCCGTCGATGGTGAACGCCTCCGTCAGACCCCAAGTCTGGAGTTTGGGAAGTGCGTGGGCGCCATGAAGGTCGACCACGTCCTCGTGGAGGCGGACGAAGATTCGGCCGCGGGGGTCGACCAGGATGGGGCTGCGGCCTTCAGCGGCGTCCCAAAGGTCGAGGTCGTACTCGTCGAGCAAGGCTAGAGCTTGGCGAACCATCGGCATCGGGCTGGCTTTGATGTCGGCCCCGGCCTTCTCGTGACGCAGCCAGTGGACGATACGCAGGGTCATCAGGTCGCCGAAGGACCACAGCTTCTCCTGGACCGGCGAAACACTCGGGACCACGATTCCTTGGCGGGCCCACCAGTAGATGGTCGACTTGGGTACGCCAGAGAGCGCGGCGGCGCGGTTCGCGTCGTAGCACCCGTTGAACACGCTGGTCGGAGTCACATAGCCATCATCCATGCCACGCGCTGGCCGGTCTACGAGGATCGCCCAGAGCCCGCTACGCACCGACAAGCAGGTCCGGGCCTCGAGAGGCGGCGGTATGACCCACCCGCGCCGGCCAAGCAGTGGGCCGGCGTTCAGCGGGTCCACTTGCGCTTCGCTGTCGTCTCACCGCACCCCGTGGGCCTTCGCGACGGTTACAGCGGTGCGGCATACAGGACTGCGATTACGCAGGCGGCAAAGACTGTGAAGATGGCGATCAAGCGCAGGGTCGTGCCCCATCCGCCCTCGATGGCGACCCGGATCGTTTTCCAGCAGGCGGGACTCGCCCTGACGATCTGCAACATCACGTCACCCCTTCGGCTTCTTCAAGCCGCTTTTGGGTGCGCGGGTCGAGGACCGCTTCCCCGTCGACCCCTTCTTGGCTGGCTTGGTGGCGGAGCGGTTGCCCGGCCCCTTCTTCGCGCCCGAGCTGGTCGACTTCGACTTCGACTTCGGCGTCACCGCGGCGCGGTCCTGGGCCCCCTTCTTCGCGGCGGTTCGCGCCGCCGAACGGGAAGCCGTGCTGAAGTCACCGTTGAGGCTGTAGTAGAGGTGATAGGTGTAGCCCTTGAGAGCCAATCCGGCCTTGATCTGATCGCGGCGGACGGAGACGAGTCCGAGGTCCTCCAGTTCGGTGAAGCCTTTGGCCGCCGACGAGGCGGAGATTCCGTACCACTCCTCGACCTGCTTGTGGGTGACGTGGAACTTGGCGTCGTTGTCGTTGGTCTCCTTCAGGAGCAGCAGCAGCATGCACAGCCCCGGGAGAGACAGGGCGTCAAACCACTTCTCGGTCCAGAACGCTCCGGGCAGTTGGAAGTAGCGATCGATCCTCTTCTGGCCGTTCGGACGTTTGTAGTCCGACTTGGTGTCCTCGCGCCGCGGTACGACGTGTGCCATGCGCCGGACCCTCGTGCGGTCGACGAGGCCCATGTCGACGAGGTTGCTCCACGCCTCCGAGAGGCTGGAATGCGACCACGTCAGGGAACCGCCGGTCACGGTCACGAGACGGAGCCAGACCTCGGATCGGAGCGGATCACGGTCGGGCTTCCACAGCGTGAGCAGCATCAGGTAGAGGATGAGTGCCCGCTTCTTCTTGTTCTTGCAGATCGCTGCGAGGGTCGACGAGCGGTCGCTGCCGCTGTGCTTCTGGACGAAGACGTGGCGGACGACGGTGTACTCGGCGCCGGTGAAGCGCACCATGTCTTCTCGCGCCGAGTCGGGCGTCGCGACCTTCGTGGGGTCGACGCTGTGCCGGGACACGGTCGTCACTGCGGCGCCCGCAACGGCGACGGAGGACGACTTGCGCGTCCGGCTCGACTTCGTACTCATGGCTAACACGGTACGCCGGACCCCGGGGTGAGTGCGTCGCCACAGGATGGTGGCCTCGCCTCGTAGCACGTCGTGGGTTCTGGTTTCGTACATAACCCTGCAAGGCCATAGTGCGACTACCCTGCGACAAACTGCGATGAGTTACGAAGCCGAGGGAGAGGTGGGTTCGCGTGCGCACGCGGTCGTCGCGTTGAATCACGGTTCGTGAATCCCGGATTCATCAGGAATAGACCCAGACGCCGCCAGGGGCGCCGGTCGGACGACTTGCCCATCACGAACGGGCGCTACGGCAACGCGTCGAGCTCTGGTCGGAGGAATTCCACAAGACCCCGCCACACCTCCATTCCGATTCGGGCGGCGGCCGAGACCCGGAGAACCTGCATGCCTGCATCAACTGGGCACACCAACATCTCGGCTACCTGCCAGGCAAGACGCCCGAGGAAGCCATTGCCAAGGCGGTGGATCCGGGCAGCGGCGCCCACAACGGCGACTGGAAGGCCTATTGGGCAGACAGGGTGACGTCGGAACTGCACCTGACGCCGTCCGAATCGGTCAACGCGGACCAGGTCCTGAACATCCAGCGCACAGCTGTTGCGGGCCTCGCGGACGATTGCGAGCTGCTGCGCGAGATCTACCTGACCGTGGATCGCATCATTCCCTGGTGATCGGAGTCGGCCCGCCCCTGAACGAAGCTTCGCAACTGCATGGCCGGGCTCAGCATGCCGATCACAACGAACTTAAGTGCATTCCAGGCGAACAGCATCACCAGCACGTTGAGATAGCCCGGGCCGCCGCGCTGGATGACGACTGTGCAGACACTCATCGCGAACAGGTAAGTCGGCGTGGCAACGAGCGCGACGGGGACAGCCCATTTGAGGCCGCACGGGGTACGCAGCCAGTCGACTGCTCGGTTGCTGGGCATGTGGAAGGCCAGGTGGCCGTGGATCGCGGCGGCGAGGCGGAAGCACGCGCTGAGCATGATGGGCTCCTTCGGGTCGGCTCACTCCCACCCATACGTCCGACCGCCGACAGGAGGGGCGCAGCCGCGCCCTCCTGTGGGGAAGTGGCCAGCGCTTCACCCTGTGGAGCCCTAACCGATCGCCCGCCCACCCTGCTCGACCGCCCGGCTACGCCCCTCCTCCGCGGCAGCAGCCTCCTCGCGGATTGCTCGTGCACGCGTGATCGCCTGCTCGGCGCGGGCGGCGTCGAGCTTCTGGGCCTCGCTGCGGGGCTCGCCGAGGGCGCTGCGCTCCTCAGCCCCGTAGCGGTCGCGGTAGGCGGCCACGGTCCGGACCTCGTGAAGCCAGCGCCGGCGGGCGGCATCGGATCTGGGTGGCGTGCCGAGCCGCTTGAGCCACCGCGCTTTCGACTCGACCGCCTGGTCGGCCAGCGTGAGCGCCCGGGACTCCATCAGGTCGTGCCGCTCGGTGAGGGCCTTCTCCATGTCGAGGCTCATCGGTCCGTCGGCGACAGGAATCAACCCGACGACCAGCTTGGGGTCAGGACGGCGCCTGCCCTGCCTCGGCCGCGCTGCCTCCTGGAGTCGGCTGATCAGCACCGCGCCGATGTCCTCGGCGTCGTCGAACGACCGACGACGCACGAGGGCCGGCAGCAGCCGGTCGACGTCGTGATGGTTCGATTCGGCACGCCGCAGCTCGGCGGTCAGTGGGCCGAACGACGCGGAGGTCAGCACCGCCTCGACCTGGGCGTCAGTGAGCCCGCTGCGCTCCAACAACCTGATCCACCGGTCGCGCTGGGCGGCTGCCGCGATGGTCTCGTACTCGGCAGCGAACTGGGCGATGGACGACCAGCGCTCCTGCTCGTCGACGATCATCTGGTGCGCCGAGCACTCCGCGCCAGAGTGCTGGAGCACGCCGTAGAGCACGGTGCGGGCGCTTACCTCGTCAGGCTCCGGTGGAGAGTGCCTCTCGTCGGGCTTGTCGAGCGCGACATACGCGGTGTTCGACTCCCGGCCGCGCGTCATCGACACGTAGAGGTTCTCCCGCGTGGTGGTGCCGGACACCACGACGTGGGATGTGTCGACCGTGATGCCTTGGGCACGGTGAGCCGTGACCGCATAGCCGAGGTCGACGTGCTCGGCGACGTACGCCGCGGGCAGGGTCACCGACCCCCCGAGTGCGACGCCGACGCGCTGGACCTGCATCGAGCCGTCCTTCGCGACATGGGCGGCTCGCCAGCGGTCGCCGTTGCGCACCCAGCCGCCGCGCAGGGTTCGGAGTCTACGGTCGTTCTTGCGCGTGATGACAAGGTCGCCCTCGGACACCTGCGTGCCGTCCGCGAGGTTCACCTCGATGCTGCCCGCCGGGCCGCCTCCGACGATGCGATCGGCCCTGGCACGCCGGTTGAGGACCTTCACGGTTTCCGCCGCCTCGGCGACGAGGATCGCCGACCGCCCGGCACGGACGTCGGCCGCCCAGGCCAGAAAGGCGGCATCCATCATCTCCTCGGTCGTGCCCTCGCGGACCCGGTCGTGGTGGAGGTAGGTGCCGATGACCTCGGGGTGTCCGAAGCGGAGGGCGAGCGACGCGGTCTTCTCCCACTCGTAGGTGAACCGTCGCACCTCGGTCAGCTCGGGGGTGTCGGGACGAATGGAGGCGAGGAGCGTGAATGCCCCTCCTGCGTCGACCGACTGGAGCTGCGCCCAGTCGCCGACCAGCAGCACCTTCGCACCGGCGTCGGCCGCCAGCCCCGTGAGCCGGTCAAGGGTGAGCGTGCCGGCCAGGGTGGCCTCGTCGATGATGATGAGCTGCCCCTTCCGGAAACGCGCTCGTCCACGGTCGAACTCGTGGAGCCACTTGGCGGTGTTCTCACACCCGATCCCCAGGTCCTCGGCCAGCACCTGCGCGGCGACCGCGCTCGGGGCGAGGCCGACGACGCTGCCCTTTCCGTGTGCCTTCGTCCAGGCGGTCTTCAGGGCGTGCATCGCGGTGGTCTTGCCCGCACCAGCCGGGCCGACAAGTAGGTCGACCTGCCTCCCGGACACGGCGATGCGAGCCAGTGTCTCGGCTTGCTCACTGCTCAACAGATGTTCCTTGCCGGTCACCCGCTCGACGACATCGAGGCGGACCCCCGGGGCGGTGAGGTCTGCCGAGCGCACCAACAGCCGGTCCTCTGCGGCGAGCAGCGCCTCGGAGGTGAAGACAACCGAGTGACGGGGCCGAAAGACGGTGGTGCCATCCTCACGGCGGAAGATCTCGGGGCTGGTCGCCAGCTCGGGAGGCGTCACCGCGAGCGACTCCTGCTTGGCGGCGTCGACAACCATGCCGACCACGGCTTCACGGTCCTCAGCCGTGGCGAAACGCCACCCCATCGTCTGCCGGGACGCCTCGGCCCACAGGTTCCAGTGCCGCCAGGTCGAGCGCTTCTGGCTGACGGCTCCGACGACGGAGACGCCGACCGCGCCGACCACGCCGAGCTGGATGTCGTCGGCTCGGAGCGCTGGAGGGGCGATCGGAGGGGCGGTGACCGTGCGCGCCCATTCCACAGCACCCCTCCCGAGAATCCTCTGCGCCCTCCCCCGCCACTCCTCGGTCAGATCGAAAAGCGACCGGATCTTCTTCTCGGGGCGGGTCGCGAGCGTCGCCTTGGCCCGCAACTGGATGACCTTCGTCGGGGAGGGACGGTGCCCCGTGCGGCCGACGTACTCCTCAATCAGCCGGTCCTTCTCCTTGTCGATGTGGCTGGACCGGCCAGAGAATTCACGGATCAGGGCCTCAGGGACGAGGGCAAGCTCCCACGCGGCGTTGCGCTCCTGACCTCGGTCGCGTCGCTCCCACTCGATGCCGAACAGCCGGGTGATCCGGTCGGCGAGCACGGCGTTGTAGTGCTCCGAGATCGCCACGTTGGCCTCGAACATCGGTAGCCCGTCCAGGCTGCGCCAGCGTCCGTCCGCCACGGTCTTGACCTTGTTGGAGAGGACGACGTGTGTGTGCAACTGCGGGTCACCGAGCCGCGAGTCCCAGTGGTCGTATGCCGTCGCGGCAACACCGACGATGTCCGCCTGCATCACCGCGCCGTCACCAGCAGCAACGCCCCTCCTCGTGACGCAAACCTCCCGCTCCATGAAGTCGAGCACGTCGGCGACGGCGTGGTGGTGGGCCTCCACGAGCAGGGCTTGTGTGCCGGCATCGGACACGCCCCACACAGCGGAGACGGACTTGGGAACGCTGAAGGTGTAGTCGAACCCGGCTACACCCTGTCTGCCGTTCGCCGACTCCTCTACCTCGATCTGAGCAACAGCTTCCGTTCGCTGCTCTCCGGTCAGGTCCGGGCTCAGCACCGCGACGCGGGCAGCCACCCGCGCAGCGAGGTTGGGGAAGTGCGGGAACGCCCGCCCCAGCTGATCGCCGGTGACCGGGTCACGCCCCATCCCGATCAGCAGCGAGAGCTGCTGGGCGGTCACGGTGTCGCCGCGCTCGATCTCACCGTCGCCGAATGCGTGGAGCGCAGATCCCATCCAGCGCCCCGGAGGGGTCCCCTCCTCTGTGTAGTACCTCGTGACCGGGTTTGGGTCGGAAATGTTGCGGTCCCCTCGGATCACGCTCTTGAGCAGGTAGTCGTAGCCCCGGCCAGCATTGATGCGGCGCATCGAAACCGTCATCGCCACGCACCTCCTTGGCGTGAAGGTGCACAACGGATTCCACAGCCCGCGGCGGGCCGAGTTGTCCACAGTTCCCGGGTCACAGAGCCCTCCTCGTTCTGCATGACGTGTATGTCGAAGGAGGTGGGTGCGCTCGGGGAGGTGGCAGCGCCGGAGCGACAGGAGCACCTGTGCAGCAGGGACGCGCACACGGCGGCAAGGACAGGAGCGACAGGTGCAGGACGGTTGCATTCGAGGGCCAAGGAGTGACTCAATAGGGCGTGGCTGCGCACTGCCGAACGGGCGGCAGGACGGTGGCTTCTTCCTTCTCGAGTCGTCCTCGCGAGGGAAGTCAGGAGCTCGGGTATGACGACATCACGAGGAGCAAGGGCAATCGCGGCCGCGGCGCTGCTACTGGTCGCCATGACGTCCTGTGCCAACGACGGGCAAGATCCCGCGGCGAACGCGAGTCCCACCCCGAGTTCGTCGACCCCGACCCCCACAGCGACCGCCACGCCGCCGTCTGACACCGAACTGGCGTCCGAGGCGGCGTCTGCCACGTTGCGGAAGTACTACGACGTCCGCAACCAACTTCGTCAGAACCCAAGCAGGCCGCTGAGTCTCCTCGACCAGGTCGCGATCAGTACCGAGCTCGCCGCGCAGAAGAACCTGTTCAAGAAGGAACGGAAGCAGGGGCTCCACCAAGTCGGCGCAACGAAGGTTGCCGAGCTTGAGGTCCAGTCGGTGAACCTCGACAACTCCGACCCCAAGGCCGGGAAGGTCCCCACGGTCCAGATCGACCTCTGCTTCGACGTCAGCAAGGTCGATGTCGTCGACGCCGACGAGAAGTCGGTCATCAGCCTCGATCGACCCGACACCGGGTGGATTCAGTTCCTTGTGTCGAACTACGAGTGGGAGACCGATCCCGACGCGGGATGGCGAGTCGCCTCCAGCAAGGACATCGAGCGCACGCCATGCGAAGCCTCGTAGCTCGTGTCGTCGCCACCTCGCTCGCAGCCGCGGGTCTACTCACTCTTGCCCCCGGCCCGTCCTACGCAGACCCGGTCTGCCAGGTCACGGACCCCGAGACTGGTGTCTGCCTGATCTACGTCGAGGTGCCGGGCACTCCCGGTAATCCGGGCGATCCTGGCGACGACGGGCCAACGGACACCGGCACCGGCGCGGCGTGCGCTTGGGATGGGACCGATCAGGGCATCACCAAGCCCCCGCCCGGACCGGTCCCCTGTTCCAGCGAGAACGGCTACTGGTCCAACGGCTACAACTGCTACATCTCGCTGCTCGATCCGCAGCCGCCGGCGGGCGACCCCAACTGGCAGGGTCACGAGCCGGGTGACGGCGCGGTCTACACCTGCTATCAGCCACAGACTGACCTCCTCATCTGGATCTGGTCCGCCGACCCGCCACCGAACTCCGGGGCAGGGCCGACGCCGCGCGAGGTCGCGCAGATCGCCATCGAGCAGATGGCACTCCGTGCGATCGACATCGGCATCGCACCTGAGCCTGGAGAGGACAGCATCGGGATCGTCGGCATGCCGGTGTGGATGTGGGCTGCCAACCCCGACAGTCACACGGTCGGACCGATTACCGAGTCGGCGTCCGCGGGTGGCGTCACGGTCACGGCGACGGCGCGGGTTCACAGGATCACTTGGGACATGGGAGACGGCACCCAGATCATCTGCACGACGACCGGCACGCCCTACAAGGCGTCCTACGGCAAGCAGCAGTCACCCGACTGCGGGCACGTCTATGCGAAGTCCAGCTCCACCAAGTCGGGCGGGAAGTACACGGTGACCGCGAGCTCGGACTGGGTCATCACCTGGGACGGGGCTGGGCAGACCGGGACCATCCGGCTGAACGGCCTGACTCGATCGGTCGCGATCGCTGTCGGCGAAGCGCAGGTGCTCGTGCAGTAGCGGGCAACGGAGAGGCGATGAGGATGAGCAGAACAGCCACCCGAGACGACAGGACCGTCGACCGCGAGACGGGTCCCGCCGCTAGGCAGCTTGTGCCGCCACCGAAGCTGCGACGACGACCCGCGTTGGTCGCTGCGGCGATCGGGGCGATCTGCCTCGGTGCGCTCCTCGCCGCCTGGGCCTGGACAGCGACAACGAATACCCAAGAGGTCCTCGTCGCCCGGCAGAACATCGAGCGTGGCGCCGTTATCGAGGCCGACGATCTCGCCCGTGTGCGGCTCAGCACGGACCCTGCACTCAACCCTGTGTCCGCGTCCGAGCTCGACCAGATCGTCGGGCAGCGAGCGGCGCTGGACATCGCCGAGGGCGGGATGCTCACGCCTGCCTCGTTCACCAACGAGGTCGTTCCCGGCGACGGACACTCGGTGGTCGGGGTGGCTCTGACCCCGGCACAAGCACCTGGCCTCGACCTCCGATACGGCGACACAGTCCGGGTCGTCGTGACTCCGGCTCAGGACGAAGAGCTGCCCGCTGGCGCACCACTCGTCAACGACGCCACCGTGGTCGGTGTCCACGTCTCCGACGAGACCGGGCAGACCGTGGTCGACCTGCTCGTCCCCGAGGCGGATGCCGGCGTGCTGGCGACGCGCATCGCGACCGGCCGCATCGCTCTCGTCCTGGACTCGCGGGAGCGCTGATGGCGATCGTCGCGCTCGTCTCCGCTTCCGGGTCGCCCGGAGTCACCACCACGGCTCTGGGGTTGGCGTTACTGTGGCCGCGCCCGGTCATGCTCGTCGAGGCCGATCCGACCGGCGGTTCAGGTCTACTAGCCGGCTACTTCCGCGGCACGCGAGAGTACGACTCGGGGCTCATCGAGCTGGCGCTGACCGCGAGCAACCTCAGTGATGCTCTGGCCGATGTCGCCCGTCCCATCGAGGGGACCCACGTCTCGTTCGTGGCCGGGACTCGCTCGCATACACAGGCCAGTGCGCTACGAGACCTATGGGCCCCGTTGGCCGAGACACTCGGCGACTTGGAAGCCACGGGACAGGACGTCGTCGTCGACGCCGGCCGACTCGGTCTCAACGGATCTCCCGAGCCGCTGCTGGATGCCGCCGATCTGGCACTGCTCGTCAGCCGGACCACACTGCCCGCACTGTCGGCTCTACGGTCCTGGGCCGACGCGCTCCGGCGCCCATCTCTCGACTGGCACCAATCCGGAGTGTTCCTCGTCGCCGAGGGCCAACCGTACGGCGCCCGAGAGGTCGCGTCGGTGGTCAACCTGCCGGTGCTGGCGTCACTTCCCGATGATCCCGACGCAGCAGCGGTGTTCTCCCGCGGTGCCCCACCACCCAAACGCTTCGAGACCGGGCCGCTGGCCCGAGCGCTTCATGCAGCGATCGCCACGGTCCACTCTACGATCACCCACCGTCGCACCCAACTGCTCGAAGGAGCACGGTCATGACGACGGAACACTCGGAGGATGCTCAGACATCCCTGCACGGGCTGCCGCTGTTCGCCCAGCAGCTCCCACCCTTGACCGAGCGGGTGGGCGCCGGCCGTCCGACGGGAGCGGTGGCACACCTGCCCACTGTGAGCAGCGCGCCCATCGGGCGGAACGTCGACTGGTCGTTGGTCTCTGCCCTGCGCGCTCAAGCCTCCGAGCAGCTCAGCCAGGCGGTTGCCGCCGACCGCAGTCGTCTCGACAAGATCGCACAGGAGGAACTGGGGCGGACGATCGTGCTCGACCTGATCGAGTCGACCGTTTCCGACCGCGTGAACGCCGGGTCGACGACGCTGCCGGTCAGCGAGCAGGACGCCCTGGCGCGGGCGGTCTTCGACTCACTATTCCGGCTCGGCCGGCTCCAGCCGCTCGTCGACGACGATCGCGTGGAGAACATCATCATCACCGGCTACGACAACGTGCTGCTCGACCTCATCGACGGGTCGCTCGTCGATGGCCCACCCGTGGCGGATTCGGACGAGGAACTGATCGACTTCCTGGTCTTTCTGGCCTCGCGTAGTGAGGTCAATGCCCGCGGCTTCTCCGAAGCGCAACCCCGCCTGCATCTGCGCCTCGATGGCGGCTCCCGTCTCGCCGCTGCCGCCTGGGTGACACCTCGCCCATCCGTGGTCATTCGGCGTCACCGGCTCATGGAGGTCACCCTCAAAGACCTCGTCGCCCGGCAGATGCTCACTCCCGTCGCTGCGTCGTTCCTGAGGGCGGCGGTGAGAGCACGCAGGAGCATCGTCGTCTCCGGATCGCAGGGGGCGGGCAAGACGACGCTGGTCCGGGCTCTGTGTGCCGAGATCGACCCGCTGGAGGCGATTGGCACGTTCGAGACTGAATACGAGCTGCACCTGCATGAGCTGCGCGACCGCCATCGGATCGTCCACCCTTGGGAGGCCCGGCCCGGCTCCGGCGAACGCGGCCCTGACGGGCGATCGGCCGGTGAATTCACCCTTGACGAAGCATTGGTGGACTCATTCCGGTTCAACCTCTCACGCCAGATCGTCGGCGAGGTCCGAGGCAAAGAGATCTGGGCGATGATCAAGGCGATGGAGTCCGGCACCGGGTCCATCTCCACCACACACGCCTCCGACGCGGTCGCGGCGATCCGCAAGCTTGTCACCTGCGCGATGGAAGCCGGACCGCACGTCACGCAAGCGCTCGCGACCAGCAAGCTGGCCTCGACCATCGACGTGATCGTCCACCTCGATCTCCGGACGGTGACCGAGAGCGGTCGCTCGACGCGTCGACGCCGAGTGGCTGAGATCATCGCCCTCGCCCCCGGCGAACGCGAGACCGGGTACGCCACCACGCATGTCTTCGCCCCCGATGTCGACGGCACCGCCGTCCCCTCGGTGTTGCCTGACGAGTACCGCTCGCTCGCGACGTACGGCTTCGACCTCGCCGGCTTTCTGGCCCAGCAGGAGGGGCGTTCGTGATCGTCCTCGTCCCCGCCCTCGCCGGAGCACTGCTCGTCGGTGGCCTGATCGCCCTCTTCGTAGGGCTGCGCCCCGCCCCGGTCATCGATCGCCCCTCCCGAGCCCGACGGACCATTGAGCTGTCGCTGCAGACCCGCATCCTCCTGCTCTCTGGCGCCGCTGCCGGAGTCGTCGCGTTCCTCGTGACCGGCTGGATGCTCGCCCTGATCGCCGTGCCGGTGGCGTTTGTCGGGCTGCCGGCGCTGTTGTCCTCGTCCTCGGCGACCGCGCGGATCAAGCGTTTGGAAGCGATGGAGGAATGGACTCGTTCCCTCGCGGGCGTCCTGACCGTCGGCGTCGGTCTGGAGCAGGCACTCGTTGCCACTCTCCGCTCGACTCCTGCTGCCATCGCGCCCGAGGTCACCAGGCTTGTCGCTCGGCTCCGCGCCCGGTGGGTCACCGAGGATGCATTGCGGGCCTTCGCCGACGAGCTGGACGACGCCACCGGTGACCTCGTGGCGGCCAACCTCATCCTCGGAGCGCGCAGGAGGGGCGCAGGGCTGGCGAGCGTCCTCGAAGGCCTCGCCGAGTCGGTGGCGGCCGACGTACGCGCTCGACGCCAGGTCGAAGCAGACCGGGCAAAGCCACGAGCAACAGCCCGTTGGGTCACCCTGATCAGCGTCGGCGTGCTGGTAATCCTTGCCCTGTCGGGCTCGTACGTGGAGCCGTACCAGAGCCCGCTCGGCCAAGTCGTCCTTGTGGCGCTGCTGGCGGCGTACGTCGCCACGCTCGTCTGGATGAAGCGGATGGCCATTGGACAGGCGATGCCCCGGTTCCTGTCACCCGTCACCGCCTCATCGAGGCAGGGCGGTGTCGGATGACCACCGGACTCCAGTTCGCTCTCCTCGGCGGAGCCTTCCTCGGGCTCGGTGTCGTGCTTCTCATCGCCCGTCTGATGCCGGCCGAGCCGGATCTCGCCGAGGCGCTCAGTCGGCTCACACCCACCCGAGGGCGAGCGAACGCGCTCGGCCCGGTGACCACTGCGAAGGGGAAGGAGCGGATCGGCGTGTGGGCGATCAAGGCCCTCCCGCCCGCAGTCTGGATCAGGACCCCGACCCGTGAGCTGGCCCTGCTGCGTATCCCGCTGGCGCGGTTCTACGGCGACAAGATCGTGATGGCTGTCATGGGCTTGGTGATCCCGGCACTGCTCGCCTTCTTCTTCGAGCAGATCGGCCTTGGGTTCCCCGTCGGGATTCCGGCATTCGCCTCGCTCGCGCTGGCGGTGGTGATGTTCTTCCTGCCCAACTACAACGCCGTTGACGACGCCCGGAAGGCCAGGCTCGAGTTCGCCCGGGCACTCGGGTCGTACATCGACCTCGTGGCCCTGGAGCGCAACAACGGCTCGGGGGTGCGGCAGGCGATGGAGTCCGCGGCCGAGGTCGGCGACTCTTGGGTCTTCACCCGCCTGTCGGAGGAGCTGACCCGATCCCGCTGGTCCGGACAGCCACCCTGGGATGCCCTGCACGCCCTGGCCGACGAGCTGGGGCTGCCTGAGCTCGACGACTTCGCCGACATCATGCGGCTCTCCGGCGAGGAAGGTGCGTCGGTCTACACGAACCTACGAGCCCGCTCGACCGCAATGCGCACCGCGATGCTCAACGACGAGATCGCCGAAGCCAACGCGGTCGGCGAACGCATGACCATCCCCGGCTCCCTGCTGGGCGTCATCTTCATGGCGCTGCTCGTTGCCCCGTCTCTCCTGCGGATGTTCAGCAACACCTGACAACCAGCCCACGAAGGGACCCATCAAAGGAAGGGAAAGCCAAGATGAATCGACTGCTCGAACTCCTGCTGCCGCTCTACCTCGGAGTCGATACGCGCTGGCGTGCGCCGTCTGAGCGAGATGAGCGCGGCTCCGTGACCACGGAGCATGTTCTCTGGGCAGTGGCGGTCATCGCCATCGTCGGCATCGTCGTTGCAGTCCTCAAGGCCTATGTCACCTCGCAGGCCGGCAACATCAAGTAGCCGGCGGGACGAACGCGGCTCGGTCTCCATCGAGCTGGTCATCTTGCTGCCTGCCCTGTTCGCGGTGATGTTCCTCGGGATGCAAGCCGCGCTGTTCTACCACGCTCGCACCGTGGCCATCGCTGCTGCTCAGGAAGGCGCCAGGGCGGCCGGTGGGGAGAACGGCCAGGCAGCTGACGGCGTCAGTGCCGCCTCCTCGTTCATCGCCGATGCCGGCGGAGACGACGTACTCACCGGCACGAGCGCGACCGCCAACCGCACCGCGACCAGGGTCACCGTCACTGTGACCGGACGCAGTCTCAGCGTTATCCCGGGCTGGCACCCGGAGATCGTGCAGTCGGCTTCACTGCCGGTGGAGAGGGTGACGGCCCCGTGAGTTCTCGGATGCTCGTGCGAGACGAGCGAGGCTCGGCCGCGATTGAAGCCGCTGTCGGACTGCCTGCCTTCGTGCTCTTCGTCGGTCTCATCATCTTCGGGGGACGGACCGCCATGACCCATTCGGCGGTCGAGTCCGCGGCCGCCGACGCCGCCCGGTCCGCCTCGATCGCACGGACCATCTCGGAGGCAAGAACCGACGCTAAGGCGGCCGCGCAGGCGAGCCTGTCCAACCAAGACATCCACTGCCTGAGCGTGAACGTCCTCCTCGACCTCTCAGCCTTCGGCAAGCCAGTCGGCGAGCCGGGCTCGGTCGCCGCAACCGTCGAGTGTCGTCTTGATCTCGCCGACCTGTCCGTGCCGGGCATCCCAGGCAGCCGCCTCATCGAGGCGACCATCAGCAGCCCACTCGACACTTGGAGGGAGCGCGGATGATGGTCCGATCTCGCGACGAACGCGGCTCCATCAGCGTTTGGCTCGTCACGTCGAGCTTCGTGATGATGATGCTCGTCGGCCTCGCAGTCGACCTCGGCGGACAGGTCCACGCCAAGCAACGCGCTCACAACATCGCGGCCCAAGCCGCAAGAACCGGCGGCGAGCAGGTGCAGGCCGCTCCAGCAATCGAGGGTGACTACGTCGCCGTCGACGCGGTGGCCGCTCGCCACGCAGCGGAGGACTACCTCGCCGCCTCCGGTGTCACCGGCAACGTGACCATCAGCGACGGAGACACGATCACGGTGAACGTCACGGACACCTACACGCCCAAGTTCTTGAGCTTCATCGGGCTCGGCGACCTGGCCGTCACGGGCAAAGCCTCAGCACGCCTGGTCCGCAGCCTCGGAGGTAGCGAGCAATGACCCAGCCCACGCTTCGACAACGCCTCCAAGGTCTCGCGGCGACACTCGTGATCCTGCTCCTCGTCGCCGGCGTCCCCTTCCTCCTGCTAGCCATCGGCGCTGCGCCGTGGAAGGCCGACCCAGGCGACTTCCCAGCACTGCTGTCGAGCCGCGACGACGGCACCCTCGCCATGGTCGTCATCGCCGGCGTCGCGTGGCTCGCCTGGTTCTTCGTCGCCGTCTCCGTGCTCATCGAGGTCGCGGCAAGGCTCCGCGGTCTACCAGCGCCCTCCCTCCCCGGCCTCGGCGCCCCTCAGCGAGCCGTCGGCCAGCTCGTCGCTGTGGCTGCACTCCTCTTTGTCGCTGCTCCGACAGCAGTCGCGGCCTTCCCGACGCCTCCAGCCTTCGCTGCAGCGACCACGCCCGCACTACCCGAAGCACGACTCGCGGTGGTCGAAGCCGCACCCGCGCTACCGGAGCCTGCGCCCCTCCCAAGCGTCGCTGCTGATTCGACGACGGAGACGTCGACCATGGACTACACCGTCAAGCGCGGCGACAGCCTGTGGAGAATCGCCGACCAGCTCCTTGGCGACGGTGCCCGCTTTCCCGAGATCGTCGAGCTCAACCAGAAGGAACTCAACGGGCGCCCCGACTTCATCGTCCCCGGCTCGGTGCTCAAGGTGCCGGACGTGACCACCGGCGTTGATCCGGACCGCCCCGATGAGGAGTACGTCGTACGCCCCGGTGACACCCTCTCGGACATCGCCGAGGCGAAGCTGGGTGACCCGATGCGCTATCCGGCGCTCTTCGAGTCGTCTCGTGACACGGTCCAGCCGGACGGCGCCACGCTGACCGACCCGGACCTGATCCGCCCCGGCTGGGAGATCAGCATTCCCCCACACGCCAACCACAAAGCCGAGGCGCCCGAGACGCCTCCGGCCGAGTCCGAGCGACCACGCCCGCACAAACCACCGGCCGAGACGCCGACCCCAGCGCCGACACCCGCGGCGACCGCCGAGCCTGAGCCGGAGGTCAGCACCGCCGACGTCCCCGACGACGAGGTCGACTCGTCCGCGCCCGGCTGGCTGCTGCCTGGCCTGACCGGAGCGGGCGCCGTCCTGGCCGGGCTCGTCCTGCTGGCCGTTCGCGCCCACCGCAACACCCAACTCCGCTACCGCCGACCAGGACAGACGATCGCCCCTCCACCACTAGAGCTGCGCCACGTCGAGAAGACGGCACTCCTCGCGGGCGCCCCCCTCACGGCCACGATCGGTCGCCTCGACCGGGCACTGCGACACCTCGCCGCCACCTGCGCAGACGAAGGGAGGGCGCTGCCCTCACTCGCCACCGTGACGTTGGCGCGCGGATCGGCGACCCTGCACCTCGCCCACGACGACGACCTGCCCGACCCGTGGAAGGGCGGCGGCCGAGAATGGACCACTCATCTCGGGGAAACCCTGCCGGATCGAGAGGTGATCCCGCCGTACCCGCAACTCGTGACGGTCGGCCAGGACGCCACCGGGGGCCTGCACCTGGTGAACCTGGAGCACCTCGGCGTCGTGTCACTGGCCGGCGACCCGGCTGCAACAGAGGCTCTGGCCAGGCACATCGCCGCCGAACTGGCACTCAACCCCTGGTCCGTGCTGGTCCAGGTCGACCTGATCGGTCTCGGGGAGGAGCTGGCCACACTCGATCCGATGCGGTTGCGACACCACGCACACGGCGAGCAGACCATTGCCTCGATCACCCGCAGCCTCACCGCGGCCCGCGACGCTGGCTCGGGCGACCCCGAGCCCTACCGCGCCATCATCACCACGGGCATCAGCACCGACGCGGGCACGGCTGAACTCGCCTCTCTCTTGTCAGCGCCCTCCCCGCGACTCGGCGTCGCCCTCGTCTCACTCGGCGCGCCCCTCCCCGAAGCAACCAGCATCGAAGTCGACTGCACGGGACAGCTCCAGGCGCCCCCCCTCGGACTCGACCTCCGCGCTGCCGGGCTGACCCGCGAGGAAGCTGCCACTTGCGCAGCGATCGTCGACCTCACTCGCGAGAGCGAGCCAGTGCCGATCCCCACCTTCGACCAGGCAGCGGACGGCTGGCGGTCGCTGGCCGATCATGCAGGAGCACTGCGCGAGGAGCTGACGGACGTGCGCGAGGAAGGACCCGCCGGAGAGGACTCCCTACTGCCCGCAGCCGCCGATGAGTATCCCGAGATCGCCGCGACGACGCCTGAAGATGTCGAGACACTCGCCCCGGTCGTGCCCGAACAGTTTCGTCGGACCGTTGAGGAGGCCGATCCGACCCTCGACGAGGATGTCGCGGACTGGTTCGACTCCGAGAGCGAACGGCCTCGATTGACCTTGCTCGGGCCGGTGAACGCCCGGGCCTACGGCGAGGTCGCACCGGTGATCACCAAGCGCAAGCCGTACTTCGTCGAACTGTTCGCGTTCCTCGCCCTCCACCCCGAGGGCGCGACAGGCAGCGCCGTCGCTGACGCGTTCGCCGTCTCCCCATCCCGCGCCCGCACACAGCTCAGCGTCCTTCGCGACTGGCTCGGCACCGACGCCCGAACGGGTAGTCCGCACCTGCCGGCTGCGAGCGAGTCCCGGACCTATCGAGAGACGGGCTTGAAGACCTACCAACTCCAGGACGTCCTTGTCGACGTCGACCTGTTTCGCCGTCTGCGAGCCCGGGGCGAGGCACGCGGTGCGGACGGCATCGAGGATCTAAGAACGGCCATGTCGCTCGTTGAAGGAATCCCGTTCAGCCTGCTGCGAGAGAAGGGCTGGAGTTGGCTGCTCGACGGGGAGCGACTCCACGAGACCATCGGCTGCGCGATCGTCGACACCGCGCACATCCTCGTCATCGACGCACTCGCCAACGGCGACCTGTCGAAGGCCCGTGACGTGGCCGAGACCGCCTGCAAGGCCGCGCCGTACGACGACATCTGCCGCCTCGACCTGGTGAAGGTCGCTGCTGCCGAAGGGCACGAGGAAGCCGCCGAACGGATGCTGGCCGACGATGTCTTTAACCGGACTGACGACCATCTGCCACCCATCGACCTGCCCGAAAGGACCGGCGACGTGGTCGGACGGCAACGCTGGGGCAACGCAAGACGACGCCCCACAGCCTGAGTCGAGCAGCACGCGACCCCTTTCACCGATGTTTCTTCAACTCGTGGAGGGGCGAAGGCAAGACACCCCTCTGAGCAGCGGAAACACGCTTTGACGCCCCCCGCCCCTCCATCGCCCTCCCGAGGAGGGGCGCATCCAGGAGGGGCGATTTGTCCTGCGCAGGCTGAGGACAGTCGAGCCCATGAACCAATTGCACCAGCAGCGAGTTACGACGGGCCGGTGGAGTCCGCAGCTCCTCCACGACCTAGCCAACGCACCGGATAGCGCGACGGCGGCCGAGCACCTGGCCTTCCAGAGCATCCCGGTGTTCCCCTGCGTCCCCGGCGGCAAGCGTCCGCTGACGGCCCGCGGTTTCCAAGACGCCACCGCCGATAGCGACGTCGTCCACTCCTGGTGGCGGCGGTGGCCCGAGGCCAACGTCGGCATCCCCACGGGGACGGCCGGCGGAGTCGACGTGGTCGACGTAGACGTCCACGACTCCGGCTCCGGGTACGCCGCCTTCGAGCAGGCACACCGGGCCGGCTTCGCCGAGGGCTGGGCGTGGCTGGTCCGCACCCCTTCCGGTGGCATGCACGCGTACTTCCTGCGAACCGACGAGCGGGAACAGCGCTCCTGGCAGATCCCGGGCAAGCACATCGACTTCCGCGGTGACGGCGGCTACATCGTTGCTCCGCCGTCCCGCGTCACCTGCGATGACGGCGCCACGAGGAGCTACCGACAGATCGCGGTCGCCGAACACCACCAGCCCGGGCCGGTCGACGCGAGCGGTCTGCGCGCCCTCCTCGACCCGCCCCGCCCGATGCGTCCGCCCACGGATCTGCCAGCCATCGGCTCCCGGCCCGACAAGCTCGCCGGCTGGGTGGCATCGCGGCCGGAGGGTGGGCGCAACGGCGGCCTGTTCTGGGCGGCGTGCCGGATGGCAGAGGAAGGACACGACCTGAGCACCACCACCTCGCTGCTCGGTGAGGCGGCGTACGCCGCGGGGCTGCCCGAGCGTGAGGCGATGGCGACTATCCGGTCCGCGTACCGGATCGCTTCGAGACTGGGGTCGGCCTCACCGCCGCGCCCTACGAACGCGGTTGAGGCGGTGGGACTGTGAACACGCCCGAGCCATACGAGCGCCGCCTCGACCGCGCCATCCCGGAGCCCGAGCCAACGCCCCAGGACGAGAAGTCGGTTGACGCACTCGCGGTGCACCGCGACCCCTCGGTCCCGGCGGTGGCCGAGGTCAAGCAGGAGTCCGGCCGCTCACGGCCCAGCGTGGCTTGGGTCCGCCCGAGCGAGATGCCGACGCTTGTGGGCTCGAAGTTCGTGGGGCGTGGGATCGACCTCCAGACGGAGCTGGCCCGCCGCGCTCGACGGACACCCGGTGCTGCTGCGTCGAAAGCCGCCCGCCGCGTGACCCGACGCTCGATCGCACAGCCGGAGCCGCCGATCCCCCCAGTCACGACCCGGGAAGGACTCGGGCTGTGAGCGCGCCAGGGTTCAAGACGAGCGAGGGCTTGCGGATGCTCCTCTTCGAACTTACCTACGCCGTCCCCCACGGCTGGCATGACGACCCGCGCGCTACTGAGTTGATGACCTACGCGATGGAGAAGTACGGCGGTCTCGCGCGCAAGTACGGCCTGGAGCCCAGCGACGCGGCCGCCGCCGCGTTCGAGGTGATGCGGATGCGCTCGACCCGCCTCGCCGAGGACCCGTGGGCCGTCACCACCCACGCGGTCGAACTCAGCCTGATCTACGAGTCGCGGGCAGAGGGCCTGCTCTGTTCGACGGGCCAGGCCCGCCGAAGCGCTGGAACCGAGTACCACGATGCCGAGAGGTTCAGCGACCGCGAGTCGGAGATAGCGGACTACCACCCGGCCTTCCACTTCGTCGACAACGTGGACGAGATCGACGAACCGAAGCACGCGAACCCCGACGGCGATCCCACCAACGCCTACTTCGCCCTCGACATCGCGGTGAGGTTCTTCGTCGAGCTGGGATGGCTGGAGCGCACCGCCCGCCTCGGGCTGGAGATCATCGCCGCCCGACTGATCCGGTGCAAGGAACGTCCTGCCGCCTATATGTCGCTGCGGCGCGATGGGACGGGTCCCGGGGCCCTCGACATCGACTACGAGGCGTGGCTGACGGTGCTGGCCGCTGTGCTCGGAAACCAGCACCACGACTTCGCCGGGACCACCAAGGGGCACGGGATTCTCCAGCGGCTGGTGAGCGGGGAGCATCTCAACGACCTGTTCCAGGACACGGAGCTGGCCGACGCGATCGAGTCAGTCGCGCCCGCGATCACGACGAGGGGTGAGAGCCATGTCTGATCGCGGACACATCGAGCTGGAGCGCAGGGTCGACTCGATCGTCGTTGGCGAACGTCATCGCTGCGACCCCGGTGACCTGACGCCGCTGATGGAGTCGCTCAAGCGGGTTGGACTGCTCCAGCCCGTCACCATCACACCGGATGGCTACCTCATCTGCGGCTTCCGTCGGCTGGAGGCCGCCAAGAAGCTGGGGTGGGAGATCCTTCGGGTGTGGGTGAGGTCCGGGATCAGCGACGAGTTGACCCGACTCCTCGCCGAGCGCGACGAGAACGTCACCCACAAGCCCCTGTCTGCCGTCGAAGCAGCCCACCTCTTCGATGAGATGAAGACCCTCCTCCAAGAGGACGCAGCGCGACGAATGAGGGCCACCCAGTATAAGGCCGGGAACGGCGAAACCGCAGGTCACGACGGCTGTCCCGATTCGGGACAGCCGGAGACCGCACCGGGTCGGGCATCACGGCAGGCCGCGCTGCTCGTCACCCAGAAGGCTTCACACAACCGTCTGGAGCAGATCCTGGAGATGGAGCGAGTCGCAGCCAACCGGGCGCTGTCCGACGACCTGCGCAAGGTCGCCGAGGACGAACTCGAGTCCATCCGCAACGGCGGCGCCGTCGACCCGAGCTACCAGCGGGTGAAAGCCGCTCAGCGCGTCGCCGAGCTGATGAAGCCCGACGACAAATCAGAGATGGACAGGATTGCCGATGAAGTCCTGGCCAACGCCAAGGCCGATCGCGCTCGCCGAATCAAGGAGAACCGCGCCAAGCGCGAAGCCGCCGCAGCGAACATCAAACGTTCGACCCGGTCGTTCGCGCTGAAGTGGGCCGAACTCGACGGATGGTCACGCAAGTACGACGCCGAGCAGATCGCCCGTGAGATGAAGCCCGATGACTGGGCGCTGTTCTTGCGTGTCCTCGACGAGACCAACACGTTCGCCGAGACCGTCACCCTCGCGCGGAATAGCCGCGCACCTCAGTCGTGACCCCACGACTCAAAGGCCACGCCGATGCTCTCCACGACGAACCCCGATGACCTCCGCCGCCGCCGACTCGTCGTGCTCGCAGGCGCGGGTGCGCTGCTGGTGATCGCGTTCCTCAGCTACGCCGTCCTCGTCCACCGCTTACACCCGTCGAGCTCTAGTTCGACCGCCGACAAGCCGGCCGCTGGTCCGGGTTCCCCGGTCGAGACCGCGCCGGTTGTCGCCGAGCTCACTGCTCTCCGGCCGACCGGTGACCCAGACGCGTTCGCGCGGCAGGTCACGGGGGCGCTCTTTGAGTGGGACACCGCCATGCTCACCAGCCGCGCCGACCACGTCGAGCAACTCATAGCCGTGGCAGACCCCACTGGTGAGGCCACTCCCGGTCTCGTCTCTGACCTCGACAACTACCTGCCTACGCCGGACGCCTGGACCGAGCTCGCCAAGTACGAGACACGTCAGTGGATCGCCATCGACTCGGTCTCTACGCCGAGCCATTGGGCCGAAGCCGAAGCGCAGGCAGGCGACCAGTTGTTGCCTGGAACGACCGGCCTCACCATCCGCGGCATCCGGCACCGCACCGGCGTCTGGGAGGGCGAGCCCGTGGCATCCGAGCACGACGTGGCCTTCACCGTCTTCATCGTGTGTGGGCCGTCGTTCCCCGAGTGCCATCTGCTGCGTCTGTCGATGCTCGACAAGCCCCTGGACTGAACGATGGCCAAGGTCGCTGTCGCCGGAGTGGTCGCAGTCCTCCTGGCGCCCGCCAGTGCCCTGCTCGGCCTCGGCGCGCTCCTCAGCCCGGCGGCGCAGGCCCAGTGCCTCCCGGCCGCCTCGACGGCGACCTCGACCACAGCCGCCCCATCGGTTCCGGAGACATCCCACGTCGCCTTCCCCCTCCCCGCGGGGTCGTGGGTGCGAACGAGCGGCTTCGGGATGCGGGTACACCCGATCACCGGTGAGTACAAGCTGCACACCGGCGTCGACCTTGCGGCTCCGAGCGGCACGCACATCCTCACCGCTGCCGACGGCCGCGTGGCGTTCGCCGGCCCCGCCTCGGGCTTCGGGCACCTCATCCTGATCGAGCACACGGTCGGCGGGAAGCGTGTCGCCACGGGCTACGCGCACATGTACGCCGACGGCATCCTCGTCAAGGCCGGCGACCAGGTCAGTGCGGGGCAGTACATCGCGGACGTCGGCACCGACGGCTACTCGAGCGGGCCGCACCTCCACTTCGAGGTCCGCCCAGGTGGCGCCCACGCCTCGCCCGTGGACCCGGAGCCGTGGCTGACCGCAAACGGCGCAGTCAACGTCGAGGCCGGCGCGAGTGCCGACGCAGCGGGATGCACCGACCGCGGCGGACCTGCCGCCGCGTACACCGGCGACAGCCCCAACCACCTCGTCGATGACCCGACGACGGGCGGACAGATCACCGAGCGCACCGCGAGCGTGCTCGCTCAGGTGCAGAAGAGCTTCCCCACCTCACACTGGTCCTGCTGGGCTGAGCGCCCAGGCACGACGTCCGAGCATCCCCTCGGTCGCGCCTGCGACGGCACGTTCGGCAATTCGATCGGCACGGCTGCGACGGGTCCCGCGCTCGATCTCGGCTGGAAGGTGACGAACTGGCTGAAGACGAACGCCAAGACCCTCGGCGTCGAATACCTGATCTGGCAAGGCCGGATCAGGTCGGTTGCACGGAGCGCCGAGGGATGGCGGCCGTACGGCGGAGGAGGCATGCACGACCCCAACGCCGTGACTGGCGGTCATTACGACCACCTCCACTTCACGATCACCGCGAACTAGCCTTTTGCCCGCTTACATCTGATGCAAGTGGGTCCGCAGAGAACACCTGCCAAACGTGAAGACTCTGCCCTTTCTGCTTCCACTTGTCGGTCCCGACTTCGGAGCCGTTGGCGGTGCCAGCAAGCTCCGAGCGATCATCGGGGCGCTGCTGACGTACGGCCTCATCGTGTCTGTGCTCATGGTCATCGTCTGCGCGGCGACCTGGGCGATCGGCTCCTCGAACGGGAGTTGGCAGACAGCGAGCAAAGGCAAGTCGGGGCTGTTCGTCGCGCTCGGCGGCGCAGTCCTCACGGGTGGCGCGCTCGCCTGGGCCAACTGGCTGCTCGACGTGGGGGCGAAGCTATGAGCGGGGAGCAACTCGCCCTCGACATCGAGGGGATGCTCCACGAGGCGCGTGTCCAGTCCACGCCGGAATGGAGCGGCGCGCCCCTGCACTTCACAACCGACTACTACTCACCCGGCGACCTCGACGCCGCGTTCGAGCACTGGCAGTTCCTCCACGCCCACGACCCGGTCCAGAGCGGCAGCCGGCTGTGGAGCCGCTCGATCGCCGTCCCCGAGAGCAGACAAGTCGGCGGGCACGGGTTCGTGCTCTACACGGCCGACCTCCGCTGCGAGCCGTGGAAGCACGCCGAGAAGCACGAGGGCTGCATGTGCGTCGGTGACCTCATGTACCAGGCCATCTGCGAACCGTGCGAGTGGAACGCCATCGCCGACCGCGAGAACGGCGTGGTCGAGATGTGGCACGACCACGCGCTCCCGGGTTGGCGCGAGCTGCCGATCGTCCCGGCGCGACTGCGAATGTTGGACAAGGTCGGGCTGTCGAAGGCAGCGAGGAAGTGGATCGAGGAGCACTACCCCAGGTCGATGCAGGTCCCCGGGGCTCCGATCATCACCGAACGGCGACCTTTCGGCACGCGACACGTCCCTAGCCGCTCGCCGTGGGGTGGTTACGACCTCTCCCACACCGCGGTCGATCCAGAGCGGATCGTCGAGGGCTCCAAGCCGCTGCGTCCCAAGGCGAGTCACTTCCCAGCCCCGCCCCGCTCTGCCGCGCAAGCGCCTGCCGTGGGTCTCGGCGACTGACTGGAACGAGGCGCGCACCTGTGTGACGAGGCAACCCCGCCGCTCACTCAGGAGGAATCGTGATCAAGCCCGGTCTGCTCACGACGATCGTGTCCCTGATCCCGCAGGACATCAGCATCAGCCCTAACGGCAACGGCCTGCCCGGTATCGGCCAGCTCCGCAGCATCGTCGGAGCGTCCATGACCGTGGGGCTCATCCTCGCGGTGCTTGCGCTCATCATCTCCGCGATCGTGTGGGCGCTGGGCGCGAACTCGTCCAACCCCCACCTCGCCGGTCGCGGGAAGCTGGGCGTCCTTGTCGGCGTCGGTGCGGCGATCATCACCGGCGCCTCGGTCGCGCTCGTCAACTTCTTCTGGAACGTCGGCCAGTCGGTCTGAGGCACCCGAGAGGCAGAGGACAACGACGATGGCCGATGTATGCGACGTACCCGTCATCTCCGGTGTCTGCGATGTGGCCGGGGAAGCAGCCGGATCCCTGGTTGCGGCGCCGTTCGACTGGCTCGCCCAGGGCATGGGTCACGCAGCGGGCTGGATGTTCGAGGCGGTGTGGAAGGTCTTCGACTCGACCACGATGGTCGACGTCACCAGCAGCCAGTACACGCGGGTCTACAACATCCTGTTCGGCGTCGCGGTCTTCGTGATGCTCGGCTTCTTCATCCTCCAGGTGATCGGCGGCATGGTTCGCCGCGAACCTGCCGCGCTGACCCGAGCGGCACTCGGATTGGCGAAGTCGATCCTCGGCTCGTTCGTCGCGCTCACCCTGCTGGCCGCCGCTCTGGAGATCACCGACCAGCTCTGCATCGGCATCGTGAACGCTGCCGGGACCAACATGGACCAGATGGGTGATCGCATCGCCCTCCTCGCCGGCGGCCTGCTCACCTTGAATATCGCAGCACCCGGAGCGGGAGCGATCATCACCATGTTCATCGCCGGCCTCGCCATCGGCGCGGCCGTGATCGTGTGGATCAGCCTGCTCATGCGCAAGGCGCTCCTGCTCATCGCGATCGTCTTCGCCCCGATCGCGCTCGCAGGGTCGAGCTGGGACCACACCCGTGGCTGGGTGGGCAAGTGGGCGTCGTTCGTGATCGCGCTGATCCTCTCCAAGGTCGTCCTGGTGGTGATCTTCCTGCTCGCCACGGCCCAGGTCTCCGCACCGATCGACGGGGATCTCCAGTCCGTCAGCGACCCCATCGCCGGGGTGGTGCTGATGCTCATCGCCGGGTTCGCGCCCTACCTGACCTACAAGGCGATCAGCTTCATGGGCTTCGACATGTACCACGCGATGTCGGCCGAGCAAGAGGCCAAGTCCGCGCTCAACCGACCGCTGCCGATCCCGATGAGTCGTCGCCCTGCCGCTGAGCCGAGCAAGGTCCTCGACGGCGCATCGAACGGCACCGGTCCGTCGAGCGGTAGCGCACCCGCTCCGGCGCCTGCACCCTCTGGTTCCGCGAACGGCGGAGCAGGCGGAGCGTCGGGCGGGGCCACCAGTGGTGGCGCGCCGGGCGGAGCAGCCGCAGCGGGTGGCGCCGTCGCCGGGGGCGTGATCGTGGCGAAGGAGACCGTCAAGGCCGGTGCCGCAGCTGGGCGCTCGGTGGGAGCAGCAGCCTCGGCGCAGACCGACGCCGCGAGCCAGGCGCCGCCGTCCGCAGGGCCACCGGTGCCGCCGCACGTTGGCGACGCCGTCCCCAGCCAGTCGCGAGCCAGGAAGGGCTGACCGATGAGCACCAACACCACGATGCGTGACTTCGAGCTGGCGCCCGTGAAGTTCTCCCGACTCACTCGACGCGGCGTGCTGCTCGGCCTGTCGGGATTGCAGCTCGTCGTCGTCGGCTTCGGCGGGATCACCCTCATCTTCGCGCTGTACGTCGGCGGCGGCGCATCGCTGATGTACGTCGTCCCGATCCTGTTGGTCTGCGCCGGGCTCGCGTTCGTTGGTGTCGGTGGCCGCAAGGTCGTGGAGTGGCTTCCCGTCGTCACCCGCTGGCTGTGGCGCTCGACCGGTGGGCAGCTCCTGTTCCGCCGTCGGATCGTCCAACCACGACCCGTCGGCACGCTCGCGCTCCCCGGAGATGCAGCCCGGTTGCGTCAGTGGTTCGATCCCGAAAGCGGTGCGGTGATGGTCCATGACCCGCACCGGTCGACGCTCACCGCAATCGTCGGGGTCACCCATCCGGCGTTCATCCTGCTCGACCCGCTCGAACAGCAACGCCGAGTCACCAGCTGGGGCCGAGTCCTGGCCACCGCCTGCCGGTCGGGTCGCATCGCTTCGATGCAGGTGCTGGAGCGGACCCTGCCTGACTCCGGCAAGGGACTCGCGCAGTGGTGGTCCCAGCACGGACGTCAGGACGGCTCGTGGACCTCGACGACGTACGGCGAATTGATCGACCGTGCCGGCCCGGCGGGTGAGCGCCACGCCAGCACCGTCTCGATCGCGCTCGACATGAAGGCCGCGGGGAGAGCGATCCGCGCAGCCGGTGGTGGCAACCGAGGGGCGGCCGCGGTGCTGCGGCAGGAGATGTCGACCATGACCGCGGCGCTGCGGGCTGCCGACCTGGCCCCCTCAGGCTGGTTGAAGCCTGGAGACCTCGCCGTGATCCTGCGTTCGGCCTACGACCCGGTCGTCGCAGGTGCCCTCGAACGCCACGGTGATCTTGGCCGCGACCTGGCAACCGCCGGGCCGGTCGCGGTCAGCGAGACCTGGGCCAGCGTCCGCTCTGACTCGGCCCACCACTGCGTGCTCTGGATCAGCGAATGGCCGCGCTCGCTGGTCTACCCAGGGTTCCTCGCCCCGGTGCTCCTGTCGTCCGGAGTACGTCGCACCTTCTCGCTGCTGTTCACGCCGATGCGGACCGACCAGGCCGCTCGCGACATCCGCAAGAAGAAGACCGAGTACATCTCCGACGCGGCCCAACGTCAGCGCATCGGACAGATCGAGGACGCCCAACAAGGCGCCGAGTACAACGACGTCCTCCAACAGGAAGCCGACCTCACCGCCGGCCACGGCATCCTGCGCACCACCGGACTCATCGCCGTCAGCGCCCAAGACTCCGACGAGCTGGAGCGTGCGGTCGCTGACATCGAGCAGGCAGCCATCCAAGCCTCGTGTGAGACCCGCCGCCTCTGGGGCCAGCAGGCGCAGTCGTTCTCGGCCGCCGCGCTGCCCCTGTGCCGGGCGGTGTGAGCCCCACACCTGGCTCTCAACCACATCGAGAAGGAGGCTGCGATGCCCACGTTCGAGAACCCGGCGGCCGACGCCGACGAAGTCCAAGCGGCGCTACGAGCACTCGCGCACGCGACACGCTCCATCGATGACCCGCGCCAGGTCTACTCGGTGCTCGGGTCGCTCACGTCCGCGATCGCGTCGTTGAGCCAGTCCTTGCACCAGCTCGCGGCGTTTCACGACGGCGAGGTCAAGAAGGGGGTGTGGGTGGCCGGCGACTCCCGTGCCGGACGCGTTGCGACCTATCAGGTGTCGTGGGAACTCCACCGTGCAGGCGAGATCCTCCGCCAGGTCTCCGAGTCCATCGCCAGCGCCCACAACGCCGAGTCCCGCATCACCTACACCCACCGCGACTTCCCGGATCTCAGCGAGGCACCGCACCGGTCAGCCGGCCAGGGGCTCTCGCTATGAACGGCTGGAACGAGGGACGGCTCCACAGCGCGGTCCTCGTCTCTCCCCGACGCGAGCGCCGCCGCGACCGCCGGACCCGGCGAGCCGCCGCCCAGTCACTGCTCGCCGAGGACCGCGACACCAGGAAGGCCGCGGCGAAGTCGAAGCATGACGCACTCGCGGCTGAACGCCGCGCCACCGTGATGCTGCCCAAGTCCGGCGAACCCGGCCCTGCCGCTCTCCGTACTCCTGGCCGGCTGCGGTTACCGCGGCATCAGGACACGTCGGCGACGCTGGCCGGTGCGTACCCGTTCCTGGCCGAGGGCGGCCTCGGCAGCGACGGGGTGTTCGTCGGCCAGGACCTCTACTCGGGTTCGTCGTTCGTCTACGACCCGTGGGTGCTCTACGCCCGCGGACTGATCACCGCACCCAACCTCGTACTCGCCGGGATCGTCGGGTCGGGGAAGTCAGCGTTAGCGAAGAGCCTCTACACCCGCTCGATCCCGTTCGGACGCCGCGTCTACGTCCCCGGCGACCCGAAGGGCGAGCACACCGCCGTCGCCGAAGCCGTCGGCGGCAAGGCCATCGCACTCGGGCACGGGATGTCCAACCGGGTGAACCCGCTCGACGAGGGAATCCGCCCCGCCGCATCCGACGACATCCAGTGGGCAGCACAGGTCACCTCCCGGCGACGTGACCTCCTCGGCGCATTGGCCGAGACCGTGCTAGACCGCAGACTCACTCCACTGGAGCACACCGCCATCGACGTCGCACTCGCCGAAAGCGTCCGGATCGCCGACGTGCCGGTGCTCCCGATGGTCGTCGACCGACTCCTGACACCCGACCCCACAACAGACACCGACGGCCGGCTCACCGAGGACGGCCGCCTGGTCGGGCATGCGCTGCGGCGGCTCGTGGCAGGCGATCTAGCCGGGCTCTTCGACGGTCCCAGCACGGTCCGCTTCGACCCGAGCCTGCCGATGATCTCGCTTGACCTCTCCCGGGTCACCGAGAACGCCACCCTGATCTCGGTGCTGATGACATGTGCATCGGCGTGGATGGAGTCAGCCCTGCTCGACCCGGCCGGCGGGCAACGGTGGGTCGTCTACGACGAGGCGTGGCGCCTGATGTCCCACCCCGCACTCCTGCGGCGCATGGACGCGCACTGGCGGCTAGCTCGGCACTACGGCATCGCGAACATGCTGATCTTCCACAAGCTCTCCGACCTCGACAACGTCGGCGACCAGGGCTCAGCGATGCGCGCCTTGGCCTCGTCGCTTCTCGCCAACGCCGAGACCCGCGTGGTCTACCGGCAGGAGTCTGACCAGCTCGGCACCACAGCCGCCGCGCTCGGGCTGACCGGTACCGAGCAGTCGCTGCTGCCGACCCTCGGAACGGGTCAGGGGTTGTGGCGGATCAAGCACAGGTCCTTCGTCGTCCAGCATCAACTCCACCCAGCCGAACTCCAGCTCTTCGACACCACCGGCCGGATGAAGTCAGCTCTCTAGAAGTTCCGGCGCAGCTCGACGTTGTCGCCCGGAGCTAGAGCACGTGCGACATGGAGAGTACGTCTGGGTGCTGAGGTGGCACGAACATCGTCGTGCCGGCAGCGGGGTCCGCCTCGAAGGCCTCCCGGATGACGTCCCGGTCTCGGGTCGACCGGGACGCTCGGAGGGTGGCGTGCCGACTGATCAACTCGGGTCCGGTCGAGGTTCAGCTTGTGGGACGGGGCGCGCCTGCCGACGTCGCTCGAGTCGCGTCAAGCCAGAATGACGGGCGGTGGAAGACGAAGCACTGCAGGTCGATTGTCGCGTCGCTCGGAGGCGCGTCGAGCCTCGCCTGGTTCGCGGGTCAAGGGTTTCGAGGTCGACAGGGGTGGTTGTCGTGGTACGACCGTAACCGTCGGAGCCTGGGATGCGGGCGCACGCATGCGGAGACCTGTGGTGTCGGTGGCGCTTCCTAGAGTCGGGGACCTGCGGCAGAGACCCAAGGAGACGTAGATGAGTCCTAAGCGTTGCTTGTTCTGCCGCGAGGACTCGAGCTCGTCGGTGAGCGTGGAGCACATCGTGCCGGAGTCGCTGGGGAACACGACGATGGTGCTGCCTCGGGGGTTCGTCTGCGACAGGTGCAACAACTACTTCGCCCGGAAGGTTGAGGGACCATTCTTGAACTCGCCGGCGATGTTGGCATTGCGGCACTTGGAGGCTGTGGGGAACAAGCGTGGGCGCATCCCAGGGATGGATGTCGTTCTGGACAACGGGATGCCCGGTCGCTTGGAGAGGTATCCGCGTTTGCCGATTCCGTTCTCCCTGCAGGTGGACGCCTCCGACCTCGCCCGGCTAGGGCCTGACACGGCGACCTGGCCACGCGGCGCGATGTTCGCCAGCCCAGAGAAGCCCCCGACGACTCGGGACGTTGCCCGGTTTGTGGCAAAGGCCGGCCTGGAGCACCTAGTGCACCGAAACCTGGGCTTCCCCGAGGGCCTGGAGTCAATTTTCGGTGCGCCGGAGTTGGAGCTGTGTCGCCGTTTCGCCCGCTATGGCGCAGGGCCGAAGGAGTGGGGTGTGCGTGTCGAGCGGATCTACGACTCGAACCACTTGTTCGAGGAGAACCTCCCGAACTATCAACGGGTGTGGGAGATGGACCTCCTCATCCCCAGCGACCGAGAGAGCGCGTTGTTTGCGATGAGCATCTTCGGGCTGGAGTTCGCCATCAACCTCGTGGACCCGGATCTGAGCCCTTACGACCGGTGGCGACGAATGGCCAAGGCATCGTCGCTGCTGTATCCGGAAGGACTTCCGCCGGACCTGCGACCGTCCCAGTGACTTGGTCACCGTCCCGGAGAGCTGCCCTCAGGTCGTAGTTCCCAAACAACAGCCGCCGGTTGAGTCAGACTGACGAAGTGACTCGGGGCCCCACCGACAGCGACGACTACGCCATTCGCATCGTCGGCATCGAGGCGATGGCGCCCGAGTGGGTGGACAAGGTCATCGAGCTCGGCGACGCCAACCGAAACCGCCTCGGCCCGATGCCTTACTCCGGCTTCAGGGAAGCGGCAACGAACGGCAACATCGTCCTGGCTGTTCGAACCCACCCCGACGGGACCGAGACCCTCGCCGGCTACTGCCTGTACGCCCCCACGGTCCGCGCCGACTGGTACGCCCGCATCGCCCACCTGTGCCTGACCGACGACGCGAGAGGTTCTGGGGCAGCTCGACAACTCATCGACGCGGTGATGGACCGTTGCCCTGATCGGCTCGGTCTTCGGTTGAAGTGCCGCGACGACTGGGAGGCTGCGAAGAAGTGGCCGAGCCTCGGATTCGAGCCTGTGCGCCGGCGGACGGGCCGAGGCAAGACCCAGAAGCCGATGACGGAGTGGGTCAAGCAGAACGAGTCGGTAGCGAACCTGCTGACGTTGCCCGATGAGGACCCTGACCAGCTCGAGGCTGGCGTCGACAACAACGTTTTCTGCGACCTGCACGGCACCTCGCCGAAACGGCGGCAGCGGTTCTCGGGCACCGTCGCGCTCCTGGCCGCGTCAGAACAGATTCGTCTCGCGAGGCCGTTCACACTGACCCAGGAGCTGAACAGGACCGCAGACAAGCGTGAACGGGACGCTCTCCTGCACACGGCCGCAGCCAGCGGCATGAAGGTTCTCAACGGCGACCGCACCGAGATCCGCAAGCTTCGCGACAAACTTCTGGCCGGCGTACCTGACGACGTTCTCGCCAAGGACGACAGCTTGAAGACAGACGTGCTCCTTCTGGCCGAGGCCATTGTCGGCGGTGCAGACCTGTTCGTCACCCGCGACAAGAACGTCGTCACCTACCTCGGACCCACCGCCGCCGAGGGGAGGGACTTCGCAGTCCTGTATCCCGACGAGCTTCCGGCGTTCATCGACCGCCGGGCCGACGCCGCCAGCTACCTCCCCGTGCAACTGGAGGAGACCCAGTTCCAAGTGACGCGCGGGGACGCTGCGACATGGAACCCAGAGAACCTCACCGGCCTTCTCGGCAACGACTCCGGCGAACGGAAGGTCGACTTCAGGACCCTCATCAAATCACTCGCGGAGACGACCGCCGGGACGGACGACCGCCAGATGATGCTCACCCCCGCCGGAGAAGTCCTCGCGATCTGGGCAGCCCAACCGAATGAAACCACCCTCGAGGTATCCCTCCTTCGCATTCGGCGTGGACCACTACTCCCCACGATCGCCCGCCAGATCTCGCGAACGCTGCGCCGCAGGGCCGCACAGTTGGCCCTCACCACGGTCCGACTCACCGACACACACCTTCCGGCCGCCATCGCCGCCGAACTCGACCGAGATGGCTTCAGAACCGACACCGCGACCAACAGCCCTACCGCTATCGTCCTCACCACCATCGGCACCTGGGCCGAGGTCCGGGCGGCGGGCGAAGCAGTGACCGAGTCCGGTCTCGTCCTACCCACCCACCTCGGATCGACAGCCGAGGCATCCGAGTTCGAACGGCTCCTTTGGCCGGCCAAGGTCCTCGACCCCGACCTGCCCACCTACATCGTGCCCATCCGCGGTGTTTTCGCCGACGACCTCCTCGGGCACGTACCAACACTCCTCGCCCGACCCGCCGAGCTCGGCCTGTCCCGCGAACACGTCTACTACCGGAGTGGACAGAGCCGACCCGCGGCCCCCGGTCGCATTCTGTGGTACTCCAGCGCCCGCGACCAAGAGCTCGTCGCCTGCTCCAGGCTCGTCGAAAGCGTCACTGGTACCCCGGAGGTTCTCCACCGAGAGTTCGCCAACATCGGCGTCCTTACCCTCCATCAAGTCCGAGCGGTCGCCGACAAGCGCGGCACAGTGAACGCCCTACGGTTCGCCGACACCGAAATTTTCGGCCGCCCGATCCCCCTGGCACGGGCCCAGGAACTGTCGAGAGGCACTGCTAGGTTGACGCTTCAGTCGCCAGTGCCGGTCGACACAGTGTGGTTCAAGCGGCTGTATGAGGAGGGGATTCGCCGATGAGAGTTCCCCGACTGGCCCAAGGAGCGGTGAAGGCACTCGAGGCCAGTCTTCGAGCAGCGACCGCCTCTACCGTGCGCGGACGCCGCACGCAGAGCGCGGCAGACGCCGTGCCGGTGGCGACCGACGACGCACTCGACGAAGAACCCGAAGAGCGAGCGCTCTTCATCTCGGTGAAGCCGCGGTACGCGAACGCGATCCTCGAGGGCTCCAAAACCGTCGAACTACGCCGCACCCGGCCCCATCTCCCCGATGGATCCCTCGTCATTCTGTACTCCTCCACACCCACCCGCGCCGTCGTCGGCTGGGCCCACCTCGCCGGCATACGGGTAGGCACCCCCATCGAAATCTGGGACAAGTACGGCACTGCAGCAGCAATCGACGAAACCGACTACGACGCCTACTTCGACGGTACCGACCAGGCCTTCGCCCTCGAGCTGAACTGCGTCGTCGCCGTCCAACCCATCCCCCTCGACGTCATCCGGTCCATCGGCATCCAGCCCCCACAGAGCTGGCGATACGTCCCCGCCGACATCACCACGCAGATCCAGGCATCAGCACTCGCCTGAGCCCGCAGGTGCGCACCACGGTCATTTGTGGTTGCCGGTTCCCAAGACTATGGACTGACTCAACTGTCGGAGGTCCTCCGCAATGTCGAGTCATCACGACTGGTAGGCGGATCTCGATCGCGGTACTTGGCCTGCGACATCAGGATGGGCCATTCCGCCGCCTACCGGACATCCCAAGCGGCCGAGCCGAGGGTCGCTGCTCAACTCGGCCCGCTCAGACGCGTCCAGGCCATCAACCCTTACCCAGCGTGCTGCCCGCCTTGGACTTGGCGCCCTTCGACGAACCACCGGATGCCAGGGTCTTTCCCGCCTTGGACAGTGCTGCTTTAGTCGGCTTGCTCTTCGCCATGCCGTCTACCTCCTCTCGACATTGAGCATGTTGTCCTGAGTCACGCGAAGCGCTCACTTGCGATTCGCGGTCGCTTCTAGATTCCGCCGTAGGCGCCCGGAGGTGGAGGCGCTTGGAAGACGTTCTCCACGCGCAGCAAGAGGTTCGGTTTCTCCAACGTGAACTGCTGCTGCACGAGAGAGACGTTTGCCTGAGGTGACGATGTTTCAACGAGCGTGTAGGTGTGCCCCACCGGCAATTCAGCTGGGCAGACCCCACGTCCGTTGGACCCGGTGGCGAACTGCGATCCTTCGATCACCTCCCCCGACACGTCGCGGACCTCGAACGTGAAGCCAGCGCGCTCGAAGCGGCGGCTCGGATCGTTCGGGTCGCGGACCACCTTGTTGATGGCCAGCCGGCCCGTCTTGGGCTTGTGCGGCTTGGTCGGTGTCAGCGTGGCCGCGATGCCCTCTGGGTTATGGGGCGGCACGAAGAAGATCCCGCCGTGCTTCGCCTCGACCAGGGGCCCGAGGGGCGACTGGCCGCTCATCAGAGCGTCCGGTCCGGCGACGCTCCCGTCGCTGCGCGCGGGGAACTGCTGGTTGAGCATCCAGTCGTTGAAGACGGCATCGAACTGGTTCGGCGTCGACTGGAAGGAGCAGAAGTGCAGGCCCACCTGCACCATCCCGTTAACGAACTCGACGTATGGCATGCCGCGTCGAAAGATCTCGTTGTCGTCGTGGTGCCCGCGCGGGCCGGCCTTTCGAACGTGGGAACCAGGCGGAAGGGACTCAGGGACGTCGCCGGACTCCTGGTGGGGGTCGGATCCGGACGGCAGGTCCAGCCGCGTCCCGTCCTTCGTGCGTCCGATCACTGCGTCGCGGGCCGCGTCGTCGACCAGGCTCGCAAATGCTGCCGTCTTCTGTTGGATCTTCATTGTCACCATGTACGTACCACCGTCGGCCCACGTCGGCTCGTCAGGCTGTTCGCCGTCGCGGTGCACGTAAACCACCCCGGTGCGCTTCGAGGACTTCACGTTGCGCACCCCGTCGCGATAGCCGAAGGGCTCGGACTCATCTACACGCTGGTACCCGCGCTCCAGCCCCAGGACTTCGATGACTGGTGAGGACATCAGGTACCGGAGGAACTGCTCGACGCGGAACTCCATCACGGACGCAACGTAGAAGAGCATGTCCGCTGGCAGCTCGGCGGCCGGGCCGAACCTGGGGGAAGGCGGGGCCGCCTCGGGCGTGAAGCCCGCGGGGCGTTCAAGTGGAATGCCAACGCTTGCGAGTCGATCGAAGAAGGTAGGTGCGAGACCCACCGCAACGGACGCGAGCTTCTCGCCCTTCTCCTCCCCACCGGTCGGCTCGGCGCGGGCCACTAGTGCGTCTACCGCCTGGTCCAGAGACGACAACCAAGTCTGGAGCTGCTCCAAGGTGACGTCTGGCCGCATTCGAATCGGGATGAAATAGCCGCAGGTTCGAGGGTTCTTGTACAAGACCTCCCGGTCATCTTCCTTACTAGGGAGGACCCCCTTCGCCTGTGCCATGACGCCTCGTTCCTGTCGGATTCGTATCTGCTCAGCGCCGCGGTTAGCCGCGCGGCTGTTCCAGAGTCGCATCGGCCAGGGCGGTGCGCGGCTAACCGCGTCCCCTCGGCGTGTCGCGGCTACCCGCGCGAGCAGCTGACGACATGCTCTCGGCATGGCTGAGTCGAGCAACAAGCGAAGCCGCCGAGGCACTGACGTTCGGCGGCGCCAACACCAAGTCGGTGTTCGGTTGCTTCCCGAGGAACTGGAGAAGCTGCAGGGCCTCGCGGAGCGCTACGGCGTCTCCCCTGCCGAGGTGCTGCGACGAGCCCTGCTCAGTGAGTCTCTCCAATCGGCACCAACCGTCGGCCCAGCCTCCATCTGAGACCTCGCGCGGGCGGGTCCGGGACGAGTCGGACTCCAGGGAGAGGTTCGCTTCCCGGTCGTGCGAAACAGTCGCCGGGATGTCTCGCAGCCACACGGTTGTTGTGCTCTCGCCAGGCTGCCTGCTGCGTGGCTGGATTGTGGGAACTCGAGCGAGGCGCGAACTCTGCCTGAATCGGCGTTGCCAACCGTTCGACGTCTTTCCGCCGCGTATGACTGTCAAGCGCGGTCCCGTCCTGCGCTCGACGCTCTGTTCCATTCCGTCCCCAAGGGGGATCCCTCAGCTGAGTTGGCCTGATGTCCGGGCAGTGGGTTCTCGGCGGCAGGCTGGGAGCCTGCGCGAGAACGAATCGTCACGGCCGCGACCCACGACCCAGAGACGTCGACTGGCGCATCGACCGCCCCAGACAGTAGCGGTTGTTCTTGCACACCTGCCGTCTGAGACCCGGCATCAGGAGGCGGTCCCCGATGAGACTTCAGACGCGCGACCTCGCGGCGCGTGAAGCGAAGCTCGATGCGCTCCAGCAGCAGCTCACCGCATCGGTCGAGGCGCTGGTTACTGGTGAGGACTGGAAGCGCGCGTTGGAGTTCGCGGCCAGGTTCCGCTCGCGCTCGTTCAACAACACGATGCTGATCTACGTCCAGCATTACGCAGCCTTTCAGCAGGGCCGGGTGCCGGAGCCGATGCCGACCTACGTCGCAGGCTTCAAGCAGTGGCTCAGCTTGAACCGGCATGTCATGAAGGGCCAGGCCGGGTACGCGATCCTCGCCCCCGTCACCGCACGGTTCGCGTCCTCGAACCCGGCCGACCCCGACTCGTGGCGCCGCCTCGGTCGCGGCGAGAAGCCCGGCCTCGGCGAGGCCGTCCGGTCCAGATTGATCGGCCTCAAGCCGGCACACGTGTGGGACATCTCCCAGACCGACGGCGAACCGATCCCCGAGACACCCCGCCCCACCCTGCTGCGAGGACAGGCGCCCGAGTGGCTGTGGGACGGGCTGGCCGACCAGATCACTGCCCATGGTTTCCAGCTGCGGCTGGTCTCCGACGCGAAGTTGATCGGTGGCGCGAACGGTCTGACCGACTACCTGACCCGCGAGGTGTCGGTGCGGATGGACATGGACGAGGCCGCCCAGGTCAAGACCCTCGCGCACGAACTGGGCCATGTCATGCTCCACGGCCCCGACAACGCCGACGCCGCCCTGCACCGCGGCATCGCCGAGGTCGAGGCCGAATCGGTGGCTCTCATGCTCGGCGCAGCGCACGGGCTGGCCACCGGTGACTACACGATCCCCTACGTCGCCTCGTGGGCTTCCAGCGTGCCGGGCAAGTCACCCGTCGAGGTGGTGCAGTCGACCGCAGAGCGCGTACGTGGTGCCGCGGTGACGATCCTCGACCTGCTCGACACCCCGCAGGTCGGTGACGGCAACCCGCCGGGCCTGGACCGTGAGGCACTCGCAGCCCGGCAGGGCGTCAAGCCCGTGCAGCAGGTAGCGCAGCGGCAAGTGGGGGTGCTGGGGCTATGAGCATGACCAGCGCAGCAGGCTCCTACCGACGCGACGACCACGCCGCGATGCGGGTGCCCGTGGTGATGCCGCTAGTCGAGGTCACCGTCGACAAGACGGGCCACCTGACCGTGTCGCTCGACCGCGAGCCCTACTCCGCAGACGGCGCCCTGCAGCGCGAGGACCTCCGACGGGTGCTCGACGACATCGCCGCCGACTTGGGCACACCCGTGCGGGTCGAAGTGCACGAGGCAGACGACTCGACGTTCACCGACATCGTGACCCCTGGCCGCCCCCGACTGCACGTCGTTGAGCCCGTTAAGCAGCCGCGTGTCACGGTCGGGGAGTTATCCGGGGAGGGGTTCCTCCCGAACGAGGACGTGGCCGTCGCGGTGGTGGTCGCGCACCAAACCGCGAGCACTGAGGGCACCACTCGACTCCGGTTGCCACCGGCCTTGCTCGAAGCCCACCCGGGACTCCTGGTGCTCATGGGCAGGGAGTCCGGGACCGTCATGGTCATTGGCGGTGCCGCGTGAACCCTCGTGGCCAGGGCGTCGACGACGAGCTGGTCAACCTCGGCCTCGGACTGATCGCAGCCGTCGGCGTCATCGCCGCGATCCTGCGACTGGCGGGAACCGTCGCAGCCTGGCTCTCAGGCACCGGGCAGCCGACCGAAGGATGGGAGGCAGGGTTCCGTCTACTCAGCCGACCAGGCGACCCGGGCGCCGCGCTCGGCTCCGACGGAATGGCCGCGTGGGTCTACTGGCTCGTCCTGGCCCTCATGATGGGCGGAGTCATCGCGGCCGCGCTCGTGCTGTGGCGACGCATCGGCACGATCAGACACAGGACAACCCACGACCCGCGCCGGCTCGCTGGAGTCGCTACCGGCCGCGACGTACGAACTGTGGCCTCGCAGAAGGCGCTGCTCGCACGCGGGCGCACCCTGAGGCCATCCCTCGACCAGCCCGAACCCTCGGATGTCGGCTATCTGCTCGGCCGCTCCCGGAGCCAGAGCGTGTGGGCGTCGGTCGAGGACTCGGTCCTGCTGCTCGGCCCACCGCGATCCGGCAAGGGCCTCCACATCGTCATCAACGCGATCCTGGACGCACCCGGCGCCGTGATCACCACCGCCACCCGACCCGACAACATCGCCGCCACCCTCACCTCACGGCAACGCCGAGGACCCGTCGCGGTCTTCGACCCCCAACGCCTCGCCGAAGGACTGCCCGCCGGGCTGCGCTGGTCCCCCGTACGCGGTTGCGAGGACCCGCTCACCGCGATGATCCGAGCCACCGGCCTCGCCTCGGCCACCGGCCTCTCCACCGGCGGGGTCGAGTCCGGAGGGTTCTGGGAGGGCAAGACACGCACCGCTCTCCAAGCCCTCCTCCATGCCGCCGCGCTCGACAACAGGACCCCGCGCGAGCTGTTCAACTGGACGCTCTCACCCTCCGCCGCCGCTGACGCCGTGGCGGTCTTGGCCAGCAACTCGAACGCGGCCCCCGGCTGGGCAGACTCGCTGGAGTCGATGATCCACGCCGACCCCCGCACCCGCGACTCCATCTGGATGGGCGTCTCCCTCGCCCTTTCGTGCCTGGCCGACCCCCGTGTCCTCGACGCCGTCTCGCCACCCCCCGGCGAGCACTTCGACCCCGTCGAGTTCCTCACCGGCAATGGCACCCTCTACCTGCTCGCCACCGGAGCCGGAGCCGGCGCCTCCTGGTCACTCGTCGCGGCGTTCATCGAGGACCTCGTGGAGACCGCCCGCCACCTCGCCGCCGCTTCACCGGGCGCCCGACTCGACCCACCACTGCTCCTGGCGCTCGACGAGATCGGGAACCTCTCCCCCTTGCCGTCCCTGCCGGTGCTTATGGCCGAAGGGGGCGGCACCGGTATCACCACCATGCCGGTGCTCCAGTCGCTCTCCCAGGCACGCGACAAGTGGGGAGACCACGCCGCCGGCGCGATCTGGGACGCGAGCATCGTCAAGGTCATCCTCGGCGGCGCCTCGTCGGCCCGGGACCTGCAAGACCTCTCAGCGCTGATCGGCGAACGCGACGAACGCACCGACACCATCTCCATCGGCGACTACGGCTCCCGATCCCTCCAACGCTCCACCCGCCGCGTCCCGGTCATGCCACCCGAGACGATCCGCACCCTCCCGTTCGGCCTCGCCCTGGTCCTGCTCCGCAGCTCCCCACCCCTGGTCACCGACCTGCGCCCCTGGACGGCCCGCAAGGAGGTCGAGCAACTCCGCACTGAGCGCACTGCCATCGAGAAAGCCCTGCAACGACGCTGAAGAAGCGCTTCTGTCGGACGCGACCCGTAGACAGGTTCTGTGAGCAAGTACTGGGTTGAGCATGCGAAGTACGGATGCCCGATTGGCGGCCCGTTCGATCTCTGGCGTCAGAACTACTTCATGGCCAACGGTGAGCCGCCCGAGGACACGGCCAAGCTCTACCCCGACCTCAGCTCGGAGACGGTGACCGCCGTTGCCGTCGCGACCATCAACGACGGTGCCACGCTCGACCATCTGCTCATCACCTTCGGTGACCGGGGCCCGAGTTACCAGTTGACGATGGCGCACACGTACTTCAGCGAGTGGCGCAAGAGCGCTCCCTTCATGCCGGACTCAATGCAGGACATCCCGCGCCGGTGGGAGGGCACTGCCCCCGAACCGTTGGAGGACTTCCACGACGACTGGCGTCGCGTCATCGACGCGGACAAGCCGACGGAGTAGCCAGCACACACCTGACTCCTGAGAGCGGTCGCCAGTCGAGGCGCCGCGCGAGTCCAGGAGTCAGCCAATGTCGATTCCCACCCAAATGAGCCTCCAGGGGTTCATCGCTACCGCGCCCGAACTCACCTTCACCGGCAAGGGCCACCCGCGGTTCTACAGCCGGGTCGGCATCGAGCAGCACCGCAAGGAGGTCGACGGGTCCTTCACCAAACTCGACCCGGTCTACTGCGACCTGGTGATGTTCGACCGGTCGGCCGAGCGCGCCTACCCAAGGTTCAAGCCCGGCGACCAGATCGTCGCCTCGGGCTACATCCACGAGTACGAACAGGACCGCCCCGGCGGCCGCAGCGAGATCCGTGAGCAGTTCGTCGCCCGCCGCATCGGGCACGACTGCGCCCGGACCCGCTACGTCGTCGACCGCACCCCGGCCCAGCAGCCCGACCCGCCGACCAACGAGCTCACGGTGGTCAACGAGCCCGCACGAGCTGCCAGCATCTGAGCAAGGCCAGTGATGACGACTCACGTCGACCCCGGGCAGCAGCCGCTCCTCGACCCGGACGACGACGGCAGGTCAAAGTACGGCGATCCCGAGCAGTTCGGGACCGCCGACTTGGACGACGACCGGCCGCTGCGGCCGATCAACTGGAACCTGCTGAGCGCCGACGAGGCCCTGGTCGAGTGGCTGGACCTCAACGGCTGGGTCACCTGGCTACGGCTGTCCTACGGGCTCCCGCCGACCGTGGTCCCGCCGTACTGGCATCGCCACGACGAACTGGTGTGGGAACTCTCCGCGCTCCACACCCACTGGCTCAACGCCTACGACACCGAGGGCACACCATCCGGGCCGATCGGGTGGCACCGCGACTTCGCCGAGGCCCGCAACCGGCTCCGGGAATGGGTCTCGACCGCCGGCTGCCGCCTCGACCGGGACCGGCCGACCAGGCAGACCACCTGGCCGGGGGAAACGCCGATCGAGACCGGTCCGGAAGTCCCGATCGCGGACCGGAACGCCGACTTCCACCAGTTCGTGGCCGACGACGTCGCCGCCCGCCGACGGATCGAGGACCAGGTCCGCAGCGCCTCGTAGCGCTGCACAACAGCCTGATTCTCAAGGGGTCTCCACAGCCAGAGCAACCCAGCCGGCGCTTCCCGGACCCCGGGATGACGGTGAACGGGATGCCACCCCCGAACGGAAGGACTCATCATGTTGCTCGCCCATGCGGCCACCCTCGCCGAGGCCCGCTCCTACCTCGCCGCTTTAGCCGATCACGCCCGGAGCGTCGAGGCGTCCTCGGCCTACGAACGGGCCCTCATTGAGCTGGACTGGGTCCACGGCGACGACACGCCCGCCCTGGACACCGCCGGCATCACCCGCGACTGCGACATCGTGATGGGTCTCGCCGTGTGCGCAGTGCAGCAGCTCGCCGACTACGGCGTCGATGCCCTCCACATCGAGTTGGTCCTCGCCTCCCTCGCCGACGCCCACGCGCTGGATGAGCCCTGATGTACGGCGAGAACGGCGCCCTCCTACGAGCAGAGCTGGCCTCGCTGCTCACCCAGCACCGCGTCCAACTCCGCATCGGAGGCGACGGCACCCACAGCGTCCCGATCACGTCCACCGACGCCGAACGCCGCCAGATCGGGGACCAGATCGGCAGCTACCGGCACGCCGCACTGCTGTGGTGCCGACAGGCGACCCGAGCCGTCGCCCCACACACGGCCAGCAACCTGAACCCCAGGCAGCCCAACCCGTTCCGGCTGCCCAGCCTCCACCACGGCGCCCTGGGCGCGTTGGCCTTGGCACTCGACCAGGCCATCGACGCAGCCAGCGCCCGGCTCCCCACCCTGGAGGAGCTGACCACCCCCCAGGACCTGCCGATGGTCGAGCACTGGCGCCAAGTCGCCCGCGCCGCCGCCCTCGGTGAGCACGACTTCGACGCCGGACTCCGCCGAGACAGCCTGGACGCCCGGCAGACCCACACCCTGATCGGCGACATCGCGGCCGCCGTCCGCGCTCTGGTGGTGCTCGACCAGCGCTACTCCAACATCCCCGGCTGGGAGAAGCTCCACCGCGGTGAACGGCTCGGCTGGGCAGCGCTGGCCTGCGCCCTGGACGCCAGCCTCGAACCACCCGACTATGCCCTCGACGCCCACGGCTGGCGCCCCAAGGCCAAGGTCATCACCGGACCCGCCAAACCCGGACTGCTCGGGGTGCTCCAAGCCGAGCACAACCTCGTCATCCGGATGAAGTCCTTCCCCAGCGCGATGAACCTGCGGCTCGTGGTCGACTCCCAACGGCTCCTCTCCGCAGGGCTCGCGCCGCTGGCCGCCAAGACCGACGGGGACCTAGAACAGGCCTGGCTCGCCCGCGCGCAGACCTACCTCGACCTCCAACACCAGTTGCGCAACATCGGCGGCCGCGTCGGAACCGGCGGACTCGCGATCACCGAAGCCGCCAACGCCATCGGCCGACTCAAGACCATCCGCCCCGACGCCGACCTCGACCCCCGCGCCCTGCACGCCTTCACCGCCCTCTTCGCCAGGCTCGATGCCCGGATCGCCGACGTCATCGAGGCCGGCGTCAAACGCAACGGCTACTTCACCCGCGTCACCATGCCGCGCATCGTGGAGAACAGCGGCCAGCTGGTCGCCCCGCCCCGGCACCGCTACCTCCCCCTGACCGAAGGTGACCACACCGCCATCATCGGGCTCGTACGCGACCGACTCCGCCCACAGTCAGAGCCGCCGACTGCGTCGCCGGGCGCGGCCCGGAGCCGAGCCGAACTGCACTCCGCGATCGTGCACCAACCCGGCAGCGGAACGACCGGTCCCTCGCGCTCGATGTGAGCCGATGCTGCCCACGGCGGGGTGTGGTCCTCTCCCACGCGCGGAGCCAGCGCTTCGAGGATCTCGGGCGTCACGCCGGCGCCCGTATCGGTGAGGCCGGGCTCGATCACATGACCCCCAACATGTTCCGGAGAACACTTCTCGCCGGGCAACCACGACGCCATCCGACGTTCGTGAGCCGCGACCTGCCTACGCCACGGCGTCATCCCCGCCCTCGCGGTCAACCGCGTCGAGCAACTCCGCTTCGCGGTCGGCCGGACGGATTGCCAGCAGCGAACCGTCTGGCTTGTCCGGTCGCAATGCACGTTCCAGGTGCGCGGCAGGAGTCGGATCCACGGCACGATCCGGCTCGATGTAGTGGCCCTCGGTGATCACGGTGGAGGTGTGTCCGAGGTAGACGGCGGCAGCGTCGGTCCCGATGCCGCGTGCGATCACGGTTGCCCCGGTCCGCCGATACCAGCGAAGACTGATTCCGCTGCCGCCCAGGTCAGCGAGCTGGAGGAAGTCGCGAAAGGTGCGGCGGACGTTGTACGGGCTGAGAGGACCCCCGTTGCGGCTGGCGAAGATGGTCCGAGACGATGCAATGAGAGGCATGCCGGTGATCCGGCGCCGCAGCACGTCGGCCGCGAACTCGGGCACGGGAATGCGCCTGATGGACGCGTCGGTCTTGGGCCGAGGCTGGCGCTCAGCTCCGCTCCCCTTGCGCTGCACAACGGTGCCGTTGACGCTGGCGACCATCCCGGTCGGCAGGTCCTCGATGTCGCAGGGACGGAGCGCGAGCACCTCCCCGGGACGCATCGCTGTCCCGAGCAGGACCTCGATGATGTCGCGGACCTGGCCGTCGGGTTTGGGGCCGGGGAGACCGGGTTCACTTCGCCACTGGGCAGCCGCCTTCCTGATCGCGGCGATCTGGTCGAGCGTGAGCGCCTGAGGTGTCGTCTTGACCCGTCGCAGTTGCGACGTACCCTCGACCGGGTTGCGAGCGATCGCGTCATGACGCAACGCGTAGGCGAAGAGCATGTTGAGCATCGTGCGGGTCTGCTTGGCCTGCGACGGCGACACTTTCGCCTGCCTCGCCAGGAACCACTCGACCCGGCCGGTGGTCACCTCGGTCAGGGTGTAGTGCTCGAACGCCGGTCGGACGTGGAGCCGCAGGCAGGTGCGGTAGTTCTCCTTGGTGTTGCCGGCCAGGTCGCGCAGCTCGAGGTCAGCCAGCCAAAGGTCCGCGAGGTCGGCGAACGAGCTCGTGGGCCGCAACACTCCGGAGCTCGGGAGAGACGGTCGCTCCCGGATGCTTTCCATCAGCCGGCTGCGCGCGGCGGCCGCGGTCGGCCCCGAGGCTCTGACCTGGCGGAGCCGACCATCCAGGTCCCGGACGCGGGTCTCCGCCACCACGCTGCCGCCTTCCCGGCGGGTGTTGATCGCCCCGTGGGTGCCGATCGGCGTACGGGGTCGTCCGGTGCGCATCAGCCGGCCTGGCGGGGGTGCCGCTTGGCGTCGTCGGCCTCCAGCTTGGCGAGCCAGGCGTCGACCTCGCTGACCCGGAACCGGAGCTCACGGCCGACGCGGAACCCGCGCGGCCCGCGCCCCTGACTTCGGAGGTCGTAGAGGGTCTGGACGGTGACGCCGAGCTGGGCGGCCAGCTGGGACAGGGTGAGGACGGGGCCCAGCGCCGTCTCGGAGGATGTTGTGGTCGTCATGCAGACCAGGTGTTCGAGCCGTGCCGCGGCCGGCCGAGACCGGCCCAGACGGACCGAGGGTCCCTGCGATCTGATCGACTTTGTGCTGAGTTTCTGCTGACTTGCCACTGCCTGCTCCTGATTTCAGGATCCGTGCAGGCCTCTGACCAGCGGGTTTGGTGGAGCTGAGGGGATTCGAACCCCTGACCTTCTCATTGCGAAGGTGTGGCTTGCTCCACCTGCCACACGTGCAACCGCTTCCGTGCGTTGCACTGCTTGCCCCGACACGTCCGGATCTCCGACTCGGGGGCCACCGGGGGGCCACAGCCGGACGACGGATCCACTGGCTCTGTTCACAGCCGCCAGGCCGACACGTCCGCGCGCGAATTCCGGCCCGAGCGTGTGCTTCTACACCGCGGCAGAGCGTCCCGAATGCGGATGGGCGCGCGGAGCGACGAGCCGTTACGGCGAGGTCACCCCAACCCTGAGCCCAAACGCCACGAGGGCCGTGCCGCTCGGTGCCACCCTCCTCGGTTTGAAGATTCCGGACCAAGGACGAGTCACGTGGCGCTGACCAGGCCTGTCAGCAGTCCCCCGACGAGCACCGCTGCCAATCCCAACCGGTAGGGGACGAAGACGGTGATCGGGTGTCCGGCCACGAGGCGGAGTAGCCACGCAATTGATACGTAGGCCACGACGAAGCTCACCGCCGTCGCCACCACGGTGGGCCACCAGCCGACGGTGGTGGAGATCTGCGAGGCCGTGATTAGCCCCTCGTAGGCGCCGGCCGCGACCAGCGCTGGAATGGACAAGAAAAACGACACCCGGGTGGCAGTGACCCTGTCCAGTCCAAGAAAGAGCCCTGCGCTGATGGTGGCTCCGGAACGAGAAACCCCCGGCACCAGCGCCACGCACTGGACAATCCCGATCACCACCGCATCGCGCACGGTGAGGTCGCGGCCCGCTTGCCCGCGCCGCGGGGAAGACCGCTCCGCCAAGACCATGACGAAGCTCCACGCCACGAGTGCGACGGCCACGACCCACAGGGAGCGTAGGGGGCCGGCGACCAGGTCCTTGGCGAGCAAGCCCACGACACCGATCGGGACGGACCCCGCAATGACGCACCAGGCCATCCGGTACTCGGGTCGGTGCCGCTCCCCGGGCACGACAAGTCCCCGACACCACGCCACCGCCAGTGTGCGGATGTCGGTGCGAAAGTAGACGAGAACCGCAGCGATTGCCCCGACCTGAATGAGAGCGGTGAAGGCGGTGACGCCGGGGTCATCAACCGGCAACCCGAGCAGCTCCTCGGCGATCGTGAGATGGCCGGTGCTCGAGATCGGCAGGAACTCCGTGACCCCCTCGACGATGCCCAGCAGCACCGCCTCCCACAAGTTCACCACCCGCTCCCGGAGGACGTGACCCGGAGGAGCAGCAGCCACCCCGCCAGAGCGATGCACAGCCCCAGCAGGTTTCCGGCGACGACATCGCTGAGGTAGTGGACACCCAAGAAGATCCGGTCCACCGAGATCACAAGGTAGACCAGCAGAGCGAGCAGCACGACCAGCCGCCGACTCCATCCCGGACCCATCATCGCCAGCGCCACGAGGATCACCGCGGCCGCGAAGGTCCCTGCCATCGCGGCATGCCCCGAGGGGTAGGACAAACTGTGCTCGACCGCGATCGGCTCGAGCCACTCCGGGCGCGGGCGGCTGAGCAGGAGCTTGGTCGAGGGGGCGATGACGTTCTCGGTCACGGTGACGGCGACGAGCCACGCCGCCAAGCACCAGTTGCGCTTCCGGGCCAGCAGCAGCGGGAGAAGCACCAGCGCGAGAAGCACCAGCACCGCACGCAGGACCATCGGCTGCCCGTAGGTCGCCACCGCGACCCAGAACGAGCTTCGACCGGCGTGGCCCCAGGTGGAGTGGTAGCCCCAGTCAGCGACCGTCTGGTCGAGCCGCGCGAGCTGCTCCGAGCCCACGGCCAACGCGATGGTCAGCACGCACAGCAGGACGGCCGCGACAGCCAGCAGCCATCTCACCCAGCGCGGCCGCGGTCCTCGGACCGGCGTCACCTCGCTCACAGGAGCGCGGCCGTCATGGCGTACCCGCCGGCGCACGCGCCCAGACCGATCGCCAGGCTCGCGAGGCAGTTCAACCCCGCGGCGAGGACCGAGCCTTCCTCGAGCAACCGGACGGTCTCGAACCCGAAGGTGGAGAACGTGGTGAGGGCACCGCAGAACCCGGTGCCGACCAAGGCCAACACCCACGACGGCACCCCAGCGCCGGTCACCGCAGCCGCCGTGACGCCCAAGACCAGCGAGCCGGTCATGTTGACGGTGAAGGTTCCCCACGGGAAGACGCTGTCGTGGCGGGACTGGACGACCAGGTCGGTGAGGTAGCGCAACGGAGCGCCGATAGCGCCACCCAGCAGCACCATCGCAACTGTCATCGCCGGTCCTCCCCCGGGCCGGCCGGGCCGGCTGGTCCTCTGCCCGCGTAGCGGATGACCTCGACCGGCTCCACGATCACCATGCCCTCGAGCTCCAGCCGCTCCAGCTCGGGGAAGCCACGAATCTGCTCGTCGGTGTCCACGATGACCACCGCGACAGGCGGGTCCTTGCGGAGCGACCACACCTGGGGGTGTGGATGTGGTTCGACTTGCCGAACCCCTCGATGCCACGAAAGGCGCTGGCCCCGTCCAGCCCGGCCCGGTGCGCCAAATGCACGATCTCGGTGTAAACGGGATGGTGGTGCACCTGGTCGGACTCCCCCACCATGATCGTCAGCCTGCTCGCTGGACCCCGCAGCGTCATCGGTTCCTCACCTCGTCATCGTCGTGCGCGAACATGGAAGACTCGGGAGGTGCTGGATGTCGGGGTCGTGACCGTCTCGGCCTGAGTGCGATCAACCGTGCGGAGGCGATCCCGGCCCAGACGGCGAGCAGGCCGGCCAGGAGGGACCCTCCTAGATATGCGAACGCGGTGAGGACCTGTCCTTCGCCGAGCAGGAGGCGTGCGTCGAGCATGTAGGTCGAAAAGGTGGTGTAGCCACCGAGGAGGCCGACGCCCAGGAACGGGCGCACGTACCGCTGCGACGGCCACACGTCCAGCACGAACACCATCAGCACGCCGAGCGCGAACCCACCAGAGACGTTCTCAACGAAGGTCCCCCACGCGAACTCGGTCCCGGACCATGGGAGGAGCTCACCGACACCCCAACGTGCCAGGCTCCCCAGTGCACCGCCGGCGCTGATGGCGAGCAGCACGTCCCACTGCGACGTGAATAAGGAAGGCAACCGGTGGACCGTGCCGGTGAGCCTGTCACCGGACGTATCGGGATCGATCGGCAGATCGCCGACGTCGGGGTCACTATTTTCGGGCACACGAACTCCTACCTGTCTCAGGTAGGGACTGTTGGTGGCCTGCCGCCACGGTTGTCGGCGAGCCCCACCGCCATCGTGTGCGCTCATGCTAACCAACTGCGACACTCACCGGCGAACCCGGACACCCCGAACACATCAGCGCGGACCGCCCAGCGTTTGGGATCCCCGACGATCACGCCGAAGGGTCGGGCCATGTTGGGCCAGGTTGGGCGCAGGAGTGCCCGAACCACACGACCCACCCACCGCGGGGTTGGTCGAACCGACCACCACCCCTTGCCCGTCATGCGCCGGTGAGCTGTACGCCGGCGTAGGCGACCCCCGCGACGAGGACCCATGACATGAGGCCGAGCACCAGCGCGCGGCCTCCGGTGCGCCGCAGCACCGGGAGGTGGATCCCGGTGCCCAGACCGACCAGGGCTGCGGCGAGCAAGACCTCCTGGAGGACCTTCGCGCCGTGCAGGACCGGGTCGGGCAGGAGCCCGGTGCTCGCGACGGCGATCGCTGCCAGGAAGCCGGCGACGAACAGGGGAAGCAGCGGTGGGCGGCGCCCCGTCGCCGCCGCGGGAGTGCGACGCCGCAGCGCAACGGCGGTCCCGGCGACCAGCGGGGCGAGGAGCACGACGCGGCTGAGCTTGACGACGACCGCGGTCGTCAGGGCTCCCGGTACGCGGTCGGCTGTCGCGACGGTCTGGCCCACGTCGTGCACGCTTGCGCCGACCCAGCTGCCGAACGCAGCAGGGTCGAGCCCGAGGGGCTCACGAAGCAGCGGGAGCAGCACGATGGCCAGGCTCCCGCACAACGTGACGAGCGCGATTGCGACCGCCGTGTCGTCCTCGTCCCCGCCGGCGACCTCCTCCATCGCGGCGACGGCGGAGGCGCCGCAGATCGAGAAGCCGGTGGCGACGAGCAGGGACCGGGCCGGCGGCACACCCAGCAGCCGCCCAAGCAGGCGCGTTCCGGTGAACGTGACCGTGACGGTGGTGACCACGACGAGGGCACCGCGCGGCCCCAGGTCGAGCAGCTGTTGCAGCCCCAGCTGCAGGCCAAGCAGCACGACGGCCAGGCGCAGGAACCGGTGTGAGGCGACGTGGGTGCCGACGTGCAGGGAGGGGTGGTGCAGCCCGATGTTGACCGCGAGCGCGCCGATGACCACAGCGACGGTGGAGGGGTTCACCGCTGGGACCAAGGCATGCACGCCGAACGCGACGCCGGTGGCGGTTGCGACGGCGAGCAACCCAGGTACCGGACTGCGGTGCCCGGGCTCGGGAGTGGGCGGGCAGGACGGGCGGCAGCGGCTGCCGGTGCGGTGTCGGTGGACAGGGGCTTCGTGGGCCGTGGTCACAGGCATTCTCCTTCGTCGGTACTTCCAGCCTGCGCCGGCAGACGGGCGCTCGGTAGACATCCTGGATCGATGACGTCATCCACCGGACTGATGGCGGGCTCTAGAGTGGGTCGATGACTCTCACCCGGGTGCCCGACCTCGACACCCTGTCGCTGCTCCTCGAGATCGTTGCCAGCGGCAGCCTGAGCAAGGCCGGTGCCTCCCGCGGGCTAAGCCAGCCTGCCGTGAGCGCACGGGTGCGCGGACTCGAACGGCTGGTCGGGTTCGCGGTCCTCACTCGCTCGGCCCGTGGCTCGAACCTCACCCCAAACGGTGCACTGCTGGCCGAGTGGGCACGTGGGGTCCTCGCTGCTGCGGACGTCCTCGAGGCGGGCATCGCGTCCCTGCGCGGCGACCGCATCGCGCGGCTGCGGGTCGCGGCGAGCTTGACCGTGGCCGAGCATCTACTGCCGGGCTGGCTCGTCGTGCTGGCCGCAACGCATCCGGACACCGCCGTCAGCCTGACCGCAGGCAACAGCGACACCACGGCGGCCGCGGTTCTCGCGGGCGACGCCGACCTCGGCTTCATCGAGGGCCCCGACCTTCCCTCCGGCCTGTCCGCTCAGGTCGTGGCGACCGACCGGCTCGTGGTCGTCGTCGCGCCCGCTCACCCGTGGGCCCACCGCCGTAGATCGGTAGAGGCTGAGGAGCTGGCCGGAACGCGGCTGGTGCACCGCGAAGCCGGGTCGGGGACCCGCACCGCGCTGGACCGAGCCCTGACCCCGTTCGGTACCCCCACCCAACCCCTGCTCGAGGTGTCGACCAGCAGCGGCGTCCGCTCCGCAGTCATCGCCGGAGCCGGCCCGGCCGTGCTCTCCGACCTGGCAGTGCACGACGACGTCGCAGCCGGCCGCCTAGTCCAGGTCCCCATTCACGGAGTCGACCTCGACCGCTCGCTACGTGCCGTCTGGCTCACCGGCCAGCGACCGGTCGGCCCGGCAGAGGACCTGCTTCGGCTTGCAGTCCCCGAGAGGCCACGAGCCCGGCGTCTACCCCGGAGCAGAGCGCGAGTTCGTTGAGGATCGCTGGCGCTACCGTGACTCGCGCGAGCTGGTCAACGCGCCACAAACTACTGGTCACACAGAGCGCCACCGCAGCAGGATTGGCTCGCGGAGCGCGCCAGCGCAGGATCGTCACGCGGAGCGTGACCGCAGCGGGAATCACAAACGGACTCGCCGCGGACCAGGGGGCCCAATGATGGCTGGTTGTCCCGGAAGGCCAGTCCGGTGACATGCACCGGGGACGGGTCCCTATCCGGAGACCAGTGCGCTCCCCCGCTCTGACACCGGCGACCGATCAGAATCAGCTCGGCAAGATGCTCCGCAGCCGGCTCGTCAATGTTCGCTTCACCCCTACCAAGTGCGTCGGCCGGGCTCGTCTGGCGTCAATCCGGCGTCCGCGTCAAGGACCGAGGACCGCTCGCTAGATGCTCGGACTCTGCCTATGCGCCTGTTCCGCGAGCCTCGACAGTTCCCTGCTGCCGGGCGCGGAGCGCGTCTGCGTCTCTCTACCTACGCCCGCCGATGTCTCCAGGGTGCGGACGGCTTGTGTGACCGGCTCTGGAGGTTCGCTCATCGCTCGGAGCGCACGAGCGGCATCTGCGGGCGGCAGGGCGTCGAGCTCGCACAGGAGTTGCTCGGCGCCCTGTGCTCGCGCGCGCAACTGCGCCGTGCGGCGCCGGATGTCGGCAGCCCGGCGATTGCCGAGGAACTGTCGACGGCTGTCTGCTCGCACGTTCTCCTGGTCGCCGTCGATCAGCGCCAGCCTGTCGACCGCACCTGCCTTGTCGCGGCCGGCGTCGAGGACGCTCGGATGATCGTCGGTGGCCAGATCGGCTGCCTGCTGGGCCCAGCGGTTGCGGTCGGCTCCTGGGGTCGGCGCGGTTCCCCAGCGAGAGGCGACCGCAGAGGTGAGCCTGCCATGATCGCTCGACCTCTCTTCAGCAGCCCGTTCCGCGGCGCGTCGCCCGAATCTGCCTGAGTGGCGGGCTGCTGCGTTGGCCGCATACATACGGCCCGCAGCCTCTGCGATGGCGTCGGCAGCCTGGGCAGCCTGTTCCAGCAGGTCCGCATGAACTGCGGCACGAATGGCCTCCTCGCTTGCTTTCGCTGACGCGACCGCGTTTTCGTAGGGTGCCCGGATTCGCTGATGCTGGCTGTCCAGGGTGGCGAGCGTCGCGAGGGCGCTCTCCCAGCGGTCGGCCTCGGCGTTAGCGCGGTCGATGTCGGAACGCAGTCGGGCGCGTTCGGATGCGACGTACTCGACGTCGGCGTCGATGGTGGAAGGTGCGACGAGTCCGGCAACGGCTTCGCGCGCCGTCCGGGCCGCGTGCTCGAGCCCGCGATCTGCGCGGTCCCGTTCCATCGCGGCAGCGAACTGCTCGCGCGCCTCTTCGACGTCGGCCGCGACAACGTGGAGCAGGTTGGCCTCACGGCCGCGCGTCAGGCCGACGTAGATGCCGGCAGCATCCAGGCCCAGACTCTCAAAGGCGCCGCTGGTCGGGCTGTTGACGAGGGCGTGGGCAACCTCGCTGGTCGCGCCCTGGACGCCGTAGGCAGTTGAGGCGTACGCAAGGTGGACGTGCTCGGCAACGTAGGCGGCCGGGAGGCGTCTGCTCGTTCGACGTCCAACCGCGCCTGCTGGTAGGACCCAGACGTCACCCTCGTCGTCGGCCCCCTGGACGATCCAGGTCTGCCGGTTGGCAACCCCCAGCGCGTTGTCGTTGCGACGGGTCATGACCAGGTCGCCCGGCCCGACCGGGAGGCCATCAGACCCTACGGCGGCGGTGACGTCGGGGATCTCGCCACGGGCGACGCGCGCCTGGCGCATCGCAGCATTGACCTCTCTGGCCTGGTCATTGGTCGCGACTGTGAGGGCATCACCGGGTCGCGCGATGTCTGCCAACAACGCATGCATCGCTTCCGTCGACTCGTGGAGCCGCACGAGGCCGAAGTGCTGCAGGCGATCGAAGAGCTGCTCGGCACGCTTGCCGTCGCGCAGGTCGAGGGTGAAGGCCGCGTAGGTCGGGTCTGCGAAGCGGTGGATGCCGGTCAGGTCATGGACCGCGAGTCCAGACGCGCTGACGAGGTCAGCCGCGATGTCGAGGACGCCGCCTCGGCCCACCGCTGGCAGTTGGGCGCGATCACCGACCAAGGCGATGCTCGCTCCGGTCTCGGCCGCGACGATCAGGAGGGCGGTGGCGGTGTCCTGGTCGAGCATGCCTGCTTCGTCAACGACGATCCGCTCCGTCGCACACAGCCTTCCGCGTGTGGGTGGGCCGGCATAGACGGCACCGGTCACCGGGTCGGATTCACCGGGCATCAGGCGGCGCCAGACGCCGTCACTGTCCCAGCGCCACCCGTAGGCGTGGACCAGAGCGGCCACAGAGTCGGTGGGTACGCCAAGTTCCTGGGCTGCGACAGCGGCGGCCTTCTTCGTCGGGGTGACTATCCGTGTAGGTCGTCCGTGAGCCTCGGCCGCGGCGATGGCGGCGCCGAGCATGGTGGTCTTTCCTGCACCTGCTGCGCCCTCGACGATGACCAGCGGGGTTGTCGACGCGATCGCGGCCGCAGCCTGGGCCTGATCGGTGTCCAGTCCACGTTCTGTCGCGAGCCGTTCGGCGGCCTCCGCCTCCCCGGATGCCATCGCATCCACCTCGCCCCCGGCACGCCCGCTCGTTTCGACACGGGCGACGACCAAATCACGCAAGGTCTGCTCTGCCGCGACGACGCTGATCGCGGTGAGGTGGGCGACGTGCTCGGGATGGGCCATCGTGGGCGGCAGTACCGAGAGGCAGTTCGACGCGGCGAGGTTCGTCGCGAGGGTGATCAGGTCGCGCAGATCGCCACCGGTCGCGGTGATGCCGGCCTCGGTGACCACGTGCGTGACGTGCATCTGGATGTCGTGGATCGTCCACGTCGATGCCCCCGCGGCGCAGCGGTCGAGCGCCCGCTCCGCGAGCTCTTTCACACTCAGGTCATCGATGCTGACGGGGGCTGGCGAGCGGACTGAGCGGAACCGTGGATCTGTCCGATAGCCAGCGGCCGCCAGTTCGCGGCGCCAGCCCTCCTCACAACCGAGCTCCTCAGGGGCCGGCTTCTTGTGCGGTCGTTGGTGATCCCAGGCGCGGGCGAGCATCCTGGCGCGCACGACCGGTCCGGGCTCCTCGCCGGGATGGGCGTCCTCCCATGCAGCATCCAGGACGGCGAGATTGTGCTCGACCTGGGCGGCGCGCTTCGACAGCACCACGTTGTACTGCTCGAGTTCGACGACCTCGCCGGTGACGTGGTTGAGGCTCAAACCGTGGGCGGCGAGCACGCGCGTCAACTCGGGGTGGGCGGCGATGACTGCGCTTCCGAGCGCCCGGATCGCGCCCTGCTGTTTGAACAGCGCAGCCGTGTCGAGGCCGCGCCACTTCCCGGCCGCGAAGACACGAGTGCCGATCTGGAAGTGGATGTGGCGATGCGGGTCCCCCGCCCGAGAGGTCTTGTGGACGACCGCCACGGTCTCGAGCTGGTCCACACCGACGACCTCTTGTAGCCCACGAGGACCGACGCGGGTGACCGAGTGCGGGGCCAACCATGAACGGATCTCCGCGACCGCGCCCGCCTGCGCGCGATCGAGCGCTTCGGAGACATCGGGATGCAACGCGGCGGCGATCGAAAGCGACTTCGGAGCGTTGATCACCATCTCGGCGAACCGCGGCGACCCCCGCCTCGCACCCCTATCCCTCCGCTCCCCCGGCGCCGTCGCCTCGCCTTGACTGGGAAGCCGAGGGGTGCCGCGAGTTGCTCCAGTGAATGGATTGCGCCAGTCCACCCAGTCCGCGTACTGCTCCGGCGTGAACACGCCGTCCGCCGTCACATTGCCGTCACGATCAAGGACGACGAACTCGGCCAACGCGGTCCCCGCCTCCAGGTAGTACTCATCAGCGGTCGAGCGGTCCGACTCCATATAGCGGCGTGCGGCACCGCCGGTGCCACGGAACAGGATGACCCCACCCTTCACGACCGGACTCCCACACCTCTCCTATCGCGTGTATCTGCGCGTGCATACGCTAATACCTTAGGTAGCATACGTCCATCAGTTTGGGATGGGAAGGAGCAGAGGAAAGGAGAGGCAAGGAAGGCGAGCGGCGCAGAGGAGGGGCGATAGAGGGAGGGCGGCAGAGAGGGCGGGATGAAGCGAGAAGGAAGGCATAGGCGCGACAGCAGAGGCGAGGGAGCAGAGGCGAGGGAGGCAGAGCGGGTCAGCCGGCGCGGCCGCGACGCCCTGGGGGCAGCAGGCCACGGTTCCGGGCCTTCGCCACCCATCCCTGCGCGGTCGTCAGTGCGACTCCGTTGATCTCGGCCATCGTCGCCGTCGGGTTGCGATCACCCTGCTTGACCAGCTGCCCGTGCTGGAGTGCGACGCGCTCGTAGAAGTCCGGGTCGGTCTTGCCGGTGCCGGCCAGCGGCTTGAGCAGGTCGCGGCGGGCAACCCTAGCACCGGAGGGCAGGACGATCTTGTTGCCGGCTAGGGTCTCGGTGGACTTCATCGCGAAGAGGCGCTTGTTGACCGAGGTCTCGATATACGCCGTCGGCAACTCACGCAGCAGGCGTGAGGTGATCGGATCGCCCGGGACCCGCGGCAGATAGACCACGCCGGTGATGCGCACCTCCTCCGGAACCGCGAACGCCTGGCGCTGCAGTCGGATATACACACGGGTCCCCGAGTCGACGTGCTCGAGGTAGCGCCACAGCCCGCCGGCCGGCTCGTTCGCCGCCGCGTCCTCATCGGCATCAGGGTCCGTCGACGTCCGCGCGAAGTCGTCGTACCCGAGGATCTCGTCGATCCGTGCACTCTCGTCACTCGAGCGATGGCCCGGAAACACCGTCGGCAGATGCCACCCCGGAGGCATGTCCGCGGGCGTCAGCAGGTCATCAGCGTCCTGCTGGGCGTACGGGGGGTCCTCGGGATGTCTCATGGCCCCGAACCTATCGAGAATCAGCCCCGATGTCAGGTGCTTGCATTTCCACGCGAAGAAGTGGAGAATCGAATGGTTCGGCAAAACCACGCGCAAGGGCGGCGATGATGGTGAGAGCTACACGATGAGGAAGCGCGACAGGGCGAGCAGCGCGGCAGCACCGGAGGACTACGCGACGAGCGGCGCGGAGTTCCTGATGTCCGAGGAGGTCGCGCTGTGGCTGCGGGTCTCCCAAGCGACGCTGTGTCGTTGGCGTCAGTCCGGCTGTGGGCCACGCGTGACGTGGATGTCGAGGACCTGCCCACGCTACCGGCGCTCCGACGTCGAGAGCTGGTTGAAGAAGGTCTCCGCGTGAGCATCTCGAAGACTCCGAACGGCCGCTTCCGCGCCCGACTGAAGAGCGGTCGGGTCAATGTGGCCAGCAAGGTCTTCGATACCAAGCGCGAGGCTACGGCCTGGCTCGCTCGCGAGCGCGCCGCGTTGGCAGGCGGGGTCGATCCACGAGCCGGGAAGGAGCGGGTTAGAGACGCGGTGCAGCGCTGGCTCGTCATCCGGTCGACGACGGTCGCACAGAAGACCTACCGCGCCGACCAGGACGTCGAGCGGCTGACCACGGCCAGCGTCCTCAACCTCCACCTCTCGGCCGTCTCGGGCCGGGAGGTCGCGCGCGTCTTCGAGCATCTGCTCGCGTCCGGGCTGGTCGAGTCCTCGGTCGTGCGCTACCGCGCGAGCCTGTCCTCCTTCTTCGGCTGGTGCGTGCGGGAGAAGCTGATCGCGACCAATCCCGTCACCGCAGTGCCTGTCCCGAAGAGCTCCGAGGAGCGCACGGAGATGAACCCGTTCACCGAGGACGAGCTCGAGACTGCGTACCGGGTTTGGCGGGAGCAGAACGCCTGGCTCGCGGACATCCTGCTGGTCCTCGGCTGGACCGGTCTGCGTTGGGGCGAGGCCCGAGCGATGACCGTGGGCGACGTGATGGAGGTGCCGGCACCGGGCTTGATCGTTCGCCGATCAGCACCCGAAGGCATCGCCACCAAGGCCACCAAGAGCGGGCGATCACGGCGCGTCCCGATCGCCAGCCGCGTGCTCCCGATCGTCGAGCGGCTCAAGGTCGGCAAGAAGCCGAGTGACCTGCTCTTCACCACCGCGTCCGGCTCCCGCCTCCACCGCTCCGCGGTGCTGCGCACGATGAAGTGGGAGCGGACCGGGCGGGGCCGCCGCATCCACGACCTGCGACACACCGCCGCTTGCCTCTGGCTGGCGCGCGGTGTCGATGTCAGCACGGTGCAGACCTGGATGGGCCATGCATCGATCGCGACGACGAACCTCTACCTGCACCACCTCGGCACCGGGGCCGATCTGGCCGGTCTGGAGCGCCTCAACAGGGCGCGGGGGGCCACCGGGGGGCCATCCGCCGGACGCGCGGGCGAATAACAACGACGAAGCCCCCGGGCGATCCGTGCGTTTCCGCAGGCCACCCGGGGGCTTCACTTGGTGGAGCTGAGGGGATTCGAACCCCTGACCTTCTCATTGCGAACGAGACGCGCTACCAACTGCGCCACAGCCCCATGCGCTGGTCCAGCGCGAGGAAGAAACTACCACCCTTCACCCGCCGGCCGGACCCAGGGGGTCAGCCCCCGACGACCTTGCTGCCGGCCATCGCCTGCGCCTCGGCGTCCTCGGCGGCCTGCTCGGCGGCTTCGCGGGCGACCGCGGAGTCGGCGGCGTCGTGGCCCGAGCTGGTGATGCCGGTGAGCTCGATCGTCCGGACCGTACGCCGGGCGCGGGCCTTGTTGACGTACGTCGGGAGCGTCAGCGGCAGCGGGTCCCAGAGCGAGCCGGCGTCGGAGAGCGCGGTCTCGATCTCCTCGCGGCGCTCGGCGGGCTGGTCGTGGGTGAGCTCCTCGAGCGCCACCTCGGTGTCGTCGACGGCGGACGGAGAGACGGGCGAGGCCGGCGCGGAGGCCTCGGCGGGAGCGACCGGGGCCGCAGCAGCCGGACGCTCGACCGGCCGGCCGGTGGGACGCTCGGAGCCGGGGGCCTGGCGCGCCTGCTGCATCCGGCGCACCGAGACGCGGGCCAGGGCCAGGAAGGTGAAGACGAGGACGACGGGGACGGCCACAAGCCAGACCGGCACCACGCCACCGAGGGCGAGACCGCCGACGACCACGAGGGTGGCCAGCAGCACCGACAGCACGCGGCGGCGGTTGCGGGCGGCGCGGCGCGCCGAGGCGCGGGTGGGCAGCACGGAGGCAGCCGTACGACGGGTGGGGACGCTCTCCTCGGACACCTTGACCACGGTCTCCACGGTCTCGACGACGACCTCGTCGGCGGGCGCCGCGGGAGCGGACGCCGAGGACGAGCCACCGGTGACGCTCGCGGTGACACGGCGGGCGCGGGTCAGGATGCGCACCTTGTCGGTGTGCCCCTGCTCCAGCCGGTCGCCGGCGACCTCGTCGTGGTGGGACAGCGCCTTGGGGATCAGGTAGACGGCCCATGCGAGCACGAGCACCACGAAGATGATGGGAGAGAGGTCCACGGGCACCACCGTAGGTGGGCCTAGCAGAGGGGTCTGACAGGCGCGGCGGTGTGTCGCGAGATCACTGGTGTGACGGGTGTGAAATCGGGTGGTCGCCGGGCGTGTCGAGCCTCGGGAGCAGTCCTCCGGGGGCGTCCTCGGCCGTGATCGCGAACAGCCGGTGGTCGCGCCAGGCGCCGTCGATGTGCAGGAAGCGAGGGGCGTAGCCGACCTCGGAGATCCCGAGCTTCTCCACCACCCTCAGGGACGCGGCGTTCTCGGGCCGGATCGCCACCTCGAGCCGGTGCAGCCCGACGGGACCGAAGCAGTGGTCGGCGGCCATCGCGACCGCGCGGGTGGTGATGCCGCGACCGGCGTACGCCTCGTCGATCCAGTAGCCCACGGAGGCGAATTGCGCCGACCCGCGCACGACGTTGCTGATGGTGAGCTGACCCACGAAGCGCTTCTCGTACTCGATCACGAACGGCAGCTGCCGTCCCGCGCGGGCCTCGCGCCGCATCTGGCGCACCATCGAGGCGAAGCTGCGCGGGCGCGCCTGCGAGGTCGAGGGCGCGGTCGCGTCCCAGCGACGCAGCCAGCTGGCGTTGTTCTGGCGCACGCGGCGCCACACGTGCCGGTCGTCCTGGGAGATGGGCCGCAGCCGCACCCCCTCGGAGTTCAGCACCACCGGCCAGCCCGGGCTCAGTGGTCGCTCCCGACGATCTGCTCCGCGGCGTGGCGCAGCAGCGGCAGCACCACGGCGAGGCCGTCCTTGACCCCGCCGCGGGAGCCGGGGAGGTTGACCACCAGCGCGCGTCCGACCGTGCCGGCCACGCCGCGCGAGAGCAGCGCGGTCGGGACCCCCTGGGCCAGGCCGTGGGCGCGGATGGCCTCGGCGATGCCGGGGACCTCGCGGTCGAGCAGCGCCCGGGTGACCTCGGGGGTGCGGTCGGTGGGGGTGAGACCGGTGCCCCCGGTGGTCAGCACGACGCGGGCGCCGTCCTCGACGGCGGCCCGGATGGCCTGCCCGACCGGCGCGCCGTCAGGGCGTACGACGGGGTCGCCGACCACCCAGCCGTCGGCGCGCAGGGCCTCGACGATCAGCGGCCCGGTCGTGTCGTCGTACACCCCGGCGGCGGCCCGGTTGGAGGCCACCACCACCGCGGCGCACATGACCGAGGAGTCGGCGGGCTGCTCGCTCATGCCGACTCCCCCGTCCGACGGTCCACGGCGGCGCCGTCCGTGGTGCCGGCGGTGTCGGTGCGCCGGTAGGTGCCGCTCTTGCCGCCGGTCTTCTCCTCGACCCGCACGTCGGTGATCACCGCGGCCTTGTCGACCGCCTTGACCATGTCCACGACGGTGAGGGCGGCGACGGAGACGGCGGTGAGGGCCTCCATCTCCACCCCGGTCCGGTCGCTGGTGCGCACGGTGGCGGTGATGTCGACCCCGTGGTCGGCGACGTCGAGGTCGACGGTGACCCCGGTGATCGCGAGCGGGTGGCACAGCGGCACCAGGTCGGGGGTGCGCTTGGCCGCCATGATGCCGGCCACCCGGGCCACGCCGAGGGCGTCGCCCTTGGGCACGCCCTCGCCGCGCAGCAGGGCCACGACGGCGGGCGAGACCAGCACGGTGCCGGTGGCGGTCGCCGAGCGGGCGGTGACCGCCTTGCCCGACACCTCGACCATCCGGGCGGCCCCGGTCTCGTCGACGTGGGTGAGGCGGTCGCCGGTGCTCATGCGGTCGGCCGGTCGAGCAGGAGCACGGGGACGACGTCGCCGCGGTCGGCGCTGGTGACGTCCTCGCCGAGCACGATCAGCGCGTCGGCCTGCGCCAGGCCGGCGATCAGGTGCGACCCGGCACCCCCGACGGGAGTGGCCCGCAGGCCGCCGGCGCCGAGCTCGACCCGGGCCCGCAGCATCTGCTGGCGCCCGTCCATCGAGCGCACGGCCTCGGTGAGCGTGGCGGTGGTCAGGGTGCGCTGCACCTCGCCGCGCCCCATCAGCCGGTAGAGCGCGGGCACGACGAACACCTCGAAGGAGACGTACGCCGAGACCGGGTTGCCCGGGAGCGTGAAGATCGGGGTGCGGTCCTCCCCGACGAACCCGAAGCCCTGCGGCTTGCCGGGCTGCATCGCCACCTCGACGAAGTCCACGGTGCCGAGCCCGGCGAGGACCTCCTTGACCACGTCGTGGGTGCCCTTGCTGACCCCGCCGCTGGTCACCACCAGGTCGGCCCGCACCAGCTGGTCGGCCAGGGCGTCGGAGAAGGACGCCGGGTCGTCGGAGCTGGCCCGCACCCGGTAGGCGATGCCCCCGTGGGCGCGCACGGCCGCGGCGAGCAGGTAGCTGTTGGAGTCGTAGATGGCGTCGCCGCGACCCAGCGCCCGACCGGGCTCGACCAGCTCCGAGCCGGTCGACATCACGACCACGCGCGGCCGCGGCACCGTGGGCACCCGGCCCAGCCCGAGCGCGGCGAGCAGGCCGACGTCGCGGGTGCCGACGACCTCGCCGGCGCGCATGAGCAGGTCGCCCTCGCGGACCTCCTCGCCGGCGCGGCGGATGTGCTGGCCCTCGGTGGGGGCCTGGCGGATGCGGACCTCGCGGCCCTCCTCCTCGGTCCACTCGAAGGGCACGACGGCGGTGCACCCGGCCGGGATCGGCGCGCCGGTCATGATCCGCACCGCGGTGCCGGGGGTCATCTCGTGGATCGAGGTGGTGCCGGCGGCGATCTCGCCGATCACGGGCAGGTGGATCGGGCGGTCGGCGGCGGCGTCGGCGACGTCGCGGAACGAGACCGCGTAGCCGTCCATGCTGGAGTTGTCGAAGCCGGGCAGCGAGAGCCCCGCGTGGACGTCGCGCGCCACGGGCAGCCCGATCGCGTCCAGGAGCGGGTGCTCGAAGGCCTCCATCGGCGAGATCGCGGCGAGGATGCGCTCGAGGTGGTCCGCGACGCCGACGGGCCGGTCGTGGTCGTGGTGGGAGCCGGTCATGAGGGCGACCCTATGCTGGCGTGCCGCCCTCTCCGAGCACCGTCCCGGCCTCCACGCGGCCGCGGGCGCCGTCCAGGCGAGCGGCCCCGACGACCCGCACCCCCGACCCGAAGGTCCAGTCCCCGTTGACGACGAGCGACTCCGCGTCCTTCAGCGACGGCACGCCGGCCGGGAAGTGCTGGTCGAACTTCTCCACGACCTTGTAGTGGTCGCCGTCGAGGTCGACGAAGGGCAGCTCGGCGGCCGCCTGGTCCAGCACGAAGTCCCCGCCGAGCTCGTAGGCGTCCGAGCGCAGCACGAGCAGGTCGTTGGTCGTCTTGACCGGCACGAAGCGGCTGCGGTCGACCTCGATCAGCTGCGAGTCGTCGAAGACCTCGATCGCGGCGCCCATCGCGGTCTCGATCTGGATCACCTTCGGGCTGGAGGGGTCGCCGGGGTCGACGGTCTTCTCGTTGCGGATCATCGGCAGGCCCAGGACGCCGTCGCGACGCTTGATCTCGGCGCGCATCCGCTCCAGGTCGAACCACAGGTTGTTGGTCGAGCAGAACCGGTGCTTGTCGAGGTCGGCCAGCGCCTCCTTGTCCGCGTCGGTGGTCTGCGCGGTCTCGCGCAGCACGATCCGGCCGTCGGCCTTGCGGCGGGCGAAGTGGCCGCCCTTGCGGTCCGAGGGCGTACGGCGTACGGCCTCGATCGCGAAGGGGGCGCCCGAGCGGGCGAACCAGCCGGCCACGCGGGCGTCGGGGACGGCACCGAGGTTGTCGGAGTTGGAGACGAAGGCGTAGCGGTAGCCGGCCTCGATCAGGGTGTCCAGCAGACCGGTGCCCATCAGGGCGGTGTAGAGGTCGCCGTGGCCGGGCGGGCACCACTCCAGGTCGGGCTCGCGCGGCCAGCTCACCGGGGTGAGGTCGTCGGCCCGCAGCTTGGGCTCCTTGTTCTGCAGGAACTCGATCGGCAGCCCGTCGACCGCGAGGTCGCCGTAGCGGGCCAGCGCGGCCCGGGTGTCGGCGGAGGTGCGGAAGGAGTTCATGAAGATCAGCGGCAGCGTGGCGCCGTGCTCGCGGCGCAGGTGCAGGACCTGGCGGGCGATCACGTCGAGGAAGGACAGACCGCGCCGCACGCACAGCAGCGACTTGGCCCGGGCCATGCCCATCGAGGTGCCCAGCCCGCCGTTGAGCTTGATCACGACCGTGGCGCCGATGGCCTGCGAGGCCTGCTCGTCGCTGACCTCGACGTCGGCGATCGACTCGATGTCGACGGGCTCGATGGTGTCCTCGGTGATCATGCCGGTCTCGCCGTGCTCGATCTGGCGGTAGTAGTGCGAGAACACCTCGACCGCGACCGGGTCGACCCCCGCCCGCTCCATCTTCTCGCGCGCCTGCTTGAGCCCCTTCGACTTCATGGGACCGATCGTAGGCTTCCGGCGTGCCGGACTACACGGGGACCGCCAAGCTCGCCCTGCGCGACCAGCTGCTCGCCGCGCGACGCCAGCGCGGCCTGGCCGAGATCGGGGAGCGGGCCCGCGCGGTGGCCGAGCACCTGCTCGCCGACCCCGACGTACGCCGCGCGGCCACCGTCGCGGCGTACGTCTCGGTCCACTCCGAGCCCGGCACCGGTCCCCTGCTCGAGGGCCTGCGCGCCGCCGGCAAGCGGGTCATCCTGCCGCTGCTCCAGCCCGACGACGACCTCGACTGGACCACCTACGACGGGCCGGCCTCGCTGCGCACCGCGCGGCGCGGCCTCCTGGAGCCCACCGGCGAACCGCTCGGGGCCGAGGCCGTGGCGACCGCCGATGTCGTCGTCGTGCCGGGCCTGGCCGTGGCCCGTGACGGGATGCGGCTCGGGCGCGGCGGCGGCTCCTACGACCGGGCGCTGGGACGGGTGCCCGTGGGCACGCCGGTCGTGGTGGTGCTCAACGCCGAGGAGGTCCTGGACCGGGTGCCGACCCAGGACCACGACCGCCCGGTGACCGCGGTGGTCACCGAGCTGGGCCTCACCCGCCTGCCGGCTCCAGCACCAGGCGGTCCTGCGTCGAGGCCGTGACGGCCGCGCGCGAGAACGCCCACGGGAGCGTCTCCCCCCGGGCCCACAGGTCGGTCTGGTCGCGGTAGTGCGGTGAGGCCAGGTGGCCCGAGGCGCCGGTCAGGGTGACCCAGCGCGACCGGTCCAGGTCGGCGAGGTCGACGACCATCCGCATCGAGGGCGCCGTGGTGACGTCGTACCCGTCGGCGGCGTTCCAGCTGGCCGCGTCGACCGCGGCGCTGCCGCCGCCGACCTCGAACGGGCCGCGGTTGAACAGCGCCCGGACCAGCCCGATGTCGCTCTGCCCCACCGTCGGCCTCTCCAGGTGGAGCTGGTGCAGGTGGCCCCAGGTCCACCGACGGGCCGAGACCGACTCGCGACGGGTCAGCTCGTCGCGCGCCCGACGCATCGCCTCGGCCAGGATCGTGTCGCGGTCCTCCACGACGTCCGGGGTGGAGGTGTCGTCCCACCACTGGCTGCGCGGCTGGCGCAGCAGGCCGGCCACGACGCTCATCCAGCGCGACCCGCCGTCGGGCCACAGCTGGCTCGGCAGCTGGTCGTGGAAGGTGAGCTTGAGGACCTGGCGCCAGACCACGTTGAAGTACGCCGCGGCGGCCGAGTCGGCGGGCTGGGAGAAGTCCCACCCGACCAGCAGGCGCTGCCCGTCGGCGTAGTACTCCGAGGTCATCAGCTCGCGCAGCAGGTAGGGCACCAGGACGGGCGCCATCGGGTTGCGGGTGTCGTCCTGGATCCGGGTCAGGTCGGCCGCGTCGACCTTGCCGCCCCGAGCGAGGCGGTCGGTCAGCAGGGTCCGGATGCGCTGGCTGCGGTAGCCCTGGTCGGGGTACGCGGTGAGCCGGTAGGGGTAGTCGGGCCCGGTGACCGCCTGGTTGGCGGTGACGACGAACCCCTCGGCCGGGTCGAGGACACTCGGGAGCCGGTCGAAGGGCACGTAGCGGCCCGACCAGTCGTCGGCCGGCAGCCACCCCGCGGCGGGGTAGTCGCCGCTGCGGCCGCCCTTGCGGATCGGGACCGCGCCCGGCGCCTGGTAGCCGATGTGACCCTCGGTGTCGGCGTAGACCAGGTTCTGGCTCGGCACGGCGAACGACCGGGCCGCGGCGCGGAAGGACGTCCAGTCGGTGGCGGTGTCGAAGCCGAAGATCGCGTCGGCGGTCGGCCGCGGGGTCAGTGCCGTCCACGCGAGCGCCACCGCGTAGCCGTTGCCGCGGTCGGGCGAGCGGCTCGGGGCCGGCGCGTTCGCACCGACGCTGGAGAGCTCGGCCGAGACGTCGGAGAGCAGGGGGCCGTGCCGGGTGGAGCGCACCGTGATCAGCCGGGACCCGCTGCCGGCGACGCGGATCACCTCGTCGCGCTCCTCCAACGGCACCTGCTTCCCGTCGTAGAGGTAGCTCTGGCCGGTGATCTTCTCCAGGTAGAGGTCGGTCACGTCGGGGTTGAGGTTGGTGAACCCCCAGGCCACGTGCCGGTTGTGGCCGATGACCACGCCCGGGACGCCGGAGAAGGTGAAGCCCGAGACGTCGAACGGGCAGGAGTCGTCGACGCGGGTGCAGTGCAGGCCCATCTGGTACCAGACCCCCGGCAGCGAGGTCGACAGGTGCGGGTCGTTGGCCAGCAGCGGCTTGCCCGAGACGGTGTGCTTCCCCGAGACCACCCAGCTGTTCGAGCCGATCCCGGTGCCGCGGCCCATCAGGTCCGGGATCGCGTCGACCCCGCGGCGCACGGCCTCGAGCGCCTGGGCCTGCCCGCGGGAGTACGCCGGGGCGGGACGCGCGGCCGCGCCCGGCGTCGTGCCCGTGGGGACGATCGGCGCGTGCTGGGCGTAGGGGTAGCGGGGGTAGAGCTCCTCGACCTGCGCGGGCGTGCGGTCGACGGCCAGGCGGCTGCGCGCGACCTCGTCGTCCATGTTGCCGCGCAGGTCCCACGCCATCGCCTTGAGCCAGGCCAGCGAGTCGATCGGCGACCACTTCTCCGGCTGGTAGTCCAGCCCGCCCAGCGCGAGCACGGTGTACTCCGCGGAGATGCTGGTCGCCTTCTTGCCCTTGAGGTAGGCGTTGACGCCGGCGCTGTAGGCGGCGAGGTAGGCACGGGAGGACGGCGAGAGCAGGTCGTACTCCTGCGCGGCCACGCGCCGCCACCCCATCGTGCGGATGTACATGTCGGTCTCGACGGTCGCCTTGCCCAGCATCTCGCTCAGGCGCCCGGCCGTGACGTGGCGGCGGAAGTCCATCTCGAAGAACCGGTCCTGGGCCTGCACGAAGCCCTGGGCGAAGAAGAGGTCGGCGCTGGTGTCGGCGTAGACCTGCGGCACGCCGTGGGCGTCGCGGGCCACCTCCACCCGTCCGGCCAGCCCGGCGAGGTGCAGGGTGCCGGTGGTCTGCGGCAGCGGACGGCGTACGGCGACCGCACCCCCGATCAGCGTCGCCACGAGGGCGCCGGCCACCAGGAGGGCCACGTAGCTGCTCACGCGCACCCACCCGGGCCAGTCGGCGAGGGGTCGGGGAAAGGTCACGGGTGGCATTGTGCCGTAGCATTGGCAGTCGACAGCGACGAGTGCCAACCCCTCAGCGTGTCACCCCTGTGTCCCCTTCCGGAGGAATGTCCCTGTGCCGACCTACCAGTACTCCTGCACCGAGTGCGGTCACTTCTTCGAGATCCAGCAGAGCTTCTCCGAGGACTCCCTGACGGTCTGCCCCGTGTGCGAGGGCCGGCTGCGCAAGGTCTTCAACGCCGTCGGCGTGGTCTTCAAGGGCTCCGGCTTCTACCGCAACGACAGCCGTGAGGCCGCGAAGTCCGCGTCCGGCGCCGGCTCGTCCAGCACGTCCGGGTCCTCCGGCTCCTCGGAGAAGTCGGGCTCCACCGAGAAGACCTCCGGCTCCCAGGACTCCTCCACCGGCGGCACCTCCAGCTCCGGCAGCACCGGGTCGAGCAGCCCCGCGGGCTCGGGCGGCTCCAGCAGCAAGGGCAGCTCCAGCAGCTCCTCCGGGTCCTCGGCCGCCGGATCCTGACCCTCTCCGGGCGCCGGCCCTCCAGGGCCCTGTGGACGACGGCAGCGGGAACCGGGCGCACCGCCTAGGTTCTCGCGCCATGACTCTGCCCGTCGCCCTGCGCACCCCGCTGCGCCGACTGGGGCGCCTGCGCCGGCGCCTGCTGCTCCACCGCCGCCTGCTGGCGGCCCTCAGCGTCGGGGCCGCGGTCCTGCTCGGCCTCCAGGCGGTCTCGCCGCCGCCACCGCCCACCACCCGGCTGTGGGCCGCGACGAGGGACCTGCCCTCCGGGACCGTCCTGAGCCGCTCGGACCTGGGTCCCGTCGACTACCCGCCGGACGCGGTGCCGGCCGGGGCGGTGCGGGACCCGCGCCAGGTCCTGGGACGGCCCCTGGCCACCCCGGTGGGGCGCGGGGAGGCGGTCACGAGCGCCCGGCTGCTGGGCGCGGGCCTGCTCGCCGGCTACCCCGGCAGCGCCGCAGTCCCCCTCCGCGTCACCGACGCGGCGTCGGCGGGGCTGCTCCGGGTGGGCGACCGGGTCAGCTTCGTGGTCGCCGACCCCGACGGCCGCACGGGTCCCTCCACCCTGGTCGAGCACGTTCCCGTGGTGGCCGTGCCGGCCCTCGACCGCGACCTGTCGGCTTCGGGCTCACCGGGCCGGCTGGTGGTCGTCGCGGTGCCGTCCGCCCAGGCCGCGGAGGTGGCGGCACGCGCCGCGACGGCGTTTCTCATCCCCGTCTGGAGCCGCTAGCCTCGAGGCCCAACGGCGCTCGAAACGGGTCGGCGCCCTAGCACAGGAGTGGCGCTGATGACCGGATTCAAGAACTTCATCCTCCGCGGGAACCTCGTCGAGCTCGCCGTCGCCTTCATCATGGCGGCCGCGTTCGCCACCGTGGTCACCGCGACCGTCGGCCTGATCATGGGCCTGATCGGCAAGATCGGCGGCCAGCCCGACTTCAGCCTCTGGAAGCCCGGCGGCCTGCCGTTCGGCGTCTGGGTCACCGCCGTGGTCTCGTTCCTGATCATCTCCGCGGTGGTCTACTTCCTCATCGTCAAGCCCTACACCGCCGCGAAGGACCGTTTCTTCCCCGCCGAAGAGACCGGCGTCCCCGCCGACGTGGCCCTGCTCGAGGAGATCCGCGACCTGCTGCGTGCCCAGCAGGGTGGCACCGGTGGCCAGGCCGGGTACGCCGGTGGCGAGGTCCCCCCGCGCTACTGAGCGTCCGCTCCCGGTCCGCTCAGCCGTGGTGCGGGGGCACCTGGCGCCGCAGCCAGTCCTCGTTGCTGTCGGTGACCCCGCGGTCGGCGGGGTCACCGGCGTCGTCGCGGGTCTGCTCGGGGAGCACGTCCCCGAACACCTCCGCGAGGCGACGCCGACGCGCCGCCTGCTCCCGCTCGGTGCCGGGTCCTGCGTCGGGGTCCGCCTCCGGGCTCACCGGGGCGCGTCCTGCAGCTGCCGGTCGGCCGCGGCCGCGTCGAACCACGAGCGGTCGAAGTCGGGGTGCCGCGGGCGCCACCCGGTCTGGGCGGCGAAGTGGTCCGAGCCGACCCGCAGCGAGCGCGCGCCGGCGTCGAACCGGGGCCCCATCCGCCACCGGGCGACCGGGCCGGCGTAGCCCACGTGGTCGGACCCGGCCGCCTCGGCCAGGGCGTCGAGCACGACTTGGCGCCGCACCGGCTCGGCCCCGACGTTGAAGACCCCGCTCGGCGCGTGCAGGGCCGCGACGACGGCGCTGCCGACGTCCTCGGAGTGCAGCACGTGCAGCCAGTCCTCGGGTCGTCCCAGCCCGACGCGGTAGCCGCGAGCGATCGCGCGCAGGCACCACCGGGTGCGGGGGTCGTCGCCTAGGACCGTGCCCAGGCGCAGCACCACCCCGGTGTGCGAGCTGTCGGCGTAGGCGAGGACCTCGGACTCCCCCACCGCCGCCGGCTCGGTGCAGGCGGTGATCTCGACCGGGCTCTGCTCGGTGAGCCAGTGCTCGTCCCCGGCGGCGTAGAGCGTGCTCACGCTCTCCTGCACCACACGGCGTACGCCGGCCCGGCGAGCCGCCTCGGCGACGTGGGCCACCCCGGTCGTGCGCAGCCGGTCGTGGGCCCGCCAGCTGGCGCGGCGGCGGGCCGTGCGACCCACCGGCATGCCCGTGGCCAGGTTGAGGACCGCGTCGGCCCCGGCGAAGGCCGCGACCAGCGAGTCCAGGTCGAGGACGTCACCGGGCACGGAGGCGACCCCGTGCTCGGCCATCAGCTCGGCGCCCCGCGGGGAGCGCACCAGCGCCACCACCTCGTGGTCGGCGTCTCGCAGGGCGTCCAGGCAGGCTCGACCGAGCGCGCCGGTGCCACCTGACAGGACAAGCCTCACGGGCGTCATCCTGCGATAACGAAACGGTCACGGCAAGTCGGGGGCGTGGCGGGCGGGTCCCGACGGGAGCCGCTGGGCGCACCGACTAGGTGCAGAGACCGGCCTCGCGCAGGGCCTCCTTGCGGGCCGCCTCGGCCCTGGCCTTGGCCGCGACCTGCTCCGCGGTGGGGGCGGCGGAGGGGCTGGCCGAGGGCGAGGATGACGCCGACGGGGTCGAGCCAGGCTTGCCGGGCTTGGCCGTCGGGCTGACCGCGTCCACCGCGAGCGGCCCCAGGGGCCGGTCGTTGCGGATCCGGCGCCACAGGGCGTCGGCCCCGGCCGCGAGCTGGAGCCGGTTGGGGTCGGGCACGTAGGGCTCGTTGGGGACCGTGACGAACTGGATCCGGTCCAGCCCGATGTCCTTGAGCGAGGTGCCCAGCGAGGCCAGGGCCTTGAGGTTGGCGAAGGCCTGGTCGGTGGTCAGCGAGCTCGTGGCGGCGTCGAGGAAGCGGTAGAGGCGCACCGGGTTGGTCAGGGTGCCCCGCGAGACCACCTTGGCGATCATCGCGGAGATGAACGCCTGCTGGCGCTTCATCCGGCCGATGTCGCCCGTGGGGGCGCCGATGCCGTGACGGACGCGGACGTAGTCCAGGGCCTGCTCGCCGGTGACCTTGTAGGTGCCCGCCGGCAGGTGGATGTGACCGACGTTGTCGTCGACCTGCTGGGGCACGCACACGGTGACCCCGTCGACGGCGTCGACCATGTCCTTGAAGCCGGCGAAGTTGATCACCACGAAGTGGTCGATGCGCACCTGGGTGATCTTCTCGACCGTCTTGATCGTGCAGGCCGGCCCGCCCACCGCGAAGGCGTCGTTGAACTGGGTCAGCGCCGGGGGCAGCATCTTCCCGCCGTACTTCGCCTGGCACGCGGGGCGTTGGACCATCAGGTCGCGCGGGATGCTCACGCCGTACGCCCGGGAGCGGTCGGCGGAGAGGTGCAGGAGCATCGTGGTGTCCGACAGACCCGGGGTCGTGCCGCCGATGTTGGTGCCCTTGCGGTCGTCCGAGCCGAGCACCAGGACGTTCAGGGGTCGGGTCGGCCCCGCGGCCGGGGCCTCGGTCGGGCGGTCGGTGCCGATCGCCTTGGTGATGTCGACGCCGTGGATGTTGCCCTGGAGCTTGTTGTAGGCCACGACGACGCCGGAGGTCGCCAGCACGACCAGGACCGCGAGGCCGATCCCGATCCGACGTAGGATCCGTCGGCGACGTCGGTGGACGTCTTTGTGGCGCGGCTCTTCGTCGGACAAGGGACCCTCGATCGTCGATCTACGTGGCGGCCCGTCGTGAACAGGTGCACAGAGGGCGACGCCATCATGACACGCAGGCGCTGACCAGGACCTGACTTCGTCGCCGCCGCCTGCCAGGATGACCTCCGCACGCCCCAGTAGCTCAGTGGATAGAGCAGCCGCCTCCTAAGCGAAAGGTCGCCAGTTCGACTCTGGCCTGGGGCACACCTCGACCTGTCAGGTCACGTCGCGGCGCCCACGTGCGTCGGCACCCAGAAGCGCACGACCGTCCCGGGGTCGGCCGGCTCGACCCGCAGCCAGCCCCCGACCACCGCCGCCCGGTCCGCGAGGTTCTTCAGCCCGCGGTGGCCCGGCTCGGACGCCGAGGAGGGCTCGAAGCCCCGACCGTCGTCGTGCACGGTCACCCCCAGGCCCGTCCGCGTCGGCGCCAGCTCGATCCTCACGTGGGCCGCGTCGGCGTGCTTGCGGACGTTGGTCAGGGACTCCTTGACGATCCGCACGGCTTGGTGCAGCACCGTCGGCGACATCACGAGCCCCTCGGGTCCCGCGGACGAGCCGGTGCGCAGCTCGACGTCCCAGTGCACGCCGGCACGGTCGAGCACGTGGGCGGCCACGTCGCGCACCATCTGCTCGGGGGTCTGCCCCGCTGCGGGCGTCTCCAGCTCGAAGAGCAGGTGGCGCAGCTGCAGCCCCACCGCGACCACGTCGACCCGGGCCTGGTCGACGTCGGGCACGAGGTCCGGGGCCTGCTCCTCCAGGTGCCGGGCCAGCAGACCAAGGCGCAGGTCGAGGGCGGCGAGCACCTGGACCGACTCGTCGTGCAGGTCGGCGGCGATCCGGTCGCGCTCCTCCTCCTGGGCGGCGACCAGCCGCTCGGCCAGCAGGCGACGCTCGCGCGCCACCTCGGCCAGCTGACGGGCGGAGTCGAAGCCGTCGAGGGCGAACGAGACGTTCTCCCCCATCGCCAGCAGGAGCTCGCGCATCTGGTCGTCGAAGACGTGGGAGCGCTGGGAGTAGAGGTTCAGCACCGCCACGACCCGGCCGCCGCACCGCAGCGGCATCGTCGCCGAGGCCGCGATCCCGAACGGGGCGGCCAGCTCGTGCCAGGGCCCGGTGGCGGCGTCGGCGCGGAAGTCGGAGCTGAAGCAGGGCACCCCCTCGCGCAGGGCCACCGCGGTCGGCCCGCGCCCTCGGGCGTCCTCCGGGTCCAGCACGATGTCGAGGGCGGAGAAGTAGTCCTCCAGCGCGCCGGCGCTGGCGACCCGGCGCACGCGCTCCCCGTCGGCGACGCCGACCCAGGAGCCCAGGTAGCCGCCCTGGACGACCGCGATCCGGCATACCTCGCGGTAGAGCGCCGCCTCGTCGGGTGCGCGGACGATCGCCTGGTTGGTCCGCGCCAGGGTGAGGTAGGCACGGTTGGAGTCGCGCAGCCGCTGCGCGGCCTCGGCCCGCGAGGTCAGGTCCCGGATGGTCGCGACCACCCAGGTGCCCGCGGGCGTCTCCAGCGGCATCAGCGTGATCTCGGTGGGGAACTGGGTCCCGTCGCGGCGCCGGGCGAACAGCTCGCGGCCGTCGGCGGCGGTCCGCACCTCCGGCGCCGCGGCGTACGCCGACCGCAGCCGCACGTGGGCGGCCGTGAGCTCGGGCGGCACCAGCACCTCGACCGGACGCCCCAGCAGGTCGCCGGCCTCGTAGCCGAACGCGGCGAGGGCCCGGTCGTTGGCGAACCCGACGGTCCCGTCCGGGGTCATCGCGACGACCGGGTTCGGGGCGGAGCCCAGCAGCGCGAGCACCGCCGCGTCGAGCACCTCGACCTCAGCCACCCGACCTCCCCGTCTGGTGTGGGGATCGAACCTACCGCGCTCGCACCGCTGTGGCCCCAGCCACACGGGAGCCACTTGTGGGCCTCATGGGTAAGGATTACCTTACTTATGCAAGGCTTACCTCCGCCGGCGCGACCACCGGTGCGAACGCCTGCACGACCGCCGTCCGTCCCCCGACCACACGCCTGGAGCCCGCGATGACCGCCTTCCCCCTCGGCAACTACCTGATCGGGCTGCGCGAGGGGCTCGAGGCGAGCCTGGTCGTGGTCATCGTGGTCGCCTACCTGGTCAAGTCCGACCGGCGGCACCTGCTCCCACGGATCTGGGCCGGCGTGGGCGTCGCGGTCCTGGTCTCCCTGGCCTTCGGGGCCCTCCTCACCTTCGGCCCGCGGAAGCTCACCTTCGAGGCCCAGGAGGCCCTGGGCGGCACGCTGTCGATCGTCGCCGTCGGGTTCGTGACCTGGATGGTGTTCTGGATGGCCCGCCACGCCCGCGGGATGTCGGGCGAGCTCCGCGGGCGGATCGACTCCGCCGCCGACGCGGGCCGGATGAGCCTGGCCCTGGTCGCCCTCCTCGCCGTCGGCCGCGAAGGCCTCGAGACCGCCCTGTTCATCTGGTCGGCCACGCAGTCCGCCGGCTCCGACGGCAGCCAGGGCCTCCAGCTGGTCGGGGCGCTCCTGGGCATCCTCACCGCGGTGGTGATGGGCTACTTCTTCTACCGCGGCGTGCTCAAGATCAACCTGGCCAAGTTCTTCCGCTACACCGGCACGATCCTGATCGTCGTCGCCGCCGGCGTCCTGGCGTACGGCGTGCACGACCTGCAGGAGGCCGGCATCCTGCCGGGCCTGAACGCCCTCGCCTTCGACGTCAGCGCCCAGGTCCCGCCGGCCTCCGTGCTCGGCACGCTCCTCAAGGGCACGCTCAACTTCTCCCCCGCCACCACGTGGCTCGAGGCGGCCGTCTGGCTGGCCTACCTGGTCCCGACCATGACGCTGTTCGTGCGTCGCACCCGCCAGCCCCGCCCGGCCGCTGCCCCGGCCGCCGAGCGCGAGCCCGCCCGCGTCGCCTGACCGGCGCGCCCCTCCCCTCCCCCGACTGGAAGGTCGCACTCCTCGTGAACCGCCTGCTCGCTGCCGCCTGCACCCTGGGCCTGGCCGCCACCTCGGCCTGCAGCCTGACCGAGTCCAACCAGCCCTCCGCCTCCGGCGGGAACGGGACGATCACCGTCTCCTCCTCCGCCAAGGCCTGCGACCTCACCGCGACGAAGGCGCCCTCGGGCAACGTGGTGTTCAAGATCAAGAACACCGGCGACCAGGTCACCGAGTTCTACCTCTACGCCGCCGACGGCCAGCGCATCGTCGGCGAGGTCGAGAACATCGGCCCCGGCCTGACCCGCGACCTCGTCGTCGCCGCCACCCCCGGCAAGTACGTCGCCGCCTGCAAGCCCGGCATGGCCGGCAGCGGCATCCGCTCCGCCTTCGCCGTGACCGACTCGGGCAAGGACACCGGCGCCATCCAGGGCGTCGACCAGGCCTCCATCGACCGGGCCACCGGGCAGTACGCCGCCTTCGTCAAGGACCAGGCCCGTCAGCTGGTCGGCGCGAGCACCGCCTTCACCACGGCGTACGCCGCCGGGCAGGACGCCAAGGCCCGGGCACTGTTCCCGAAGGCCCGCGGCTACTGGGAGCGGATCGAGACGGTCGCGGAGTCCTTCGGCGACCTCGACCCCAAGATGGACCTGCGCGAGGCCGACCTGACCCCGGGCCAGAAGTGGACCGGGTGGCACCGGATCGAGAAGGACCTGTGGCCCCCGGCGAGCGGCTACACCGCCGCGACCTCCGCCGAGCGCAAGGCGCTGGCCGCCGACCTGCTGGCCAACACCAAGACCCTCGACCGGCGCGTCCAGGGGCTGAGGTACACCGTGGCCCAGATCGGCAACGGCTCCAAGGGCCTGCTCGACGAGGTCGCCAGCGGCAAGATCACCGGCGAGGAGGACATCTGGTCCCACACCGACCTCTACGACTTCCAGGCCAACGTCGACGGCGCCCGCGTGGGCTTCGAGGGCCTCGAGCCGCTGCTCAAGGTCAAGAACGCCCCGCTCGCGACCACGATCCGCACCGAGTTCGCCGCGCTCCAGAAGCAGCTCGACCGCTACCGCGTGGGCAAGGACGGGTTCGTCTCCTACGACAAGGTGACCCCCGCGCAGCGCAAGCAGCTCTCCGACGCCGTCAACGCCCTCGCCGAGCCGCTGTCGAAGATGACCGGGGCCATCACGCTGTGAGCACCCCGCAGGACCGCACGACCCCGTCGGTGACGCGCCGCCGGCTGCTCGGCACGGCCGGGGCCGGGGCCCTGGCGGTGGGTGCGGCCGGGGCCGTCGGCGGCTACGCCTACGGCCACACCGGCGACGCCGCGTCCGCCTCCCAGGGCGTGGAGCGGTCGGCGTACTCCTTCACCGGGGAGCACCAGGCCGGCATCGCCACTCCGGCCCAGGACCGGCTGCACTTCGCCTCCTTCGACGTCACCACCGACTCCCGCGAGGAGCTGGTGACGCTGCTGCGGATGTGGACCGAGGCTGCCCGCGCGATGACGGCCGGTCGCGAGGTCGGCGACGGCACCCCCACGTCGTACGACGCCCCGCCGACCGACACCGGCGAGGCCCTCGGCCTCGACGCGGCCGGTCTGACCCTGACCTTCGGCTTCGGCCCCACCCTGTTCGAGAAGGACGGCACGGACAGGTTCGGCCTGCGCGACCGCAAGCCGAAGGCGCTGCGCGAGCTGCCGCACTTCCCCGCCGACCAGCTCGACCCCGCCCGCACCGGCGGCGACCTCTGCGTCCAGGCCTGCGCGCACGACCCGCAGGTCGCCGTGCACGCCATCCGCAACCTAGCCCGCCTGGGGTTCGGCACGGTGGCGCTGCGCTGGACCCAGCTCGGGTTCGGCCGCACGTCCTCGACGTCGGCGAAGCAGAGCACCCCGCGCAACCTGTTCGGCTTCAAGGACGGCACCGCCAACCTCAAGTCCGAGGACCCCGCCAACCTGGAGAAGTTCGTCTGGGTCGGCCCCGGCGACGACGCCGGCGCGGACTGGATGACCGGCGGGTCCTACCTGGTGGCGCGGCGCATCAACATGCACGTCGAGACCTGGGACCGCAGCAGCCTGCGCGACCAGGAGACCGTCGTGGGCCGGGACCGCGCCCAGGGCGCCCCGCTCTCGGGCGGCACCGAGCACACCGCGCCCGACTTCGCCCGCACGGGCAACGACGGCCCGCTGATCGCGACCGACTCCCACGTGCGGCTGGCCCACCCCACCCAGAACAAGGGTGTCCAGCTGCTGCGGCGCGGCTACAACTTCACCGACGGCAGCAACGCGCTGGGCCGCCTGGACGCCGGCCTGTTCTTCATCGCCTTCGTCCGCGACCCCGACGAGCACTACATCCCGATGCAGACCCGGCTGTCGTCGCAGGACGCGATGATGGAGTACCTCCAGCACACCGGCTCGGGCCTGTTCGCGGTGCCGCCCGGCGTGCGCTCGCGGTCCGGCTTCGTCGGCGAGGGCCTGTTCACCTGACCCTCGCCGCGGCCGGTCCGCTCAGCGGACCTCGAAGCGCATCCCGGCCTTCTGCAGCCGCTCCAGGAGGTGGTCGCCCATCGCCTGGGCGGTCGTGACCTGACCGGCGGTCGGCGGGTTGTCGTCCAGGGCCAGGCTCATCGCGGACTCGGCCAGCATCTTGGCGGTCTCGTCGTAGCCGGGGTCACCGCCGGACACGCGCGTGCGGACGGTGCGCCCCGCGCTCTCGCCCACGAAGTCGACTGTGAACCAGGACTTCGCCCGCCGCTCCTCCGAGGGGCCGTCGCCCTGCTTGACGCGGCTCTTGAGCAGCTCGCGCAGCGGCTTGACCTGGGCCGCGAGACCGAGGCCGCCGACCCCCACGGCACCACCCGCGGCGTAGCGCAGGGTCTTGCAGCCGGCGTAGTGGCTGTAGCGGAAGTCCGGACCGTACGCCGCCAGCGCGGCACCCGAGCGGGCCACGACGAACGGGTCCAGCGTGGGCAGCGGCAGCAGCCACAACCCGAGGTCGCCGTCGCGGTGCGGCTTGCCGGCGACCGCGCGCGACCGGCGACCCTCCGGGCGGCCCTCCTTGGCGCGACGCCGCTTCGAGGCCTCCCGCATCTGCTTCGCCCGCCCGAAGGCGGTCAGGGCGGAGTGGAAGGTGCCGCCCGAGAAGGTGCCGCCGGCGCGCACGACGCCGCGCAGGGTGATCGGCTCGGCGGAGTCGAGCTGCTGGACGGTGTAGTAGGCACCGAGGTCGTGCGGGATCGAGTCGAAGCCGCACGCGTGCACGAGACGTGCCCCCGAGGCCACCGCGGCGTCGTGGTGCTGGAGGTACATCTGATCGACGAACTCCGGCTCACCGGTGAGGTCGACGTAGTCGGTCCCGGCCGCCGCGCACGCGGCCACCAGCGGCTCGCCGTGCAGCAGGTAGGGCCCGACCGTGGTGATCACGACGCGGGTCGACTCGGCCAGCGCCTTCAGCGAGGTCGGGTCGGCGCTGTCAGCGACGACCAGCGGCAGGTCGGCCAGGCGGGTGTCGTCGGGCAGGTCGGCGACCAGGCGCGCGCGGACCGCCTCGAGCTTGGTCCGGTTGCGCCCCGCCAGGGCCCAGCGCAGGTCCTGCGGGGCGTGCTCGGCCAGGTAGGCCGCGGTGAGCGCGCCGGTGAAGCCGGTGGCGCCGAGCAGGACGACGTCGTAGGTGCGGGACTGGGGGTCGGTCGGCACGGGTGTTCTCCTGGCGGCGGTCGGGTGGGTGGTGGGGTGAGCTCCCTCATCCTGACCCATGGCACCGACGGTCGTCGCCCGGGTCGTCCACGCTCCTGGGACGCGGCGGTGTCGGTGCTCCGGCGTACGCTCGTCCCATGTGCCGCAGCATCCGCACCCTGCACAACTTCGAGCCGCCCGCGTCCACCGACGAGGTGCACGCCGCCGCCGTGCAGTACGTCCGCAAGCTCAGCGGGTCCGCCCGCCCCTCCCAGGCCAACCAGGAGGTGTTCGACCGGGCCGTGGCCGAGGTCCACGCCGCCACCCAGCGCCTGCTCGCCGACCTGGTCACCAACGCCCCGCCCAAGGACCGCGACGTCGAGGCGGCCAAGGCGCGGGCGCGGGCCGAGGTCCGCTACGCCCGTGGCTGAGCCGGCACCGTCCCCCCGGGACGTGCTCGACCTGCTCGGGGAGCGCACGGTCGTCCTGACGGGCGCCGGGCTGAGCACGGACTCCGGGATCCCCGACTACCGCGGGCCCGGCTCGCTGCCGCGGACGCCGATGACCTACCAGGAGTTCGTCGCCGACCCGGCCCACGCCCAGCGCTACTGGGCCCGGGCCCACGTCGGCTGGTCGCGGATGGGCACCGCCGAGCCCAACGCCGGACACCGGGCCCTGGCCCGTCTCGAGGCGTGCGGCCGGGTCCCCTTCCTGATCACCCAGAACGTCGACGGTCTGCACGAGCGCGCCGGCCACCGGTCGGTGGTCGCGCTGCACGGCCGGATCAGCGAGGTCGTCTGCCTGGACTGCCGCGACGTGACCCCGCGGGCCCAGGTGCAGGCGCGGCTCGACGCGGCCAACCCCGGCTGGGTCGCGGCCCACGCCGACGTCGCCGACCGGCCCGACGGCGACGTGGCCCTGGAGGAGACGCGGGACTTCGTCGTGCCCCCCTGCCGGCGGTGCGGCGGTCGGCTCAAGCCCGACGTGGTGTTCTTCGGGGAGAACGTCCCCAAGGACCGGGTCGCGCGCTGCTACGCCGCGGTCGACGCGGCCGACAGCCTCCTGGTGGCCGGGTCGTCGCTGACCGTGATGTCCGGGCTGCGCTTCGTCCGCCACGCCGCCCGCGCCGGGACCCCGGTCGTGATCGTCAACCGGGGTGCGACCCGGGGTGACGAGCACGCGCAGGTCCGGGTCGACGCCGGGGTCGGCCCGTGGCTGACCACCTGGTCCGAGCTCGCCCAGGAGGCGGGACTGCTCAGGCCGGCGTGACGAAGATGTGCTCGGCGGCCTCGGGCACGATCTCGGCGGTCTCGCCGGAGCTGCCCAGCAGCACGCCGTCGGCGGTGTTCACCGCGGCGATCACCGCGCCCGGCATCGCCCCCGCACGGCGCAGGGCGCCCATCAGCGTCTCGTCCTTCTGCATCTCCTCGGAGATGCGGCGCACCCGCACGCGGCGCGACTCCGGCCCGGCGGCGCGCCGCAGCGGCTCGACGCCGTCGCGGAACTCCTCCTCCGAGGTCTCCTGACCGAGCTCGGCCAGGCCCGGGATCGGGTTGCCGTACGGCGACTCCGTGGGGTGGCCGAGCAGCTCCAGGAGGCGGCGCTCGACGGTCTCGCTCATCACGTGCTCCCAGCGGCACGCCTCCTCGTGGACCAGCTCCCAGTCCAGCCCGATGACGTCGGTCAGCAGCCGCTCGGCCAGCCGGTGCTTGCGCATCACCCGACGGGCCAGCACCGCGCCCTCGTCGGTGAGCTGGAGGTGCCGGTCGCCCTCGACGGTGAGGAGGCCGTCGCGCTCCATCCGGGCCACGGTCTGGCTCACCGTGGGGCCGCTCTGGTGCAGGCGCTCGGCGATCCGGGCCCGCAGGGGGACGATGCCCTCCTCCACGAGCTCATAGATCGTCCGGAGGTACATCTCCGTGGTGTCGATGAGGTCGCTCACGCCCCCCATTGTGTCCCATCCGCGGGACCGGTCCGGTCGGTGCGGGGGCCCGGGGAGGGTTCAGGGCAGGTCGAGGGCCTGGTTGTAGCGCGCCATCGACCCGACGAGCGCGGCCAGGTCGTCGTCGGTCCAGTCGCCGAGCCGCTCACGGATCTCGGTGCGGCGATCCTCGGCGACCGCCTCCATCCGCTCGTGACCCCGGGGCGTGATCGCCAGGATCGCGGCGCGGCGGTCCTCGGGGTCCGGGGTGCGCTCGATCAGGCCGAGCTCGAGCAGCGACTGCACCTGCCGGCTGACGGCGCCCTTGTCGATGGAGAACATGTCGACCAGGTCGCTCGCGCGGCGCGGGCCGCCGTCGTGCAGGGCGATCAGCATCGAGTACGCCACGGGCGAGAGGTCGGGGTGCACCAACCGGGCCCGCTCGGCGATCTTGCGGCGTAGTCGACGTACGAGCACACCCATCTCGTGCTCCAGGGCTCGCATCGTCTCGTCGTCGACCACGGGACCACCCTACAAAGCAGCGACCCGCAGACGTGGTTCCTGGTCAGGAACCGCACCGGGGGACGTGATCCCGGTCGTCTGCGGGTCGGGTGACTGCTGGGTATTCACCAGCGCGCTCACGCGGCTGGGCGGTGCGCTGCTAGTGAGCAGCCACCTCACGCGTCCTCGAAGAACTCATTCCTCGGACCACCTCCTTTCCCGTGTCCGCTCAGCGTAGGTCGCCGTCCGGGGCGGTTCAACGGCTTTTCGCCGCGTCCTTCCCGGGGTCCCCGCCGCCGCGGACGTCGCTCCTGGCGCGCCCGTGGCCTCCGGGTGGGCCGCCCGCCACCGGCGGTCGTGCGCCGGGCAGCATCGCCGTGGCCGGGATGGGTAAGGAGAAGGCGTGACTGACGACAAGCCGGACGAGACCCAGGCCGCGAGCGACGGCACCGACGAGACGAGCGAGGACAGCACCTCCTCGTCCTCCGACCAGGGATCGGCGGGCTCCGGCTCGTCGGGCGGGAGCGCAGGCTCCTCCTCCCAGGGCGACGACGAGGACGGCGGGTCCTCGCTCGAGGAGAGCGCCCCCGGCGACCTCGGCGACGACAAGCTCCCCGAGGACCTCCAGCCGACCGAGGACAACCCGTTGGCCCGCCACCCCGAGCAGACCGGGGACGACGACGACGCCATCGGGGCCGACCGCGAGGAGGACCCGGAGACGGCGCCGCTGACGGCCGCGGACTCCGACTACGGCAGCGGCGAGGGCGGCAGCAGCAGCGGCTCCCCCGTCTCGAACGACTCCTCCTCCGACTCCTCCTCCGACGACTCGGGCTCGGACGACGGGCACACCGGCGGCGACGGGCCGGCCGACGGCCGGGTCGGCTCCGAGGAGGACGACGGCTCGGACACCCTGGACAACGGCGGTGGCGGCGCGGGCTGACTCGCTCCTCCGCCTGACGAGAGGCACGTGACCCGAGGGGTCACGTGCCTCTCGCCGCGTCCGGGACACCACCCGAGCCCCGTCGGACGCCAGGTGAGCCTCCTCGGGCGCCAGGTGAGCCTCCTCGCGCGCCACACGAGCCCCCTCGGCCGCCAGGTGGGCCCCCTCGCGCGCCAGGTGGGCCTCCTCGCGCGCCAGGTGGGCCCCCTCGCCGGTCAGGACTGGAGGGAGGCCCCGGCGAACTGGGAGTCGTGCAGGCGGGCGTAGGCGCCGCCCGCGGCCAGCAGCTCGTCGTGGGTGCCCTGCTCGACGATCGCGCCGGCCTCCATCACCAGGATCAGGTCCGCGTCGCGGATCGTGGAGAGCCGGTGGGCGATCACGAACGAGGTCCGCTCGCTGCGCAGTGCCGCCATGGCGTGCTGCACCAGCAGCTCGGTGCGGGTGTCGACCGAGGAGGTCGCCTCGTCGAGGATCAGCAGCGCCGGGTCGGACAGGAAGGCCCGGGCGATGGTGACCAGCTGCCGCTCGCCGGCCGAGAGGTTGGCGCCGTCCTCGTCCACGACCGTGTCGTAGCCGTCCGGGAGCGAGTGGACGAACCGGTCCACGAAGGTCGCGCGGGCGGCGGCCAGCACCTCCTCCTCGGTGGCGTCGGGGCGGCCGTAGGCGATGTTGTCGCGGATCGTCCCGCCGAAGAGCCAGGTGTCCTGGAGCACCATCCCGATCTGGCTGCGCAGCTCGCTGCGGCGCACCGACGCCACGTCCGTGCCGTCCAGGGTGATCCGGCCGTCCGTGACCTCGTAGAAGCGCATCACCAGGTTGACCAGCGTGGTCTTGCCGGCCCCGGTCGGGCCGACGATCGCCACGGTCTGCCCCGGCCGCGCGACCAGCGACAGATCCTCGATCAGCGGGGTGTCGGGGTCGTAGCGGAAGGAGACGTGCTCGAAGGCGACCTCCCCGCGGCGTACGCCGTCCCCGGCCCGGGCCGCGGGCTCCTCGCTCTCCTCGTCGGCGTCGAGCAGCTCGAAGACCCGCTCGGCCGACGCGACGCCGGACTGCAACAGGTTCATCATCGAGGCCACCGTGGTCAGCGGCTGGGTGAACTGCCGGGTGTACTGCACGAACGCCTGCACGTCGCCCAGCGACAGCGAGCCGCTGGCCACCCGCAGGCCGCCGACGACGGCCACCACGACGTAGTTCAGGTTCCCGATGAACATCATCGCCGGCATGATCAGCCCGGAGACGAACTGCGCCCCGAAGCTGACCCGGTAGAGCTCGTCGTTCTCCTCCGCGAAGGTCGCGTCGACCTCGGCCTGGCGGCCGAAGACCTTGACCAGCGCGTGGCCGGAGTAGGCCTCCTCGATCTGCGCGTTGAGGCGGCCCGTGCGCCGCCACTGGGCGATGAACTGGCCCTGGGAGCGCTTCATGATCGCGCGGGTGACGAGCAGCGAGACCGGCACCGAGACCAGCGCCACCAGCGCCAGAAGCGGGGAGATCCAGAACATCATCCCGACCACGGCCAGCACGGTCATCAGCGAGGTGAGCAGCTGGCTCATCGTCTGCTGGAGGGTCTGGCTGACGTTGTCGATGTCGTTGGTCACGCGGCTGAGCAGCTCCCCGCGCGGCGAGCGGTCGAAGTAGCTCAGCGGCAACCGGTGGATCTTGTCCTCGACGTCCTGGCGCAGCCGGTAGACGGTGTTCTGCACGACCGCGTTGAGCACGTAGCCCTGGAGCCAGGACAGCAGCGAGGCCACGACGTACACCGCGAGGACGAGCAGCAGGACGTCGCGCACGGCGCCGAAGTCGACGCCCCGGCCGGGGACGACGTGCTGCATCGAGCCGACCAGGTCGGCCAGCGTGCTCTCGCCGCGCTCGCGCAGCGCCCGCACGGCCTCGGCCTGGCTGACGCCGGGCGTCAGCCGCCGACCCACCAGCCCGGCGAAGATCAGGTCGGTGGCCCGCCCCAGGATGCGGGGGCCGAAGGACATCAGCACGACGGCCACGACGCCGAGCAGCACCACCAGGACCGCCTTGGCGCGGTCGGGGCGCATCCGGCCGAGCAGGCGCCTGGCCGAGGGGCCGAAGGTCATCGCCTTCTGCCCGACCATGCCACCGCCCATCGGGCCGCGTCCGGGCCCGCCCGGGCCGGCCGCGATGCGCTCGGTGGCCTTGAACTCCTGGGCCTTGGGTGCCGGCCCGCCGTTCTCCGTCGTGCTCATGCCGCCTCCTCCCGGGTCATCTGCGACGCGACGATCTCCTGGTAGGTCACGCACCCCGCCAGCAGCTCGTGGTGGGTGCCGGTGCCGACGACGCGACCGTCCTCGAGCACCACGATCCGGTCGGCGTCGCGGATGGTGGAGACCCGCTGGGCCACCACGAGCACCGTGGCGTCCCGGGTCACCGGCGCGAGGGCCGCCCTCAGCCGGGCGTCGGTGGCCAGGTCGAGCGCCGAGAAGGAGTCGTCGAAGAGGTAGATCCCCGGCCGGCGCACGACGACCCGGGCGATCGCCAGCCGCTGGCGCTGCCCACCGGAGAAGTTGGTGCCGCCCTGGGACACCTCGGCGTCGAGGCCGTCGCTCAGCGCCTCGACGAAGTCGCGGGCCTGCGCGATCTCCAGGGCCTCCCAGAGCTCGTCGTCTCCTGCGTCGGGCTTGCCGTGCAGGAGGTTGCTGCGGATGGTCCCGGTGAACAGGTAGGCCTTCTGCGGCACCAGCCCGATCTGGGCCCACAGCGCCTCCTCCTGGAGGCCGCGGACGTCGGCGCCGGCCACGCGCACCGACCCCGAGGTGGCGTCGAAGAGGCGCGGCACCAGGTTGACCAGCGTGGTCTTGCCCGCGCCGGTGGAGCCGATCACCGCCAGGGTCTCGCCCGGCCGGGCGTGGAGGGTGACGTCCTGGAGCACCGGCGACTCGGCGCCGGGGTAGGCGAAGGTCACCGCCTCCAGGTCCAGCTGCCCGCGACGGGCGGGGTCGGGCAGGGCGGCGTCGGCCGCGCGGGGCACGGTCGTCTCGGTGTCGAGCACCTCGGTGATCCGGTCGGCGCAGACCGAGGCGCGCGGCACCATCATCAGCATGAAGGTCGCCATCATCACCGACATCAGGATCTGCATCAGGTAGGACAGGAACGCCGTCAGCGCCCCGACCTGCATCTGGCCGCTGTCCACGCGGTGGGCCCCGAACCAGATCACGGCCACGCTGGAGACGTTGACGACCAGCATCACCAGCGGGAACATCGTGGCCATCCAGCGCCCGGCACGCAGCGCGACGTCGGTCAGGTCGGCGTTGGCGGTGCCGAACCGCTCGGCCTCCCGCGGCTCGCGCACGAAGGCACGCACCACGCGGATGCCGGTGATCTGCTCGCGCAGGACCCGGTTGACCTCGTCGATGCGGCTCTGCATGCGGCGGAAGTTCGGCACCATCCGGCTGACCACGAAGCCCACCGAGACGAACAGCGCCGGGACCACGATCGCCAGGATCCAGCCCAGGCCGAGGTCCTCGCGCAGCGCCATCAGCACGCCGCCGACCATCATGATCGGGGCGGTCACGGCCATCGTGCAGCCCATCAGGACCAGCATCTGCACCTGCTGCACGTCGTTGGTGCTGCGGGTGATCAGCGACGGGGCGCCGAAGTGCTGGACCTCGCGGGTGGAGAAGGTGCCGACGCGGTGGAACAGGGTGGCCCGCAGGTCGCGGCCGAACCCCATCGCCGTGCGCGCCCCGAACCAGACCGCGGAGACCGAGCAGACGATCTGGAGCACCGAGACGGCGAGCATGATCCCGCCGGTCCGCACGATGTAGCCGGTGTCCCCGGTGGCCACCCCGTTGTCGATGATGTCGGCGTTGAGGCTGGGCAGGTAGAGCATCGCCACGACGCCGACCAGCTGCAGGACGACGACGGCGGACAGGAAGGCGCGGTACGGCGCGAGCCGGTCGCGCAGGAGGGTGATCAGCACGAGTGCACTCCTCGGGTCATGACCCCGTGGAGCACGAGGTCGGCGATCTGCTCGGGGGTCAGCGCCGGCACCGGTCCCAGCTCGGGCCGGCTGGCCCCCAGGACGAGGCTGCGCAGGGCGAGGGCGGCCACCTCGGGCGGCACCGAGAGCTGGTCGCGGTGGGGCTCGAACAGGCCGGCCAGGCGGCGGTCCAGCGCCTCCTGGGCGCGCACCAGGAAGGGCGGCGGTCCCCAGCGCGGGCTCGTGCCGGCGCCGCGGTGGTGCTCCTCGTGCAGCGCGACCAGGTGGGGGCGCACGGCGGCCATCACCGCCATCGTCAGGTGCATCCGCTCCAGCACCTGCCCGGTCGCGACCACCACCCGCGCCCGCAGGCCGACGACGTCGCGCAGCGCCTCGTCGAGCCGCTCCTGCCCATGGGCCGGGTCGACGGCCTCCTCGGCCGCGGCCAGCATCAGGCTGCGCTTGTCGGGGAAGACCCGGAAGATCGTCCCCTCGGCCACCCCCGCGGCGGCAGCGACCTCCTTGGTGCTGACCTCGCCGCCGCGCTCGACGAGCAGCGGGACCAGCGTGTCGAGGATCGCCTGCCGGCGGTCCTCGCGGGACAGGGAGGCAGCGCGCGGTGTCATCGGGCGATCCTAAGTGAGTGAGCACTCACTCACAAATGGTTTTCCGGGTCGCCAGCGGGCAGGGCTCCTACGGCGCGAGGCGGACCGTGGTCCACTCCCCGGCGTCGTCACGGCGGTAGACGATCCGGTCGTGCATCCGCCCCGGACGGCCCTGCCAGAACTCGACGACGGCGGGCACGACGCGAAAGCCACCCCAGTGCGGGGGCCGCTCGACGTCGCGGCCCTCGAAGCGGGCTTGAGCGTCGGCGTACCGCTGGTCGAGCTCCTCGCGGGAGGCGACCTCGTGCGACTGCGGGGACGCCCAGGCCCCCAGCTGGGAGCCGCGCGGCCGCCGGGCGAAGTACGCCGAGCTCTCGGCGTCGCTGACCCGCTCGGCCCGGCCCTCGACCCGCACCTGGCGCTCGAGGTCGTGCCAGGGGAAGAGCAGCGCGCAGCCCGGTCGGGCGTCGAGGTCGTGGCCCTTGCGGGAGTCGTAGTTGGTGTAGAAGACGAACCCGCGCTCGTCGAGCCCCTTGAGCAGGACGGTGCGGCTCGAGGGTCCGCCGTCGGGGCCGACCGTCGAGACGACCACGGCGTTGGGCTCGTGGATCCCCGAGGCCCCCGCCTGGTCGAACCAACGCCCGAACATCGTCACCGGGTCCGGCGCGAGGTCCGCCTCGAGCAGCCCCGCGGCGCCGTACTCCCGACGCAGGTCGGCCAGCTGGGCCCGGGCCTGCTGCCCACCGTCGCGCGCACCGTCATCCATGCCCAGGAACCTACCGTTGGGTACCTTTCGCTTCCTCTTCACCGGGATACGTGCAGAATGCGGTCCATGACTGAGGTACACCACGGACTCGAAGGTGTCGTCGCGTTCGAGACACAGATCGCTGAACCGGACAAGGAAGGCTCCGCGCTGCGCTACCGCGGCGTCGACATCGAGGAGATCGTCGGCCGGATCCCCTTCGAGAAGGTCTGGGGGCTGCTCATCGACGGCTCCTACGACCCGGGCCTGCCGCCGGCCGAGCCCTTCAACATCCCCATCCACACGGGCGACGTGCGCGCCGACGTGCAGGCCGGCGTGGCCATGCTCGCCCCGATGCTGGGGATGAAGCAGACCTACGACATCTCCGACGAGGAGGCCCGCGAGGACCTCTCCCGCGTCGCCGTCATGGTCCTGTCGTACGCCGCCCAGGCCGCCCGCGGCCTCGGCCAGCCGATCGTCACCCAGCGCGAGGTCGACGAGGGCACCACCCTCGCGGAGAAGTTCCTGATCCGCTGGAAGGGCGAGGCCGACCCCAAGCACGTCAAGGCGATCGACGCCTACTGGAGCTCCGCCGCCGAGCACGGCATGAACGCCTCCACCTTCACCGCCCGCGTCATCACCTCCACCGGCGCCGACGTCGCCGCGGCGTTCTCCGGCGCGATCGGCGCCATGAGCGGCCCGCTGCACGGCGGCGCCCCGGCCCGCGTGCTGACCATGATCGAGGACGTCGAGAAGACCGGCGACGCCGAGGCCTACGTCAAGAAGCTGCTCGACGACGGTGAGCGCCTGATGGGCTTCGGCCACCGCGTCTACCGCGCCGAGGACCCCCGCGCCCGCGTGCTGCGGCGTACGGCCAAGGAGCTCGACGCCCCCCGCTACGAGGTCGCCGAGGCGCTGGAGAAGGCCGCCCTGGCCGAGCTCAAGGAGCGTCGTCCCGACCGCGTCCTGGAGACCAACGTGGAGTTCTGGGCGGCCATCGTCCTGGACTTCGCCGAGGTCCCGGCGCCGATGTTCACCTCGATGTTCACCTGTGCGCGCACGGGCGGCTGGTCGGCGCACATCCTGGAGCAGAAGCGCACCGGGCGCCTGATCCGCCCCTCGGCGATCTACACCGGCCCGGGCGAGCGCCCGGCCAGCTCGATCGAGGGCTACAACGAGGCCTGGGGCGACAGCTCGGCCGACGACGAGCTCGTCGTCTGAGCCCGTCCGGCACCGCCTGACGGCGGCGGTCCCCCCGGGGGCCGCCGCCGTCGTGCGTCCCGGCCCGCGTGGCGATGGCCACATCGGCGGATCTGGTGACGCCCGAGGTGTGAGAACTCAGGGGTTCGGGGCACGTTGTCCACATGACCCAGACTGTTGAAGCTTTGATCACCAAGGGCGCCAGCAAGCCCTTCGAGCGCGGCACCATCGAGCGCCGGGACCCCCGTGCCCACGACGTCGTCATCGACATCGCCTTCGCCGGGGTGTGCCACTCCGACATCCACCAGGGCCGCGAGGAGTGGGGCCCCGCCCTGTTCCCGATGGTCCCCGGCCACGAGATCGCCGGCACCGTGCGCGAGGTCGGCTCCGAGGTCACGAAGTACGCCGTGGGCGACCGCGTCGGCGTCGGCTGCTTCGTCGACTCCTGCCGCGAGTGCGCCAACTGCAAGGCCGGCGACGAGCAGTACTGCCTCAAGGGCGAGGTCGGCACCTACAACGCCAAGGACTACGACGGCGAGCCCACCTTCGGCGGCTACTCCAAGTCCGTCACCGTGGACGAGAACTACGTCCTGCGCATCCCCGAGGGCGTCGAGCTCGACGTCGCCGCTCCCCTGCTGTGCGCCGGCATCACGCTCTACTCCCCCCTCAACCACTGGGGCGCCGGGCCGGACAAGAAGGTCGCCATCATCGGCATGGGCGGCCTGGGCCACATGGGCGTCAAGATCGCCAGCGCCATGGGCGCCGAGGTCACCGTCCTGTCGCAGACCACCTCCAAGGAGGAGGACGGCAAGCGCCTGGGCGCGACCCACTACTACGCCACCAAGGACGAGGAGACCTTCGAGAAGCTCGCGGGCACCTTCGACCTGATCGTCAACACGGTCTCGGCGCACCTGCCGATGGACAAGTACCTCGCGCTGCTGGGCCTCAACGGCACCCTGGTGCACGTGGGCATCCCCGACGGCCCCGACGAGTACCAGGCCTTCTCGCTGGCCGGCATGCGTCGCTCGATGGCCGGCTCGAAGATCGGCGGCATCCGCGAGACCCAGGAGATGCTCGACTTCTGCGCCAAGCACGGCTTCGGTGCCGAGATCGAGAAGATCAACGCCGACCAGGTCGACGAGGCCTGGGACCGCGTCGTGAACTCCGACGTGCGCTACCGCTTCGTCATCGACGTCGCCACCATCTGATCCAGCGCTCCACCACCGGTGGCCGGTCCCCTCGGGGGCCGGCCACTGCTGCGTCCGGACCCGTTCAGTGGCGGAGGAGGACCCGGGCGAAGCAGCGGGAGATCGGGGAGTCGCGGTAGAAGCCGAAGCCGGAGACGGCGACGTAGCCCGAGGACTCGTAGAGCGCGATCGCCTCGGGCTGGCGGTCGCCGGTCTCGAGCACCATCACCTCGGCGCCGGCCAGCCGGGCGGTGTCCTCCAGGTGGGCCAGCACGAGGCGGGCCAGACCCCGGCGGCGGCCGGGGGCGGCGACGTACATCCGCTTGACCTCCGCGGAGCGGCCCAGGCCATCGACGACCACGTCGGAGCGCAGCCGCCAGGCCCCGGTCGCCACCGGCACGTCGTCGAGGTAGCCGACGAAGAACGCGCCCGAGGGCGGTTCGAAGTACGCCGCCTCGATGGGCGTCTCGTCGCGCCCGCCGTAGCGGACGACGTACTCCTCCTGGACCTCCTCCACCAGCCGGTGCGCGTCGGGGTGGGTGATCGGGAGACGCTCCAGGCGCCACCCGGCGGGGGCGGGGAGGGACGGGCCGGACACGGTGACTCCTGCGGCGCGGGCGGGGGTGGGACGGGCGCGGAGGCGGCTCCGGCCCGGCTGACAGACTAGGACCGTGCCCGACATCGTGATCCCCCAGGACCTGCTGCCCGCCGACGGTCGCTTCGGGGCGGGCCCCTCCAAGGTCCCGGCCGGCGCGCTGGCGGCCCTGGCCGCGAGCGGCACCACCCTGATGGGGACCTCCCACCGCCAGGCGCCCGTGCGCGGGCTCGTGGGTCGGGTGCGCGAGGGCGTGGCCACCCTGTTCGACCTGCCCGAGGGCCACGAGGTCGTGCTCGGCAACGGCGGCACCACGGCGTTCTGGGACGCGGCCGTGTTCGGGCTGGTCCGCGAGCGCAGCCAGCACCTGGTCTTCGGGGAGTTCACCTCCAAGTTCGCGACCGCGGCGAGGCGCGCGCCGTTCCTGGCCGACCCCGCGGTCGTCACGGCCGAGCCGGGGTCGTTCGCCCCGCCCGTGCCGGAGGAGGGCGTCGACGCCTACGCCTGGGCCCACAACGAGACCTCGACCGCGGTGATGGCCCCCGTACGCCGACCCGACCTGGCCGCGGGCACCGACGCCCTCGTGCTCGTCGACGCCACCTCGGGCGCCGGCGGGCTGCCCGTCGACGTGGGCCAGACCGACGCCTACTACTTCGCCCCGCAGAAGTCCTTCGCCTCCGACGGCGGCCTGTGGCTGGCCCTGCTCTCCCCCGCGGCGATCGAGCGGGCCCACGAGCTGTCGGCCGCCCGCTGGGTGCCGGCGTTCCTCGACCTGCCCACCGCGATCACCAACTCGCGGATGGACCAGACGCTGAACACCCCGGCGGTGGCCACGCTGTTCCTGATGGCCGAGCAGCTGGACTGGATGCTCGACCAGGGCGGGCTGGAGGCGATGGTCGCCCGGACCACCGAGTCCTCGCGCACCCTCTACGACTGGGCCGAGCGCACGCCGTGGGCCTCCCCCTTCGTCGCCGACCCGGCGCTGCGGTCCCTGGTGATCGCGACCATCGACCTCGATGCCACGGTCGACGCCGACACGGTCGCCGCGGTGCTGCGGGCCAACGGCGTGGTCGACACCGAGCCCTACCGCAAGCTGGGCCGCAACCAGCTGCGGATCGCCACCTACCCCGCCGTCGACCCGGCCGACGTCGCCGCCCTGACCGCCTGCATCGACCACGTGGTCGAGCGGCTCGGCTGACCGAGCCCACCACGCGCGCCTCGCGCCCGGCCGCCGGGCGTGACCCTCAGGGGGTCCTCCGGCGCAGGCCCAGGCCGATCCCCAGGGCCCCCAGGACGATGACGACCGGGATGGTCCACAGCAACCAGGGCTCGTCGTCACGGTCCGTCGCCACCATGGCCCGCGGCTCCTGGGTCGTCGCCGCGAGGCGGGGAGACGCAGAGGCGGTCGGGGCGGTCGAGGGCGTCGGCGTGGTCGAGGGCGACGGAGACGGCGTCGCGCTCGGGGACGGCGCCGGTCGGCCGGCCAGCGCCGCGGCGAGCGCGGCCGGGGGCGTCACCGCGAGCAGCGGGCTGCGGCGTCCCTCGCTCGCCAGCAGGACCCGCCCGCCCGGCCCCACGGCCACGCCCTCCCCCTGGCGTTGGCGCGGAAGCGCGAACCCACCCAGCCGGCGCCACGTCGGGTAGGCGTAGACCCCGGCGGCGGCCGGCCCGCGCACCACCACGGACCGTCCGTCCAGGGACAGCGCCGCGTCGGTGGCCAGCTCGGCCACCCGGGCCACTCGCCGGAGCCGGTTGACCCGGTCGCGGCGCAGCGGGCCGGTGGTGGCGAAGACGGTGCCGCCGGCGAAGGACTTGGTCACCACCGAGACCCGGCCCCGGCGGTCCACGACCACCGACTCGGCGTCGTGGGCGCCCCGCGGGTAGGCCAGGGCGTACGCCGACGGGCGCACCGTGCGCGACCGCGTCCCCACCGGCACGCGCAGCAGCACGATGCGGCGACGGGCGGACCGGTTGTCGCCGACGTCGCCGACCCAGACGGCGCGGGGACCCGCCGGCGCCAGGGCCTCCACGTCGCGCACGGGCGAGCGCCACCGGGTCACCCCGAGCGTGCGACCGGTCCGCGTGGACACGACGTAGAGGCAGGCGCAGCTGCCGGAGTCGTTGGTCAGGACCACGGTCGCGCCGCGGTCCACGACGCCGCTGCTCTCGACCAGCCGCGGGTCGCGCGGGGTGACCATCCGTCGCGACGCGACGGGGGACGTCGTGGTGGTCGCGACCTCCCCCGACCGGGTCGTCACCGCGGGCGCCGGACCCGGCAGCCCGACCGCGAGCGTCCCGACGGCGCCCAGGGCGACCAGCGAGCGCGCGACCCGACCCGGGGCGCTCACGAGCCGGCGCGGTCCAGCACGCCCGCGAGGTGGGGCTGGAGGCGCCAGGTGGTGACCAGCGCGTCGTACTCCTCGCGCGCCCTCGGCGACGGGGCCGCGCCGGTGCGCACGGCCTTGAGCAGGGTGTTGCGCGGGGTGTGGGCGCTGTCGACGAACTCGACCACCTCGACGCGGTAGCCGACCTGGCGCAGGATGCCGGCCCGCAGCGCGTCGGTGAGGGTGTCGGCGAGGCGCTCGCGCAGGATGCCGTCGCGGGTCAGGCTCGACCAGCCGGCCGGGGTCGGCACCCGTCGCAGCTGCGCCGAGACGTCGTGGTGGCAGCAGGGCGCCGCGAGCACGAGGTCCGCCTCCCAGCCCACCGCCCGCTCCAGCGCGTCGTCGGTGGCGGTGTCGCAGGCGTGCAGCGCGAGCACCACGTCGGGGTGCTCGTCGAGCTCCACGTCGTCGATGCCGGCGGTGAGGAAGGTGATCCGGTCCTCGACGCCCAGCTCGCGGGCGACCTCGCTGTTGTGGCGCCGCGACTGGTCCTTGACGTCGACGCCGAGCATCCGCACGGGCATCCGCTCGCCGAGGTGGGCCAGCGCGGCGAAGGTGAGGTAGGCGTTGCCGCAGCCCAGGTCGACCACCCGGAGCGGGTCCTCGGCCGTGGGGGTGCGGACCTTGCCCGAGCGCTGCGCGTCCTCCAGGGCGGCGTCGAGGGCGCGGACGAACTCCTCGACCTGGCGGTACTTGGCCTGCCGCGACGGCTTCACGCGGCCCTGGGCGTCGGAGATCCCCAGCGCCCGCAGGGTCGGGTGGTCGGGGGCCAGCAGCCGGGTCTTGGCCTGGTCGTGGGACCGCTCGGGCGCCGTCTGCTCCTCGCGGGCCGCGGTGTGCAGCAGCGCGTCGCCCTTCTTGGTCACGCGCAGCTGGTGGGTCTGCGTGGTGGTCTCGACGTGCCAGTTGGCGTAGGCCTCGTCGAGGAGGTCGTCGAGCACCTCGCGCGGGTCGGCGTGGTTGGAGGTGTGCGCCTGGGTGTCGTCGTACGCCGTGACCTGGAGGTGGCGACCGGCCTTGAGGTCGACGTACCTCAGCTCGACGCGGCGCCAGCGGGGAGCCGGCTGCCCGCGGCGCCGGCCGGTCGCCAGGGCGCGCACGAGGTGCTCGTCGTCGAGGACCTCGGAGCGCAGACGCGCGAGCACGCGCAGGAGGGGTTCGGCCATGCGGGACGTCCTACTTCCAGATCGCTGCGACCACGACGATCAGGATCAGGCCCCCGAGGGCGACGGGGATGACCAGTCGGCGGTAGCGGGGGTTCACGACGTGGAGCCTACGGGCTGGTTTCTGGGCTGGGCCAGCAGCACCGGGTCGGTGACCACCCGGCGACGGGCCAGGTCACGGGACCGTGCGAAGACCGCGACCGAGAGCAGGACCCCGGCCAGGGTCAGCGCACCGCCGCCGAGCAGCGTCCAGCGCGCGCCGTAGGTCTCCCCCAGCCAGCCGATGAACGGCGACCCGAGCGGGGTGCCGCCCATGAACACCATCAGGTAGAGCGCCATCACCCGTCCGCGCAGCGCCGGCGCCGTGGCCAGCTGCATCGTGGTGTTGGCCGCGGTGATCATGGTGAGGGCGAAGAAGCCGAGCAGCGGGGTGATCGCGGCGTAGGTGAGGTACGACGGGCTCAGCCCGGCCACGATCTCCACCAGCGCGAACAGCACCGCCGACCCGACGACCAGCCGCAGCCGGATGCGGACCCGGCGCGCGGCCATCAGGGCGCCGGTCAGGGACCCGATCGCCATCACCGACCCGAGCAGGCCGTACTCCGTGGCGCCCTTGTGGAAGATCTTGGTCGCCATCAGCGCGGAGGTCATCTGGAAGTTCAGCCCGAAGGTGCCGGCGAAGAACACCACCGACAGGATCAGCAGCAGGTCGGGTCGTCCCCGCAGGTAGCGCAGCGCGTCGGTGATCTGGCCCTTGTGCCGGGCCTCGCGCTCGGTGACGTGCAGGTCGGCCACGACCATCCGCCGCAGCGCGATCAGCACGGCGACGTAGCTGAAGCCGTTGATCACGATCACCCAGCCGGTCGCCCGGACGCCGCCGCCGAACACGCCGATCAGCAGGCCGGCCAGCGCGGGCCCGGCCATCCGGGCCGCGTTGAAGGAGGCGGAGTTGAGGCCGACGGCGTTGCTGAGCTCGTCGGGCCCGACCATCTCGGAGACGAAGCTCTGGCGGGCCGGGGCGTCGAAGGCCGAGCCGACCCCGAAGACGAAGGCGAGCACGTAGACGTGCCAGACCTGGGCCGCGCCGGTGATCGCCAGGCCGCCCAGCGCCAGCGCGGTCAGCGCCATCACGGTCTGGGTCACCTGGAGCAGGCGCAGCTTGGGGACGCGGTCGGCGACCAGGCCGGCGTACGGCGAGAGGAGGAGGGCGGGCAGGAACTGCAGGCCGGTGGTGATGCCCAGCGAGGTGCCGTCGTTGACGGCCAGCAGGACGACCAGCCAGTCCTGGGCGACCCGCTGCATCCAGGTGCCGGTGTTCGAGATCGCCCCGCCGGCGGCGTACAGGCGGTAGTTGTGGTTGTGCAGGGCGCGGAACGTGGGACTCACGCGGGGCCCCCGACGCAGCGGGAGCGGAGGGAGTGCTGGGGTGGGGTGCTCAAGCGGTGGCCAATCTCTGGATCAGGGGGGCGGCGGCGCGCAGGGTGGCCCGCTCCTCGGGGGTGAGCTCGGCCAAGCGGAGCGAGAGCCAGGCGTCGCGGCGGCGGCGGTCGGCCAGGAGGGTCTCGCGACCCTGGTCGGTCAGGTCGACCAGCACCTGGCGCCCGTCGGTCTGCGAGGGACGCCGGACGGCGTACCCCTCGGCGACCAGGCAGGCCACCGTGCGGGTCATCGACGGGGGCTGCACGCGCTCGCGCGCGGCGAGGGTGCCGATCGTGCACTCGCCCTCGCGGAACAGGACCCCGAGCGCGCTCAGCGCCGGGGTGCTCAGCGGGTTGCCGGGGTCGCGCTCACCGCGCAGGCGACGGGAGAACCGCATCACCGAGACCCGCAGCTCGCTGGCGAGCCCAGTATCGGTGCGCGAGGCGGATTCGACGGTGGGAGACATGTTGCTTAGCCTAACTCATTACCTGCGCTAAGCATTCCGCCGAGGGGGCTCGTGTGCACGCCGAGGAGGCTCGTGTGCACGCCGAGGAGGCTCATCTGGTTCTCGGTGAGAACCAGATGAGCCCCCTCGGACGCCAGATGAGCCCCCTCGCGCGCCAGGTGAGCCCCCTCGGCGGTGGTCAGGTGAGCAGCGCGGTGAGCGGCTCGATCGCGAAGTAGACGACGAACAGCGCGGCGATCAGCCACATCAGCGGGTGCACCTGGCCGACCTTGCCCTTGACCAGCTTGATCAGGACGTAGGCCAGGAAGCCGGCGCCGATGCCCGCGGTGATCGAGTAGGTGAACGGCATCAGCACGATGGTCAGGAACGCCGGGATGGCGATCTCGAGGTCGTCCCAGTCGATGCCCTTGACCTGCTGCATCATCAGGAACCCGACCAGCACCAGCGCGGGGACCGCGGCCTCGCTGGGGATGATCGCCACCAGCGGCGAGGCCAGGGTGGCGAGCAGGAACAGCACACCGGTGACCACCGAGGCCAGACCCGTGCGGGCGCCCTCGCCGACGCCGGCGGCGGACTCGATGTAGGAGGTGTTCGAGGAGACGCCGCCGGCACCACCGGCCGCAGCGGCCAGCGAGTCCACGACCAGGATGCGGCGCGTGTTCGGCGGTACGCCGTCCGCGTCGAGCAGCCCGGCCTCGGCGCCGATGGCGGTCATCGTGCCCATGGTGTCGAAGAAGTCGGCCAGCATCAGGGTGAAGATCAGCAGCACGGCGGCGACCACGCCGATGTTCTGGAACGAGCCCAGCAGGTTGAACTCCCCCAGCGTGCCGAAGTCGGGCACGTCGAAGACGCTCGAGGGCAGCTTGGGCACCGTCAGGCCCCAGCCGGTGGGGTTCTTGGCGCTGCCGGCACCGAAGTGGCCGATCGCCTCGACGATGATCGCGACGACCGTGGTGGCCAGGATCGAGATCAGGATGGCGCCCTTGACCTTGCGCACCCACAGCGCGACCACCAGGACCAGGCCGATCACGAAGACCAGGACCGGCCAGCCCTGGAGCTGGCCCGAGGGGCCGAGCTGGACCGGGACGGTGGTGTTGGCGGCGTCGGGGATGCGGCGCACGAAGCCGGCGTCGACGAAGCCGATCAGCGCGATGAAGAGCCCGATGCCGACCGAGATGGCGACCTTGAGCTGGGCGGGCACGGCGTGGAAGACCGCCTCGCGGAAGCCGGTGAGCACCAGCACCAGGATCACGAGGCCCTCGAGCACGACCAGGCCCATCGCGTCGGCCCAGGTCATCTGGCTGGCGATCGAGAACGCCACGAAGGCGTTCAGGCCCAGGCCGGTGGCCAGGGCGAGCGGGTAGTTGCCCACCACGCCCATCAGGATCGTCATGATCCCGGCGACCAGGGCGGTGCCCGCCGCGATCATCGGCAGGTTGGCCCCGGGCGCCGTCGTGCCGCCGAGGAAGTGCCCGTCCGCGTCCTTGGCGAAGCCGAGGATCAGCGGGTTGAGCACGATGATGTACGCCATCGTGAAGAAGGTGACGACGCCACCGCGCACCTCACGGCCGACGGTCGAGCCACGCTCGCTGATCTTGAAGAACCTGTCCACGGTCGCGTATCCAACCACGGATCCGACGTGAGGTGGACCACGGACGGCGTCGGTGCGACGAGCGTCACCACCCCCTCGCCGGCGGTAGGTTGGCGCCATGGACACCGGCCCCCGCGACGACGAGCAGCCGATGGTCCACGAGATCGGCAACCGGACCTACCACGTGGCCGCCGTGGAGCCCCTCGACCTCGACGGCGTGCGCACCATCCAGGTCGGCACGCTGCTGTGGGCCGTGGCCTCGGTGGCGATGATCCCGTTCCTGGACGACCTGCGCGCCCACGACCGCCTCTGGTGGTGGTGGACCTGCCTGGCCGGGTTCGGCCTCGGTCTGGTCGGGTGGCGCCACTGCCTGCGCCGCCGCGACGCCCGACGGGCTAGAACTGCTCCCAGTCACCCCGGCTGAGCGAGTCGAACGCGTGCTCGGGCACCGGCGGCGGCAGCTGCTTCTTGCGCAGCTGCGCCTCGGAGTGCGCACCGCAGCCGTGGTCGAGGGAGACCACGCGGGCGTCGTCGTTGGCGAACTCGTTGGCGCAGACGCCGAAGGTCAGCGCCAGCGGCCCCGCCAGGCGCACCAGGAAGCCGCAGCCTCCGCACCGGCCGGGGGCCGACTGCGACATCGGCACGTCGGGGCCCTGGTCACCGGCGTACCACCGCTGGGTGGCGGCGTCGCGGCCCTCCAGCGACAGCACGCGGGCGCGGCCGAGGCCGAGCTCGTCGACGACGGGACGCTCCCACTCCTCGGGGGTCTCGCCGACGAGGTACGTCGGGACCAGCCGCGGGTCGTCCTCGTCGGTGGGGAGCAGGTCGCCCGGGGAGAGGTCACCGGGCTGGATGCGCTCGCGCCACGGCACCCACGCGGGGGCCACGATCGCGTCGTCGCCGGGCAGCAGGACCACCTCGGCGACGGTCACGTCGTCCTGACCGGCCGGCTGCGCGACCGTCACGGCCCAGACCCAGCCGGGGTAGCCGGCCTGGGTGCAGGCGAAGCGGTGGGTGACGACGAGCGCGTCGCCCCCGGTCGACTCCTCGGGCAGCGGCTCGAGGGGGGCGCCGACGACGGCGGCACCCACCTCCTCGACGAGGGCCGCACGGGCGGCGTCGATCGCGGAGGCCTCGTGCGCGGTCGGGTCGGCGGAGGTCATCACACGCGGCATCATCCCCCATCGGCACGGCCCGTGCCAGACCGGCCCACGGGCTTGGCAGGATGAGGTCATGAGGCGCGGACGGCAGGACGGGGCGGGTGACGGCGGCGACGCCGGACGCCCCGACGCCGATGACGCGGACGACGCCGGCGAGCCCACCCAGCCGATCGCCGCGTCCTCGTGGACCGACGACGACGCCGGGCCGGCCACCGAACAGACGGAGCAGACCGGGCAGACCGGGCAGACCGGGTCGACCGGACCGTCGGGGCCGTCGGAGCGGGGCGACCGGCGCCGGCGCCCCTCGCGCATCGGTCGGGTCTCCGGCGCGACCGGCCGCGGCATCCGTCGGGCGGGGGCGGCGACCGGCCACGGGGCGACGTACACCCTGCGCCAGGCCCGCAAGGCCTCCCGGGCCGAGGGCGCGGGCGAGAGCGGGCTCTTCCGCCTGATCGAGCTGCACGCCTTCAACGCCGCGGGCGACGCGGCGGTCGCGATCGCGCTGGCCGGCACCCTGTTCTTCGCCCAGCCCGGCGAGGCGCGCGGCCAGGTGGCCCTCTTCCTGGGCCTGACCATGCTGCCGTTCGCCGTGGTCGCGCCGCTGCTCGGCCCCTTCCTGGACCGCTTCAGCCACGGCCGGCGCTGGGCCATCGGCGCCACCATGGCGCTGCGGGCCTTCCTGTGCTGGCTGATGGCCGACGCGGTCGCCTCCCAGTCGATCCTGCTGTTCCCGACCGCGCTGGGCGTCCTGGTCTCCTCCAAGGCGTACGGCGTGGCCCGCGCGGCCACCGTCCCCCGGCTCCAGCCGCCAGGCCTGACCCTGGTCAAGGCCAACAGCCGGATCAGCCTGGCCGGTGTCGTCGGCGCCGCGGTCGCCGGCCCGATCGCCGGTGGGGCGTCCTACTTCGGCCCGCAGTGGCCGCTGCGCGTCGCCTTCGTCATCTTCGTGGGCGCCACCGTGCTCTCGATCCTGCTCCCGGCGCGCGCCGACGCCCACGCCGGGGAGCTCCCCGTGAGCCTGACCGGCAACGCGAAGAAGTTCCGCGTCCCGCCGACGGTCGGGTTCGCGCTGCGCTGCAACGCCGGCCTGCGGATGCTGTCGGGCTTCCTGACGATGTACATGGCCTTCCTGCTGCGCCAGCACCCGCTGCCCGGCTGGGAGCACCGCACCACCCTGCTGATGGGTCTCGTGATCGGGGCGGCCGGGCTGGGCAACACCGTCGGCATCGGGCTGGGCTCGCTGCTGCGCCGGGTGACCCCGGCGGTCACCGTGGTGGTGGCGCTGCTCGCCGACGTGGCGGCGGCGGTCGTGGCGGCCGTGCTCTACGGGCTGGTCGCCGCCGTCGTCCTGGGCCTGACCGCGGGGGTGGCCCAGTCGATGGGCAAGCTGTCGCTGGACGCGACCATCCAGAGCGACGTGCCCGAGCGCAACCGCACCTCGGCCTTCGCCCGGTCCGAGACCATGCTCCAGCTGTCCTGGGTGGTCGGCGGCTTCATCGGGATCGCGCTGCCGCTGATCCCCCACCTGGGGCTCGGCGTGCTGGCCGGGCTGATGGTCGCGTGGACGGCGTACGTCCTGCTGCGGCGGCCCGCCGCACCCGCGACGGTCTAGAGGTCGAGCTCGTCGGCCAGCGCCCGGAGCAGCTTCGCGGTCGGCTTGGCCGTGCGCGCCTCGGGGTGGCGACCGTGGCGGTAGGCCTCACCGACGCCGTCGAGCAGCCCGATCAGGTCCTCCACGATGGTGGCCATCTCGTCGGGCTTGCGGCGCTGGGCGGCGCGGCGGTTGCTCGAGACCGAGGCGGGCGCGTCCAGGACACGGACCTGGTGGGCCTGGTCGCCCTTGCGGCCCGAGAGCACGCCGAACTCCACCCGGGTGCCGGCCTTGAGCTCGCTCACGCCGTCGGGCAGGGAGGAGGAGCGGACGTAGACGTCCTCGCCCTCCTCGCGCGAGAGGAACCCGAACCCCTTCTCGGCGTCGTACCACTTGACCTTCCCGGTGGGCACCAGCTCGGCCTCTCTGCTCGGTGGGGACGGAGCCCGCAGGGCCGACCGTCGTGCGCCGGGGACCCAGCGCCAGCACAGCCTACGGGGACGGCCACGCCCGGCCCGGATCGACCCGGATCGATCCGGGCGCGACTAGCGGAAGCGCTCGGGGTCGGCCAGCAGCTGGTTCATCGACCCCGACCGGAACCCCAGCGGGTCGAGCTCGACGGCCTCGAAGCCCGCGTCCCGGACGACGTCGAGGTGGTCGGCGGCCAGCTCGAGCAGGTCGCGGTCGACCTCGACCCGGCCGGTGTCGCCGAGGTCGCGCACCCGCAGGTCGCGCACCGTCGCCCCGGTCGCCTCCAGGGAGGCGCGCAGAGCCGCCTCGGCCCGCTCGACCCGGGCCAGCCGCGAGGGGGTGATCTCGATGCCGAAGGCCACCCGCGAGCTCAGGCAGGCGGCCGCGGGCTTGTCCCACGTGGGCAGGCCCCAGGCCCGCGAGGCGGCGCGCACCTGCTCCTTGGTCAGGCCGGCGTCCAGCAGCGGGGTCACGGCCCCGCGGTCGGCCGCCGCCGCGATCCCGGGCCGGAACCCGGCGCGGGCGTCGTCGGCGTTGGTGCCGGTCGCCACCACGTCGAAGCCGTGCTCGGCCGCCAGCGGGCCGAGGGTGTCGAGCAGCTCGGCCTTGCAGAAGGCGCACCGGTCGCCGGCGTTGGCGCGGTAGCCCTCGCGCTCCATCTCGGCGGTGCGCGGCGTCAGCAGGCGTACGCCGAGGGACTCGGCCAGCTCGCGGGCGGGGCCCCGCTCGGCCAGCGGCAGCGAGTCGCTGTACGCCGTGGCCGCGGCGACCCGGTCGGGCCCCAGCGCACGCACCGCGGCGGCGAGCAGGAAGGCGCTGTCGGCGCCCCCGCTGAAGGCGACCAGCACGCGACCGTGGCCCCGCAGGTCGCGCTCCAGGGCCGCCAGGCGGCGGTCGAGCACCCAGTCGTCGAGCCAGGCCGGGAAGGCGGTGAGGTCCGCGAGCACCACGTCGGTGCCGGCGGCCTCCAGCTCCTCGCGGGTGCTGCCCCCGGTGACGACGGAGACGCTGGTGATCCCGGCGGCCCGGGCCCCCTCGACGTCGTGCACGTGGTCGCCGACGTAGAGGTCGGCCCCGTGGCGTGCGAGCACCTCCCCCTTGCCGTGGCCCCAGACGCGCCCCTCGACCTCGTCGACGTCCAGGCCGAGGTGCTCGACGTGCAGCCGGGCGTTGGGGGTGTGCTTGCCGGTGACCAGCACGGTGCGGCCGCCGTGACGACGTACGGCGGCGAGGGCCTCGGCCGCCCCGGGCAGCGCGCCGGTGGGCAGCACGGCGGTGCCGGGGTAGATCTCGCGGAAGCGCGCCACCGCCGGCCCGATCGCCTCGGGCGGCAGGTGGGGCTCGAGCACGAGGTCCAGCGGCGGACCGAGCCGGGACGCCATCTCCTGGACCGGCAGCACCACCCCGAGCTCGTCGGCCAGGGCCTCCAGCGTGGCGGCGAACCCGGCCACGGTGTCGATCAGCGTCATGTCCAGGTCGAACCCGACCACCAGCGCCTCACCCACCCCGGCAGCCTACGTCGCGTGGATGTCGGCCCGTGCACGGCCGACGTTCAGGTGGGCGACCTACGGTGGCCCGGTGCTGATCACCAACCACGTGCTGTCCGGCGCGCTCGTCGGGCTGGCCGCCCCCGGACCGGTCAGCGGCTTCGCGCTGGGCGTCGCCTCCCACTTCGCGCTCGACTGCGTGCCGCACTGGGGTGACCTGGACCGCTTCCTCCAAGTGGCCGTCCCCGACGGACTGACGGGCCTGGCGGCGATGGCGCACGTCGCGGCCCTCACCTCCCAGCAGGCGCCGGCCCGCCGCGCCACGGTCGTGGCCACCATGCTCGGCGCCTGCCTGCCCGACGCCGACAAGCCCAGCACGCTGTTCTTCGGGCGCTCGCCCTTCCCGGCCCGCGTGGACGACTGGCACCGCTCGATCCAGCGCGAGTCGGTGCGCCGCCTGCCGCAGGAGTTCCTCCTGGCCGGGCTCGGCCTTTTGGCCTTCCGGTCCCTGGTCGTCCGCCGCGCCGGCTGAGGCGGCTCAGCCGAGGCGGGCGCGGACCACCTCGTCGAGGATCCCCAGCGGCAGCGACCCCGAGTCGAGCACCGCGGAGTGGAACGCGCGCACGTCGAAGCGCTCGCCCTGGCGCTGCTCGGCCTCGGCCCGCATGCGCTGGATCTCCAGGCGCCCGACCATGTAGGAGCAGGCCTGCCCGGGCGAGACCAGGTAGCGGTCGATCTCGGGCCGCACCACGCCCTCGCCCAGCGGCGAGTTGTCGAGCATGTACTGCACGGCCTGCTCGCGGCTCCACCCGAGCGCGTGCAGCCCGGTGTCGACGACCAGCCGGCACGCCCGCATCGAGTCGGCCGAGAACATCCCCATCCGGTCGACCGGGCCGGAGTACAGCCCCATCTCGTCGGCCAGCCGCTCGGTGTAGAGCCCCCACCCCTCGGCGTACGCCGCGTTGTGCAGGTGGCGGCGCAGCTCAGGGACCCCGGTGAGCTCAGAGGCGATCGCGAGCTGGAGGTGGTGGCCCGGGATGCCCTCGTGGAAGGCCATGGACTCCAGCTCGAAGGTGCCCCACGAGGTCGGGTCGTCGACGTTGACGAAGAACGTGCCGCCACGGCTGCCGTCGGAGGCGGGCGGGAAGTAGAAGGCCTTGGCGCCGCTGGTGGTGGCCTGCACGGCGCAGCGCGCCTGCGGGAGCACCTCGAACCAGGCCGGCATCGCCTCCCACGAGCGCTGGAGGGCGACCTCGGAGGCCTCGACGAGCTGCTCGCCCCGGGTGAAGTGCAGGGCGGGGTCGGTGCGCATGGCGGTGAAGATCGACGCCAGGTCGTCGGTGCCGACGACCTCGGGCCCGAGCTCGCGGTACTCCTCCCCCAGCGCCTCCACCTGGGCCAGCCCGATCTCGTGGATCTGCTCGGCGGACAGGTCGGTGGTGGTGAAGTAGCGCAGCAGGGCGGCGTAGGCCTCCTCGCCCCCGGGGAGGTGGCCCAGCCCGGCGCGGTCGTCGGGTCGGGCGCCCGGCAGCACCTCGTCGCGGAGCACGTCGCGGTAGGCCTCCAGGCCCGGGCGGACCTCCTGCTCGACGACCGAGCGCAGGCGGGCCTTCCACCCGTCGACGTCGAGCCCGGACGGCGGCGCGGAGGTGGCCATCAGCGGGTCGTCGGCGACCGGGGTGGCCAGCAGGCGGTCGAGCTGCTCGATCGTGTCGCGCACCGCGAACTCGGCCGGGAAGCGGCCGGCGGCCACCCCCTCGCGCAGGCGGTCGGCCGAGGCCCGGTAGGAGGCGCCGATGCCGGCGTACTTCTGGACCAGGGCGTGGGCCACCTCCGGCGTCGGCAGCGCCAGCATCGGCGCGACGATCCCAAGCGAGACCTGCGGGCCGAAGATCGGGTCCGCCGCGATCTCCTCCAGGCGGGCGCGCAGCACGTCGACCCGGGTGCGCGCGTCGGCCAGGACGACCTCGCGCGTGATCCGGTCCTGCTCCTCCAGGCCGGCGGGATCGATCGCCTCGGCCCGGGCGGCGAAGGCCTCGAGGTCGGCGACCTGCGCGTCCTCGTCGGCGCGCGTCGGCTGCTCGAACTCCCCGGCCCACTCGTAGCGGCCCAGCATGTGGGCGTGGGTGGGGTTGTGGGCGAGGTGGTGGTGCCAGTAGTCGTCGGCGAGGGCGGTGACGGTCCCGGGAGCGCTGTCGGTCATGGACCCAACCTAGGCCGAACCGGCGGAGGAGTCAGGACCGTGTCAGCCGTCGTGGCGTCTCCTGGGGGCCGAGCCAGGAGGACCCCCGATGACCCACCTCGCAGCAGACCGCCCGCACCTGCCCCACCTCTCCCGGGGTGGCCGCCCCGACGCCGCCCGGGACGCGGACAAGCGCGGTGGGGTCGGCACCCGCCTGCGCGTGGCCGTGGCCGTCGGCTGGGCCGCCTCGCGGCTCTCGCGCCTGTCCGGACTGGGCTCTGGTGGGGTGATCGGCGGCCGCACCCTGCTGCGGATCGCCCCCGACGCCGTCGCCCGGCTGGCGGCGGGTCGTCAGGTGCTGCTGGTCAGCGGCACCAACGGCAAGACCACCACCACCGCCCTGCTCACCGCCGCGCTGCGCTCTTGTAGCAGCACCGACAGCAACGCCGACGGCGCCAACACCCCGGCCGGCCTGGTCCAGGGCCTGACCGGCGACGCCGGCACGGTGGTCCTGGAGACCGACGAGGCCTGGCTGCCCTGGACCGTGGACCGGACCCGTCCGGCCGTGGTGGTGCTGCTGAACCTCACCCGCGACCAGCTCGACCGTCACCACGAGGTCGGCCGGGTCGCCGGCCGGTGGCGCCAGGGCCTGGGCGAGGTGGACCTCGTGGTGGCCAACGTCGACGACCCCGACGTGGTGTGGGCCGCGATGGCCGCGCACCGGCAGGTCTGGGTGGCGTGCGGACGACGCTGGGGCCACGACGACGCCGTCTGCCCGTCGTGCGGCGGCGAGGTCGCGCACGCCGAGGACGGCTGGTCCTGCGAGTGCGGTCTGCGCCGCCCCCGGCCCGACTGGTGGCTCGAGGGCTCTGACCTCGTCTCGCGCGAGCGCCGGGTCCCGCTGCGCCTGAACCTGCCCGGCCCGGTCAACCTGGTCAACGCCGCGATGGCGGTCGCGGCGGCCTCGGCCCTCGAGGTGCCGCCGCGCGTGGCCGCCCAGCAGATGACCAAGGTGACCACGGCCGCCGGCCGCTACGAGGTGATCGAGCACGAGGGCCGCAGCGCCCGGATGCTGCTGGCCAAGAACCCCGCCGGGTGGCTGGAGACCGTCTCGATGGTCGCGGACTCGCAGGCCCCCGTGGTGCTGGCCTTCAACAGCGAGGGCGTCGACGGCCGGGACCCCTCGTGGCTCTACGACGTCGACTTCACCGCACTGCGCGGCCGTCGGCTGGTCCTCACCGGTCGCCGCGCCACCGACCTGGCCGTGCGGCTGCACCTCGACGGGGTCCAGCGGCTCGAGCAGTTCCCCGACGTGCGGACCGCGCTCGCCTCGGTGCCCGCCGGCCCCGTGGACGTGGTCGCGAACTACACCGCGTTCCAGGACGCCCGGAAGGCGCTCGCCCGTGCCCGACGCTGACCTCGTCGTCGCCCTGCTCTACCCCGAGGTCCTGGGCTCGTACGGCGACGGGGGCAACGCGACCGCCCTGGTCCACCGCGGCCGCGCCCGGGGCCTCGAGGTCCAGGTGGTCGAGGTCGGCCTCGGTCGCACGGCTCCCTCGGCCGACGTCTACCTGCTCGGGGGTGGTGAGGACTCCGCGCAGCTGCTGGCCCTGGAGGCCGCCCGGCGCGACCCCCACCTCGCGAGCACGCTCGCCGGTGGCGCCACCTGCCTGGCCGTGTGCGCCGGCCTCCAGCTGCTGACCGAGCAGTTCACCGGGCCCGACGGCGAGGTCCACGCCGGCCTGGGTCTGCTCGACGCCACCTGCGGCCGGCTGACCGAGCGGGCCGTCGGGGAGGTCGTGGCCGACGCGGTCGGGCTGCCCGGGCTGCCGCCGCTGTCGGGCTACGAGAACCACCTCGGCACGGCGGTGGCCGGACCGGACGCCCGCCCCCTGGGCCGCGTCCGGGTCGGCACCGGCAACGGCCCCGGTCCCGACGGCGTACGCCACGAGGGGGTCGTGCAGGGCGGCGTCGTGGCGACGTACCTCCACGGCCCCGTCCTGGTGCGCAACCCCGAGCTCGCCGACCTGCTGCTGGAGCGCACGACCGGCCCCCTGGCGGCGTACGACGACGCGCTGGTCGAGCAGCTGCGCACCGAGCGCCTCGCCGCTGCGCGCCAGCGCCAGGCCTGAGCCGCCCCGGGCGGGTCAGCCGCGCTGCTCGGCCCCGTGGCCGACCCCGGCCAGGCCCAGCCGCTCGGTGGTCTCCTGGCGCATCTGGACCTTGCGGATCTTGCCGGTGACCGTCATCGGGAACTCCTCGACCAGCAGGACGTAGCGCGGGATCTTGTAGTGCGCCAGCTTGCCGGTCGCGAAGGCCCGGACGCCGTCGGCGTCCAGCGGCGGCGCGCCGGCGCGCAGCTTGACCCACGCCGCCAGCTCCTCGCCGTAGCGCTCGTCGGGGACCCCGATCACCTGCACGTCCTCGACGTCGGGGTGGGTGTAGAGGAACTCCTCGATCTCGCGGGGGTAGATGTTCTCCCCGCCCCGGATCACCATGTCCTTGATCCGGCCGACCACCACGCAGTAGCCGTCCTCGCGCATCTCGGCCAGGTCGCCGGTGTGCATCCAGCCGTCGGCGTCGATGGCCTCGGCGGTCTTCTCCGGGTCTTCCCAGTAGCCGAGCATCACCGAGTAGCCGCGGGTGCACAGCTCGCCGGGCAGGCCGCGCTCCAGGGTCTCCCCCGTCACCGGGTCCACCACCTTGATCTCGACGTGCGGGTGCACCCGACCGATGGTCGCGGTGCGGTGCTCGAGGTCGTCGTCGGCGCGGGTCTGGGTGGAGACCGGCGAGGTCTCGGTCATGCCGTAGGCGATCGAGACGCCCTCCATGTGCATGTCGTCGATGCACCGGCGCATCACCTCGACCGGGCAGATCGACCCGGCCATGCAGCCCGTGCGCAGCGAGCTGAGGTCGAAGTCGGCGAACCGGGGGTGGTTCTGCACCGCGATGAACATGGTGGGGACGCCGTACAGGCCGGTGCAGCGCTCGTCCTGCACCGTCCGCAGCGTGGTCTCGGCGTCGAACGCCGGAGCCGGGATGATCATCGCGGACCCGTGGGTGACGCACCCCAGCACGCCCATCACCATCCCGAAGCAGTGGTAGAAGGGCACCGGGATGCAGAGCCGGTCCTGCTCGGTGAAGCCCATGGTCTCGGTGACGAAGAAGCCGTTGTTGAGGATGTTGCGGTGGCTCAGGGTGGCGCCCTTGGGGTAGCCGGTCGTCCCGGAGGTGTACTGGATGTTGATCGGGTCGTCCGGGTGCAGCGCCGCGAGCCGCCGCGCAACGGCGTCCTCGGGCAGCCCCTCCCCCTCGGCCAGGAGCCCGTCCCAGTCGTCGGTGCCGATGTAGACGACCCGGCCCAGCGTCTGGTTGCGCGGCGCGGTCTCCTCCAGCATCGCCCGGTAATCGCTGGTGCGGTGCGACTCGGCGCTCACCATCAGCCGCATCCCCGACTGGTTGACCGCGTAGGACAGCTCGTGGGTGCGGTACGCCGGGTTGACGTTGACCAGGACCGCCCCGATCTTGGCCGTCGCGAACTGCGTGATCGTCCACTCCGCGCAGTTGGGCGCCCAGATCCCGACCCGGTCGCCCTTCTCGATCCCGGCGCCGATCAGCCCGCGGGCGAGGGCGTCCACGTCGCGGTCCAGCTCGGCGTAGGTCCACCGGCGTCCGCTGGCCACCTCGACCAGCGCCTCCCGCTCGCCGTGCGCCGCGACGGTCGCCTCGAAGCTCGCCCCGATCGTCTGCTCGATCAGCGGCGGGGTGGTCTCTCCAGCGGCGTACGACTCCATGGCAGGCACCCTAGCCAGCCCGTGTGACTCGGGCCACACGTCGACCAGGACCACCGCCCTGACCAGCGAGGTCCCGGCATGCGGACGGCTCGGGTGACCAGGTGACGCCCAGTTCGTTGGCCCCTGCGACGACATCGACGTGAGGACTGCTCATGCACGCACGCAGGTTCATCCGCTCCCGGGTCACGCGCATCGCAGCGGCGACCGCCCTGGCCGTCGGCGCCTCCCTGACGGGCCTCGCGTCGGTCTCCGAGGCCGCCACCCCGGCCGGCGGCACGGTCTCCGACGCCTCCCCCTCGACCTCGTGGACCGGCGGCCCCTTCGTGGCCCCCAACGCCACCGGCGCGGCCGGCGACCCCGACTGCACCGCCCCCGGCTCGTGCGACGACTTCAAGCTCCACGTCGACACCGCTGCGGCGTACGGCGACACCCACCGGCTGCGCGTCACCGTCGGCTGGACCAACACCGCCGCCGACTTCGACGTCTACCTGCTCGACGCCCAGGGCAAGACGGTCGCCACCGCCGCCTCGGGCGCGGACCCGGAGACGCTGCTGACCGCGCCGACCGCCGGCGACTACACCGTGCGCGTCGTGCCCTACCTGCCCCTCGGCTCCTCGTTCACCGCGAAGGCCACGCTGGAGTCCACCCCGGCCGCCCCGGCGCCCGGCACCGAGACGCCCCCGACCTTCGCCAACTACACGGCGCCGTCCTCGTTCGCCGACGCCAACAACGCCGGTGAGCCCTCGATCGGGGTGAACCACAAGACCGGCGCCGCGATGTACCAGGCCTACCTCTCGACCTACAAGGCCACCTTCGACGACTCGGTCTCCCCCGCGAAGGCGACGTGGAGCGACGTCTCGGCCAAGGCCACCAACGGCTGCCTGGTCGGCAGCACCAAGTCGCTGGACCCGATCCTGTTCACCGACCCCAAGACGGGCCGCACGTTCGAGTCGCAGCTGAGCGGGGCCAACTCCCTGACCTGCTACACCGACGACGACGGCAAGACCTGGAACCCCAGCACCGGCGGCGGCATCCCCAGCGGCGTGGACCACCAGACCATCGGCGGCGGCGCCTACGCCCCCTCCGGGATCGGGGCCCTGCCCACCAGCACCTACCCGCACGCGGTCTACTACTGCAGCCAGGACATCGCCACGGCCTTCTGCGCGGCCTCGCACGACGGCGGCACGACCTTCGGCAACGGGGTCCCGACCTACAGCCTGCTCGACTGCGGCGGCCTGCACGGCCACGTCAAGGTGGCGCCGGACGGCACCGCCTACCTGCCCAACAAGAGCTGCGGCGACACCGCGGCCCTGCTGACCTCGACCGACAACGGCGGCAGCTGGACCGTGCACAAGGTCCCGGGCAGCAGCGTCGGCGACTCCGACCCCTCGGTCGGCGTGGGCGCGAAGGGCCGGGTCTACTTCGGCTACGTCGGCGCCGACGGCCGTCCCGGCGTCGCGACCAGCGGCGACAAGGGCAGCACCTGGGCGCACAACCAGCCCCTGGGCGCCGACCTCGGCATCAAGAACGCGGTCTTCCCGACCACGGTCGCCGGTGACGACGACCGCGCCGCGGTGGCCTACCTCGGCACCACGACCGGCGGGAACTACCAGGACGCCGCGACGTTCAAGGGCGTCTGGCACCTCTACGTGTCCACGACGTACGACGGGGGCGCCACCTGGCAGACCAGCGACGCCACTCCGACCGACCCGGTCCAGCGCGGCTCGATCTGCACCGGCGGCACCACCTGCGGCAACGACCGCAACCTGCTGGACTTCATCGACACCTCGGTGGACTCCCACGGCCGGGTGCTCGTCGGGTACGCCGACGGCTGCATCAAGACCTGCGTGACCGACGCCTCCGAGACCAGCGGGGCCGGCCCGGCCGACGCCCAGGCGGCGTACGCCACCATCGCGCGGGAGAGCGCCGGCAAGACGCTGTACTCGGCGTACGACCCGCAGCCGAACCTGACCCTGACCTCGGCCCGCACCACGCAGACCCGCACCGGGTTCGCCGACGTGATCACGGTCCGCAACACCGGCAAGGCGGCTGCTCGCGGGTTCAGCACGGCCGTCTACGACAACGGCCACCGCGTGCGCCTGGTCTCCCACGGCCGGCTGGCCCCCGGCGCGACGTACCGCACCCGGGTCACCTGGCGCGCGGCGACCTCACGCGGTCACCGTCGCCTGCACACGGTCACGACCGTGGTCGACCCGGGTCGCCACGTCACCGAGACCAGCGAGAGCGACAACCGGCGCACCACCCGGCTGCACCGGTGACCCTGGCACGCGTCGCCGGCGGCGCGCTGGTGCTCCTCCTGGCGACGGGGACCACCGCCTGCGGCTCGGGAGGCTCGTCGTCCGCCGCCGGCGCGTCGCCCTCGTCCTCACCCTCCGCCGCGGAGAAGGACGCCGGCGAGAAGTCCGGCGAGGCCGCCGACACCACGACCTGCGTGAAGGACGCCCGGGCCTACTCCGGCACGAAGCCCGCCGGCTTCGCCCGGGACTTCCCGCTGCCGCAGGGTGCGGTGCTCACGGGCGTGCAGGACCGCGGCGCCGACGGCGTGGTCGCCACGGCGGTGGTGAGGGCGAGCCTGCGCACCGTGCTGGCCCACCTCAACGGCCCGGCCCAGGCCCAGGGGTTCAAGGTGACCGAGGGCGAGACCGAGGAGCACGACGCCGAGGCCAACTGGGCCGGCAACGGCTACCGCGGGCGCTGGGCCATCCGCGACTCCGCCACCTGTCCCGGCGAGGTCGTCCTCCAGCTGCTGTCGAAGAAGCAGTAGCGCCGCCTACTGGGCGGTCCAGCCGCCGTCCATCAGGTAGGACTGGCCGTTGATCGAGTCGGTGCCGGGGCCGCAGAGGAAGCCGACCACCGCGGCCACCTCGGCGGGCTCGACCAGGCGCTTGACCGGGGTGCGGGCCAGCAGGACCTTCTCCAGGACCTCGTCCTCGCCGATGCCGTGGCTGCGGGCCTGGTCGGCGATCTGGCCCTCCACCAGCGGCGTGCGGACGTAGCCCGGGCACACGGTGTTGCTGGTGACCCCGCGGTCGGCCCCCTCCAGGGCGATCACCTTCGAGAGGCCCTCGAGCCCGTGCTTGGCCGAGACGTACGCCGACTTGTACGCCGACGCGCGGTGGCCGTGGACCGACGAGACGTGCACGATGCGGCCCCACCCCCCGGCGTACATCCCGGGCAGGACCTCGCGGGCCAGCAGGAACGGCGCCTGGAGCATGATCCGGTGGATCAGCGCGAACCGCTCGGGGTCGAAGTCCTCGATCGGGGCGACGTGCTGGATGCCGGCGTTGTTGACCAGCACGTCGATGCCGCGCTCGCGCAGGCCGAGTCCGGCGATCGCGGCGTGGTCGCCCAGGTCCGCGGTCATCGCCTCGCCGCCCACCTCGTCGGCGGCCGCGCGGGCCCCGGCCTCGTCGCGGTCGAGCAGGATCACCTCGGCGCCGGCGTCGGCGAGCCGGGCGGCGACCGCGCGGCCGATCCCGCTGGCGGCGCCGGTGACCAGCGCGGTGCGGCCGGACAGTCCGGAGGCAGGGGTCGGTGAGGACGTCATGCTCCCGACCGTACGTCGCCCCGATCACCGCGCGTCATGTGCCACCCACCACCAGATCGGACCGGGGCATGTGCCCGGCTCACCCCTCACCGACGCAGGCGCTCCATCTGCAGGGCGAGCTGGACGTCGAGCTTGCGCCGTGGGTCGCGCCAGCCCTCGCCGAGCAGCTGGCCCACGCGGTCCAGGCGCTGGCCGACGGTGTTGGGGTGGATGTGCAGCCGGGAGGCCGTCTCGCGCACCCCGCCCCCGGCGGCGAACCAGGCGTCGAGGGTCTCGGCCAGCTGGGTGTCGCGGTCGCGGTCGTAGGCCAGCACCGGGCCCACGGCGGCCTCGATGAACTCCCCGAGCTCCGCGGGACCGTTGCCCCCGAGCAGCAGCCGGGCCAGCCCCAGGCCGGCGGGGTCGCTGACCTCGCCGGTGCGTCCCAGCCGCAGCAGCGCTTCCAGGGTCCGGACCGCCTCGCGGTAGGCGTGCGCCACCGCCGGCACGCCGCCCGTCGAACGGGCCACCCCGACGGTGCAGCCGGGCACCCGGGCGGCGAGCAGCTGCCCCAGGCCCACGGGGTCACCGGGGGCGAGCAGGACCGCCCGCCCGTGCTGGACCGCCCCCAGGCCGTGCTGCTCGCGGGCCAGCGTGGCCACCAGGCGGGCGGAGGCCTGGTCGCCGCGGGCCTCGCACTGGGCCACGGCCAGCGCCATCGGGGCGTCGACGTCGGCCCCCTGCCGGCGCGCCCGCTCCCGCAGGCGCACCGGGTCGAGGTCCTCGCGACCCGCGACCAGGTCGACGAGCAGCTCGCCGCGCACGCGGCTCTCGGCCTCGGCCTCGGTCCGGCCGAAGAGGAGCACGAGCGCACAGACCAGGGCACCTCGTTCGAAGGTGCGTCGCTCGGCCAGCTCCATCGCGATCCCCGTGTGCAGCACCAGCGTGCCGAGGCGCTCGTCGCCGGCGGCGGCGACCGCCACCCATACGCCGCCCTCGGACTGCACGCAGCGACCCGACGCACGGGCGCGCGCGGCGTCGGCGCCCAGGACACGGACGTCCCCGTCGGCCGGCTCGCCGGCCACGAGCCGGTCGTCCTCGCCGTACACCGCCAGCCGCCCGTCGAGGACCTCGGCCAGGACCTTGGTGACCTCGGGCAGCCCGCCCCCGGCCAGGAGCACGTCGGTGAGCCGGTCGTGGGACTCCGCCGCGCGCTCGGTCGCGCGGGTCCGCGAGAGCAGGGTCGCGTGGGCCTCGTCGGCCGCGGCCACGGCGTCGCGGGCCTGCTCGAAGAGGCGGGCGTTCTCCAGCGCGACGGCGGCGTGGGCGGCGAAGGACGACAGCAGCGCGACCTCGCCGGGCGGGAACGGTCGCACCCGGCGGTGCACCGCGAGGAGGGCCCCGATCACGGTCCCCTCCACCGTCAGCGGTACCCCCAGGATCGCCCGGATGTGCTCACCGCCCACCGCGGTGTCGATGAAGTCCTGGTGCACGAACCGGTCGTCGGCCTGGTAGTCCTCGGTGAAGTACGGCGCCCCGTCCTGCGCGACCAGCCCGAGCAGCCCGGTGCCCAGGGGCAGGCGCAGGCTGCTGAACTCCGGGGTCAGCGCCCCGTCGGTGACCCGCATGTACGACGCCCCGTCGGCCACGTCGTTGAGCGAGAGGTAGGTCATGTCGGCCCCGAGCAGCTGCCGGGCCCGGCGCACGATCGCGGCCAGGATCGTGTCGAGGTCGCGGATCGCGGTCAGGTCGCGCGCGGTCTCGAACAGCGCGGTCAGCTCGGCCTCGCGGTCGCGCTGGCGGGTGATCTGCTCGTGCAGGCGCAGGACCAGCCGGTGCTGGGCGGCCTGGGCGGCCTGCTGCTCCGGCGTGCCCCCGGTGGCGGAGGCGGCGTACGCGTCGAGGTCGCTGCGCGTCGCACCGGCCAGCAGCAGCTCCAGGATGCGGGTGGTCACCTCCATGCGCCGATGCTCCCACCCCGCGTACCAGCGTCGCGGTTCCCGCTCCCTGCGTAGGATCGAGCGGATGTCCACCTCCGCTCCCCGCACCCTGGCCGACCAGCTCCGCAGCTGGTCCGACGAGCAGCTGGCCGCCCTCCTCGAGGCGCGTCCCGACCTCGCGGCCCCGGCGCCGCACGACTCCTCCCAGCTGGCCGCGCGGGTCGTGGTGCGCGCCTCGGTGCTGCGCGCCATGGACGCCCTCGACGCCCTCGAGCTCGGCGTCCTCCAGGCCCTGGTGCAGGAGGTCGACCCCGAGGTGCTCGGCGCCGACGCGGCGGCCGTCGAGCGGGCGCTGGAGCGGCTCCGCGGGCTGGCGCTGGTGTGGGGCGCGGGCGACCGCCCGCTGCTGGTGGTCAGCGAGCTGCTGCGACGTCCCGAGGGCCCCGCGCGCGAGGAGGTCGAGGGACTGCTCGACGCCCTGGACCCCGCCGCCGCGGCCGTGCTCGACCGCCTGCTCGAGACCGGCTTCGACGGCCGGTGGAGCGGCGGCGCCGGCCCCACCGCCGGCCTGGTGGCCTCGGGCCTGCTGGCCCGGGTCGACGCCCACCACGTCACGCTGCCCTGGACGGTGCGCCTGGCCCTGGAGGCCCGCGAGGGCCGTCCCCTGCACGAGCCTCCCGCCGTGGCGACCACCCCCCGCCCCGTCGAGCTGCGCGACCGGGCCGCCGCCGGCGCCGCGTTCGAGCTCGTGCGCCGCACCGAGCTGCTGCTGGACCGCTGGAGCACCCACCCGCCGACCGCACTGAAGCAGGGCGGGCTGGGCGTGCGCGACCTCAAGGCCGCCGCCGCGCTGCTCCACGTCGAGATCGAGGTGGCCGCCCTGGTGATCGAGACCGCCGCGGGCGCCGGCCTGCTGGCCCAGGGCCACACCGAGCAGGCCGACGCCGCGTGGCTGCCCACCGACGCCTACGACGCCTGGCTGGCCGGCGGGGCGGCCCAGCGCTGGACCACGCTCGCCCGGACCTGGCTGACCAGCCCCCGCCAGGTCGCGCTGGTCGGCGGGCGGATCGCCGACCGGCCGGTCAACGCGCTCTCGGCCGACCTCACCCGCGCCTGGATCGCGGGGCTGCGCCACGACCTGCTCGAGCGCCTGGTGGCCCTGCCCGAGGGCGAGGCCCTCGCGGGCGCGGCCGGCGTGGACAGCCTCGTGCAGCAGATGCGCTGGCGTCGCCCCCGCCGGGCCGCGAGCCGCCTGGCCCAGGTGCCCGACCTGGTCGACGAGGCGGCCCTGGTGGGGGTCACCGGGCTCGACGGCCTGTCCGGCTTCGGCCGTGTCCTGGTGGCCGGTGACGACCCCACGCCCGCGCTCGCCGAGCTGCTCCCGGACCCGGTCGACCACGTGCTCCTGCAGGCCGACCTCACCGCGATCGCCCCCGGCCCGCTCGAGCAGGAGCTGGCCCGGCGGCTGGCGATGGTCGCCGACGTGGAGTCCCGCGGCGGGGCGACGGTCTACCGGTTCGCGGCCACCTCGGTGCGCCGCGCCTTCGACGCCGGCTGGTCGGCCGCCGAGGTGCACGACTTCGTGGCCTCCACCTCACGCACCCCGGTGCCGCAGTCGCTGACCTACCTCGTCGACGACGTCTCGCGCCGCTTCGGCACCCTGCGGGCCGGCCAGGCCGAGTCGTTCCTGCGCAGCGACGACGAGACCGCGCTGACCGAGCTGCTGCACGCCCCCGGCGTCGAGGCGCTGCGGCTGCGCCGGATCGCCCCGACCGTCCTGGTCTCCGAGCTGCCGCTGTCGACCCTGCTGCCCCGGCTGCGCGACCTGGGTCAGGCCCCGGTCGTGGAGGCCGTCGACGGGACCGTGCGGGTGGCCCGACCCGACGTGCTCCGCGCCCGCAGCCCGCGCCGCCGCGGCCAGGTGCCCGACGGCGTGCGCGTCGGCGCGCGCACCCCGGCGGTCGTCCAGGCCATCCGGGTCGGCGACCGGTCGGCCGCCCAGCGGCCCCAGCGCGGCGACGGCGCCTCGACGCCGGGCGAGGTCGTCGCGCTGCTGCGCCAGGCCGTCGAGTCCCGGGAGTCCCTGGTGATCGGCTACGTCGGCAACGACGGCACGGTCGCCGAGCGCACGGTCACCCCCGACCGCGTCGAGGGCGGCCAGCTCCGCGCCCACGACGAGCGGTCCGACGAGCTGCGGGTCTTCGCGCTCCACCGGATCACCGCGGTGGCCCGGGTGCCCGTCGCCTGACCCGGGTCTCGCCCCGGTTCTCGGCCCGGCTCAGGCCGAGTAGGTCCGCAACCAGATCGTCGAGTCGTCCTTCTCCAGACCGTCGACGGCCCCGGCGGGCAGCGGGGTGGCGAGGTCGGTGACGACGTACCCCTGCTCGCCGCGGGTGGAGAGGTACTGCGCCGTCACGTTGGCCTCGTGGTCGGCCAGCACCTGGTTGACGCCGGCCAGGACGCCGGGGACGTTGCGGTGCAGCAGCGCCACCCGCGACCCCTCGGCCAGCGGCGGCACAGGGACGGTGGGCAGGTTGACCGAGAGCTCGGTGGAGCCGGCGAGGAGGTAGCGCGAGAGCTTGCCGGCGACGAAGTAGCCGATCTCCTCCTGCGCCTCCTGGGTCGACCCGCCGACGTGCGGGGTCAGGATCACGTTCGGCAGGCCGCGCAGGGCCGACTCGAACTCGTCGCCCTGAGCCTTGGGCTCGACCGGGAACACGTCGAGCGCGGCGCCGGCGATGTGGCCCGACAGGATGTGCTCGCGCAGGCTGACGTCGTCGACGACCATGCCGCGCGAGGCGTTGATGAACAGCGAGCGCGGCTTCATCTTCGCGAACTGCGCGGCGCCGAACAGGCCGGCGTTGCCGGGACGGCCGTCCACGTGCAGGGAGACCACGTCGGCCTCCTCCAGCAGCGCGTCCAGGGTGGGCACGCGCCGGGCGTTGCCGTGGGCCAGCCGGTCGGCGGTGTCGAAGAAGATCACACGCAGGCCCATCGACTCGGCCAGGTTGGACAGCTGGGTGCCGATGTTGCCGTAGCCCACGATGCCGAGCGTGCGCCCGCGCACCTCGTGGCTGCCCTGGGCCGACTTGTCCCAGACCCCGGCGTGCATCTTGTCGGTCTTCTCGGTCAGCCGTCGGGCCAGCGAGATGATCTCGGCGATCACCAGCTCCACGACGCTCCGGGTGTTGGAGTACGGCGCGTTGAAGGCCGCGATCCCGCGTCGCGCGGCGGCGTCGAGGTCGATCTGGTTGGTGCCGATGCAGAAGGCGCCGATCGCGGTCAGGTCGGTGTGGGCCAGCACCCGCTCGGTGATCTTGGTGTTGGAGCGGATCCCGACCAGGGAGATCCCCTGGAGCGCCTCGATCAGGTCGTCCTCGCCCAGGGAGCCCGCCCGGGTGTGCACCTTCACGCCGTGACGCTCGAAGACGTCGGTCGCGGTGGGGTGGATGTTCTCGAGCAGCAGGACTTCGGGCGTGGTCACCCGCCCGAGTTTACGAGCCTGCCCCGGCCCGCCTGCTCCCCCGCCCCGCCGCGAGACGCCGCGGCGCACGACGGTCGAGCTCGGAGCGGGGACCCACGGCCCTACAGGTCGTCGGCGTCCATGATCCGGTAGGCGTAGCCCTGCTCGGCCAGGAAGCGCTGGCGGTTCTGGGCGAAGTCGGCGTCGACGGTGTCGCGGGAGACGATCGTGTAGAAGCGGGCCGGCTTCTGGGTGCCGTCGGCCTCCTTCTTCTTCGGTCGCAGCAGCCGCCCCAGGCGCTGGGCCTCCTCCTGGCGCGAGCCGAAGGAGCCGCTGACCTGGATCGCCACGGCCGCGCCGGGCAGGTCGACGGAGAAGTTGGCGACCTTGGAGACCACCAGCAGCGGGATCTCGCCGGTGCGGAACCCCTCGAAGAGGCGCTCGCGCTCTTTCACGGTCGTCTCCCCCTTGATGACGGGGGCGTCGAGGTGCTCGGCGAGCTCGTCGAGCTGGTCGAGGTACTGACCGATCACGAGCGTCGGCTCGCCGGGGTGCTGGGCCACCAGCTGCTCGGCGACCTTGGTCTTCTCGTGGGTGGTGCTGGCCAGCCGGTAGCGCTCCTCGGGCTCGGAGGTGGCGTAGGCGATCCGCTCTCCCTCGGGCAGGGTCACCCGCACCTCGACGCAGTCGGCGGGCGCGATCCAGCCCTGGGACTCGATGTCCTTCCAGGGCGCGTCGTAGCGCTTGGGCCCGATCAGGCTGAAGACGTCGCCCTCGCGGCCGTCCTCGCGCACCAGCGTCGCGGTCAGGCCGATCCGGCGGCGGGCCTGGAGGTCGGCGGTCATCCGGAAGATCGGCGCGGGGAGCAGGTGCACCTCGTCGTACACGATCAGGCCCCAGTCCTTGGCGTCGAGCAGCTCCAGGTGGGGGTAGACGCCCTTGCGACGCATCGTGAGCACCTGGTACGTCGCGATGGTGACCGGCTTGATCTCCTTCTTGGCCCCGCTGTACTCCCCGATCTCGTCCTCGGTCAGCGACGTGCGCCGCACCAGCTCGGACTTCCACTGCCGCGCGCTGACGGTGTTGGTGACCAGGATCAGCGTCGTCGCCTGCGCCCGGGCCATCGCCGCCGCACCGACCAGGGTCTTGCCGGCGCCGCAGGGCAGCACGACCACGCCGGAGCCGCCGTGCCAGAACGAGTCGGCCGCCTCCTGCTGGTAGGGGCGCAGCGTCCACTCGGTCTGGTCCAGGTCGATCGCGTGGGCCTCGCCGTCGACGTACCCCGCGAAGTCCTCGGCCGGCCAGCCCAGCTTGAGCAGCGCCTGCTTGAGGTTGCCGCGCTGGCTGGGGTGCACGACGACCGAGCCCTCGGAGCCGGGGACGCCGTCGAGCCGCTCGCCGATCATGCCGGCGACCTTCTTGGCCCGGAGCACCTCCTCGAACACCGCACGGTCGGTGCTGGAGAGCACCAACCCGTGGGTCGGGTGCTTGTCCAGGCGCAGACGGCCGTAGCGCGCCATCGTCTCGGCCACGTCGACCAGCAGCGCGTTGGGCACCGCGTAGCGGCTGAACGTCAGCAGGACGTTGACCACCTGCTCGGCGTCGTGGCCCGCGGCGCGCGCGTTCCACAGCCCGAGGGGGGTGAGCCGGTAGGTGTGGATGTGCTCGGGGCTGCGCTCCAGCTCGGCGAAGGGCGCGATGGCCTTGCGAGCGGCATCGGCCTGCTCGTGGTCGACCTCGAGCAGGAGCGTCTTGTCCGACTGGACGATGAGGGGGCCGTCAAACATGTCGGGCGGAGTCTACGGGGACCCCGGTCGTGGCCGCCGGTCCGCGGCCGCGCTCACCCCGCGGAGGTCTCCAGCACCAGGTCGCCCGGGCGCGCACCGAGCAGCTGCAGGGTGGCCACCATCAGGTCGCCCACCCCCTCGGCCTGCGACACCTCGACCACCACGTCGAGGTTGGGGGTCTGGGTGCCGTACTCCTCCTCGCGCTCGTCCGGCGTGCGCCAGCCGAGCTCGCGCAGCATCTCGATGGTGCTGTCGCTCATGTCCCAGGCCCCGCCGAGGGCGGTCGGGCCCACGCACTCCGCGGAGAGGAAGTCCACGACCCGCAGCACCTGGACGTAGCGGGTCTGCACGGGCCGCGAGCGCCGGGACCGCCACCGGGACCGCACGGGCGGGGGCGGCTCGCCGAGGACCACGAAGCTCGCGTCGTCGAGGCCGTGCAGGGCAGCACGCAACGCCTCTCGGACCGCGGGCCAGTGCTCGAACACCACACTCAACGGTAGGGGCCCTCGAGCGCGCGCGTCGAGGGCTCGTCCACCGGTCGTCGACGACTTGCGCTCACCGCTCGTCGACCATCAGCTCGATGGAGTAGTCGCTGGCGCGGTAGCTGTGGTCACCGAGCTCCACCGCCACCCCGGCCGCGTCGAAGGCCGTGCGGGTCATGGTCAGCACCGGCCCGCGCGTGGCCAGGTGACGCTTCTCCGCCGCCGTGGGCATCCGGGCGCCGATGGTCTGGCGGGCCACCACGGGCCGGACCCCGCGGGCGCGCAGGGCGGCGTACAGGCCGTGGTCCTCGAGCTCCTCGCGCGTCAGGTCGGCGTACGCCGGGGGGAGCCAGTTGTGGAGCACCGCCAGGGGGAGGTCACCGGCGTACCGGACCCGGACCAGGGCGAGCAGCGGGGTCTCGGGGGGCAGGTCGAGCCCGGTGGCGGCGCGCTCGTCGGTGACCGTGCCGAGATCCACCACCTCGGTCCGCGGGGCCCGCCCCTCGCGCTCGAGGTCGTCGTAGAGGCTGGTCAGCTCGACGTTGCGGTGGACCTTGCGGTTGGCCACGGTCGTGCCCAGCCCACGACGCCGCAGCAGCAGGCCGTGGTCGACCAGCTCGGAGATGGCCTGTCGCACCGTGGGCCGCGAGAGCCCCAGCCGCTCCCCCAGCGCGACCTCGTTCTCGAACGGGTCGCCCGGCTGCAGCCGGCCGTCGGAGATCGCGGCCGTGAGCTGCTCGGCGAGCTGGTGGTAGAGCGGCACGGGCGAGGACCGGTCGATGCTGAGCTCGATCCGACGCGCGTCCATGAGCGGCACCGTAGCGCATCCGACGACCTGAAGTCCTGACGTCAGAATGTCATGACAAAGCCTTGACCGCGACCGGGCAGGTGGGGAAGGCTGGACCCATGAGCACCGACCTGGTCGCGATGGGACGCACCGGCGTCGACGTCTACCCGCTGCAGCACGGGGTCGGGCTCGAGGAGGTGCGCACCTTCGAGAAGTTCCTCGGCGGCAGCGCCACCAACGTCGCGGTCGCGGCCGCCCAGCACGGCGAGCGCGTCGTGCTGGTCACCCGCACCGGGGACGACCCGTTCGGGCGCTTCGTGAAGCTGGAGGCCACGCGGCTCGGGGTCGACGCCTCCCACGTCGTCGCCGCGCCGGGCCCGCCGACGCCGGTCACGTTCTGCGAGGTCTTCCCGCCCGACGACTTCCCGCTCTACTTCTACCGCTACCCCACCGCCCCCGACCTCCAGCTGGTGCCGGACGACCTGCCCCTGGAGGAGATCCGCGAGGCGACGGTGTTCTGGTCCACCGTCACCGGGTTGTCCCAGGAGCCGTCGCGGTCCACCCACCACGCGGCGTGGGAGGCCCGGGGCCGCCGTCGGCACACGGTGCTCGACCTCGACTACCGCCCGATGTTCTGGGACACCGCCGAGCACGCCTCGGCCGAGGTGGACCTCGCCCTGGAGCACGTCACGGTCGCCGTCGGCAACCGGGAGGAGTGCGAGGTCGCCGTCGGCGAGACCGACCCCGAGCGCGCCGCCGACGCGCTGCTCGAGCGCGGCCTGGAGCTCGCGATCGTCAAGCAGGGCCCGCGCGGCGTCCTGGCCGCCACCGCCGACGAGCGCGTGGTCGTGCCGCCCTTCCCGGTCGAGGTCGTCAACGGCCTCGGGGCCGGCGACGCCTTCGGGGGCGCCCTGGTCCACGGCCTGGTCCAGGGCTGGGACCTGCGCCGCACCCTGGAGTTCGCCAACGTGGCCGGCGCCCTGGTCGCCGGGCGCCTGGAGTGCTCGACCGCCATGCCCGACGAGGCCGAGGTCCTCACCGCCCTGGACCGCGCCCCCTGGAGGACCACCGCATGAGCACCGCGACCCTGACCGACCTCGCCGAGGTCCCCGACCTGACCGAGATCCGCGCGCGCCGCCCCGGCGCCGTCGCCGAGCGGTGGTCGCAGCGCCGCCGCCGCGAGCTGCTCGGGCAGGACGGACGACTGCTCCTCGTGGCCGCCGACCACCCCGCCCGCGGCGCGCTCGGCGTGCGCGAGGACCGCTGGGCGATGGCCGACCGGCGCGACCTGCTGGCCCGGCTCGCCACCGCGCTGGCCCGGCCCGGTGTCGACGGGGTGCTGGGCACCCCCGACGTGCTCGACGACCTGCTGCTGATGGGCGCGCTGCAGGACAAGGTCGTCGTCGGGTCGATGAACCGCGGCGGGCTCCAGGGTGCGTGCTTCGAGCTCGACGACCGCTTCACGGCGTACTCCGCCTCGGAGATCGCCGCCCGCGGCCTGGACGGCGGCAAGATGCTGACCCGGATCGCCCTCGGCGACCCCGGCACCGCCGCCACCCTGGAGGCGAGCGCGCGGGCCGTCACCGAGCTGGCCGAGCGTGGGCTGATGGCGATGGTCGAGCCGTTCATGTCCGTGCGCGAGGGCGACCACGTGCGCAACCTGCTGGACGCGGAGAACACCCTGCGCTCGGTCGGGATCGCCGCCGGGCTCGGCGCCAGCAGCGCCCACACCTGGCTCAAGCTGCCGGTCGTGCCCGACCTGGCCCGGGTGATGGCCGGCACCACGCTGCCCACCCTCCTGCTGGGGGGCGACCCCGCCGGTGACCCCGACGAGACGTACGCCGCGTGGGGACGCGCGCTGGACCTGCCGGCCGTGCGCGGTCTCGTGGTCGGCCGGGCCCTGCTCTACCCCCACGACGACGACGTGGCCGCCGCGGTCGACGTCGCCGCCGGCCTGGTGCACGGAGCCGTCGGGTGAGCGCCGCGGAGCCGCGCTGGGTGCTGCCGCACGGGCAGGCCGCCAGCGCCGACTTCCAGGTCGACGTCGACGACAGCCTCCCGGGCTGGCACCACACCGCGCTGCGGGTCGCCGAGCTCGACGAGGGCCAGCAGGTGAGCGTGTCCGCCGACGCCTGGGAGCACGTCGTGGTGCCCCTCTCCGGCTCCGCGCGGGTCGAGGCCGTCACCGCCGACGGCTCCGAGCACGCGGCCGACCTCGCGGGCCGCGCGAGCGTCTTCAGCGGGCCCACCGACGTGGTCTTCGTGCCCGCCGGCGCCACCCTGACCCTGACCGGCACGTCCCCGGCGGCCCGGATCGCGGTCTGCGGGGCGCGGGTGGGCGAGCGGCCCGCCGACGCCCCCTTCCGCCACCTGCCCGCGGCCCAGGTGCCCGTCGAGCTGCGCGGCGCGGGCACCTGCTCGCGCGAGGTGCGCAACTTCGCGGTGCCCGACGTGCTCGAGGCCGACTCCCTGATCGCCTGCGAGGTGGTCACCCCGGCCGGCAACTGGAGCTCCTACCCGCCGCACAAGCACGACGAGGAGCGACCCGGGCTGGAGACCCAGCTGGAGGAGATCTACTACTTCGAGACCCAGGTCGAGGGGGCCGCGGCGGGCGCCGCCGTGCCCGCGCACGCCGACCCGGTCGGCTACCAGCGCCTCTACGGCACCGACGACCGGCCGATCGACGTCCTCGCCGAGGTCCGCACCGGCGACGTCGTCCTGGTCCCCCACGGGTGGCACGGACCGGCGATGGCGGCCCCGGGCTACGACCTGTACTACCTCAACGTGATGGCCGGCCCCGGCGAGACCCGGGCCTGGCTGATCTGCGACGACCCGGCCCACGGCTGGGTCCGCGACACCTGGGCCGACCTCGACGTCGACCCCCGACTGCCCCTGGGAGGGACGACCCGATGAGCAGCACCGTCCGGATGACCGTCGCGCAGGCGGTGGTGGAGTTCCTCGCCGTGCAGCACACCGAGCGCGACGGCGTGCGCCGGCCGCTGTTCGCCGGCTGCCTGGGGATCTTCGGCCACGGCAACGTCGCCGGGATCGGCCAGGCGCTGCTCCAGCACGAGACCCGCGCCGTCACCGAGGGCCGCCGCCCGGGCCTGCCCTACGTGCTGGCCCGCAACGAGCAGGCGATGGTCCACACCGCGGTGGGCTACGCCAAGCAGGCCGACCGGCTCCAGACCTGGGTCTGCACCGCCTCGGTCGGCCCCGGCTCGACCAACATGCTCACCGGCGCGGCCCTCGCCACGATCAACCGGGTCCCGGTCCTGCTGCTGCCCTCGGGCACGTTCGCCACCCGACGCTCGGCCCCCGTCCTCCAGGAGCTCGAGACGTCGTACGCCGGCGACGTCACCGTCAACGACGCCTTCCGGCCGCTCTCGCGCTTCTTCGACCGGGTGACCCGCCCCGAGCAGCTGCCCTCGGCCCTGCTCGCGGCCGTGCGCGTGCTCACCGACCCCGTCGAGACCGGTGCGGTCACGCTCGCGCTGCCCCAGGACGTGCAGGCCGAGGCCCACGACTGGCCCACCGAGCTCTTCGCCGAGCGCACCTGGCACGTCGCCCGGCCCCCGGCCGAGCGGTCCCGCATCGAGGCGGTCGCCGAGCTGGTGCGGTCCTCGCGCCGCCCGATGGTCGTGGCCGGCGGGGGCGTGCACTACTCGGGTGCCGAGGTCGCGCTCGAGGCGCTCTGCGACGCCACCGGCATCCCGGTCGGGGAGACCCAGGCCGGCAAGGGCTCCCTCGTCCACGGCCACCCGCAGCTCATGGGCGCCGTCGGGTCGACCGGCACGACGGCGGCCAACGCGCTGGCCCGCGAGGCCGACCTGGTGATCGGCGTCGGCACCCGCTGGAGCGACTTCACGACCGCCTCGCGCACGGCCTTCGCCGCCGAGGGGGTGCGCTTCGTCAACCTCAACGTGGCGCCCGTCGACTCGGTCAAGCACGCCGGCCTCTCGGTGGTCGCCGACGCCCGCGAGGCCCTCACCGACCTGGCCGCCGCCCTCGGCGACTGGGCCGTGCCCGAGGCCTACCTCGCCGAGCAGCAGGAGCGCTGGGCCGACTGGGACGCGCAGGTCGAGGCGGCCTTCCACCCGGGCCCCGAGGTCGTCGAGGACCTGGCCCCCGGGGTGCTCACCCAGTCCGAGGTGCTCGGCATCGTCAACGAGCACAGTGCGCCCCGCGACGTCGTGGTGTGCGCCGCCGGCTCGATGCCCGGTGACCTGCACAAGCTCTGGCGCGTGCGCGACCGCCGGGCCTACCACGTCGAGTACGGCTTCTCCTGCATGGGCTACGAGGTGCCGGCCTCGATCGGCGTACGCCTGGCCGACGAGACCCGCGACGTCTTCGCGCTGGTCGGCGACGGCGGCTACCTGATGATGCCCACCGAGCTGGTCACGGCCGTCCAGGAGCGCGTCAAGGTGATCGTGGTGATCGTGCAGAACCACGGGTTCGGCTCGATCGGCGCCCTGTCCGACGAGCTCGGCTCCCAGCGGTTCGGCACCCGCTACCGCTACCGCGGCGAGCAGGGTCGCCTCGACGGCGACGTGCTGCCCGTCGACCTCGCCGCCAACGCCCGCAGCCTCGGCGCGACCGTGCTCGAGGTCCAGGACCGCGACGGCCTGGTCGACGCCGTACGCCGGGCCAAGGCCGCCCCCGACACCGGACCGGTCGTCATCCACGTGCACACCGACCCGTTGGTCGGCTCGCCCGACAGCGAGTCCTGGTGGGACGTCCCCGTCAGCGAGGTCGCCGAGCTGACGAGCACCGTCGACGCCGCCGCCCGGCACGCCGTCCACCGCGAGGCCCAGCGGCCCTACCTCACGCCCACCACCCCTCTCACCGACCCCACTGCGCCAGGAGAAGCACGATGACCCGTCCCGCCCTGATCGGCACCGCCCCCGACAGCTGGGGGGTCTGGTACGCCGACGACCCGGCGCAGACGCCCTGGGAGCGCTTCCTCGACGAGGCCGCCACCGCCGGATACACCCGGATCGAGCTCGGCCCCTACGGCTACCTGCCCACCGACCCCTCGCAGCTCTCCGAGGAGCTCGAGCGCCGTGGCCTGACCCTGGTCGCCGGCACGATCTTCGAGCACCTGCACCGCCCCGACTCCTGGGAGTCGACCTGGAAGGACGTCTCCGCCTCGGCCTCGCTGACCGCGGCCATGGGCGCCGAGCACCTCGTGGTGATCCCGGACTTCTGGCGCGACCCGGCCGACGGGCGGGTGCTCGAGCCCTCGACGCTGACCGAGGAGGAGTGGCCGGCGTACGCCCGCCAGGTCGACCGGCTGGCCAGGGCGGTCAAGGAGGAGTTCGGCCTCCAGCTGCAGTTCCACCCCCACGCCGACACCCACGTCGACACCCAGGACGCCATCGAGCGCTTCCTGGCCGAGACCGACCCCGACCTGGTCACCCTGTGCCTGGACACCGGCCACGTCGCCTACTGCGAGGGCGACAGCCTGGCGATCATCGAGAAGCACCCGGAGCGGATCGGCTACGTCCACCTCAAGCAGGTCGACCCCGCCGTGATGGACAAGGTCCGCGCCGAGGGCCTGGGCTTCGGCGAGGCGGTCAAGCTGGGGGCGATGTGCGAGCCGCCGCGCGGCCTGCCGCAGATGCCGCCCGTGCTGGAGGCGCTCGCCGCGCTCGACCACGTCGAGCTGTTCGCCGTCGTCGAGCAGGACCTCTACCCCTGCTCCCCCGACGTCCCGGCGCCGATCGCGACCCGCACGCTGGACTACCTGCGGTCCTGCGGCCCGCTCGCCTGACCCGACCCACGACCCCCCGGAGAAGACCCCACCCATGAGCACCCCCCAGCGCCCCTTGCGGGTCGGCGTCATCGGCGTCGGCACGATGGGCGCCGACCACGCCCACCGGCTGGCCACCCGTGTCGCCGGCGCCACCCTGGCCGCCGTCGCCGACCCCGACCACGAGCGCGCGTCCGCCCTCGCCGCGTCCCTGTCCCCGCCGGGCCGCGAGGTCGCGGTCCACGCCGACCCGTTGGCGCTGGTGGCCGACGAGGGCGTCGACGCGGTCGTGATCGCCTCCCCGGGCTTCGTCCACGAGGAGCAGGTGATGGCCTGCCTGCAGGCCGGCAAGCCGGTCCTGTGCGAGAAGCCCCTGACGATGGACGTCGCCTCGGCCCGCCGGGTCGTCGAGGCCGAGCGCGCCGGCGGCCGCCCGCTGGTGCAGGTCGGCTTCATGCGCCGCTTCGACCCGGAGTACGTCGAGATGAAGCAGCTCCTCGACTCCGGCGACCTCGGCCGGCTCCTGCTGGTCCACAACGTGCACCGCAACAAGTCGGTCGCCGACGGGTTCCGCTCGGAGATGATCGTCAAGGACTCCCTGGTCCACGAGGTCGACGTGTGCCGCTGGCTGTTCGGCGAGGAGATCGTCGAGATCACCGTGCACTCCCCCGCTCCCAGCGGGCTGGCCGACGCCGGGGTCGTCGACCCGCAGGTGGCGGTGTTCAAGATGGCCGGCGGCGGCCTGGCCACCACCGAGGTCTTCGCCAAGTCCGGCGTCGGCTACGAGGTGCGCTGCGAGGCCAGCGCCGAGCGCGGCAACGCCACCACCGGGCTGGGCCGCGGCGTGCTCGTCCGCTCCGGCGGCCGGTGGGGCGGCTCGATCCCCGACGACTACCGCGAGCGCTTCGAGGCGGCGTACGACGTGGAGGTGCAGGCCTGGGTCGAGGCCAGCCTCGGGGGCGAGGTCGTCGGCCCCACCGCCTGGGACGGGTACGCCGCCGTCGCGGTCTGCGAGGCCGGCGTGGCCTCCCTGACCAGCGGCGCACCCGTCGCCGTCGACCTGACCTGAGACACTCACCGCAGCCGCCCGACACCACCGACCGGGCGGCGACGCCCGACAGAGGAGCAGCACCCATGACCGACCGCATCACCCACCTGATCGCCGGCTCCCCCTGGGAGGGGACGGCCGAGCGCACCAGCCCCGTGTTCAACCCCGCCACCGGCCAGCAGACCGGCGAGCTCGACCTCGCCTCGGCCGACCTGGTCGCCGAGGTCGTCGCGGGCGCCCACCAGGCCTGGCGCGGCGGGTGGGGCGACGCGTCGCTGTCCAAGCGCACGCAGGTGCTGTTCCGCTTCCGCGAGCTGCTCAACCGCGACAAGGAGGAGATCGCCGCGCTGATCACCGCCGAGCACGGCAAGGTGCTCTCCGACGCGCTCGGCGAGGTCACCCGGGGCCTGGAGGTGGCGGAGTTCGCGTGCGGGATCCCCAGCCTGCTCAAGGGCGGCTTCTCCGAGAACGCCTCCACCGACGTGGACGTCTACTCGATCCGCCAGAGCCTCGGTGTCGTGGCCGTCATCTCGCCCTTCAACTTCCCGGCCATGGTGCCGCTGTGGTTCGTCCCCGTGGCGATCGCCTGCGGCAACGCCGTGGTGATCAAGCCCAGCGAGAAGGACCCCAGCGCGACGATCGCCGTGGCGAAGCTGTGGACCGAGGCCGGGCTGCCCGACGGCGTGATGAACGTGGTCAACGGCGACAAGGAGGCGGTGGACGCGCTCCTGACCCACCCGGACGTGAAGTCGGTGTCCTTCGTGGGCTCCACGCCGATCGCGCGCTACGTCTACGAGACCGGCACCGCGCACGGCAAGCGGGTCCAGGCCCTCGGCGGGGCCAAGAACCACATGCTCGTCCTGCCCGACGCCGACCTCGACCTGGCCGCCGACGCCGCCATCAACGCCGGCTTCGGCTCCGCCGGTGAGCGCTGCATGGCGATCTCGGCCCTGGTGGTCGTGGACTCGGTCGCCGACGACCTCGTCGGGCGGATCACGAGCCGGATGAGCGGCCTGCGCACCGGCGACGGCACCCGCGGCTGCGACATGGGTCCCCTGGTCACCGCGGCCCACCGCGACAAGGTCACCTCCTACCTCGACGCCGGGCTCTCCGAGGGCGCCGAGCTCGTGGTCGACGGTCGCGGCGCCGACATCGACGCCGAGGGTGAGGGCTTCTTCCTGGCCCCGACCCTCTTCGACCACGTGAAGCCGGGGATGTCGGTCTACGACGACGAGATCTTCGGGCCGGTGCTCTCGGTCGTCCGGGTGGCGTCGTACGACGAGGGGCTCGAGCTGATCAACGCCAACCCCTACGGCAACGGCACTGCGATCTTCACCAACGACGGTGGTGCCGCGCGCCGGTTCCAGCACGAGGTCGAGGTCGGCATGGTCGGGGTCAACGTCCCGATCCCGGTGCCGGTGTCCTACTACTCCTTCGGCGGGTGGAAGAACAGCCTCTTCGGCGACAGCCACGCGCACGGCACCGAGGGCGTGCACTTCTTCACCCGGGGCAAGGTCGTGACCTCCCGCTGGCTCGACCCCAGCCACGGTGGCCTCAACCTCGGGTTCCCGCAGAACACCTGAGACTCAACCGGCCCCGGTGGACCGGCCCGCTTCTCGAGCAGCCGGTCCACCGGGGTCGTCGCGCGTCCGGGGGTCAGTCGACCGGCAGACCGAGCGCCCGGCCCAGGGCGTCGTCGATCAGCATCCGCCAGGACCGCACGTGGTCCGGCGCGACCGACGAGCGCGTCCAGGACCCGCCGGGCCGCGCCGACGACCCGATCGCGAACCGGCGCACGCCGGCGCGCACCAGCCACGGCACCACGTCGGGCCGCAGCCCACCGGCCGCGGTCACCTTCGCCGCCACGCCCGGGTCGGCGGCCGCCTGCCGCATCAGGTCCTCCACACCGTGCACAAGACCCCGGGTCGACCCCGCGGTGATCACCGAGTCCAGGCCGGGCAGGTCGAGGACGTCGCGCCACGCCCTGCCGGGCTCCAGCGCCTCGTCGAAGCCCAGGAACGCCCAGGGGGTCCCCCCGGTCTCGGCACACATCTCGGCGCAGCCCGGGCGGTCGATCTCCAGGTCACGGTCCAGGAAGCCGTACGCGAGACCGGCCACCCCCAGCTCCACGAACTGCTCCCCCAGCGCGACCAGGCGGTGGAAGGGCATCACGGGGTCGCGCAGGGTGACCCACACCGGCAGGTCGGTGGAGCGCAGCACCGAGGAGACGGTCGCCTGGTCCGGTGACCGGGGCCCGTCGGCCGGGTCGACGCCCAGCAGAAGCCGGTCCGCCCCGCCCGCGGTGGCCCCTTCGGCGTCACGGGGGTGCAGCACGACCACCGCGAGGTCGACGGCGTCGGTGGTCGGCGCGGGGTCAGGGGTCACAATGACATCGTGACATCCGACGACCTGGTGATGAGGGCACGCGCCCTGGTGTTGCACGACCTCGAGTCCACCGGCGTGGCCGACCCCGCGTCGGTGTCCGCGCTCGAGGCCGCACTGGCCGACCGCGCCTGGTGGTTGGAGCAGTGGGCCGAGGGCCGCGACTTCGTCCTGGGCCTGGTCGCCCAGGACGTGCAGGACGCGCTCCTGGAGAGCAACGGGCGCTGGCCGCTCTGCCGGGTCTGCGACGACACCGAGCCGCACGCCCTCTACGTGCACCCCGATCTCGGCGGACCCGACCCCACGTGGGTGTGCGAGCACGCCGGCATCGAGGTCGCCCCCATCGGCCACCTCTGACCCCCAGCTCGCGAGGGGGCTCGTGTGGTGGCCCAGGAGGCGCATCTGGTCATCGCAGGTCATCCGCACCAGGGCATGCAAAAAGACTGATGGCCGCACCCCTTCTCAGGGATGCGGCCATCAGTGAAAAATTGTCCGGCGACGTCCTACTCTCCCACGACCTCCCGGTCGCAGTACCATCGGCGCTGAACGGCTTGACTTCCGGGTTCGGAATGGGACCGGGTATTTCCCGTTCGCTATGGCCGCCGTAACTCTATG